>RFGF01000051.1 GCA_003695915.1 Nitrospirota bacterium
AAATCAATCCGGTCAGAATGCCGGGCATCGCGCACGGGAGTACCACTTTGACCATCGTTTCGAATTTGGTCGCCCCTAAGGCCAGCGATCCTTCGCGATATTCCCGCGGGACGGCCGAAAGCCCTTCTTCCGTCGAGACAATGACGACGGGAACGGTCATTAACGCCAACGTCAAGGAAGCCCAAAGAATGCCTCCTGTACCGAACGTCGGCGTAGGAAGGGCTTCCGGATAGAACAACGTATCGATAGTGCCTCCCACGAGATAGACGAAAAAGCCCAATCCGAACACGCCGAAGACGATGGAGGGCACACCGGCAAGATTGTTGACCGCAATCCGGATGGCCCGAATGACGAAGCCTTGTTCGGCATATTCCCGAAGATAAAACGCAGCCAAGACGCCAAAAGGGACAACGGCGACACTCATGATGAGCACCATCATGACCGTGCCGAAAATGGCCGGGAACAGCCCGCCTTCGGTATTGGCCTCGCGCGGTTCGTCGCTCAACACCGTCCAGACATTGGCCAGGGCCATGAGCGACTTATCGAAGACGCTCAAGCGGTTCGGCTGAACGGCTCGGATGATCTGTCCGAGGGGGAGCGCGATCTCCTGTCCGCCCGCCTCGCGCATGCGAACCGTATAGGCCATCGAACGAGCGCGAAGGTCGTCCAACATGTGGACCTGCTGTTCATACATCCGTTGCTGATGGGCGATGGTCGCTTCGAGCGCGGCTCGACGTTCGGGGTCGGTGATGCCTTCGAGCTCCATTTCCCGGATGGCCAGGCGGGCCTGCTCGATTTCGTAATTGATATCCCCGATCACGTCGCGTTCGATATGGCGGATGCGCTCGACCAAGGCGTTGTTTTCGTCGAGCACGTGTTGAAAGCGTTCCCAGAGCTCGTCCGGTGTCCCGGCCACGGGTGTTCCTCGGTGATGGATGCCCACGAAATAGCCATAGAAATTGCCCCATTCCCGGCGCTCGAGGACCGTGGCGTCGGGGGGTTCCGCAACGGCGTCGATCCGATCTTCTTCGATCCAGCGGAAATCCTGGCCGTAGAGATCGCGATTGCCGACCTTGAGCTTGATGCGAGAGCGGCCTTCGAGGGAATCCGGCGTGATCGATTCCGGAATGGTTTCCCGGTCCACCAGTTCTCCCAACATGCGGCTGCCGTCCTTCAGAGAAAGTTCGATCAAATCTTTCGGCCAAAAGAAGGGCAGGCCATGGATCATGACGAGGAGCAGGAGCCCGATGATCATGAGCAGCGAGACGGCGAGTCCGGCTCCGCACAGCCAAATAAAAAAGGTTCCAGACTGATGTGATTTTTTCACTGTTTCTAACATGGAAAAGCGCGTATTCGCATCGGTTCAATATTGACTATATTTAGCGCGTAACCGTTGCCGGATGATCTCCGCGCCCGTATTGATCACAAAGGTGAACACGAACAATAACACCGCGGAGAGAAACAACACGCGATAGAGCGTACCGCCGTGAGGCGCTTCGGGCATTTCCACAGCAATGTTCGCGGAGAGGGTGCGAAACCCGTTGAAGAGATTCCACTCCATGATCGGAGTGTTGCCGGTGGCCATCAGCACGATCATTGTTTCGCCGATCGCCCGTCCGAAGCCGATCATGATCGCGGAAAAAATTCCCGGGCTGGCCGAGACCAGCACGAGGCGCGTCAACGTCTGCCATGGCGTCGCCCCCAACGCCAACGAGCCAGCGATGAGATGCTTGGGCACGTTCGACAGCGAATCTTCGGAGATGCTGAAAATAATGGGAATGACCGCAAATCCCATCGCGAATCCGATGACCAGGGCATTGCGTTGATCATAGGGCAGCCCCAACACGTCGTTGAGCCATCGTTTGAAGTCGCACCCGAACCACCAACATTCGAGGGGTGTGTTCAGAGCCAGACACACGGCGATGACACTGCCGAGTACCAGCGCCAGGGCAGCGAGTTCGAGCCCCCGATTGCCACGATTCTTGACGGTCACCGGAAGCCATTGCCAACACAAGGCCGCGGCCAGGACGGCCAACGGCATAAAGACCATCATGCCGACCACGGCGGGAAAGATCTGTGCCAAGAGAGGAGCCAGCCACAGTCCGGCGAGGAATCCCAGGACGACGGACGGGAGAGCGGCCATGATTTCCAGCACGGGTTTGACGGTGGCCCGAAGGTTCGGATGCATGAACATCGAGGTATAGATCGCACCGGCGACGGCGAACGGCACGGCGAACAGCATCGCATAGATCGTGCCCTTCAGCGTGCCGAAAATGAGCGGCATCAATCCGAACTTGGGTTCGAAGTCATCGGAGCCGCTGGACGATTGCCAGATGTGCTCCGGCCGTTCGTAGCCCTCGTAGAGCACGGGCAGGAACAGCGTGGCGAACGTGATTTCCGGATGAGGATTGTGAAGGGCGAAGCTCCGGAGCGTTCCGGTCCGATCGACCTGCAGGATGCCGTCGGCCTTGGGGGCAAAATCCAAGGCCGCGGTCGGGTGTCCGGTCGGTGGCAATTGCAGGAGAGTTTGGTGCGAAGTTGAATGATGCAGCAAAACTCCACCGGCTTCGTCTCCTGTGATAAAGCCTTTGTCGCGATCGGAGGCCACGATGTGGGTGACCGCGGCCTGATGCGGCATAAAGGTTCGGACTGGCTCGAGGCGGACACCGCCAGGGCGGGAATGATCCCGCATGAGCATCCAGGTCGTCACGTTTCCATCAGCCGTTCCCACCACGAGCGTGCGATCGCCAATCAAATAGCGCAAGGCCGTCACGGAAGATCCCTGACCCGTCGCGTATGTTCCACCGAGAGCCGGCTGTGCCGCGTCCCGAATATCCCAGTGCTGGAGGATGCCGTTGTCCGTCCCTAGCACGAGGGATTCTCCCATGCTATCCAAACACAGACTGGTGATCGGAGCCTGTGGAAGAGCGGGAATCTGTCCATGGACGATCTCCAGTTCGCCTTCGGATAGAAGACCGCCCGATTCCTCGGCACGAGTGACCCAGACTTCGCCCGATGACAAAAGGGCCGCTGTCACATGTCCGTCTGCGAGGGCTTGATAGGCCAGGTTGACGATCTGAGGCGGTGATGGGTGTTGCCGGGACGATAGCGGAATCGCGGGAAAGGCGTCAGCGACTTCGACGCCGGGCATGACCGTCCGCCGATCGTCTCGGTAGACAGGGGTGAGCTGGACCGACACCGGCCAAATGCGCCCGTCTCTTCCCGCGAGGCCGTAGCGAGTGCGATATTCGGGCCCGCTGGCGCGAGCGAGCGCCGCAACAGCATCGGCAGGCGGCAGCGCGGAGGTATCGAATTCCAGAGATTCACCGGTAGCCATTCGATAAAACGAGAGCGTTCCCCGGTCGAACACATAGGCGACTTCACGATACTGATCGATCCCTCCTGCGACCGAACGGGGGGAGGCCGCTGGAGGGTCGATGGATAGAGACTGTGTGAGCGTCAACGTCGGTGCAAAAAACAACGGGAGCATTTCCATCACCAAAAACACCAAAATCCCGATGACGCTCACAATGGTGGCCATGCCCCCGAGAGAGACCGCGAATCGGGCTAAGCGGTCCAGCCATTTGCGAACCCGGCGTTGTGCGGCGTGTTGACGAGCGGACTGCTCGAAAGCGTGGGAGGATAAAAACCCGGAGGATGGCGACGAAGCGGCTGATGTCTCGGGGGAGCTCATGGAACGATCAATGACGGCCAAAGCCTCTTGCCATCCGGTGTGTATGGCAAACGAGCCTTTTCGATCAACGCGGTCATGGTGCGAGCTTGGCTCGTTGTTTGGCAACAAACTTCGCGGTGAGCGGGAAGTATCCGTCTTTGATCACCACCTGTTGCCCTTCTTTGCTGTACACGAATTTCAAGAATTCACGGATCAGCGGAGGTAGCGGTTTCCCCGGTTGTTTGTTGACGTAAATGTACAAAAACCTCGCGAGCGGGTATTTTCCGCTGACGGCGTGTTGAAACGTCGGTTCGTAAAAGGGTTTGCCGTCATCCTCCGCGAGGGGCACGGCTCGCACGCCCGACGTCATGTAGCCGATTCCACTGTAGCCGATGCCGGCGCGATCGACGCTCACGCCTTGCACGACCGACGCGGAGCCTGGTTGTTCTTTGACCGTGTCTTTGAAGTCGCCGTTTTTCAAGGCCACCTTTTTGAAGAAGCCGTACGTGCCGGATGCGGAGTTACGCCCGTACAGGCTGATGGGGAGGGTTTTCCATGATCCCGTCAATCCGACTTGGCCCCAGACCCGGATATCCTCGGGATAGCCGCGGCGACGAGTTTTGGAGAAGATGGCATCGACCTGCGGTAACGTCAGACCTTTCACAGGATTGTCTTTGTTGACATAGACGGCAAGGGCATCGATGGCCACAGGGAAGGCGGTGGGCTTGTACCCGTATTTCGCCTCGAACGCGTCGATTTCCTTCCCTTTCATTTTTCGAGACATGGGACCGAGCTGCGCAGTACCTTCGATCAACGCCGGGGGAGCCGTACTGGAGCCTTTGCCTTCGATCTGAATTTTGACATTGGGATATTGTTTCCGGAATCCCTCCGCCCATAAGGTCATGAGATTGTTCAGTGTGTCCGATCCGATACTGTTCAGATTGCCGGAAATGCCGCTGACCGGTTTGTAAGGCGGAAGCTGAGGATCGAGCAACGAGTGTTTTGCCGCATACACCACCGAGGCTGTCCACATGCAGACGAACACGAACAACGTCACCCAGCTCTGCGAAATCGAGAGGCGGGAACGCCGAGCCGATTGTGCGATAACTCGTACACTTGCTGTGTGCATAATACGCTCCTTTGGTTAGGGTAGATGATACTGGATCAATGTTGCTTGTCTGTCACGGGAATGTTACGAGCATGTTAAGATGGTTTTTGTGCGCCCGATTCCGCCAGCGGTGTTTAGGGTAGAGTCAGTGTGGCGATGTCGCCGTGCCTTCATGCTGGCGAGCGATTCACGGCCTCTCTGATCGCACACGATATCGTGTCGAGATGACCGAACGATGGCCATAGCGTTACGAGTGTGTAAAATTCGCTCGCGATGACGACGGGCCGACTCGATCCACTGCAGAGGAGCCGAAGGGCGAAAATCGGAGATGGTGCTTTGACGGTTCGAGCAGAGGACATCGCAGCAGGAAGAGACCGAAGACTGTGGTGGAACGAAAGAAGCGGATCGGGAGATTATTCGGAGTCAGGTATCGTCGAAACCGAAGTGGGATGCGCGGCGGGAAGGCAGACCGTGACGGTCGTGCCCTTTCCTACTTGACTGTCGATCTGCAAGGTGCCGTTATGGAGTTGCACCAAATGTTTGACAATGGCCAATCCCAAGCCTGTTCCGCCGATTTCCCGCGATCGAGCTTTGTCGACCCGATAAAATCGTTCGGTGAGACGCGGGAGGTCTTGTGCCGGAATTCCCGGTCCCGTGTCCGTGACATGAAGGCAGACCGTATGATCGGGATGCGAAGAGGCCGAGACCTGCACCGTGCCCCCGGCCAGGGTAAATTTCACCGCATTGTCCAACAAATTGATGAGGATTTGCGCCACCCGATCCCGATCGGCCATGGCCATCGGTTCACCGTCGATCCGGATATCCAATAAAAGGTCTTTTTTCTTCACCTCCTGCTCGAACATGGCCGCGGCTTCTTGCACGACCTCCCGGAGCCTCACGGGCCGTCGATGCAACTGCACACGTCCCGACTCGATATCAGCCAATCGATGCAGATCGCTGACAAGCCGGTTGAGCCGTTGGGCATGCACGTGGGCCACTTCGAGAAATTTCTGAAACAAAGCAGGGTCGCTCGGCGCTTCGTGCAGCAACGTATCGAGATATCCGGTAATGGCGGTCAGGGGGGTACGGAGTTCATGTGAGATATTGGCGATGAACTCGCTGCGGATGTGTTCGAGACGGCGCAGCTCGGTAATATCTCGGAAGACGAGTATGAGCCCGTGAGCCTGTTCGTGAACGGGAAGCGGGGCCACACGCACCTCGAGAATGGCAGGCTGGGGGCCATGAATATGGATGGCTTGGCGATCGGTAGGCGTCACCTGCCCAGCATGAAAGGCCTCGATTAGTTCATTGATCGCCGGATGGCGGACAAGTTCTACGAGCGGGCGTCGCTCCAAGCTCCTGAGGTCAAGGTGCGGATCGAGTCCCAAGACGGCTTGGGCACGGGCGTTGATCGTGAGCACACGTCCTTGGGCATCGCAGGCAATAATGCCTTCTTCCATACTGGCTAATACCGCATGATACTTCGCCTGTTCCTGCGCCAAGGCATGGAGGCGTTCTTCTTGATGATCGAGAAGTTTGGCGATGGATCGGCTCCAATGGTGGAGATCGTCGGTGTGCGATGGCACAGGGTCGGCGAGGCCATGATGCCTGCTGATGGTCGCAGCTTTCTCCTGAAGATCTTCGACCGGAGCCGATAGTCGGAGTGCCACCTGGCGCAGCACGATCCATGCCAAAAGTAGCCACGCTCCCAGCGCAAGCACGCGCATGCCCCACGTGGTCATCAGCCAATGGCTCGCGAGGGCGAAGATCAGGCCTGCCGCAAAGCAACTCCACAAAAGCTTGTGGATTGTCGATCGAAACCGATGAGGCATGACATTATCAAGACGAAGCGGGCGAAGCATCCATGGCGAATCGGTACCCGACCCCTTTGACCGTTGCAATACGTCCATGCTCCGGCCCCAGTTTTTCGCGCAATCGTCGAATATGCACATCGATGGTGCGGGATTCAATTTCCAGCGCATTCGTATAGCCCCATACGCGATCGAGCAATTGATCCCTTGTGAGTACTCGGCCTTTGGCGTTGATCAAGGCGCAGAGGAGATCGAATTCTTTAACGGTCAGCTCAATGAGGCGCTCGTTGACCCATACCTGGCGGGTCTCTTCATCGACGGCGAGATGGCCGAACGTCTTCTTGCTCGAGGAGACGGGTTCCCGCGCACGGCGAAGAACCGCTTTGATTCGAGCGACCAATTCACGGGGACTGAACGGTTTCACGACGTAATCGTCCGCCCCCAATTCCAGCCCTACGATGCGATCGACTTCTTCGGCTTTGGCGGTGAGCATGATGATGGCGATGGTGGCGGTGGAGGGATCTCGACGCAGCAGCCGGCAGATCTCTAAACCATCGATACCCGGAAGCATGAGATCGAGGATGACGAGATCGGGACGCTGCTCGCGCGCGAGCTGCAGGGCGGTCTCGCCGTCTTTAGCGGAGAGACAGGTCAGGCCTTCCTTTTCTAAATGGTATCGGACGAGATCGACAATCGCCTCTTCGTCGTCAACGATCAGGGCTTTCCAGGTCATGGTTAGGGTGAAGATTCCGGGGAAGGTGCGTGGAGAACGGGATTAGCCAGCGATGGATGGCCGGAGGCCTGCGGCGTGCCGGGAACGAAACGGGAAAGACGGGACTCAGAGGCATACCGAACGAAATATTCTTTGATGGCCAGCATGGCACGGCAATCATCTTCATTGTATTCCAAGATTCGGCGAAGGAGACGCTCGTCCGATGGATTAGCAAGATACTGATTATACCAGGCGATGGAGTTGGCGCCTGATGGGTCAGGGTCCCGCCACGTAAACCCAATACATTTGGCGATGTGCTTGATGCTGTACGAAAACGTGGGCCAGTCGGAGTGTTCGACGACAAGCCGACTGTACAAATCGAATTCGCGAGCGACGTAGGCTTCGAAAATCTGCGGATCCAATGCGTAGCGTTCCATTAAATGCTTCAGTGTCGTGCGCTCTTTGTGGGAATACACATAATATACTGCATCGCTGGTCGTGTTGAGAAAATCCCAGAACGCTCGCACGGTCCGTTCTTCTTCGTCGGGCTTGCGGGCGAGAAAATATTTGAATTGCGGCGGCATCCCGCGTTCGACGATCAAGAGCCCAAAGAGATACGTGAGGGCTTGCGTAGGGTCGTCTTCGATATCGAAATAAATCTCCCGTTCGACATCGGGAAAGGTATATCCTGGACGAATCCATGGGCGTCCTTGAAGAAATACCTGTGCGCGTTGTTTCATGCGCCGCAAGCTCTGTTCGCCCAGTCGTGCGATTCTTTTGGGCGGGCGAAGGTATTCCGGGATGTGCATCACCGCAATATCCTCGACGGTCCGGAGGCCGACCTTTTTCAAGGCGAATTTTTGCTTTCCCACAAAAAACAAACACGTGGGATCGGAGTGGGCATAGGCCCAGCGTTCGCATCGCGAAAACCATTCGCACAGATAACATTGACTGCCGAGAACCGGTTCCGATGTTTCCTGCCCGGTGATCAATCGCTCGGCGGTGGCGAGTGCCTCGCGAAACTCCGCTTCGAAGACGCTCGGATCGAATTCCTCGATTTCGTGATCGACATTGATGATGCGGCCGTTGGGTGGCACCGTGCCTTGAATGCGTGCTAATAACATGCGGTAAAACATGATTTGATAGGCATAGTGCACTTTGAATTTCGGCTTTCGGTTTTCGACACGCTCCCATCCCCGTCCGCCCTTGATATCGATGGCTTCGTAGGCATAGGGTCCGAATCGAGAAGCGAGGTCGTCCCGTTTCAATAGCAGGTCCGGACGCCCGAGATACGGATCGTCTTTGAGGCATCCTTGATAAATGAGCGGAACACCCGTGCGCATCAAGCGCAGGGTTTCGCGCGAGGCGGTAGCGGGAGAGAGCGACGACAAATCTTCGACGGGAAGCGCGCCGAGGGTGTCGAGGTAGTTGCGTTCGGTCTGCAAGCCCAGTTCCCACAGGAGCTTGACGAAGACGTTGGCTTCGCCTTTTTCGGCAGGATCTCCATTGGCGTCGAGATACACGCGATGCGCGCATTTCGTGAGATTATAGAGCGACTGGGCCGTGATTGGTTTCACCGGGATGTCCGTGCAAGAGAGGATCGCCGCTTGTTTGGAAAGGAAGTATAGCAAGGTTCGCCGTGGCGATGATACCGGAAGCTGCGGTATTCGGACGCGCCGCTTTCCGAGCAGAGAGGCCGTGGAGAGGAGGACGAGAAAGGAGGAACTCGGGGCGGTCGCCTGTCAGCCGAGCATGTTCGACGCGGGTTCGCTCGATGTTTCGATGAAGAAATAATTGTGGCACGCGCGGTCGAGCATGGATTTGTCCAGCGTCGGCGGAACGCCGGTAAACTTGGCGATGCTCAGAACCTGATCGATCAGGTCTCGCGGATGGCAACTCCGAAGGTTGAGGCGATATTTCCCGTAAATCTCCCGGAGCAAGTAGTCCACGGCTCGAGGGTCATAGGGAACGCCTGTCTGGCGACACACGTGCTCGAAAATTCGGTGATAGGCCTCCGGAGAAGGATCGCCGATATAGATTTTATTCCGGATTCGACGGAGAAACGCTTCGTCGGCCAATTTCTGGGGTTCGAGATTCGTCGCAAAAATCACGATGGTATCGAACGGAATTTGGAACACTTTCCCCGTGTGGAGAGTCAAGTAATCGACACGTTTTTCCAGCGGGACGATCCATCGGTTCAGGAGATCGCGGGGCCGGACGAGTTGACGACCGAAATCGTCGATCAGAAAAATGCCGCCGTTCGCTTTGATATGCGGAGGCGCCTTATAATATTTGGCAATGGGGTTGAACGAGAGATCGAGCATAGTCATGGTCAACTCGCCGCCGGCGAATTCCATCGGGCGTTTGCACCATTCCCATCGAGCGTCGCGTTCCACCTTGATTTCCAGGAACGAAGTGGAGACCTGCACAGGAGCGCCGACCAGTTGGTGCGAGACTGGATCGAACACCTGAATAATTTGCCCGTCGACTTCGAGGGCGTAGGGCACGAAGATTTCGCTTCCTCCGACACGGGCCAGCATCTGGCCGATGGATTCGGCGATCACGGTTTTCCCGTTTCCCGGTGGTCCGTACAAAAAGATGGCCCACCCAGAATTGACCGCTTCCCCGATTTGTTCGATCGTTTGTGGAGGCAGCACGAGATGCGTCGTGGCCTCCAGCACCGTTTCTCGGTCGATGCGCAAATCGCGGACGGGTTGTCGCTGAATCATGGTCGTGTATTGGTCGAGCGGCACGGGAGCCGGCCCGACGTACCGGCTGACGTCCAGGTACTGATGGGCGCGTTGGCGGCCGCGTTCCGTTAGCACGTAGCGGTACAGCACGCCTAACGGCTCGCCGTGTCCTTTGACTTCGCAGAGTTTTTCCCGCTGGAGAATGCCGAACAACTCCCGCATGACGGCATACGGCAGCTTCAGCAATTCTCCGGCAGTCGCTTCCGTCAGTTCACCGGCGGAAAAGAGCGTTTTTACCAAGAGCTGAACGAGCAACTCTTCGGTCAACCCGGTTTCCTTGATCGATCCGGGCGCCTTGGGTGCCGCACGCAGTGGCGGAGCGGGAGCTGAGGGCGTCATGAGCTGTGTCGAGGCGTCCATGGCTGTCCTGTCTGATCGATCTTCCGATACGGGAAGACACGATTCGCCAACATTGTGAAGGTTGTGAACACTCGGGTGTGGATCGTCTGGTTATCGGTCCTCGGTGCGTCGGTGCTCGTTTTCGGGTGTCGCGATGTCCCGTCCCAGTCCGACGCCATCCGCGTAGGCGTCACGCATGTCCCGGACCATTTCGACCCGCGCGACGCCACAGATGCCATTTCGTCGCGCATCAATCGGCTACTCTACGATCGTTTGGTGGATCTCGATGAGCATGCCCAACCCGTTCCCGCGCTCGCGACCTGGGAACAACGGACGCCTCTCCAGTATCGATTTGTTCTTCGCGCTCCGCGCCCCACCTTTCATGATGGATCGCCGTTGACCGCCTGGGACGTGAAAGCGACGTATGAGTCGGTGCTCGATCCTGCTCGGCTGTCGCCGCATCGGTCGACACTCGAATTGATTCGGCGCATCGAGGTGTCCCGTGACGATGTCATCGATTTTGTTCTCGATCATCCCGATCCCTTGTTTCCTCATTATCTCGTTATCGGAATTCTCCCAGCGAACCTGATTGCTCGGGGTCATGATTTCCGGCGAAAGCCCGTCGGGAGCGGACCATTTCGATTAGAGAGATGGATCGACGATACGCGTGTGCGATTGATCCGGCGGTCCGATGGACAACGCATCGACATCGTCCGCGTGCCGGACCCCACGGTCCGAGCGTTGAAACTCCTCGCCGGCGAACTCGACATCGTCCAGAACGATCTGCCTCCGGAACTGGTCGCCTATCTCGCTGAAGACGATCGCCTGCGCATCATGCGCCACCATGGAACGAATTTTTCGTATCTTGGTTTTCACCTCCAGGATCCGGTGACAGGTCAACGCGAGATTCGCCAGGCCATTGCGCATGCCATCGATCGGGAGGGGATCATTCATTTTGTGTTGAAAGACGGGGCGCGTCTCGCCAATGCCGTATTCCCCCCGGAACATTGGGCCGGTCATCCCGCGCTCAACGGCTATCCGTACGACCCTGATCGTGCACGCGCACTGCTGACTCAGGCCGGCTATTCGCCGACTCGTCCCGTGCGCATTACCTATAAAACTTCCAGCGATCCGTTCCGGTTGCGATTGGCGACAATCCTACAACAACAATTAGCGGCGGTCGGGATCGATGTCGCCATTCACAGCCACGATTGGGGCACCTTCTATGGCGATATCAAAGCCGGCCGGTTTCAAATGTTCAGCCTGGCTTGGGTGGGCGTCAAAACACCCGATATCTTTCGCTACGCGTTTCACAGTCAATCCGTGCCCCCTCATGGCGCGAACCGAGGCCGCCTCAACGATGCTCGTGTCGATGCGTTGATCGAACAGGCCGAACGGGCTAAGACCCTTCAAGAAAAACAAGCTGTGTATCGAACGCTGCAAGCGGTACTCTTAGAGAGTCTGCCTTATGTCCCGCTTTGGTACGAAGATCACGTGGCCATTGTCCGCCGGGAGATTGTCGGCTATCGCCTTGCGTCCGACGGCAATTACGATGGATTGCGTTCGGTGCGGCGTCGGGGGATTACCACGCGATCCCTCGACCGCGAGAGCACGGCCTCTGAGGAACGCCATGCGATTGGCACGATGCGGCGACAATGATGGCGTGATCATTTGCAAGGGCGTACCGAGATGATGCTCTATCTGCTCAGGCGGCTTGCCGCCGTGATTCCGATCATGTTCGGCCTTGCCTGTCTGGTCTTTTTCTTGCTGCATCTCATTCCCGGCGATCCTGTGGAGGTCATGCTTGGAGAAGCCGCGCATCCAGCAGAGAAAGAAGCGCTTCGTCGCGCCCTCGGATTACATCTGCCGCTGCATACCCAGCTTTGGCATTACGTACAAGGATTGGTGATGTTCGATTTCGGCACGTCCATTTTTTCTGGTCGGCCCATTCTCGATATTCTGCTCGAACGCCTTCCCGCGACGATAGAGTTGGGGGTGGCGGCTTTGGCGGTGGCCGTGATGATGGCTGTGCCATTCGGTGTCCTGGCGGCTGTGCGACACAAGACCGTCATAGATTTCGGCGCGATGGGCTTTTCGTTGCTGGGCATGTCCATTCCCAATTTTTGGCTCGGGCCATTGCTGATTCTGATAGGAGCAGTATGGTTGGGATGGTTTCCCGTCAGTGGGCGAGAGGGATGGCGTTCTTTGATATTGCCAGCGCTCACCTTAGGGGTGTCGATGGCCGCCATTCTCTCGCGGATGGTGCGAAGCTCGCTGTTGGAAGTGATCCGCGAAGACTATATTCGCACGGCTAGGGCGAAAGGGTTGGCTGAATGGACCGTGATTGTGCGACACGGGCTGCGGACGGCGCTGCTTCCGGTCCTGACGTTGCTCGGGCTCCAGTTAGGGGCGCTCTTGAGCGGCGCGGTCATCACCGAGACGATCTTCGCCTGGCCGGGGATCGGTTCCTTGACGGTGGAAGCCATTCAACGTCGTGACTACCCCGTGGTGCAAGCGGCGGTCTTGTGGATCAGCTTTTTGTACGTCGTCGTGAATGCCTTCACCGATGTGCTCTATGCCTGGCTCGATCCGCGTGTGCGCACGGAGGAGAGTCCATAATGCGGAGCTGGGTGCCGTTGGCGATCGTTTTGGTTTGGGGAGGCGTAGCGATAGTGGCGCCCCTCTTACCACTTGACCCCGATCGCATCGAGCTATCTTCGATTCTGGCTGGGCCGAGCGCTCATCATTGGCTGGGATTCGATGAACTCGGCCGGTCGATCGGCGATCGATTGATTATTGGGGCCCGGACGTCGTTTGTCGTGGCCGTATGCGTGGTGAGTGCGACACTGCTTGTGGGCAGTGCGATAGGCATCGGAGCGGCATACTGGGGTGGATGGATCGATCGCTTCGTCGTGTGGGCGATCGATCTCGTCCTGGCGTTTCCGGGTCTGTTATTAGCCATTGTGCTCGCTGGCATGCTCGGACCAGGCATCGACAACGTCGTTCTGGCGTTGTCCTGCGTGGGATGGGTGGGCTATGCGCGATTGGCGCGGGCACAGGTGCTCATGCTCAAGCATCGCGAGCATGTGGTGGCCGCACGGGCGCTGGGCGCAACGCCAACCAGAATTATGTGGCAGCATTTGCTTCCGCTGATCAGCGCCCCGTTGTTGGTCGAAGCGAGCTTCGGGGTGGCTGGGGTCATCGTCGGGGAAGCCGGTCTGTCGTTTTTGGGCTTGGGCGTTCAACCGCCGTCAGCCTCGTGGGGAAGCATGATTCGAGATGGGACGCGGTATATGTTGGTGGCGCCGCATGTGGTCCTCGCCCCAGGTCTTGCGCTCATGCTCGTTGTGCTCGCCGTCAATCTTTTGGGGGACCAACTGAGAGATTGGTTGGATGTCAAAACCAAGACGGTGATCAAGGCGTAGCACGGCCTGATCACACGCCAAGACAGGGGACGCTATCGTTGTGTACACCCTCTTGACGATCTCAAGGGCCGTGCATGTCGCATTCGCCTATTTCAAAGATGCGATCGCTCCCGTCCCCACCACCGATGTGTTGGCCCGTGCGAGGAGGCGGATTTCCTCTGCCTTGCATCCTTTGCACCCTCTTTTTCAAAGATATGTCTTGAATCCAGCTTCTCGATGATTAAGAACGTGGTACCCTGTTTCGTGATAGGAGACAAAAAATGAATGAAGCTCATCCCGTGGTGACAGACAGTATTTGTACACTGAGCGAAGCCGCCTCCAAAGCGCCGGAACTGAGAGGGGTCACAAGCGGCGTACCAGGGCTAGATGAATTGTTTTATGTGACACGGTTCGTGGACGGAAAGCCGCGCAAGGTGCCGCTGGGCGGATATCCCTCCTATGCCGTGATCAACATTACCGGTGTGTCGGATACCGGAAAATCGCTGATGGCCGAACAATTTTTAGTCACACAAGCTGCTCTGGGTCACCCGGTGTGTCTGATCACCCTCGAATCGCCCGCCCCATTTGTCGCCACGTCATTGAAAGAGCGAGCGGCGGCGTTGGGCATCGAGGCGCGATCCATCGACAAGCAGGTGTTGATCATCGATGCGGCGACCCACACGCCATTGCGCGAAGATCTCCTCTCGCTGTTCAATACGCTGGCCTATACCATCAAGCAGCACAAAGTGACATGCACGGTCGTCGATTCGATCACCGGTTTTTTCGAAGAGCGAGAGATGTTGGCGAGGGGTGTGGTGCGGCGGTTTTTTCATTTCCTGAAAAAATGGCATCAGACCGCCTTGTTGATTTCACAAAAGCGATCGGGGCACGAGGAACTCTCGGCAGAGGCTGCAGGCGGATATGCGGTTTCCCATATCGTGGATGGCTCGCTGGTGCTCTCCAAGGTGGCCATCACGACTCGTGTTGAAGCCAGACAGTATGGCCGCGCGATCGGTGAGTTAGTCAGGTTGTTTCGGATCGACGGATGCCGATTGTGTGGGCACAATGTGCATACGCATGTGATGGATATTACGGATACCGGCGTGGTCCGCATCGGCCCGCCCTTATCCAAGCTCGTGGGAACCACCACGGACGAATCAGGAGGAATGCGATGGAGACCGTAACGCCACAAGTCGTCGATATCGACAAACTTGCGCTTCAGGTATTTTTGAAATCGCTGGAAATCGCTGGAGGGCCGCGGAAATTAATCGAGCACCGCCATCTGACATGGGTCCCAGCTTTGATCGAAGCCGCTTATGCGGTCGTGCTCTCGAAAGAGGCCCACAAGACGGCCGAGGACATTGCCCAGTTTCTCGGGTTGACGGTGCCGAGCGTGCGGAATATCTTGCGAGCCGACCCCGAACAGGTCCAGCACAAGCTTCAGCACGAGCTTGCCGGCGAACCGCGTGAGCGCGCCATCGGTACGCATATCGCCGGCGGGTTGGCGCTGCTTGCCTATGATCGTCTCAAGCAGGGTGATCATGCCATTGCCTATTTACAAGACGTGTATGAACAGTCCGCAGAAATTCTGGGTGTCGCATGGCCGGCGGAAGTGCTTCGCCGCGTCAAAGGTCTCGATTTTCCCGCGTCACGCGATGCAGTGGCCGAACGCTTGCGGGATGTTCACATTGGGCATCGAGTCGTCTGCGAGTTGCTCCCCCGGCTGCCTGAAACGATCACGAGCCCCTCGTCGCTTCTTTCCCACCTCAAAGCAGCCGTGCAAGCTGAAGAGCGCCCATGAGTCGATGGCACGTATGCAGGGATCGCTGTCATCGACCGGGCGATGGTAAGCCTGCCGTGGTCCGAACGGGCGCTGACCACCTCAATCGCACGGAGCATGGTTCACCAGCGCGGCGGGAAAAAGGCAACGCAGGCTGAAACTCCGCATACCGGAGCTGTTCGGGGAATAGCCAAACAATAAAAATACAAACATAGAACATACATCATCAAAAATTCGAAAAATGTCGACCGAGCTAATGTTACGGTTTGCAGGGTGGAAACACCGGTGGACAGGTTTCGCACGCTGGCATCCTCCGGAAGAGGCGCTGCTCCTTGTGACGGCGGTCGTGGTGGGCATCGGCACAGGGCTGGGGGCCGTGTTCTTTATCTGGCTCATCGCCCGGATGACGGACGTTCGCCACACGATCGAAAGCAGTTTCGGTGTGGGAGGCTTTCTGGCTTTGATGGCACTGGCTGGGCTCTTTGTTGGGCTCATGGTGTCCCGATGGGCGAAGGAGGCCAAAGGCCATGGGGTGCCCGAGGTCATGGAAGCAGTGGCGGTACGCGGTGGATTCATACGCCCGCGCGTCGCTCTCGTCAAAATTCTTGCGTCTGGATTGACGATCGGCGCCGGCGGCTCGGCTGGTCGCGAAGGCCCGATCGTGCAGTCAGGTGCCGCGCTCGGCTCGACCATCGGCCAATTCCTTCATTTTGGCAGCGAGCGCATGCAGACGTTGGTTGCGGCTGGATCGGCGGCTGGCATCGCCGCGACCTTCAACGCACCCATTGCCGGATCGATTTTTGCTTTGGAGGTCATTCTCGGGCGGTTCAGCCCCCGTCATTTTAGTGCCGTGGTGCTGAGCGCGGTATCCGCCAGCATTGTGAGCCGCATGTTTTTGGGTGATCAACCAGCCTTTGCCGTTCCTGCCTATCCGTTTCATCACATCGGGGAATTGCCAATTTATCTCGTGCTCGGGGTGTTGGCGGCATGCGTGGCGGTGCTTTTTATTCGCATCCTCTACGCCGTCGAGCGTCAGTTCGACGCCTGGTCGATGGCCATGCCTGTCAAAACCGCTTGCGGGATGCTGCTGACGGGGTTGATCGCCCTGCTCTTGCCTCGCCGCGAAGTGCTCGGCCCAGGTCTCCATACGATTGGCGAGACCATTGCTGACAATATGAACCTGTCCCTGACCATGTTGGCGCTCTTGCTGGGACTGAAATTGCTGGCGACGAGTTGTACGCTCGGTTCCGGAAACTCCGGGGGTGTATTTTCTCCCAGTCTCTTCATGGGGGCGGCGTTGGGCGGGATTGTCGGGCAAATCGGACATAGCCTATGGCCGACCGTCGCGATCAATCCAGGAGCCTATGCCATTGTAGGCATGGCGGCGACCTTTGCGGGTGCCGCGCGTGCTCCGATCACGGCGATTATGATCGTGTTCGAGATGTCGAACGATTACCAACTGATCTTGCCGCTCATGCTGGCAACGGGTATAGCGACATTGTCCGCCGAGGCGCTGTTCGAGGAATCCATTTATACCTACAAGCTCAAACTCAAGGGGATTACGCTTCAGGCCGGGCGTGATGTCGGGACCTTACAGGCTGTGACCATCGGCCAGGTCATGAGTCGCGATTTTGGTGCCGTGTCGAGTCAGACTACCGTGGCCGAGTTGACCGACTATTTTCGCCGGACTCGTCGACATGGTGCGCTGGTGCTGGACGATAGAGGGCGTTTATGGGGACTCGTGACCATGAGTGATTTGCATCGCGCCATGCAGGAAGGGTTAGCTCCGACAATGCCGGTCACGGCTATCGGGACGCCGTATGCCCAGCTTGTGGTGGCCTACCCTGATGAGACACTGGCTGAGGTGACGGCGCGCATGGGAGTGCATGGCTATGAATATGCGCCAGTGGTCTCACGTGAGAATCCGATGGAGATCGTCGGCGATATTCATCGCGAGGCCATGACCAAAGCCTACGATGCCGCGTTGGCCCAACGGGCCGGAACGGCTTCATCCGGCGAGGGTGCCAGGTTGGATAATGCTCACGCTGTCGAGCGGATCGAGCTCATCATCCGAGAAGGCGATCCTGTCGTGGGGAAATCGCCAGCCGAAGTCGGCGCGCTGCTTCCGCCAAACAGCGCGGTGCTTGCGATCCGCCGAAACGGTCGGTCTCTCCACCCCCATGACACAATCGCGTTGATGCCCGGAGATCGTATCACGGTTTCGGCACGAGCTCGAGATATCGACCGGATCCGAAAAAGTTTGTGCGGCCCTAGGGCCATACGCCTCTCGCCGGAAGGCGACGGCGAGATCGGCTAACGAAGGCTTCACGATCTGGGTCATCGTGTTTGCATATCGGTGACAAGACCGAAGATCTGGTTCCCCTCGTATTCCTGTTTAGGAAACCGGTCTCGCTCGTTGGATGCACACCGATTGAGATTCGCTGTAGTGAGGGGTTAGCTTTTGTGTTCGTCGAATGAGCGGAGTGCCGGAGACACGCACCCGCACGGGTCTCACGTCTTTCATCACGCGCTGAGACGAATTCATGTGAATTTGCGCGAGGCAAATCTTCCTTAAGTTTTCTGTCTCTCCAAAAGCTCTTCGCTCCTTTATGAACAGCGCGATGGGTCTCCTCCTCGCTTTCAGTCTTCTAAGCTAGATCATCCTGCACCGAGCCGCTGGTCGTAACACAAGTTGGGTCTTGCAAAAACACCCCCTCCATGCCTGCTTTTTTCTGCAGAGACATTTCTGTAGAGACATTCGAGCGATTCGCTTGAAAGCCTAGGGAGCGCGCTATAAGGATGGAACGGTGCAAGAGCGTTTTTGCAAGATGAACGCGCATTACGTCCGCCATCATGAACTGCAGCAAGGCGAAGAACAGGTCCTAGCCTGGTTGCTTGGTCCCATATGTGAAATGGACCATGATGAAAAAGGTATATGGAGTGAAGTCGCGAACCCTATACGAAGCGGCGATCGATTGGCGAACGACAAATTATTGTTGCCAGCATATTATTTATTATTGGAGAGAAGCCGATTCTGGAAACGTCAAGCGGAAGCGAAATGAGGAATTTGGCAATGAGCAAGGAGCGTTCGAGCGAGGAAAATTGGCCGAATAGTTAAAAAAGTCTGTCCAAACGATTGCGCGTCTCAGGGAATCAAATTTTTCATGGACGTTCCACCGATCGTCATAGTTTGAACAAAGCTTCGCTTCAAGCAGCGTGGAGATTCTCGAAGATGTGATTCCACAGGTTCTGGAAGTCTTCGAGAATCGTGGCCAGCGGTATGACTGGTCAAAAATTCCCTACCCCCGCAAAGGTTCTCCGCAACATCCGTCATGATCGGGGAAATTCCGCCCTGATGTCTCGTTGACAGATGCTGTATTCTCTTCTACCATTCTCTTGACCAAAATTATGGTCAATGCATTATGGGGTAAGTTATGGCAAAAACTCTCCCTATTTCCGAGGTCAAGGCCAAGCTCCCTGAGTTGGTCACCGGCGTCGAGGAACGTGAAGAAGAAGTGGTGGTGACCCGAAAAGGAAAGCCGGCTGCAGTGCTGGTCAATTTCTCTGAATATGAACGGCTCAAGGAAACTCTTGAGGTCTTGAGTAATCCTGTGCTGATGCGGCAACTCCGCAAAAGCCAGGCCTTTTACAAAAAGGGTAAAAGGGGTCTGACTGTTGAGGAGGTATTCGGAGAACCACCTAGGCCTCCCAAGAAAACACCGCGGACGTGAAACGCCTCCATGTGGATATTCCACCCCACGTGGCCGAAGAGATTCGACATTTTCCACCCGATTTAAAACGAAGCGTTAAAAGGGCACTCCGGTTGTTGAGTGACAATCCGCAGAGTGGCGTGCCATTGGTCAAAGAGCTGGAGGGCTATTGGAAATACCGGGTGAACCGGTTCCGAATCGTGTATTCGGTTGATCGAAAAGCCAAGATCTTACGTGTGGTGGCTATCGGGCATCGTCGGGGGATTTATGAGGATGTCGCGAAGCTTCTGCGGAAGGATGAACCTTAGGAACCACAGCGAGCCGGCGGGCCTCGGCCAAGGGGAAAGGGAAGGGCACGCATGACGGTTTATCCCAAGCAGGGGCAGGATTCGGTGGGCCCGAGCGGTCAGAGCCAGGGGCACGGGCAAGATAGTGGCGACGAGCTTGCCGGTGAAATGACGCCTGCTTTTTAAGGTTGCTTCTGAAATGTTTGCCCTATACGCGTCGAAGATATGCTCTACCATATTCAGCACCATATTGAGACCCTGGCTCACCATTGGGTAAGAGAAGATGAGACCTTGCTAGATACATTTACCGAGATGGGTGTGCGGTTTTCACCTTGGGGCCACGATTTCGGGCAGGAGGAAAAATTTTGGCTGGCTGAAGCTACGGTTGAGGCGGAGAATTATCGTGAGGCCTGGAAAAGATTCGGGACCAGCCTCTCCCAGATTTGTCCCAAAATTTCTTTCATTTCCCAGTGTTATTTTGAATATCTTGCGCAGCCAATGCTTATTGTGAGAAGAAACGATACTGTTGGTTTCATTCGGTATGTGACTGACGATGATTCGGTGGGATTAAATTTTATGGGGCAGGAAAGACTGGCCCTGTCTAGGTTGATGCAACGCCAGGATGTTCCTGATGAATTTTATTTCTATTGGCATGATGCTGTGAATGCCATTGGATACTCGGCAAAACTTTTGCTGATGCTTGCAGCACTGGAAGCGCTTGTGAAAAGAGAGAACCAACAAAAGGATTGGAACAAACTAGAAGACATTCTCGGCACAGAATTAAAGGAAGATTTATGGGGAAAAAAGGCGATTCCGAGCAAGCATTGCGGCATCGGTTGGTGCATGGTGAATATTTTGATCCAGATCGATCAGCAAAAAATTATGTTAAAGCAATTCATCAACAAGTGATCCGGTATTTTAATGGGCGGATTTTAGGGGAGGATCTGCTTAACAAAACGGTGGACGATCCTCCGCGCCATACATGGGGAAACAAAAAGTACTATGAGAATTTCATAAGACCTACAGGAGACAGCCCCCTGCGGCTCAAAGAGGTTTTAGAAGATCTTGACGAACATGACATTGACAATCTCCAAAAATACAGGTTTGCCGATGACGAGAAGGACGAACTTTTCAAGACGTATTAGAATTTTAGAACTTGGGAATGGCTAGACCCGCTTACCTTGGATTCTGGGATCAAGGTCACCGTCAAGGTCACGCCAGAGGCCTTCCGGAAAAAGATCCCCTTCCCCTATTATTCATCGATTGAGTCGAACGAAAAGAATCATCAACAGGACCGTTTGGGTGTCCTTCGTGTTGCGGAACGTTGGGCAAAAGAGGAGGCGCTATGTCTGGCGAGTTTCCGGTTGAATGTAACACCACCAAGGGATTTGCGGAGCGAGTCCCGAAAAACCTTCAGTTCATTATCGATCAACGTAGGGAAGGAGCAGATGTGCATGAAGTCACCCAATTGGTGATGTCGTTATTGGGACTTATTGTATTTCCTTATGAAGTAGGCGCGTTGCAAAAGATCAAAAATAAAGATCTCGGCAAATTAACAAACCAAGGATGGCCACAATGGGAAAATCTCCAAGATGAGAGGAATGACACGAAGACTTTAGGCGATTTGACTCGACATTTGAGAAATGCAGTATCTCATCGTCGACTACAGTTCTCATCCGATGACCGCGCATTGAATGAGGTGGAGATCGAGTTTTGGGATGGGCCGAGCAAGAACAAGACGAATTGGCGAGCCAAAATCAAGGGAGACAATTTAAAGAAGTTTTGTGATAAGTTCGCTGAAGCGCTTCACAACTCGGGAGCCGGTTGAAGGATGGGGAGTGAGGATCGCTCCAAAAAATCAAATCGGCCTATAAGATTCCCTTCTTCTCCCACGCGTGCCGAAGTTTGCTGGTCGTTGTTAAAAGGCCGAAGCGTATTATAGCTAAGCCACCGAGAAGAGGTGGCCTTTCCGGGAAGTGGAAATAGAGTCAGGTCTTGCACTGGTCAACCCCCATTTTTAGGTCCAGCTTTTAGTTAGTGATGTTTTCGTTTTGGATTGAGAGCTGGCAAGGAATAATAGATGACTCAGGACATATCTGCGCTCGGAGTGCCGGTGGTCGATAGCCCAAGGCGCTGTGTGGACGGATGTGGTGGTCATGTTGGCGCCAGTCTTCGATCAAGACT
>RFGF01000052.1 GCA_003695915.1 Nitrospirota bacterium
CCGGCGTGAAGATCTTGATCGATGAAGGGGTGGACCGTCCTATTGTGGAGCGGCTGCGCCAAAGTGGCCATCAGGTATGGTATGTTGCCGAAATGGAGCCGGGGATTTCCGACAATGTTGTCCTGGACCTGGCGAATCGGGAGGGGGCCGTATTGCTCACGACAGACAAGGACTTTGGTGAGCTCGTATCTCGTCAGAGACTGATGACAAGAGGAGTCATTCTCATCCGATTGGCCGGTATCTCTTCGGCCCGCAAGGCGAAGATCGTGGTATCTGCCCTTGTAGCGCATGGCGATGAAATGGAAGGGGCCTTTACGGTCAATTATGCCAGGAGCCCCGTGCGTATCCGACGCTGAGCAACCAAATCGGAAAAGGACGACACTGCCTAACACTTGCTGCAGCCGACCCGCCTCCGCGGCGTTCTGGCTGACGGCTGAGTACCAGCGTTCCCCCCTTCCGACCGCAGGCGACCAGTGGACAATATGACAGTTATGGAGCGAGGACTGCCACATGATCGGGCCCGATTATGCGGAGCGGTCGGGAGAAACTGTCCGTGCCCTGAGCACTGCGTGATCCACCGCCTGCGGCGAGCGAACAGCTTCTGGAGCCGAAAGGGCTTCGACTCCCATCTCAAGGAAAGGTATGAGTTCTCGACATCGGTGTCGCCGAATCTCGTTACCCGATCATGAACCTCATATTGTCAGCCTGCCATGGAAATGAGGGCCCAAGCGCAATACTGTTCTTGACCAATGTCCTCACCCAATGGCCTTCTCGGATGAATCGAGCGCCTTCATGCGCGGTCCCATCGGGTACTCGATCTTTTCCTCTTCGGGAATACGTTTAGAATGGAGAAGGCGGGCCAATCTGGAATTTTAACAAGGGCTCGGATGTCAGGTGGGAAGATCTATACATTTGATTTGTCAAAGACGGGTCTCTATTCTGGGAAACCAATGGTAGAAAAAATCATGGAAAGGATCGATTAGCTCCTATGAAGCAAAAAGAGGCTTTCACAGTTGTTGCCTCAAATGCTGAGCAGGGAAATGCCCGATACCGTGTAGTTTAGGGATCCGAGGTGAAAGACGACTGCATAAAGAGATGCGAAGAAAATTCTCTAATCCTGTCCAAAAATTGGATCCCATTTCTCGTCGTATTTGTCATTTAAAGCCGAATGGATTATAGTGACTGGCGTAATGTGAGGTGCTTATCGTGTTTTCCATTCGTGCGGTTTTATCCAGCGCCCTTGCCGTTCTGCTCTTCCTGTTCAGCGTGAATGCCTACGCCTGTCTTGTACCTGTCTATGGCGGGGCTCATGCCATGGAGGGAAGTGGATGTATGCAGCCCGGCGAAGAACCCGCCAAACAGTTTTGTGACCATTTCAAGACCCTGATGGTGCAATCCATGCATGATGCGGATCCCGTCTTCGGACCCGACCTCGCCATTGGCCGGGAGTTGATGATCCCAGCGACCGTCCTTGCCGAAGGCGCCCAGCCTGTTTCACTCACTTCCATCAATCCGCATGCCCCTCCGCCGGATATCCTGATTTGCATATCCGTGTTCCGCATTTGATTCTCTCCCTGGTTCGCCACATTTCCTCGTTCCATTCCTAAGCTAGTTTTGTTGGCATGTGTTGTCGGTCATGCGCCTGGCGCGTGATCCGTTCCGTCTTCGGGCAGTCCTAAGCCGATGTGAAGGAACCGGATCGAGCCAAGCGCGATAAAGGAGTGCATCATGAGTCGGAGATTGTTTTCTCTCGCCCGGACACTCATGGGTCTCGTGATTCTTGCTGGCCTAGTGTGGCAACCGGCTCTAGCGGATTCGCCTGGTCCCGATACACCTTTGGCATTGCAGCCGCTGATCGAAGAAGCGCTGGCACAGAATCCCGAAATCCTGGCTGCCCGAGAACAAGTCAAAGCCTTGCAAGAACGAATTCCTCAAGCCCGGGCGCTCGAAGATCCGGAATTGAAAATTTCTTTATGGAATACCCCGGAGTCCTTGGATGTCACGAGAAGTGCGAGGACGATCTATGGAGTGGCTCAACGGTTTCCGGTTCCAGGCGTTTTGGCGCGACAGGAAGAGGTTGCCGTCCTGACAGCTGATCGAGCTGCACGACGTTTGGCGGCCAAGGAGCGGGAAGTGACGGAGGCGGTAAAGATCGCCTACTTCGAATTGTTTTGGGCACACAAGGCGTTGGAGATCCACGAAGAGCGCGTCGAACTGGTCAAACAATTGTTCGCGGTCGCACAAGCCAAATTTCGCGTCGGTCAGGGGACGCAGGTGGATGTCCTGAAGGCACAGGTCGAGCTGTCCACCTTGCTCCAGCAGCTCTCGCTTCTGCAACAACGTAAGGAAACGGCTCGAGCGCATCTCAACACGTTGCTGAATCGGTCGCCGTTGGCCCCGCTCGGTGTGCCGCGCGAGCCAGCTTCGCATCCAACGAAACTGGTCTTTGCTCAACTCGAAGCGACAGCCTTGCGCGAACGGCCCGAACTCCGGGAGGCGAAGCTGGCTGTGGACCAATGGGAAGCGGCGACCAAGCTGGCGAAGTTGCGGATGTTTCCCAAACTGCGGGTGGAGTTGCAACGCTGGCAGAACTTCAACACCGACGACGGCTTTGGAGGAAACGTCACGCTGAATATTCCCTTTGCCTTCTGGACCAAATCCAAGTACGACGCCAGGGTGAGGGAGGCACTGGCACGGGTTCGTGTCGCGCGCTCCAAGAAAGCGCTGCTGGAAAACCTGACGCGCTTTCACATCAAAGACCTGCTCGCCCAGATCCACGCAACGGATCAGCTGCTCGAACTCTATACGACCACGGTGTTGCCTCAGGCCCAGCAGACCCGCAAAGCGGCACTGGCGGGTTATCGCGTCGGACGCACGGGATTCCTGGATTTGATCGAAGCGGATCGGGCCATTGTGACGTACCGGCTCGAATTTTATCGCGCGTTGGTCGATCGCACGCAGTTACTGGCTCGACTGGAGCGGGTCGTGGGTCAGCCGCTCGACAAAGGAGGACGACGATGAAGATGATCGTTATGCCAACGCGCAAGGGATGGCTGTGGTTCGGAATCGGCGTGCTTCTGGCGGCGGGTGTCGGCGTGCTCTGGAACGGGTATCCGTTCGGAAAGACATGGAGCGATAATCGGAATGGTTCGTTGGTCGAATCTACCGAGATGGAACACAAGAATCATGTCCGGCACAGGACCGATCCGCTTGTCGATCGTCCAAAATCTCATCACGATCGAGTCAATGGCGAGAACCAGGAACAGAGTCGGGTAGAACGGTCGAAGCGGATGTCTGCTGAGAGCTCCATGCGCATGGATTCAGCAACCCACTCCGATATCCCTCAGGCAGCGACGACGGTCACGGCGACTGGGCGGCAGTTGATCGGGCTGAAAACAGAACCTGTGGTGCGTCGATCGCTGGAGACGAGCATTCGTGCAGTCGGGCGAGTCGTCTATGACGAACGACGCATCACTCGGGTCAATCTTCGCTTTTCCGGATGGGTCGAGAAAGTGTTTGTCGGAGCGACCGGCCAGCGTGTTCGCCGAGGTCAACCACTGTTGGCGTTGTACAGTCCGGAGCTCGTTGCCGCGCAAGATGAATACCTGCTGGCCTTGGAGACCTACGAAGCGGTTCAGCGCAGTCCGTTATCGGTGGTCCGTGACCAGGCCCGGCAATTGGTCGAGGCCGCACGGGATCGGTTGCGATTGTGGAATCTCACCGATCAACAAATTGCATCGCTGGTCCAGCGAGGCCGCCCACGTTCTTCGGTCACCGTGTATTCCCCGATCGAGGGCTACATTATCGAGAAGACGGCCGATCAGGGGCTGTTCGTAGAACCACGGACCACAGTGTACACCATTGCCGATCTTTCCAGTATTTGGGTCTTGGCGGACATTTACGAGTACGAGATCCCCTTTGTCACAGGCGGGGAATCCGCCATTCTGACGTTCGATGCCTATCCAGGGGAAACATTCTCCGGCACGGTTTCATACGTGTACCCTTACGTCAATGCGAACAGTCGAACCCTCAGGGTGCGTCTCGAATTGTCCAATCCGGCGGTGCGGTTCAAACCCGACATGTTCGGAGCCGTGATGATTCGCGTGCAGCGCAAGCCGGCATTGGCGGTGCCGGCGGAGGCCGTGATCGATACGGGGATACGCACCGTGGTGTTTGTCGAGAAAGGCAGAGGTCGTTTCGAGCCGCGCGTGGT
Organism: Nitrospirota bacterium; assembly: GCA_003695915.1. Lineage (GTDB taxonomy): Bacteria > Nitrospirota > Nitrospiria > Nitrospirales > UBA8639 > J017. Next base: position 4,214 of record RFGF01000052.1, read on the forward strand.
CACGCTCGGTCCTAAAGTCGGCGCGTATTACGAAGTCCTGGCTGGCTTACATGAAGGCGAGAAGGTGGTGACGTCGGGCACGTTCCTCTTGGATTCCGAAAGCCGGCTGATGGCGAGCACCAACATGATGGGTGCACTCGGCATGGGCGGGGTCACAATGGAGCAGGCTCGGATGGGAGCCATGGAGATGGGAGAGATGGACATGGGAGCGATGGAGATGGGTGAGAAGAAAATGGAGCCCGCCGATCGGACTCTGCCTGGAAAATCGAAGAACAAAGAGCAGGCGGGCGAGATCGTGAACGATCCCAAGGACTGAGATCGTGAAGGATGTCCGATGATTGAGCGGATTATCGAATGGAGTGTCAGAAACGGTTTTCTCGTGGGCCTTGCCACGGTTGTCTTCATCGGGTGGGGATTGTGGGCGGTGGCGCACACGCCCTTGGATGCGCTGCCCGATCTTTCCGATGTACAGGTCATTGTGTTTACGGAATGGCCGGGGCGCAGTCCGGATTTGGTCGAAGATCAGATTACCTATCCCATCGTCACCGCGATGCTCGGCGCGCCGCGCATCAAATATGTGCGAGGGCAATCGTTCCTCGGGCTTTCATTTGTGTATATCGTGTTTCACGATGGCACCGATATGTACTGGGCAAGAAGTCGGGTCGTCGAGTACTTGCAAGGCGTCACCAATCGATTGCCAGCAGAAGTGACACCTCGGCTCGGTCCGGATGCCACCGGCGTCGGCTGGGTCTATCAATACGCCGTGGTGGATACCTCGGGCGCGCACGATTTAGCCGAGTTGCGCTCGTTTCAGGATTGGTATCTCCGCTATTGGTTGCAAAGCGTTCCCGGGGTGGCCGAAGTCGCCTCGATCGGGGGATTCGTCAAGCAGTATCAAGTGCAGGTCGATCCCGTGAAGCTTCAAGGGTATGGCATTTCACTCCACCGCGTCATCGAAGCGATTCGGCGAAGCAACAATGACGTGGGTGGGCGGGTGCTCGAAGCGAGCGAGCGCGAATATATGGTGCGCGGGCGGGGCTATATTCGGTCGCTCGAGGATATTCGGATGATCCCGCTGGATACCGATCGACACGGCACACCGATCACCGTCGCTGATGTCGCCACCGTCGCCATTGGTCCCGACATGCGACGCGGGATTGCGGAGCTGGATGGGGAAGGTGAGACGGTTGGTGGGATCGTGATCATGCGATATGGCGAAAACGCGCTGGCGGTCATCGACCGAGTCAAGGCCAAGCTGCGCGAGATCGAGCCGGCCATCCCGGAAGGGATCGAGATCGTACCGGTCTATGACCGATCCGATTTGATTCTGCGAGCCATCGCCACCCTTCGAGAAAAATTGGTCGAGGTCAGCGTGGTCGTCAGTCTCGTGACGTTGGTGTTTTTGTTCCATCTCCGATCGGCGCTCGTGGCCGTGCTCATGCTGCCGGTAGCCATTCTCCTGTCCTTCGTCGCTATGTATTACCTGAATCTTTCTTCCAACGTCATGTCGCTGGCCGGTATCGCCATTGCCATTGGAGCCATGGTAGATGCGATCGTGGTCATGGTGGAAAATGCCCATCGCCGGCTTGCGGAATGGCAGCAGGCGGGAAGGCCGGAGCCTCGCACCTCCGTCATCGTGCGCGCCGCACAGGAAGTGGGAAAACCGCTGTTTTTCTCGTTGCTCATCATCACGGTGTCGTTTCTCCCGGTCTTCATGCTCGAAGCGCAGGAAGGGCGACTGTTTCGACCCTTGGCGGCGACTAAAACCTTTGCCATGTTCTTTGCCAGCCTCGTCTCGATCACGTTGGGACCGCTACTGATGGTCCTCTTTATCCGTGGCCGCATTCACGCGGAGCAGCGCAACCCCTTGAACCGGTTGCTGGTGTGGGCGTATCGCCCGCTGATTCGTGGCGCACTCCGGTTTCGCTGGTTGCTGTTGGCGTTGGCCGTAGGTGGGGTCGTCTGGACTGTGCCCATGTTCTGGCAACTCGGCTCGGAATTTATGCCGCCGTTAAACGAGGGGACGATTCTCTATATGCCGACGGCGCTTCCGGGAATCTCCATCGGCAAAGCGAGAGAAGTCCTGCAGCAACAAGACCGTGTATTGAAAACTTTTCCGGAAGTCGACCACGTGTTCGGCAAAATGGGGCGAGCCGACACGCCGACGGATCCTGCCCCGCTCAGTATGGCCGAAACTGTGATCACGCTGAAACCTCGGGACCAATGGCGGCCGGGAATGACCTGGGATCGTTTGATCGAGGAGATGGACCGGCGGGTTCGGGTTCCGGGCATGCCCAATATTTGGTGGATGCCCATTCAAACGCGGACGGAAATGCTCGCCACGGGCATTCGGAGTAGTCTGGGTATTCTCGTGTATGGACCAAAGCTGGAGGAAATTGAGCGCCTTGGTCTCGAGATCGAGCGCCTGCTCAAGCACGTTCCCGGGACTCGAAGTGTCTACGCAGAGCGAGTGACGGGTGGCTATTATGTGGACATCGACGTGAACCGGCAAGCTGCGGCTCGCTATGGATTCACGGTGCAAGACGTGCAGGATGTGATCGAGTCGGCGATTGGGGGAAAGAACATTGCCTTTACCATCGAAGGGCGCGAGCGCTATCCGATCAATGTGCGCTATCCCAGGGAATTGCGGCAAGATCTCGATGCATTGAAACGTGTGCTCGTCACCACGCCGTCCGGGCAACATCTTCCGTTGGCGCAGCTGGCCGATCTCACGGTGAAGACGGGGCCTCCCTCGATTCGAGATGAGAATGGAGCCTTAGCCGGTATTGTCTTTGTGGATGTGGCAGGGCGTGATTTGGAAAGTTATGTGCAGGAGGTTCAAAGGGTGATTCGCGAGCAGGTGGCGTTCCCTCCCGGCTATTCACTAGGTTGGGGTGGCCAGTATCAATATTTGGAACGGGCCCAAGCCAAGTTGGCCGTTGCCATTCCTTCGACGATTGTTCTGATTGTGGTGTTGTTGTATATCCACTTTCGGTCGCTGACGCACTGTCTCATTGTCCTGCTTTCCGTACCGTTTTCGCTGATTGGGGCGATCTGGTATCTCCAGAGCTTGGAGTACAACGTGAGCGTGGCGGTATGGGTGGGCATGATCGCTCTGTTCGGAATTACCGTGGAAATCGGTGTGTTGATCGTGACATTCATCGACCATGCCGTTGAGCGCCGTCGGGCTGAGGGCCGACTTCGGACGCTCGCCGATCTGCACGAGGCCATTGCTGAAGGGGCGAGTCATCGAGTTCGGCCCATTGTCATGACGGCCTCGGCTGTGATCTGTGGACTTTTGCCGATCATGTGGAGCGAAGACACTGGTGCGGACGTCATGCAACGCATTGCGGCCCCCATGATCGGTGGAATGGTTTCCGCCACGATTTTAGCCCTGATTCTCCTGCCTCTCGTGTATGGTCTTGTAGCGAAAGGCCGTCTGGTTCGCACATGAAAATCTGAAGCGATCCCCGGGAGACGCAGAATGCTAGGAATCCAGCGGACAAGCGTTGGTCGTGCGAATGCCTGAGCCAATTGCCTTGAACGAGGCTATCATGAGATGCGATGCGTCTAACATCGAGGTCACCGAGGGATGCGGGCGCCGGGTCAGCTTCCAGCCTATCGGCCTCTTTCCCTGCCGGTAGCGTACGAACGCCTTGCCTTTCTTTGTTCCTTCGATCAAACTTTCGAGGAGCACGGAGGTTTCTTTCGGATGCGCAGGCGGTTCATGCACGCTCATGACCTGATGAGACATCTGCTCTCGATCGTTCGCATGTGTCCTTTATGGATGTACGAGAGAAATCCATGAACTTGGGGAACGTCGACATGTCTAAAGCCCGTTCCATAGCATGGCTGTCGGGATGTACGCTGGCTGTCTTGCTCGTCCTGCATATGGGATTGC
>RFGF01000053.1 GCA_003695915.1 Nitrospirota bacterium
CGAAGGCCGTCGAACGCGTACACCACGACTGGGAGCGGCTGGTCACGTGTTACCCGTTCCCCCGTGAGCATTGGCGGCACCTCCGGACCACCAACGTCATCGAGTCCCCGTTCGTGGCCGTCCGGCTGCGGACCACTGCGGGAAAACGGGACAAGCGGGTCGAGTCCGCCATGGCGCTGATTGGGAAAGTCCTGCAGGTTGCGGAGCAGACGTTCCGACGGCTGAATGCCCCGGAGCGGCTCCCCTTGGTGGATGCCGGGGTTCAGTTTGTCGACGGCGTGAAGCAGTCAACCATGGCCACCCGACAGGAGGCCGCTGCCTGAGTCCATTGACACACCTATTGACAAGGCCTCTGAAGGGCACGCCATATAACTAATAACTATAAAATCGTATGGAAATCTCTTGGTAAAGATGGCTGAGGTCTTCGCTCATAAGTTTGACTGTCGCCCGGAGGACATCCAGCATATTCTTTCGGGCACGAAGGTCGTCAATGGTATAAATGCCTCCTTCGCTGAAAAACAGTTTGATTCTTCGTTTTCTCAGAGCACTACCGGGTTCGCCTAGAAGCCCTGCCTGCTCCCATAGGCTAATAATTATCTCTCGTAAAGACCGGTGTAAAGGATCCTCTGTTTGCGGTCTAGTCAAATAATTCCAGACCGATGGGGGATAAATAGTCGAGTATTTAGGTCCGTTCCAAATTTCTGCTAAAAAGTTCGGAGTATGTTTGTATTGCGATCCACCTCCTGAATACAGCCCTGCTTCTAACCCGAAAATCGTTGAAGCTAGTCCTCCAAAGATTTCTGATGAATTCCCAGCAATGTCGAGGCTTGCTAAAGCCAAAGCACCGCCGACTATCCCAATTGCAGCATCGCCGACAATGGCCAAAATAGTGAGAAACCGAATTTGTTGTTCAGCTTCCAAAAAGAGACGGTTCGCTAATTGATCAGCACGCTCGCTTTCACAATCTGCTTGCGCAGTTACATATTGTAAATCGAGCGTCGCCGCCAAGATTCGATCTGAGAGCGATTGGCGTAGCTGAAGCCATTGGAATTCTGTTTCTGTATCCTTTCTCTGGGACCTTTGCTTTTCCAACGTTTCGACTTTATGCAGAAGGTCCAAGATCCCAATATCTTCGGCAATCTCGACCGAGCGAGGTGAAAAAAAGCCATTATCTGCAATTTTGATCACGTGAGGGACCAAACCGTCATCGTTGAGCAGCTTGAACGAACTCTGAGTTGCAGCAGGTTGATTCCCTTGACGAAATTTCCGGACATCGCCGCAGTGACGAAGAAAGATATTGGTCTTTTTATCTATCTTGAGCTGCTCTTCCGGCGTTGTTTGAAAGATATGACGAGTTACACCACACCCTAAAGCCATACTTATGAGTAAAGACAGGAGTAGGAGTGTGGTGGTGCGGTAGAAGGATCTTATCCGGGAGTGTACTTTTTGTTGAATCTGTGAATAGCGTGGTCTAGTCATTCCAATTGAGAGCAAGCCGTCTTGTTAAGAGTAGCAACCATAGCAAAGCACAAAACGCGAGCAGTATAACTCGGATGCAAAGGTTTATCAAAAATCAGATAAACTGATGATATCCTCAAGGTGGTTGAGAAATAAGGTACGTTCTGGCGTTGGCCTATATTGCCTGTATAAATGGGTGGTGTGGAAATAAAATGGCGTAACATCTTTCTTCGCTTACCGACCCGAATCCGAGGCCCAAGCTGAAAGGCGGATTCGACCCTGTTGGAGCAAGGCAGCGAGGGCGCCGCATATCCCTTCGACGAGCTCATCCGACTGAGTGCCTGGTACGTGTTGCGGGTGGCCTTCGAGGCAGGAAGCGACCGAGTAGTTGGGCCGTGCCTACGATCAACAGGGCATGTTCTTTGGTCACAAGAGGAATTTGATGGTCCAAGCCGGTTTGCGCAATCAAGGTGTCGGCGAGTTTGGTTGTATGGGACCGGCGTGTAAGCTTCCCCAAATTGAAGACACGTCAAACGTAGAGTTTTCTGGCACCATGTCGGCAGGAGGCTCGGATGAAACGGACGCGATTCAGCGAAACGCTGATTGGCACCATCTTGAAACAAGCCGATGCCGGGATCACGGTCAAAGACCTGTGCCGCGAGCATGGGCTCAGTGACGCGACCGATGACAACTGGAACGCGACGTATGGGGGCTCGAGGCCTCGGCTCTCAAATGGCTCAAAGAGATGGAGGGGGAACTGACCACGTTGAAACGGATGGATGCCGATCTGACCCTCGAGAATCGAGCGTTGAAGGAGTTGATCGAAACAAAGCGCTAACGCCGACGGAGAAACGGGAGGCCGTGCAACCCCTACACGCAACGCATGGTCGCTCCATTGTCCGGGGCTGTGCGGCCCGCAAGCTCGCTCGGTCGGTGTACGACCAGCTACCCGGTAATTGGCAGGTCCGGGATGCGGCCCTCAGTGATGCTCTGAATCAGTTAAGCGCGGCCCACCCGCGGTGGGGCATCTGGAAGTCTATCGCTCGGCTCCGGGCCTGAGGCCATGCCTGGAACCACAAACGCAGGTACCGGGTCTATCGGTAGTGGAAGCTGAATCAGCCGCGACGGACCACACGCCGCTTACCGAAGCGGCCGTCGTTACCCGTGTGTGCCGGAAGGGCCCAACGAAGTCTGGTCAGCGGACTTCATGAGTGATGCCGTGTATCACGGCCCGCGCTTTCGGACCTGCAATATCATCGATGATGTTACTCGAGAAGCCCTCGCCATTGCGATTGAGACGTCACTCCGCGCTGCGCGGGTGATTCGTGTGCGTGATCGCCTGAAAGCGGAACGAGACCTGCCTCCTATGATTCGGGTGGATAACGCGGCCCAGAGTTTCTCGCTCAACGTCTCCAAGACTGGGGGAAGGCCAATCGGGGGTTGCTCTCTGACATTCAACCCGGGCGCCCGCCCCAGCATGCCTTCATTGAACGCTTCAATCGCACGTATCGAAATGAAGTCCTGAATTTTTATCTGTTTGGCAGTTGAGAGGAAGTACGGGAGGTCACCGCAGAGTGGATGACCATCTATCACGAACACCGACCACCGAAAGCGCTACAGGGAGCTGCCCCCTGTAACTCTCACAAACCCAACCGGGAACCTCTACGTTTAACCTGTCCGCTTGACGGGGAAGCTTACATTGGCCCATGCACTGGAAGCTTGGAAGCGGAGCTCTGTGGACGCCGGTATGCGTGGGCTCAAACGCCACGTCGAGCCGGAAGACCCCGAGCTCATGAGCACCCGCGCCACACTCGGCGAAGTGACAATGCGGCTGGATCTCGCGGAGGATCTCATCGAAAACGGGGGGCTCGTGGACGAGTGGAAGAAGCGCAAGTTATGTGGAGCCAGATGAGTCCGGGGACCGGTCGGCGCTAGCCGGTGGGGCTGATCTGTGCGGTGTACCGCCTGGCGCGCTCGAGCGTGTACGTGCACCAGCGGCCGTGTCAGCCCGCGCCCCTCGAGAAGCGGGGCCCGAAGACACGGTGCAGCGATGCGGACGTCGTCGGCGAGATCCGCCGCGTGTTGGCGAGCTGTCCGTTTTATGGCGAGGGGTCCCGCAAGGTGCGGGCTCGCATCGCGCGTCGGGGCCTGGCTGTGGTCGGCAAGCGTGTGCTGCACCAGATGCGCACACACGGCCTGCTGGCGCCCCGGCGGATGGGGCCACCCAACGGCAATCCCTCGCATGACGGCACGATCATCATGGACCGGTCTTACGTCATGTGGGGGACGGACGCCACCCGCTTCTCCACCAAGCGCGAGGGCTGGTACTGGTTCTTCGGCGCGATCGACCATTACACTGATGAAGTCGTCGGCTGGCATGTCGCGAAGCTGGGCGATCGCTGGGCCGCGCTCGAGCCGGTCCGCCAAGGCGTGCGACACGCGTACGGGATGTTTGCCCAGGACGTGGCACGCGGGCTGTGGCTCCGCTGCGATTGGGGGCCCCAATACGTGGCGACGGCCTGGATCAATGAAGTGCAATGGCTCAGGATCACGAGCTCGCTGAGCTACGTCGGCGAACCGGAGTGCAACGGCGTCGCCGAACGGTTCATGCGGACATTGAAGGAGCAATGCCTGTACCTGCATCAGTTCCAGAGTTTGGCCGAGGTGCGGGAGATCATCGCGGTCTTTATCCAGCGCTACAATACCGAGTGGCTCATCGAGCGGCTGGGGCATCGGACACCAGCGCAGGCCCGAGCGGTTGCGGGAACCCCAAGGGCGGCCTGATCCATGGAGCGCAGGCAATGACGCTCGCTGTCAGAAAACGAGACACGCGTATTTGCCTCAGGACGAACGATCGCCGACCGTCGCGACCAAGAAGAAGTTGGGCTGAAATAGTACAGAAGACTGTCCAGAAAACCGGGAGCGGTACACCGCATAGGTGGCGAAGAAGTCGGTGATTTCGGCTTCCAGGGCTTGGACAGTCAATTTCCGTGCTCCGGCCCGTAGGACCTCGGTCAACAGATCGTGCTCCTCTCGACCTCCAGCTTCAGTTTTGGTACGCTCTCTCATCGTGGCGTCTCTCATTTCAGGGTTGAGTTGTGGATGTCTCGTAATACCCAATTCAACCTGAGACGCCGCGTCTTTTCAACTCCCCCCAGACACTACTTTCGAGTATAGCTCATGAAAATCTGGTTTGCGGTAAAATTCTTTAATAGAGATAGGCCTATAAATATAGACAAGCCTGACAAGACAGTTTTAGATGGCTTCATCAGAATGAAGGAACGGGCGAAGTTCAATTATATATTAATCGGCGAATACGTTACGTGTGTGGAAAACCGTGAGTTTGAGAAGTACCCAAAAGATATCTGAGAAAGGAAAAGTAACGATTCTGATCACGAACGATGATGGAATCCATGCTCGAGGCCTTCGAGCCATAATCGCCGTTGCGAGAGAATGGGCGGATGTCTGGGTTGTCGCGCCAGAGCGGCCGCAAAATGCAGTTGGTCGGGCGCTGACACTTCACAAGCCTCTCCGGCTGACCGAAATACGGAAACAAATCTATGCGGTGAATGGAACGCCTGCGGATTGTGTCACACTTGGTATCGAAAAGTTGTTGCAAGGAGAGACGGTGACAATGGTCATTTCTGGTATTAATGACGGATTGAATATAGGAGACGATGTGACGAATTCGGGAACCGTATCTGGGGCAATTGAAGCGGTCCTGCATGGCGTCCCTGCTATTGCCGTTTCTCAGGAAGGTCAAGAGAACGCGAGCTATCGACGCGCTGCAGCTATTTTTACTTCTCGGATTGCGCAGCGAGTTCTGGCCGAAGGGTTGCCAGAGGAAACGATGCTCAATGTTAATGTTCCCGCTCGATCGCTTCGAAAGATATCGGGTGTTAAAGTTACCTCTCTAGGCCGGCGACGATACCTCAATCCTGTGGTCGAACGTATCGATCCGCAAGGGAGGAAATATTACTGGATTGCGGGAGAGCGATTGACCTGGCAACGGCAAAAATGGTCCGATTTCGAGGCTGTTTCGCAGGGTATGGTCTCCATCACTCCGTTACATGTCGATCTAACGGATTATCGGCTTATAAAAGCCCTTGAGCCTTGGGAAAGTATGTTAATAGATCTAAAGCCAGCGGAGGCCCGTCGGCAGAGTCAAAAGAAAAGCGAATCCGCTCTTTAAGAGCGAGCCTAACCGTTTCTCTCCACGTAGATCGATCTCTCAGTTGCCAGGAACACAATGGACACTCTCCACGCATTATATGAATGGATGCTCTCGTGGGCGGAGACTCCTTATGCGGGATGGGCCTTGTTCGCGCTGGCTTTCGCAGAGTCGTCCTTTTTCCCGATTCCTCCGGACGTCTTGCTGATGGCATTGACTCTGAACAAACCAGAATGGAGCATGTGGTATGCCTTGATTTCAACAGTAGGGTCCACGCTGGGGGGAATGTTCGGTTATGCGATCGGATGGGCAGGCGGACGGCCATTGCTCCTGCGATTTATCGGTCCTCAACGGGTGGCCATGATCCATGATCGGTTCCAACGCTACGAGGCTTGGGCGATTCTCATTGCTGGCTTTACGCCCATCCCTTATAAAGTGTTTACTATTGGTGCAGGGGCTTTTTATGTCAATTTTCGAGTGTTTGTCTTAGCCTCGCTGATCAGTCGGGGAGGACGATTTTTCTTGGTGGCTGGCACGCTTCAGGTTATGGGACCATGGATGAAAGAAGTGTTGGAACGCTATTTTAATATCTTTACGATCTTTTTGGTTGCTGTGATCGTTCTCGGGTTTGTGATGGTGAGATGCTACGCACAACGCGCCAGAAGAATTTCCTCATCGAATGTTTCGGTGGGTGAATCGAAGCAATCATCATGAAACTGTACAATACCCTTACCAAACGCAAAGAAGAGTTTGAGCCGCTTCATGATGCGAAAGTCGGCATGTATGTCTGTGGGGTAACTGTTTACGATGATTGTCATCTTGGCCATGCACGGAGTGCGATTGTATTCGATATTCTCCGACGCTGGTTGACTGCCCGTGGCTACCGTGTGACCTATGTCAGAAATTTTACGGATATCGACGATAAAATCCTCGCTCGGGCTGCCAAAGAAGGGCGAGCTTGGCAAGAAATTGCCGAGACATACATTGCCGCTTATCGACGCGAGATGGCACGCCTTGGCGTGGCACGTCCGGATATCGAGCCCCGGGCGACGGATCATATTCCACAGATGATCAAGATGATCGCCGGTCTCCTTGAAAAAGGTGTAGCCTACTGCATTAATGGCGATGTGTATTATCACGTAGCTGCCTTTCCCTCGTATGGGCAATTAGCTGGACGAAAAGAAGAAGAGCTGTTGGCCGGTGCCAGGGTCGAAGTGGATCCGCGGAAAAAACATCCGATGGATTTTGCATTATGGAAAAGCGCCCATCCCTCGGAACCGGGCTGGCAGAGCCCTTGGGGATTCGGACGGCCGGGGTGGCACATCGAATGCTCAGCGATGGCCATCCATTATTTGGGCGCCACATTTGATATTCACGGCGGCGGGAAAGATCTGATCTTCCCCCATCATGAAAACGAGATTGCCCAATCGTGTGCCTATACTGGACATAGTTTCGCCCGTTATTGGATTCACAACGGATTCGTGACGGTGGATGAAGAAAAGATGTCGAAATCATTGGGTAATTTTTTTACGATTAAGGCGATGTTTGAACAGTCCACCTGTCCCGAGCCGGTGACAGCCGAAACCCTTCGCTATTTCCTGCTTTCGACCCATTACCGGAGCGACCTCAATTTTTCTTTGCAAGGGCTCAGCGAGGCCAAGGCCGCACTCGACAATTTGTACAACTTGCTTCAACGGTTGGAAGAACCGGGAAGTGAACAGGCGCGGCACGACAGCGCACTCGGTCCGACACTGAAAGAGTTTGTGAATCGATATCAGGATGCGATGGATGATGATCTAGGAACGCCTCGGGCCCTAGCGGAACTTCAGCGAGTGCGCGGGATGCTCAATACGATGTTGGAGGGCTTGTCGACCAGCTCCCGACAAATAGCCCTCGAACAATTGAAAAAAGCCGGCCACCCGTTAGGATTGTTCACTGTGGCTACAAAGGATTGGGTCTTCCGGGCATTGGAGTTTCGTGATCGCAGTTCTCGCCCAGATGTCGAGACCGTGACGGACCAATGGATTGCTGACCAGGTGGAAGCGCGGCAGCGGGCCCGTGAGCAAAAAGATTTCGCTACAGCCGATCGGATTCGTCAACGGCTCGCCGAACATGGGATTGTTTTGGAGGATCGACCCGATGGGACAACGCGGTGGAAACGATAACTCGACAGAACTGGTCTATGGTCTGCATGTCCTTCGAGAAATCCTTCGTTCGAGACGCCGGCCGGTTTCTCGGGTGTACGTGCTTCGACGCCATCACCAGTTTCGAGAGATCGTGCAACTTGCCCGCACCCAAGGGATCCCCGTATATGTGGAGCCGAGCGAACGACTCGATCGTATGGTCCCCAATGGGCGCCATCAAGGTGTCGTCGGTGTCGTTGCCCATAAGGATACAGTAAATGAAGATGATCTCTTGGAAGCGGCATTGCGGGAGCCGCGGCCAGCGTGGCTTGTAGCATTGGATGGGATCGAAGATCCCCAAAATCTTGGAGCGATCCTGCGCACAGGAGAAGCGGCCGGTGTCCACGGGGTGTGTATCCCCGATCGCCGATCCGTCGGGTTGACGGCTACGGTGGCTAAGGCATCTGCTGGGGCTTTGGAATATCTTCCAATTGCTCGCTCTTCCAATATCGGTAAGTTTGTCTTGAAGTGTGAGGCGGCAGGAATCACAAGTATAGCGCTCGATCCCGCGGCCTCCACCCTCTATACCCAGATCGATTTTCGCGGACCAATCGTCTTGGTGTTTGGACGAGAAGGAACGGGAATCCGACCAGGAGTCTTGAGCAAATGCACAGAGCGGGCTCGTATTCCGCTTTTTGGAAAAGTGGCTTCGCTCAACGTATCTGTGGCCGTTGCCGTTGTCTTATATGAGGTGGTAAGGCAGCGTGGAGAGGCGCGCTGAACGTTATTTCACCTGGATAAGCCCCTCTTGAATAGCTGCGTTCAATAATTGCGCGGCATTGGAGACCCGAACCTTTTTCATCATATTCGCTCGATGGGCTTCTACAGTTTTGACGCTGATACGGAGCCGTTGGGCAATTTCCTTGTTTTTCAATCCAGCCCAAATGAGTTGAAGGATTTCTTGTTCTCGTTCGGTTAACGCTTCAGGTCGCTTGCGCTTAAAGTACGGGGCAGTGGATTTTTTCTCTTTTGGCTGAGCGCGCATGAACAATCCTCGAAATTCTTCTACCGTTAAACTATCTAGGTGATAATAACAGGCCTCCTACTGAATGTAAACTCTCCGACATGAGTGCCTTTTGCTCTATGAGCGACGCCCGCTGAGTGTTCTGATGTATCCCATTTGGTTGCAGTTCGGCGCAATATTCGTTATCGGGTTAGTCATCGGGAGCTTTTTGACAGTTTGCGTGACGCGAATCCCTTTGGGGCAATCTATTGTATTCCCACGCTCTCGATGTTCCAGTTGTCGAACGATCATCACCTGGTATGACAATATTCCACTCATCAGTTTTCTGCTTTTGAGGGGGCAATGTCGACGGTGTCAACAGCCGATCGATCCACGGTATCCGCTCATCGAATTGCTCAATGGTCTGGGATATGTTTGGCTGTTTTGGCATTTCGGATGGGGGTGGCCCTCTGCAATCTATGCGGGATTTTTTTCTGTGCTCTTGACCGTCACCTGGATCGATTGGGATCATCAAATCATTCCGGATGTGATTACACTTCCAGGAATTGTTCTGGGTTGGGTGGCGGCCACAGTGGTGCTGCCGATCGGATGGCTCGACTCTTTGATCGGGACGTTGATGGGGGGCGGAGTGCTGCTTGTCATGGCCTGGGTCAGCCCGTATCTCTTGGGAAAAGAAGGGCTGGGAGGCGGAGACATTAAGTTCCTGGCCATGATCGGGGCTTTTTTAGGTTGGAAATCGGCCCTGATAACTTTGTTCTTCGCTTCCGTTCTCGGCGCCAGTGTGGGCGTCGGACTACTGGCTTGCAACATGATGCAACGAGGCCAGTACATGCCCTTCGGCCCGTTTTTAGCCGTAGGAGCCTTTGTGTCCATGTTGTATGGGGACCGTGTCTTAGCCTGGTATTGGGGGCTCCTCCTGTAAAGGCGACCGACGCCAAGCCGCGAGAAATTGCGGATGAACCGTTCCAGAGGATTTTCCTTGATGGAATTGCTCATGGTTCTGGGCATTTTGGCAATCGTGAGTATGGTATCGAGTACGTGGCTTCGTCATCAGCTGCTGCATCTTCGTTTGAACGGGGCGACACGAACGCTCATCTCCGACTTAGCGGCCGCCAGACGAGCGGCTATTACCCAAGGTCACGAGCATCGGGTCGTCTTCTTGGATGGTTTCCGTTACGCCATTGTGGCGGATACTAATGGCAATGGAAAGGCTGATCCTGACGAAGAAGTGCAAACAAGGAATCTCCTAGATCGTTACCCTGGAGTGACCGTGCATGCGACCAATCATCCGGTGTTTCACTCTCGGGGAACCGCCTCGCATCTTGCCACCATCACAGTGCAGAACGTTGCAGGATCGAGGAAAGTCACGATTGGGATCACCGGACGAATTGCTTTGAAAGAATCGCTGAGAAAGTAAAGTGAACGGAATTCCAATTCAGATCGCACCGCGTTCGCGGATGTGCGGCAGCAAAGGGAGCACGTTGGTAGAAGCCGTCATCGCCACGGCCCTCTTGGCGATTGTGCTTTTGGGTTTTGCCGGTGTGGCTACCGTGGGTGTCCGCGGCGCGGCCGTGGGCCAGAAGATGACAACGGCCATCGCCTTGGCCCGGGACAAAATGGAGGAAATCCGACTGAAGGGGTATCGCCCTCAGCTGGCCGCCTCAGACACGGTGATCGAGCCGTATGGGACGATTCCATATGCTCCGTATCATGCCCGCAGAACGGTGATTCATCCTCACCAGCCAATCGTAGGACTCCAAACGATCACGGTGACTGTTTCGTGGGACCATGATGGTCATGACATCGAGTTCGCCACGATAGTGGCGGAATGACGAGAGCTCCTGGTTATGACAGTTCGTCAGGCTGGGTTTACGTTACTTGAATTGGTCGTGGCTCTGGCCATAAGTCTGCTCACGGTGGCCACGGCCTATTCTGTGTATGTATCGCAGGCTCGTTCCATGGCTGCCCATCGTGAAAGACTGGCCATGCAACAGGAACTCCGTGCGATCTCAGATCTGATGGTCCGCGAACTCAGGCAAGCAGGATACGATCCCGCAGGCGTCAATCACGATGCGGATCCGACAAATGATTTTGTCGGCGTTTCAGGGGACGCCGACAATCTGGTGATTCGAGCGGACTTGAACGGGGATGGACAAACCGACGATAGCCATGAACAGGTGAGTTTTTCTTATGATCCCAACGCGTTCACGCTTCGACGAGATACAGGGGGAGGTCGCCAGCCTTTTGGCGAGGCGATCGAATCGTTTGAAGTCCGATTGTTTGATCGCAACGGTCACATGACTCTCATGCCCGCCCGCGTGCGATATGTGCAGGTGGTCCTGGTGGGAAGGACGACAAAAAGCGCCCTGCGTTCCGCAGCACACGACGGCAATCAGACGTATCCCCTACGCGTCTCGGTGGCGCCCCGTAATCTGGGTCTGGGACGTTGACTCGGAGACCATCCTTCTCCCGTCATCAGCAATGTTCACGATACAACGATGACAAAGACGAATCATCAACACGGTATAGCATTGGTGACGGTCTTGATCCTCCTCGCTATCGTCAGCCTTTGGGGCTTGACGATTTTGGAAACCTCCTCGACGGAAATTGCCATGAGTGGCCATCATTATCGGGATGTCGCGGCATTCTATGTGGCAGAGGCGGGTCTGGAAGAAGCGCGGGCTCGGTTGCGAGGGCCGCAGAATGGCAATGCGTTTTTTTTGGGCGATCGAAAGTCGTCGCCCTCGGCACATTGGTCCGCATACCTCGTAGCTGTGCCGGAATGGACTCCAAGCCAAGATCCGGAATATTGGCCGACGGCAACTAATTATTTCCCTACCGTGGCGAACCCAGAGAATAGGCAGGTCGTTTTGAATAGTGTGCAAAACGATCTCCGCTATTGGGTGAAACTTCAGCACAAGACGGAATACGATGCAGAGCGAGCGGGCCATCGTCTTGCTGCGCCACATTATGTCGATCATGATGGTAATCGGAGGCGACACCGGCGCAGGGGAACGAGCGGTATCATCTATTATGGATTCCCTCCTGGACAGGTAAAAGGTCCAGTGCCGTTTACCACGAGCGAGCCCACGCCGTTTGCTCCTGTAGAGCGCCTCACAGCCTATGGGGTTGTGGGAAACGCTCGGGCTGCTGTGGAAATGGAAGTGGTGCATCCCGCTCCGCTTCCTCATTTGGGAACTATCTATGCCCGCCAAGGGATAACCTTTTCTGGCTCTTCGAACGAGGCCGCACGCGTGAGCGGATTGGATCGCTGTGGCCGGGTGGCGGCCATCTCGGCTGCGTACACGGCGACGCCTTTCAGGACCAGCGGAGTAGCTCGATTTTCCGGCGCTAGTTCTATGCCGCAAATGGGGTCGGCGGCTCTCGACGTTTCAGGAGCTGTGAGTGAACTCCGAGAGGCTTCATCGCTGCCATCAAATGGAACGAGAGGGCGATGGGGAGAGTCCGCGTATCCTGTGGTGGTCTATGAATCAGCTCCGAGGCGCATCGAAAATGTCTCGGGGTACGGGCTTTTGATCGCGCAAGTGGCTCTCGATCTCGTCGGGCCGTTGGTTTGGCGCGGTCCTATTCTGAGCGGTGGGCAGATTCGCATTGACGCGAGAAATGGACCGGTGACCATTGAAGGGATCATCTGGGCAAATTCCGTCGAGGTCGTGGGTCCTGCGACGATTTCCTATCATAGTTGTCATGTGCAATCCACGTTCGGTAGTTTACCGCTCCGTGTGATTGTGTGGCGGGAGCGGATGTGAGCGACCCGAATCGAGGCCTAGTGGAAAAGCCCATTGGCATTATGATCTGGGACTTTCGGTTGGGGAGCGACTGGGTCTTTTGATTGATTGCATAAAAAAATTTCTTCCGTAAAATCCTTCGCTTGAAAATTCACATCAGCAAACGAGCAACACGTGCGTGCACTGAGAACATGGTGATATGTTGATCCGAAAGGAAGATCGCTATGGCAAAAGTACTTGAAGGGCATGGAATGGGCTTGCTGAGAAAGTGGGGATTACATACGCCTAACTATGTCGTGGTGAGTTCGACTGAGGAGTTCGAGCAACTTGCGCGTGCCAATGAGTGGCTCCAAGTTGGCCGATTGGTGGTCAAAGCCCACGAGGCGTTGGGGTCTCGATTCAAGCTGGGCCTGGTCAAAGTGGGGCTAACATTAGAGGAAGCTAAGGCCGCCGTCAAGGACATGCTCGGAAAGCAGGTCGAAGCGTTGACGATCAGGCAACTAATCGTTTCGGAAATGGTGGAGCATCAAGACGAGTATTATGCGGCGGTCAAATCGACACGTGACGGGGCAGATATTTTGGTCGCCAACTGCGGGGGCATCGAAGTCGAAGCCAATTGGGATCGGGTCAAAAAGCTCGCTGTGGAGGTGGGGGATTCGCCTTCTGATGGAGCTCTTCTCTCGTTGGTCAAGGATGCCGGGTTTTCGGAACACACGGCGGGCAGGATGGCCGAGTTTCTCAAAAAACTTTATGCGTGTTTCGATAACGAAGATGCCCAATATCTGGAAATCAACCCCGTGGTACAGCGGGCCGATGGAGAGCTGGTCGCACTTGATGCCGTGACACTATTGGACGCTGATGCGAAATTCCGCCATCCCGATTGGAATTTTCCCTTCGCAGCAGAGTTTGGACGACCCTATACCAAAAACGAATTGGAAGTGATGGAAGTGGATTCCAAGGTGAAAGGGTCCGTGAAATTGATCGAAATTCCGGGTGGGACAGTGGCGCTGTTACCGGCTGGAGGAGGGGCCAGTGTGTTTTATGCGGATGCCGTTGTGGCCCGTGGAGGCAAACTGGCGAACTATGCAGAATATTCCGGCGATCCTCCGGATTGGGCGGTCGAAGTGTTGACGGAAAAAGTCTGTTCGTTACCAGGAATCAAACATATTATCGTCGGGGGAGCCATTGCGAATTTTACCGATGTCAAAAAAACCTTTGGCGGGATCATTAATGCGTTTCGAAAAGCTAAGGCCGAAGGAAAATTGGAGGGTGTGAAGATCTGGGTCAGGCGAGGCGGTCCCAACGAAAAAGAAGGGCTGGCTGCCATGCGGGCCCTTCGGGATGAAGGATTCGATATCGAAGTGTTTGATCGGTACACACCTCTAACAGATATCGTGGATATGGCGTTGGCCACATCTTAGTCTGGGCGCATAGCCAAGGAGCTGAGTCGATGAGCATTCTTGCAACAAAAGACACGCATGTGGTGATTCAAGGTGGCCCGGCAGGGGTCAATGCAGCGCGCCGAATGGCAGAATTTTGTTATTTGATTAAACGCCCGATCAATGTGTCGGCCTTTGTCTATCCTCCCGATGCCGGCAAGACGAATGAAATTATCTATGGCACCGACTTGATCACGATCCCCGTGTACAAAAGTATTGCCGAGGCGACGAGCAATCATCCGGAGATTAATACCAGCTTGGTCTATATTGGTGCGGATCGGGCTTATGCTGGGGCCAAAGAGGCCTTGGATGATCCACGAATTCAAGTGGTCTCTATGATCACGGAAGGCGTGCCGGAAAAAGACGCCAAGCTGCTGGGAAAGCATGCGCGCAAGCTCGGGAAAATTTTTAATGGCCCCTCCTCGATCGGGGTCATTTCGGCGGGAGAATGCCGTTTGGGAGTAATCGGTGGCTCGTTCGATAATTTGGTGGCCTGCAAGTTGTATCGCCCGGGCTCCTTTGGTGTGATCACAAAATCCGGCGGATTGTCGAACGAGATTATTTGGATTTGTTCCCAGTTTGCTGACGGGATCACCACGGCCATTGGTATCGGCGGCGATGCCTATCCCGGAACGGATTATGTCAGTTATTTGGAGATGTTTGAAAAAGATCCACAGACCAAGGCTGTGGTCATCGTGGGAGAAATGGGCGGTGACTTGGAGGAGCGGGCAGCGGAATGGTTCGCTGCGGCCAAGCGCCGGATCAAATTGCTGGCAGTTGTGTCCGGATTTTGCCAGGAAGCGCTGCCAAAAGGAATGAAATTTGGCCATGCCGGCGCAAAAGAAGGGTTGAAAGGGGAAGGATCGGCACGAGCGAAAGCTGAAGCGCTGAAAAAGGCGGGGGCGATCGTACCGGAAACGTTTGGTGCGCTTGGCCCTGCCATCAAGCGGGTCTATGAAGAGTTGCTCGAACGCGGTGAAGTTCGACCAATTCCAGAGGTGAGTCCTTCGGAATTGCCTCGGTTGCCCAAGACCGTCGAGCAAAGCATGAAAGAGGGCGAGGTTTTAGTCACTCCGCTCATCAAGACCACAATCAGTGATGATCGTGGTGATGAACCATTGTACTGTGGGTATCCGGCTTCGGAGCTCATCAATAAAGGCTATGATATTCCCCATGTCATTGGTCTGTTGTGGGATAAGCGGCTGCTTTCGAAGCAGGAAGCTGAAATTATTAAACGCATTATCATCCTTTCTGCGGATCATGGGCCTTGTGTGAGCGGAGCGTTGGCGACCATCATCGCTGCTTGTGCTGGGATTGGAATGTCCCAAGCCGTGGCGGCGGGCCTGATTATGATCGGCCCCCGTTTTGGCGGGGCGGTGACAGATGCTGGGCGGTGGTTTAAGCATGCCGTAGACAATCGCATGTCGGTGGACGAATTTTTAAGTTTCATGAAGAAAAATGTAGGGCCAGTCCCGGGAATCGGACATCGCGTCAAGAGCGTGAGAAATCCGGATACTCGTGTGAAGGAATTGGTCAAGTATGTCAAGAGCCTAGGTATCCCCACCCCGCACCTCGATTTTGCGCTAGAGGTTGAGAAAGTGACCTCGGCCAAAAAAGAGAACCTGATTTTGAATGTCGATGGCACGATGGCTGCGGTGTTAGTGGATCTTGGATTTCCTGTCGAGAGTTTGAACGGGTTCTTCATCTTGGCTCGCACCATCGGATTGATTGGTCATTGGACGGATCAAAAACGGCAAGGAAGTCGACTGATCCGCCTCTATGATTATTTGGTCAATTACGCGGTGCCAAAGCGAAGAGAAGTACCACCTCTTCAATGAACCAATTAATTAATAACCCTCAAGGCAACGCCAACTCCTGAGTAGGTGCTACGTCTATTCAGGAGCGCAAATGGAGTAGGCTATGTCTCTCGAACTTGTACAAAAAGTCTATGGAGCAATGCCCGTAGCGATAGAAAAAGCGAGAAAGAAATTCGGTCGGCCACTAACGCTTACGGAAAAAATACTGGTGTCCCATGCTGATCATTTCGATACCCAAGTGTGGGAGCGAGGGAAAGCCATGCTCGCACTCCGTCCGGATCGCGTGGCCATGCAGGATGCCACCGCGCAAATGGCGATGCTTCAGTTTATCCAAGCAGGGAAAAAGCGCGTAGCGGTCCCCAGCACCATCCACTGCGATCATTTGATTCGTGCGGAATCAGGGTCCGAAAAAGATTTGTTGCGCGCCATGGATGAAAATCGGGAGGTCTACAATTTCTTGGCTTCCGCCGCGAAAAAATACGGGATCGGCTTTTGGAAGCCTGGGTCTGGCATTATTCATCAGGTCGTGTTTGAAAATTATGCCTTTCCTGGTGGATTAATGATCGGGACGGATTCCCATACGCCCAATGCCGGGGGACTCGGTATGTTGGCCATTGGCGTTGGTGGAGCGGATGCCGGAGAAGTGATGGCTGGGTTAGCGTGGGAAGTGTTGCACCCCAAATTGGTGGGAGTGCGGCTTACCGGTCAATTGCAAGGGTGGGCCTCGCCGAAGGATGTCATTTTGTATATTTGTGGATTGCTGACGGTCAAAGGGGGCACGAATAAGATTCTCGAGTACTTTGGCCCAGGAGTAGAAACGATCAGTGCAACCGGGAAGGGCACGATTACCAATATGGGTGCGGAGTTGGGCGCCACCACGTCCATCTTCCCCTTTGATCAGAAAATGGCGGCCTATTTGCGGTACACGGATCGTGAAGATATTGCCAAGCTCGCTGAAGCTAACAAGGAATTCTTGGTCGCGGATCCTGAGGTGCATCAATCTCCAGAACGTTTTTTTGATGAAATTATCGAGGTGGATCTTTCATCGCTCGAACCCCATGTCGTGGGACCCCATACGCCGGATCTTGCCCGACCGATTTCACGAATGGCGGAAGAAGCTAAGGAGAAGGGCTATCCTGTCGAGTTGAAGGCTGCGCTCATCGGCAGTTGTACAAATTCTTCGTATGAAGATATCAGTCGTGCTGCGTCGGTAGCGAAGCAAGGACTCGAAGCCGGACTAAAGGCCAAAACGGCATTTTTGGTCACTCCTGGATCCGAGCGGATCTTCCATACGATGAAGCGAGACGGTTTTCTGGAGACCTTTCAAGCGATGGGCGGGACGGTTTTGGCTAATGCCTGTGGCCCATGCATCGGACAGTGGAAGCGCGCTGATGCAGTGAAGGGACGGGCTGATTCTATTGTCAGCTCGTTCAATAGAAATTTCCCCGGTCGAAACGATGGGATTCCAGACACCCTGTCCTTTCTGGCCAGTCCAGAGATCGTCACGGCATACGCGTTTGCTGGCGATCTCACCTTTGACCCTGTCCACGGATCGTTGAAAACGCCCGATGGCAAAGAGGTCGTCTTTTCTCCGCCCCAAGGAGAAGAATTGCCTAAGCAAGGGTTTGCCAAAGGGGAAGAAGGCTATGTGCCGCCAGCGGAAAATGGCGATGACCTCACCGTGGAAATTCCCCCGACCAGCGAACGGCTTCAGTTGTTGCAGCCGTTCCCGCGCTGGGATGGAAAAGATTTCGACAAGCTGCCCATTTTGATTAAAACCAAAGGGAAAACCACGACCGACCATATTTCACCGGCCGGGCCTTGGCTCAAATACCGCGGACATCTCGATAAAATCAGCGACAATATGTTTCTGGGGGCCACGAATGCGTTTACGAGCGAGATGGGGAAAGGTATCGATGTGCTGACCGGCGAAGCCGGCCTTCCTATTGCCCAAATCGCTCGTCGGTATAAGGAGCAAGGCATCGGCTCTGTGGTTGTAGGGGATGAAAATTATGGCGAAGGGAGCAGCCGGGAACATGCTGCGATGTCTCCGAGATATTTGGGTGTGAAGGCGGTTCTGGCGAAGAGTTTTGCCCGCATTCACGAAACGAACCTCAAAAAACAAGGCATCCTTCCGCTCACTTTTGCGAATCCCAGCGATTATGATTTGATCGAGCAGGAAGATCGGATCAGCGTCGTTGGGTTAAACGAACTGGCGCCTGGAAAGCCGGTGCAGGTTATTCTTCATAAAAAGGATGGACAAGAGATCCCTATTCAAGCTAATCATAGTATGACGGAGCAGCAAATCCGGTGGTTTCGAGCCGGCTCGGCGTTGAACGCCTTGAGCTGACTCGATCGCCAGTTGTGGGTGGCGGTGTCAGGTCTTCTCCATGCATTATGTCAAATTGACGCCTCCCGCGAGCGGCCAAAAAATTACGATGGGGGAGGATGGGAGGCTCCATGTTCCGGATCGTCCGATCGTGCTGTTTATCGAAGGCGACGGGACCGGTCCGGAATTGTGGGCGGCTGCGGTTCGGGTTTTTGACGCGGCCGTTGAGCGGGCTTATCGAGGAACGAGAAAAATCGAATGGTTTGAGGTCTATGCCGGAGAAAAATGCAATGCGGTTTATGGTGAAAATACTTGGCTCCACGATGACACCGTCCACGCATTTCGAGAATTTTTAATAGGAATGAAAGGCCCGCTTACCACACCAGTAGGTGGAGGAATTCGCAGCATCAACGTGGCGCTGCGACAGGTGCTCGATTTGTATGTCTGTCAGCGGCCTGTCAAGTGGTATCCAGGAGTGGCGTCTCCCGTCAAGCGGCCAGATCTCATTAATATGGTCGTATTCCGGGAAAACACAGAAGATATTTATGCCGGCATCGAATGGCCCCAAGGGACACCAGAGGTTAAAAAAGTCATTAATTTTATCCAAAATGAGATGGGTGTGACGAACATTCGTTTTCCGGAAACATCCAGCATCGGCGTGAAGCCCATTAGTCGAGAAGGCACCTCCCGACTGGTTCGCGCTGCCATTGCTTGGGCCCTTCAACACGATCGCAAAAGCGTCACGCTTGTCCATAAGGGCAATATCATGAAGTTTACCGAAGGCTATTTTTGTAAATGGGGTTATGAAGTCGCGAAGAAGGAATTTGCGGATACCACGGTGAGTTGGGATGCATGTGGAGGTCATCCTCCGAAGGGGAAACTGCTTATCAAAGATGCGATCGCAGATAACTTTCTTCAGCAAATTTTAACGCGCCCGGTAGAGTACGATGTAATAGCTACCATGAATTTGAATGGCGATTATATTTCCGATGCCTTGGCAGCGCAGGTGGGTGGATTGGGGATTGCCCCAGGAGGTAACATCAATTATCTCACAGGTCACGCCTGTTTTGAGGCGACGCATGGGACCGCGCCCAAATATGCCGGGCAAGATAAGGTGAATCCAAGTTCGCTAATTCTCTCGGGAGCGATGATGTTCGACTATATGGGGTGGCGCGAGGCCGGTGCGCTGATCGAATCCGGGTTGTCGCGAGCCATTGCGGCTGGCACAGTGACTTATGATTTTGCGAGACTCATGAGAGAAGAAGGGCGAACGGATGTGAAAGAAATAAAATGCTCGGAATTTGGAACTGCTATTGTCGATCATATGGTATGAGCCGAATATGGGCTACCCGAATTGAAAACGTAGTATGCAGCATTGACGATGTCTACGTCGGAATTTGATACCAACAAGGTTCTTGAGCAGGAAGAGAACCTCCAGCCTAAAATGGTGACGGTGGAGATTGCCGGGAAACCTCACCGAGTACCCGCGGGCATTACCTTGATGAAGGCGTTATGGTACACCGGCCATGAAGTCATTCGGGGCGCCGGGTGCCTCGGTGGGTTTTGTGGCGCTTGCGGGACCTATTACCGCACGAAGGATGATCCGCGAGTCAAGACCTGTCTGGCCTGTTCGTTCGCCGTAGAAGATGGCATGTCTTTTTCTTTCGCTCCCCCGTTTCCTGCCCGAAAAGCAATTTATCGAATGGAGGAGCTCAAGGATCCGAAACAGGATCTGTTCACGCTGTATCCAGAAGCGCCGCTCTGTCGCAATTGCAATGCGTGTACAGAAGCCTGCCCTCAAGCTATCGATGTGCGCGAAGGGGTGTGGCGTGCCGTGTTTGGTGATTTCAAAGCGGTTTCGGAAATGTTCATGAATTGCGTGATGTGCGGCCTCTGTGCCCCTGTCTGCATTGCCGATATTGCGCCGAATTTCGTCGCGCTGTATGCCAGTCGGGCTCAGGGCGTATATTTTACGGAAAAGCCCAAAGGATTAGCTGAACGGATTCAAGCCATTGCCGATGGCCGATACGACGAAGAATGGAATCGAATCCTTTCCATGACCGATGAGGAACTCGAGCAAGCTTCGGCTTCTGCTGCGTAGCGAATCTCCATGAGCCGTTCATGACATTGTCTGCCCTGCAAGACATCGTTCACCAAACCCGAGAAGCCCGCCGGAAACAGGTGCTTCCGAAATTGACCCCATCCGAGCGAGATACGCTGATCAAAAAATTTCATCCAGATTGTCGCGAGCAGGCATATCGCCCGCTCAAATTTGGTCCCAATAAGGGTCAACTCACGGTTCGCGAACTGGCTGCGCTGTTGGAAGGAGACAGTCCTGTTCCCTATGATTTACCGCTCGATCCGGATCACACGGTCGATGTGTTGGTGATCGGAGGCGGTGGAGCAGGCTGTGCAGCAGCCCTTCATGCACATAAGGCGGGGGCCAAGGTTCTTCTGGCGACAAAATTGCGCCTGGCCGATTCCAATTCTGTGATGGCTCAGGGTGGGATGCAAATTGCCGTGGCTCCTGATGATTCGCCGGTTCAACATTTTTTGGATACGTTGAAGGGTGGGCATTTTAAAAACGATCGCCAATTGCTCAAGGTCATGGTCGAAGAGGGACCATCTATCGCGCAATGGTTATTGGAGCTTGGCGTGTTGTTCGATCGGGATACCGATGGAAGTTTGCACGTCAAGAAAGGAGGCGGCAGTACCAAGCCTCGATTGGTTACCTGCTCCGATTATACTGGCTTGGAAATCATGCGGGTGCTCAAAGATGAAGTGTTGAATCGACAGATTCAACTTCTAGAATTTTGTGCGGCGGTGGAGCTCCTGACGAACCGCGATGGTGTGTGCACAGGGGCTGTGCTTCGAGATCTCGACAACAAACGATTTATCGTGGTAGCGGCGAAAGCCGTGATTTTGGCCACCGGAGGGATTGGCCGACTGCACATTCAGGGATTTCCCACCAGCAACCACTATGGTGCAACGGGCGATGGGCTAGCTTTGGCGTATCGAGCAGGGGCTCCTCTCGTTCATATCGATACGTTCCAATATCATCCAACTGGAGCAGTCTATCCGGAGCAATTGGTGGGAGCCTTGGTGACAGAAGGCATTCGCTCAGAAGGCGGGCATCTCGTGAACGCCAGAGGCGAACGTTTTGTCAACGAGTTGGATACCCGAGATGTCGTCTCTTCTTCGATTATTCGGGAATGCGAAGAAGGGCGTGGAATCAGGACGCCAACCGGCCGGATGGGGGTTTGGCTCGATACTCCGTTATTGGAACTCGAGCATGGGGCCGGAACTCTTGAAAAACACTTTCCGGCCATGGTTCGTCAATACGAGCGTTATGGCATCGACATTCGAAAGGATCCGGTCCTCATTTATCCGACCTTGCACTACCAAAACGGTGGGGTCCAGATCGATGTCAATGCCGAGACAGCCGTGCCCAATTTGTTTGTCGCAGGTGAGGCCTCGGGCGGGTTGCATGGTCGAAACCGGTTGATGGGCAACTCGCTGTTGGATTTAATGGTGTTTGGCAAGCGGGCTGGTTTGACGGCTGCAGCCCGAGCAGCATCAAATCGACAGGGCGTGCTGACTCTCCAGCACCTCCGTCGATTCCGAGAAGAGGCCAAGCGTTATGGTGTGACGGAACAAATTACATCCCCGGTCATCCTCCCGGCCTACACCAGAACACAGGACTCATGAAATACGATGACGGTCGGCAATCGTTGGTGAGCCATTTAGCTCATCACGCCATTCAGTGCCAAGGAATTGTATGAATATTCACGAATTTCAGGCCAAACAATTGTTCGCTCGGTTCGGCATTCCGGTGCCCAGAGGCAAGGCGATCACAAGCCCCAAGGCGGCTGAAAAGTGGGCAGCGGCTCTTCAGGCTGATGTGTACGTCATCAAAGCACAAATTCATGCTGGAGGACGAGGAAAAGCTGGCGGTGTCAAGCTAACCAACAATCGGGACGAAGTGCCCGAGCTCGCCAAAGAATTGCTGGGAAAGACGTTGGTGACGCATCAAACCGGCCCTAAAGGCCGCAAAGTCCGACGTGTGTTGATTGAAGAAGGGGCTGATATTGCCAAAGAACTCTATCTGAGTTTGTTGGTCGATCGGGACTCAGGGCGTCCCACGTTCATTGCGAGCACCGAAGGAGGGATGGAAATCGAGGAGGTTGCCGCACGGTCGCCTGAAAACGTCTTGAAAGAACCCGTCGATCCTGCCGTTGGTTTTCAAGGTTATAACGGGCGAAATCTTGCTTTTGGCTTAGGGCTTCCCAGCTTGGAATCCACCGTGGTCACGCCGTTCATTCAAATGCTGGGGAATCTCTATCAATTGTTCATGGAGAAGAACGCGTCGCTCGTCGAAATTAATCCTTTGGTCATAACGAAGGATAAACGACTGGTGGCGTTGGATGGAAAAATCTCGCTGGACGATAACGCCCTTTTTAAGCATCCTGACCTACAAAAACTCCGCGATCTTCATGAAGAAGATCCTTTGGAGATCGAAGCCAGCGAACATCATTTGAACTATGTCAAATTGGACGGTGATATTGGCTGCATGGTCAATGGAGCTGGATTGGCGATGGCCACGATGGATGTGATCAAGCTGGCTGGGTCGGAGCCTGCCAATTTTCTTGACGTGGGTGGCAGTGCGACGAAGGACACGGTCGCAGCCGGCTTCCGGATTTTGTTGAAGGACAAAAACGTCAAAGGAATTTTTATTAATATCTTTGGCGGCATTGTTCGCTGTGAACGGATCGCTCACGGTGTGATCGATGCCGCAAAAGAAGTCGGAATCACCTTGCCGGTCGTGGTGCGTCTCCAGGGAACCAATGCAGAAGAGGGGCGCCAGCTACTTTTGCAATCAGGGCTCACGGTAGACGTGGCGACCGACTTGTGGGAAGCGGCGCAAAAAATTGTCGCCATGACGCGAGGAAAGTCAAGCGGTTCTGGCTTGGGTCACTAGAAGATAGCCGGTATCCTGAGCGCACGCTCAAATGTGCTGGACAGCAGTGGAATCCTGCACGGTAGGGAAAGGTCAAAAGGGCGCATGAGCATTTTGGTGAATAAATCGACGCGGGTGGTGGTTCAAGGCATCACGGGCAAAGAGGGTTCCTTTCATGCGACGCAATGCAAAGCGTATGGGACGCAAGTCGTTGCCGGTGTTACACCCGGGAAAGCCGGACAAACGGTGGATGGCATACCGGTGTTCAATACAGTTCGCGAGGCCGTGAAGCACACGGAAGCCTCCGTCTCCTTGATTTTTGTTCCTCCGGCGTTTGCCGCCGATGCCATCCTCGAGGCAGCGGATGCCGGCATTTGGCTCATTGTCTGCATTACGGAAGGCATTCCCGTCAACGATATGGTGAGAGTCAAGCGCGCGTTGCAAGGTAGCGTTTCCCGCCTCATTGGTCCAAACTGTCCAGGGATCATTACGGCAGAGGAATGCAAAATCGGTATCATGCCGGGATTCATTCATCGCAAAGGGCGTGTTGGCGTCATCTCCCGGAGCGGGACGTTGACCTATGAGGCAGTGAATCAGCTCACCACATTAGGATTGGGAGAAACCACTTGTATCGGTATCGGGGGCGATCCCATTATTGGCACCGGGTATATCGATCTCTTGCAGATGTTTGAAGAAGACGAGGATACCGAGGCGGTCGTGATGATCGGAGAGATCGGGGGCGATGCCGAAGAAAAAGCCGCCGCCTTCATCAAAGAGCATATCACCAAGCCGGTCATTGGATTTATTGCCGGGATTACCGCTCCCCCGGGACGACGGATGGGGCACGCCGGTGCCATTATTACAGGAGGTCAAGGGACGGCAACGGAAAAAATGACCGCCCTTGAAGCCGCCGGTGTTCATGTCGTGCGCAATCCGGCTGAGATCGGCGCTACGGTCGCAAAAGTCCTCAATACATAAGCCAAAGGTCGATCAGAAAGTTATCGTTTTCCGATTCACCGCTTTCCCTTCTTAGTATCTTTCTGTTTTTTGCTTTGTGCATATTTTTAGGTGATCTGTCCTTTTGCAAAAATTTAGAAAAGGACCATTTTGTTCTCGAGTGGAGTAAGGATAATAAATTTTGCTGCCCAGATCGCATAGTTGGTCTTGAAAGACAAAGACTTACAAGATTTGGCCGATACAATCCTAAAAAAGGATTCGGCCATGCAGGTAATGGAACGGTTACACGGAGGTGTGCTCATTTTGGTTATTTCAGGAAGGTTCACCTATTATTCTCGACGAGTGTTCCAGGCTGTAATCAAAAACGCTGAATCCAGTGGAATCCGCCACATCATCTTGGATTTTTCTCATGTCACATGGATAGATAGTGCGGGATTGGGGCTCTTGGCACTTGCTCGCATCGAGTGCGAAGGGCATCAGGTCTCGATGAGCCTGGTCGGACTTCAATCGCCAGTCAAAGAGGTTATAGAACAAGCCAGTTTATCCGAACTCATTCCCATTTTTCCCACAGAAAATTGTGTGCTTGGTCATCTCGCTTCCATCCGTGCCTGAGCGCATCATTTTTGTAAGCCCATCATGCTCCGGATGATTCCTTTTCGCCTCTTATCGTTATAGAGCGCAGGCTGACGCGACTCTTGATGGATCCTCGCCGCACGATTCATTCTCCTCGCTTTCTTTTCCCTGGGAAAGGCCGAGGTCCTCCATCGGGATCACGGTCCTGTGTCGAGGGGAGAGATCCTCAAGAATGACAAATTCGCGCCGTGAATGCGCGGAAGTTTTTGCGAAAGTCTGAGTGAAACCTGTTACAATGAATTAATTTCCCTTGTTCTCATTTCATTCCCCTATCGATGATTCAGCAACCTTGTCCCAATTTGCAGCAGGCAAAATATGCAGATCGGCTCCTAGCGCTTCGGAAGGAACTCCGTGGGCGCAGACTTGCCGGGTTTATCATCCCACACGCCGATGAATATCAAAATGAATATATCCCTCCGAGCGCCGAGCGGCTCGCTTGGCTCACGGGGTTCACAGGTTCGGCGGGAACGGCGGTGGTGTTGGAAGATCAAGCGGCTATATTTGTCGATGGTCGATATATTGTCCAAGTTCAGCAGGAAGTCGATGTCGAACTCTTTACGCCTTATCAGATTCCCGAGACCTCGATGTTCGAATGGATCGCCACCGCTCTGAAACCCAACCAGCGTCTCGGCTATGATCCGTGGTTGCATACCCCTGAAGAGGTAGAACGCGTTGCGTCAGCCTGTCAACGCGCAGAAGCGGAATGTGTGGCATGCCAAGGAAATCCTATCGATGCGATTTGGAAGGATCGACCGCTTCCTCCGGTCTCGCCGGCCGTGCCGCATCCTCTTCAATTTTCCGGAAAACCGTCTCTGGAAAAACGGAATGAGTTGGCTCAACAGCTTCAGCATGAACGAGTAGAAGCCGCGGTGTTGACAGCTCCGAGTTCCATAGCCTGGTTGCTCAATATTCGGGGAAAAGATGTAGCCTATACGCCCCTGCCGTTATGTTTCGCGGTAATATACCGGGATCGCTCTGTGCAAGTTTTTATCGATCCGAGGAAGGTGACGGAAGCTTTGACCGCGTTCCTCGATGAACAGGTGACGCTGCAGACTCCCGAGGCGTTCGCGCGGGTACTCGATGAATTGGGACAACGCCGTGCCCGAGTGCTTTGTGATCCTTCGTCATCGCCGGCTTGGGTTTGGGAGCGTTTGGGAAGCGCTGGAGCGGTACGGATCGAAGGGGATGATCCTTGTGCACTTCCGAAGGCCTGTAAAAATCAGACCGAGCTGGAGGGGGCAAGGAAGGCCCACAGTCGAGACGGTGCGGCCGTCTGCCGGTTTTTGGCATGGTTGATCCAAGCAACCTCATCGGAGCGAGTCACGGAATTAGAAGCGGCAGCTTACCTCGACGAATGCCGACGTCAGGGAACGTTCTGGCAGGATTTGAGCTTCCCTACGATTTCGGCCTTCGGCCCCAATGGGGCCATTGTTCATTATCGAGTGACGGAGAAGACGAATCGAACCTTAAAGCCCGGGGGACTGTACCTCGTCGATTCGGGAGCTCAGTATCTCGATGGCACGACGGACGTCACGCGTACCGTAGCGATTGGTCGACCGACTGATGAACATCGGGACCGGTATACGCGTGTGCTCAAAGGGCACATCGCGCTCGCCACTACCCGGTTCCCCAAAGGCACGACGGGGTCTCAGCTCGACGTGTTGGCTCGACAATTCTTATGGGGTACAGGATTGGATTATGATCACGGGACAGGCCATGGGGTCGGGAGCTATCTTGGGGTTCATGAAGGACCTCAACGGATTTCCAAGAGTCCCAATCGAGTGCCACTTCTTCCGGGCATGATTGTCTCGAACGAACCGGGATATTACAAAGCGGGAGCCTACGGGATTCGGTTGGAAAACTTGGTCGTTGTCGTTCCGGCCCGTGATCTGACCGCGACTGAACGAGAAATGTTGGCGTTTGAACCGTTGACTTTGGTCCCGTTCGATCGGAGATTGATCGACGTGTCCTTATTGACAGCGGAAGAGCGAGCTTGGATTAATACGTATCATGCGCAGGTGCGCCAGACGTTGTCATCGTTGATCGATGAAGAAACAGCTCAATGGCTTGATGAGGCGACCCAGCCTCTATAGTTAATTGAGCGAGGCCGAGCGCGCGACCCTGTGATCAATTCATTGCTAAAAACGAGGATAGCGAGGCAATACCAGTGGAGGTCAGACGAGAAGCCGAGTTGAGGAGCGACACATGAACGAGGCCGATATTGCCGTGGCGAACGAACTCAAAAACCACTTGGGGAAGACTCCCCATGTCGAGCAGGTGACCGTTCAGGGGACGCTGCTCAAGCTCCATGTGGCCCCACAATTTTACCAGCGATTGGCGATTGATCGAGAACGAGGGCGCAAGATCGTTTTGATGTTGATGCAGCATATGAGACGATTGACCGGTGCAGAGGATGTGACCGTCTGGGTCTATTGCAATCGTGAAAAGATGATCGTAGGTAAGGCGATGAATTGGGGCGGGGATAACGTAAACTATCTGTGCGATTTGTGATCCACGATTATGGCGCGACCCAAGGAAAGCAGGGCTTCGCGAGCCGATTGCGCAATCTTGCAGACGGTGCGGAGGGAGAATAGCGCATAACCGTACCAGCACGCAGATGAAGAGGAAATGAAGACGAAGGAGACACGATGGACGAACACAGCTACTATATGACCACGACATCTCGGTTACGAAACACAGCCGATATCAACCTTGAGGCTCGCTATCCCTCGGATGTCTCGGTCATGTCGCTCGACAACAAAACACTTATCCTCGTAGGCACTGCTCACATCTCTCAGGAATCCGTCGCGCTCGTGCGAGACGTGATCGAGCGCGAACGTCCCGATGCCGTCTGCGTCGAGTTGGATGCTCGGCGGTTTGAGGCGTTGTCGCAACCGAGTCGATGGGAAACGCTGGATTTAAAATACATTATTCGCAACAAGCAATTAAGTACCTTGGTGGTCAATCTCTTACTGGCTTCATACCAAAAACGATTGGGTGAACAATTGGGAGTGATGCCAGGAGCGGAAATGCTTGAAGCTGTGCGCACTGCAGAGCGCCATCACATTCCCATTGTTCTCTGCGATCGCGACGTTCGCGTGACTATGAAACGAGCATGGCGCACGACGCCCTTTTGGCGAAAAAGCATCTTGCTCTCGTCGTTGGCGTTCAACGTGTTTGATACGACGGAGGTCTCGGAAGAAGACATTCGCCGTCTTCGAAAGCAGGACGTGCTTTCCGAAATGATGCAGGAGTTGGGCAAGGAAGTCCCGACGCTTAAAACCGTGTTGATCGACGAACGCGATCAATATTTGGCTCGAAAGATTCAGGACGCCCCAGGGCAAAAAATCGTCGCCGTAGTGGGGGCCGGACATGTGGCAGGGATTCGAACAGTTCTAGAAACACAGCAGGACGTCAACCTTGATGCATTAGAGGCCATTCCACCGACCTCGCCGGCCCGGAAGTGGATTGGGTGGAGTCTTCCTCTCGTCATCGTGGGATCGATAATCGGTATTGGGTTTCAACAAGGCGCCCTTGCTGCGGGAGAAAATGCGTTGTTCTGGGTTTTAGCCAACGGAATTCCCAGCGCCATTGGGGCCATGGCGGCGCTTGCGCATCCTGTGACGATTCTCACGGCGTTTGCCGCGGCACCGGTGACCAGTTTGACGCCTGTCATCGGGGTGGGATACGTAACGGCGTTCGTCCAGGCCTATGTCCAACCGCCGATCGTCCGGGAGTTCCAGAGCGTAGCGGAAGACATCGGGAATCCGCGGCAATGGTGGAAAAGCCGCCTCTTGCGGGTATTTTTGGCCTTTTTGCTTCCCACGATCGGAAGCATCATCGGAACTTGGGTGGGAGGTACGCGAATCGTCGCGAATTTGTTGTCGTAAAGCACAGCTGATCAGGAGAAGGAAACCGGTTTTTACGAGGACTTGTGGGGCGAGTGTGCAGAGGTATCCCGTTTGACAGTGTGTTGAAAAATGCAGATGGGGCAGATGTAATGTACGAATCGCCCTCCGCCGACAAGCCGTTTCTTCATGACGGTCTGACACCACGTACAGCGACGGTCGGGAAGATCGTCGGCGCGTGACGGATCGCTAGCGTGAGCTGAAGAGGTTGTAGTGGTCATGCACAACCATTGTCGAGGACCGGTAAAGAATTTGTCAATGCAGATGTTTTGCGCAAGAATCGGAGGTTTGGGCACCGGCTTCTTTGCGCTGCTGTTATGGGCAGGTCAAGTCGAAGGCCAAGCCCTGCAGACCGCTGAAGGGACAATGACCGTCTCGGCCATCGGCAAATTGCAAGTGCCGCCTGATATGGCGACGATCAATGTTTCGGTAGAAACAACCGGAGAAACGCTCCATCCTATCCAAGAAGCCAATGCGAAACGTGTTAAACGCGTCGTTGCTCGCTTGCATCAGTTAGGTATTCGGGAAGAACAGATTCAAACATCCGCCTTTCGCGTAATTCCTCGGTATTCTGCTCAACACTCGTCTCACCGACGCGATCGGGATGGACCGCCTCCGATCATTGGCTACACGGTACGTCATGCGCTGACTGTAGAAGTTCAGGAGTTGGATCAGGTGGGTCGCCTTATTGATGAGACGTTAGCGGCCGGTGCAAATCGGTTTGAAGGCCTTACCTGGGGACTTCAGGACGAGCATCCCGTTTACCTTCAGGCCCTTACGCTGGCAGCACGCAAAGCCAGGCAGAAGGTCGAGACTCTCGTGCGCGCATTGGATGTCCGATTCGGGCGAATAGTCAAGGTCAGCGAAAGTTGGGAACACGACGTCCGACATCCCTATGAAGTCGCTCCCATGATGCGAGCCGGTGGGCAAGATGAAAATGGCTCCTTTGCTGTTGCATCGGGCAAGGTCATTGTGCAGGCTAGGGTCAGTCTTACGGTTCAAATCGATCACGAGTGAGATGATGAAAATCGCTGAGGCAGAGTCTGGGCAAAAACAACAAGAACAGAAAATCCGATGATGCCAGATCAACATGACCCGGTCTCTACGCCGAGCTCATCTTCCATGCTGGATGAGCCGTCCTCCGCGTTGGTCATCTCCGGATTCCTCGGCGCTGGAAAGACGAGCTTGGTGCGTTCGCTGTTGCGCCAAGCACAAAACGAAGGAATACGGCTGGCTGTCATTTCCAATGAATTTGGGGCATTGGGAATTGATCGAGCGTTATTGCAGAGCGAGCAATGGGGGGAGTATGTGGAATTGGAGGGCGGATGTGTGTGCTGCCAGCTGTCGAGCGAATTGTTGGAGACTTTACAGAAAATTTGGGAACGCAACCGACCTCATCGCATTATTGTCGAAACGTCTGGTTTGGCATTGCCCTTCGAAACATTGATGACGTTTTGGCGAGAGCCTGTTTCCCAATGGGTCAGTGAAAGTCTGGCCGTGGTGGTGGTCAATGCTGAACAACTCGCGACAAAACGGGATATCGAAGGGCTGTTTGAGCAGCAGGTTTCCTCTGCCGATCTTCTGGTTTTGAACAAAACCGATTTGGTGGATACAGCATCACTCGATCAACTGGAATCCTTCTTGACAGAAATGGCTCCCGATACGCCGGTCATTCGCAGCTCATACGGTCAAGTTGATAGTCGGATATTATTTACATCTTTAACGAAAAACGACCTTCCACAAGCCCGCGAGGGAAATATGATTGATTCGCAGGTTCATGCCCATGATTGTTATGAAGTGAGCGAGCTCGACATTGAGCCAGGCATCGATCTCGAAGAGGTGATCGCGCAAGTGCAAGCGCTCAATCCCGTTCGGGTAAAGGGAGTTGTCGAGACAAATTCTGGTCCTGTCTTGGTGCAAGGCGTCGGTCCACGATTTGATCAGGTGCCTGCGCCTGAGCATTTTCCGGCACGCCTTCGCGGGCGTCTCGTGGTCATTCGACGTAAAAGCCGGTAGGTATTGGCCTTCAAAAGTCCTTTGTCTTTCATCGGCGCGTTTTTCTTGATGCTTATTCATTGACAAGAGAGAAAAAGGCTTCCTATACTGCATACTGCTTGTTGACATGAAAATATGGGGCAAAAGACTCATGCAAATTATTTATTAGC
Organism: Nitrospirota bacterium; assembly: GCA_003695915.1. Classification (GTDB taxonomy): domain Bacteria; phylum Nitrospirota; class Nitrospiria; order Nitrospirales; family UBA8639; genus J017. Next base: position 30,731 of record RFGF01000053.1, read on the forward strand.
ATGCAATTTTTTTTACCTTTTGGGTCTTTTTACTTCTTGCGAGAAATTCACAAGAAGTTTAAATTTTTAGGATACTATTGTAACTCATAGGCATGGAGCGGGAGTAATGGCAACATCATCATATAAAGTGCTTCCAGGACCAGAGCACTTTTTGCCGCCAGCGGCGGCAGCAATGGGGATCCGGCTTCCTAACCCCGGGGAAGCTCATATCCATGGGGAGATCGTTCCAGAAGAAAAAGCGATGGAAGTGGCGGCAAAGCAATTTTTGATGGCTAAAGTTCCAACAATTTTCCCCGGGCCATTGGTTCTTTGGGCGTGGAATGAAAAAGCAGCTCAAAAAGCCAAGGCTGTCCGTCATCTTTTTGAAACGATCAAAGAATGCGTGACTCCCTCTCAACGGCCTATGCTGATTCCGATGCCCGATTATCGTCCCAAATATCCTAAGATCAATCCGGAAATCGAAATTAATCCGAATCATCCAAACCTGACGATCTGGCATAATAAAATCGATACCTGCATGTTTGTGGGGGTGCATTGCCATCAGGCCAATTTGTCACTCAAAATCATTCGGGGCGGGACCAGTTGCTATACGATTGCGATGTGTGCTCAGGCAGGGCATGAAGATGCCATGCTTTCTTTTCGTGATGCTACAGCAGAGAAAATTCTGAAACTGGCTGAATGGATTAAAAAGCTAAAGGGAACTGTCGGTCCTTCACAGTAATCTGGTCAAAAGAAAAGATGTGTAGGCTTACCTTCCCTCGATTACAAGATATCGCTCCTGGTTTTCTGGTTTCATCGATCTCATCCCATGAATATACATTAAAATATAAAGGAGGTCACACTCATGGCCACACCGTCGATTATCGGGCAAAAGAATAAAAAGGGGCAAGTGTATACGGATCCTTGGTATATGTTGCACGAGGCGCCAAGAACGCCGTCATTCTTTACCGGGAGCGAAGTCATCAAAGAAGCCATTCGGCGAGCCAGCGTCGATGTGATGATTGCATATCCGATTACGCCGCAGAGCGAGGCCGCCGCGTTGATTGGCGAATTGTTTGCTGAAGGCTATGTTGGTGACTACTTCAGGGGAGAAAGCGAGTTTGCTGTGATGTCGGAATGTGCCGGAGCTGCATTTGGTGGAGCCCGTGTGTTTACGACTACGGCGGGTCCGGGGACGATGCGGGCAATGGAAAACTTCCCAATGTGGGCAGGGTCACGGCTTCCTATCCAAATGATCGTCACCTGTCGAGGAATCAATTCTCCGTTGTCCATTCAGCCGGATACATTAGAAATGGCCTATCTGTTACAGACCGGAATGTTGGTCTGGCATGCTGAAACGGCCCAGGATTTCTATGATTGGATCTTAAAAGGCTATATGGTGGCGGAGGAACCCGATGTTCATTTACCGCTTGCCTTGTGCTGTGACGGATTTTTTGTGACGCACACCAAGGATATGGTGGAGTTGACCCCAGCTGATATGTGTTTGCCGCCCTATGATCCCTATCGGTCTCCAGTGCCTTGTATGGACATGGAATGCCCTCCGGTTCGGATGATGCGCGATCCGTTTGTCATGAAGAGCAATTATATTAGTTATGCCACTCATGCGAGTTGGCAACAAGAAGTATGGGCGGCCGTGGAGCGATCCAGAAAGCATACCATTGCATGGCTTGATGGATTGATCGATGCGGAAAATGTCGAATCCGATGTCGTGATTGTAGCTTCCGGGACCGCCGTTTCTCAGGGACGGGAAGCTGTCGCCATGCTTGCGGACGAAGGAATTGATGTCGGGTTAGTGAAAGTCAAAACCATTCGCCCATGGCCTGGCGAGGAAATTCGTGAGGCCACTAAACATGCCAAGCATATTGTAATTCCTGAATTTAATATCATTGGATGGTTGGCTCGAGAAGTCAAAGCCACAATTCCGAATAATGAAAGAGTGCACGCAGGTCCTCACGTTGCTGGTGGCATGACCATGCCTCCGGAAATTATTGTTGGCGAAATCAAGAGCCTGTTGGGCATGAAAGTGGAAACGCTAGCCACCAGGGGAAGTTGAGCAGCCTCAGGCGATAACAGATAAAAGATTGTCGCCTGAGCAAGATAGAATCTGCATCCAAGGAGATAATTTGAAAAAGGAGAGAATGTTATGAGTCTGGAACGTATAAAAATAGCACCTGAGTTATACGACATCATGCCCCCTGAATATCAGGATCTCGTGCAACGTGCGACATATGGCAAAGAGTCGAGAGGATGGAAGGATATTGGGACGACCAAAGAGTTGATCGAGGAGCATTCTCTTTGCGCTGGCTGTCCGGAGTCTATGGCCTTTCGGTATATTCTGGCTTCTCTGCCGAACCCCGAAGATACCGTAATGGTAGGCTCGACGGGATGCACCAGCTTGGTCTTTCCCCATGTGGCCGTGCATAATATTCACTCGCTTTTTGGGAATCAGAACGCGGTTGCTTCTGGATTAAAGCGAGCATTGGCGCTTCGCTTCCCTGGGCGAATCAAGGATGTGGTGGTTCTTGCAGGCGATGGGGCGACGGTCGATATCGGCTTGGATATGACGCTTCAATCCTGGTTCCGACAAGAAAAATTCACGACCATTTGCTTTGATAACGAACTGTATGCCAATACCGGAGGCCAGGAAAGCGGATTAATGCAAAAAGGATTTGTTGCAAAAATGGCACCGGTAGGCAAAACGTTTGAAAAAGTGCGCTTGCCCGAAATTGCTCGTGAATCTGGGTGTCATTATGTGGTCAATTGTACGGTCAGCAAACCCAATCTTGTTGAAAAAGTTGTGAAAAATGCCGTATACGTGGCCAGAGAAATAGGACCGACCTATATTCAATTTTATACACCATGCATTTTGGAGATCGGGAAAAACAGCATGGAAGGTCTCCAAGAAATGCGGGATGCGGAAAAGCCTAACGAGCGCTTTGCCTATAAAGAATATGTCAGCGATGCGGCCAAAGAACTCTTAGCGGAAATTGCCGCCAAGGAAAAGGAAAGAAAAGCAGCGGCTAAAAAACAATTGGCTGGGCAGAACGCTTGATTGAACATTTGCGCGAAGCCTAAAGAGCGCAAGGGGGAGAATTATGATAAAGCGACGGCTCAATATTCGGATGTCCGGGCTTGGAGGCCAAGGGGCAGTGACGGCAGCGCATGTTTTGGCAATGGCGGCGGCAAAAGACGGAAAATACGCGATTTCCAATCCATTTTTTGGCGCAGAAAAACGGATGGCCCCTGCAGAAAGCTATTGTCGTATCGGCGTGTATCGAATCTATGATCGTGGAGAACTTGTCTATCCCGATGTCATTGAAGTGTTTCACCCCCAAGTCATCACAATGGGGAAAAGTTATACCATGCCGTTTTATTCGGGCATTAAAGAAAATGGGCTCGTCATCATCAATTCAGAGGTTCCACTGCTTTCAGACGAAGATGTCAAGCGACTGAAGGACTTGAATGTGGCGGTGTTTTATATTCCTGGCACACAAATCGCGTTAGAAATCGCAGGGACCGAATTATCGACGAACATGACCATGATCGGATCGGTGGCCGGCATCACCAAATGTGTCTCGCTCCAGGCCTTGGATCTAGCCCTGCAGGAGCGGTTTGGGAAAAAATTCGTGGCCTCTGGAGGAACGGCGACATTGGATGAAGCGATTAAGAAAAAATTCGCCAAAAAAGAAATGCTGCTCAAGAAAAACCTCGAAACAGTAACGCGGGCGTATAATATCGCGGCAGAATGGGCTGAAAAAAATAATGTGGAATTATGTGTGGCTGAAGCCTCTGCATAAAAAATAAAAATAAAAAGGAAAGAGTTTGTATGTATAATGTTGCACAAGTGATTGAAGAAAAATGCGTAGCCAAGAAGGGTTGCCGGCTGTGCATTATGTATTGTCCGGAAGCTAACTGTCTGGACCTCAACGTAGAAAAGATGGTGGCAGAGGTTAACATTAACCGCTGCAAGGGATGCGAGTTGTGTAAAGTCGTGTGCGATGCCGCTAAGCATCATGCAATTGAAATGGTGGCAGTAAGCGCTGATGGAAAATTGATGGACAAAGCCGGAGAGGCTGCTGCATTGGGACAGGCGTACCAAGGCTAGTTTGAGCAAAGACGATCTCACGGGCCCTTCGGCGCAACTATCAAAGGGATTGACGTCGTAGGGCCGTTTTTTATAGTTGAACAGAGTCTGCTGGTAAATTTGGGGACAAGAAGAAAATGAGCGAAGAATTACGATGGCTCATGAACAGCATTGCCGAACAAATGGGACGGTTCCATGAACTGTTAGCGCAGCGAGCCGGTGAACTCGATGCTGCAGGAGCCGATCGCGCAACGGTCGCCAAGCTTGCTCAAGGAGCCGATGCGATGAGAGATAGCGGAAATATTTATATATCCTGGGCCAAGCATTATGTAGTGTTAGCTGAAGGGAGTCCAGCGGAAAGCAGCGAAGATGAAGAAGGCTTAACGGATTTTGAATTCTAATGTCTGAATTCTCAGGTCTATTGATCTCGCGATGAAGTGTGGTATCATTGCTCGCCAGGTTTAAGCTCATCGATAACATCCGGTTCCCCGGTAGCTCAGTTGGTAGAGCGGTCGGCTGTTAACCGATTGGTCGCAAGTTCGAGTCTTGCCCGGGGAGCCATTTTATTCCACAATCGACAACCTAATCACTTGAACATCAGGCTTTGGAGGTGTTCCTTCAGAGCCTTTTTCATTGGATGAGTGAGCGAAGTTTTTCCCATTTCTGGGATAAACGAGAATCTCTCTCATAACACCACCTGAATAGGAATCGATTCTGGAAGCCAAATACCCACGGTCGTCCCTTTGCCTACCTCGCTGCGCAGTTGAATGTCCCCGCCATGCGCCTCAACGATATTGCGACAAATGGCCAGTCCCAGCCCGGTTCCATGCCCTTTTCCGAACGTGAAAAATGGCTCGAATACCCGGGAGAGAATGGCCGCCTCGATTCCTTTTCCGTAATCATGCACGGTGATGAGCACGCCATTAGTTTGATGGGAGGATTGAGGGATTAGCCTGATGTCCAGACGACCTTTGGGCGGAAGAGCTTCAATGGCGTTTTGAAAGACATTCAGCATCACTTGTTTGATCTGATCACGATCCGCCTCTATATCTGGCACGTGATCCGAGATCGTCCAATTCACCGTGATCGCTTTGTCGCGGATGGAACGATTGAGCAAAAGCAGTGTTTCCTTCAACAAATCGGGCAGTGAAAAAATGGTTGGCGCAAGTTCTCGGGGACGGGCATAGTCCACGACTTGATTGACGATTCGATCTAATCGTCGGGTCTCTCGCAAGATGGTGAGAAGATCCGCCCGCCACTCGTGTTCCTCCGGGATTTCTTCCAGCAAGAGTGAAGCGGTGGAGCCGATTCCGACCAAGGGGTTGCGAATTTCATGAGCGATGCCAGCGGCTACCTGTCCCAAGGTGGTCAGCCGCTCCGCACGGCTTAATTGTGCGCGCATTTGTTCCAATACAGTGATGTCCACATTAAAACCCTGGTAAACAAGAGGGAGAGTATGGGCATCATCGTGGATAGGAATGGCGCGGCTCAAAACTTTACGCACGGTGCCATCGGGATGGAGAAACCGAAAGATGCGCTCAAAGGTCACGCCTTGTTTGGCGGCAGATAGAAAAGCGTGATAGGTGGCATCGCGATCTTCTGGATGCACGGCCTCCCACATCCGCTCGGGGTCCGTGTCCGATTCCTGTTCACGACCGGCTAATTTCCAGTTTTCCCGATTGGAAAAAATGATCCGGCTATCGACAGCAGTAAAAATTCCGATGGGCGCGTGATCGACAATGCCGCGGTATTTCGCTTCGGATGCGGCTAAATTGGCATTCAGCAGGCGGAGTTCCTGTTCAGAAC
>RFGF01000054.1 GCA_003695915.1 Nitrospirota bacterium
AATCTCAGCCTTTCTTGCAATAGCGAATGACGCCCACGACGAGTTAAAGATCCAGGGAATCGTCGTGGGCGTCATTCGCTATTGCAAGAAAGGCTGAGATTCTTGTCGAAATTCGCGACGAGTCATTCGTATGCCACGCCAGATCGTGTGTTATCGGATTCCGGCTTTTCAAGTGGCTCTCGCACGACTCGAGCAGCCTTCGCTCCGCGGGAGGCCGCTCGCGCTCGCACCATCGACCAATTCCCATGCTCCGGTGCTCGAGGTCTCCCGGGAAGCCGAGCACGAAGGCATCCATGTCGGAATGTCGGTCGGCCAGGCGCGGCGCCTGTGTCCTGCGCTCACGCTCGTCCCTCCGGATCCTCCCACAGTCAGAGAAGCGGTTCGCACCATCGAGAGCGTGATCGCGCGCGTGGCGCCAGCATGGGAATCACCGGATCCTGGATGCGTGGTATTCGATCTCACGGGGACGACTCGCTTGTTCGGAAGAGCCTGCGATACCGCGGCGGCGGTCGAGCGCGAACTCGCCGAACGCTTTCGCCTAGTCGGGGTCGCGGGCGTGGCCACCAACAAGTTGGTGGCGGAAGTCGCGTCGACGGTGATCGAGCCATGGCACGTCTACGATGTCCGGCCCGGGGCCGAATCGGCATTCTTGTCCCCGCTTCCTGTCCACGTGCTGCCGGTGCCTGCCAGAGAGCGCCGGTGGATCCTCTCGCTGTTCGACGATTTACATATTGCGACGCTAGGGCAACTGGCCGCCTATGAACTGGCCGATCTCGAACCGATTGTAGGATCCTTTGCCGCCCACGTGCTCGCCTGGGCCCGGGGCGTCGATGAGACTCCGGTCCAGCCCCCGGCCAGGCAACCGTCTTTGGAAGCTACGGTGGTGCTGGAAGACGACGTCATCGACGTGGAAGATGTGCGCAGGCGGTTGGACGGGGTCCTGGAAACCTTATGCAGCACATTGCGCAGGCGCCGGCAAGCGTGCCGGCTATTGACGCTCCGGTTGCGCTACCGCGACCACCGAGAAAGCTGCCGCAGCTATTGCATCGGGGCGGGGTGCTGCTGGGAGGGCGAACTGGCGCATCCCTTGCACCAGCTCCTGTACAGGACGTTTCAACGGCGGGTCCGCGTTCGCTCGGCGACGCTGGCGTTGGGCGCATTGCATCCGGCGACGCATCAGCTCACCTTTGCCGAGATCTGTCCGGCGTTCGCATCGCCGACAGCCGGCTCGGACGATCGGCGCATCCGATCGCGCCGGCTCTCGCTGGCGCTCGATACGATCCGTGCCAAGTTCGGTCAGGGTGCCATTGTTTGGGGACGGGCGATCGGATGATGTTTGTCCATCTCCACGTGCATTCGACGTATTCCATGATGGAGGGCGTGTCGTCCCTGGAAGCGCTGTGTCGAGCGGCCGTGCAGCATGGAATGGACACGTTGGCGCTGACCGATACCAATGGGTTGTACGGCGCGATCCGATTTCTGGACGTGGCCCGACAGTACGGGATCAAGCCCATCCTCGGTGCCGAGCTCCGAGCCGGCGCGAGGCGAGCTGTGCTGTTGGTGAAAGATGCGACGGGCTATGCCAATCTGTGCCGGCTCCTCTCCTGGCGTCACAGCGGCGAGACCGGCGAGATGATTCGTGCCGTGGCCACTTTCCATACGGGACTCGTCGTGCTCTCCGACGATCTGCTGGCGCTCAAATCGTGGAAGCAGGCTAAGCTCTGCGATCTGTATGTGGAACTGACACCGGGAGCAATGATGCATCAGGCGCTCCAGTTCAGCCGCGCGCTCGGATTGCCCGTCGTAGCCACGAACCGGGTGCGATTCGTCAGCCCCCAGCACTATGAACGGCACCGGATGCTGCGGGCGATCGCGCTGAATACGACGCTCGCTCAGCTTCCTGGGGACCAGTGCTGTGCGAAAACCAATTGGCTGATGCCACCTTCGTTGATGCAGACGTTTTTCCCGCATGTGCCGGAGGCGATTGCCAATACCCGGCGGATTGCGGAGCTGTGCCGGACCGACTGGCCGATGCGCGAGACGATTTTCCCCGCCTTTCGCCGACTGTCGGATGCCCAGGCCCATGCAGTGTTGCGCGAGAAAGTCTATGAAGGCGCGCGCTGGCGGTACGGAACGATGACCCCATCGATCGAACATCGCATCGAGGCTGAGCTGGAGGTGATCCGGGCCAAGGGATTCGCCCATTGTTTCCTGGTCATGGAAGAGATCGTCCGCCAAGCGCCTCGCACCTGTGGGCGCGGATCGGCCGCCGCGTCGATCGTGTCCTATTGTCTGGGCATCACGCATGTGGATCCGATCCGGCATCGGCTGTGGTTCGAACGATTTTTGAACATGGGGCGGCACGATCCTCCGGATATCGATGTCGATTTCGCCTGGGATGAACGAGATCGCATCCTGGATACCGTGTTCGCTCGCTACGGCGCGACGCGTGTCGCGATGGTGGGCACGCATCAGACACTCGGGCGAAAAGGCGCGATCCGCGAAGTCGCCAAAGTCCACGGCCTCTCTTCGCAGGAACTGCACGAGGTGCTCCCGCGTCTGGAACGCCAGCCGGCGTGGTCTCGACCCTTGTTCACCGATCGGTCGATCCGTGCATGGGCTTGCACGCTGTGCCGGTCCCTAGCGCTCGGCGACCCCTGGCCGGAGATTTTGGCCACCGCCGTGCAGATCGAGGGATGTGTCCGCACGCTCGGGGTGCATTGCGGAGGCGTCGTGATCGTTCCGGACGAGATCCGCAAATATGTGCCCGTGCAGGTCGCGGCCAAAGGCATGCCGGTCATTCAGTGGGAGAAAGATCAGACGGAAGACGCGGGACTCGTCAAACTCGACCTCTTGGGAAACCGTTCCCTTGCCGTCATTCGCGATGCTTTGCGCATGATCGCCGTTCACACCGGCCAGATCATCGATTATGCCACATGGAATGCGATCGACGATGACCGGACCCGGGAACTCATCCGCCGCGGCGAAACCATGGGCTGCTTCTACATCGAATCGCCCGCCACGCGGCTGTTGCTCAAGCGATTGTGGAAGGGCATGCCCGCGGACCGCCGGATGCGCGCGGACGTGTTCGAGTACCTGGTGATCGTCTCGTCGCTCATCAGACCGGCGGCGAACCGGTATGTACGGGAATTCATCCGCCGTGCCCATGGGAAGCCGTATCGCCCCCTCCATCCCGTGTTCGACCACGTGTTGCAGGACACGCACGGCATCCTGGTCTATCAAGAAGACGTTGCCCGTGTCGTCATGGCCCTCGCGAACTTCTCGATCGAGGAGGCGGATCAATTGCGCAAGGTATTGAGCAAAAAGCACAAGCAGAAACAGCTTCGCGACTATCGAGTGCGCTTCTATCGCGGGGCTGCCGCGCAGGGGATTCCTCGCACGACGATCGATGCCGTGTGGCGGATGATTCTGAGTTTCGCCGGCTACAGTTTTTGCAAACCGCACTCGGCGTCCTATGCCCAAGTGTCGTTCAAAGCGGCCTACTTACGCGCGCATTATCCGGCCGAGTTCATGGCCGCGGTGATCAGCAATCAGGGAGGGTTCTATTCCACGTTCGCCTATCTCTCGGAAGCCCGTCGCATGGGGCTAGCGATTCTTCCGCCCGATATCAATGCCAGCGAGTGGGCCGATATCGGTACAGGCCGGACGATCCGTCTGGGCTTTATGCATATCAAGGGCCTGCATCGGGAGTGGGTCGATGCCATCATGGCCGAGCGAACTGCAAACGGTCCGTATCGATCCTTTCACGATTTTTTGCACCGAACGAAGGCCGAGCGGGCGCAAACACGCGTGCTCGTCAAAGCCGGATGCTTCGATCGTATCACCGGTGACGTCACGAGACCCGGCTTGCTGTGGCGATTGTATGCCCGCGACCGAGCGGCAGAGGGTCGATATTCTCGCGCTCGTTCATCCTCCATCTGGGCTCCGTCTTCCACTGGAGCACTGTTCGACGTGGCTCCCCTGCGGGCTGCGCCGATTCCACCGGACTATTCTGTTCAGCGAACGATTGCGGACGAAATCGAGCTGTTCGGATTTCCCTTGAGCTGTCATCCGCTGGAGTTGTACGCCGATGCGATCAGACCGGGAAATTACGTGCCTGCGATGAGTCTCCATCGCCATGTCGGGCGGCGGGTCAGAATGATCGGCTGGCTCATCACGGAAAAGTTCGCGGAAACCTACAATGGGCAACCCATGGAATTCGCGGTGTTCGAGGATCTGACCGGTCTGTACGACGCGAC
>RFGF01000055.1 GCA_003695915.1 Nitrospirota bacterium
TATCCTTCATATCCGCGCGTCGCGGATCGCAGACAATTGAACGATTTCCAAGCGCGCGCGGCCCCCATTCCATTCTCCCCTGGAACCAGCCAATCACCTGGCCTTCGGCAATCGCCTCGGCGGTCCTGCGGCACAACTCGATCTCTTCTCCAATATGCTCGATTACGCACCCCTCCGCCTCGAGCCTGTCTCGCTCATCTTGCAGGCATTGGTCGATTTCCTCATGGCTGAAATGCGGCCCCCAATACGCATGATCCATGACAAACCCATGCCTGGTCTCGGAATTCAGCTGATGGTGAACGACAAAGGCCGCACCGATGGCCCCTCCGGCATCACCGGCAGCGGACTGAATGTATACCTGCTTGAACGGCGTGCTGCGCCGAATCTTGCCATTGGCCACCGAATTCATCGCGCAACCACCGGCCAGGCAAAGGGCATCCAGCCCGTGTCGGGCATGGAGGCTGTTCAGCAAATGGAAGAAGGCCTCCTCATACATCGCCTGCACCGAGCGCGCGATGTCCTTGTGCCGCTGGGTGAGTTCTTCTCCCTTTTTCCTGGCAGGGCCGAGCAGCGCCTCCAGTTCAGGAGTGAACAATCGTCCCACCTTCGGTGCGCCGCCCTCCCATTCGTAATCCACCTTTTCCTTCCCATGCCGGAAGAATCGCATATCCAGCCTGAAGGAGCCGTCATCCCGCAACTGCACGATTCGGCGCATCTCGTCCATGAATCGCGGCTCGCCGTAGGGCGCCAACCCCATGACCTTGTATTCATCGCCATAGTGCGGAAAACCAAGGTACTGGGTCAGCGCCTGATAGAAAATCCCCATTGAATGGGGGAAATAGACCTTATCCTCGACCTCGATCTCCGTGCCCCGGCCGACGCCCCAAGCGGCGCTGGCGAAATCGCCAAAGCCATCCACGGAAACAACCGTGGCTTCTTCGTAGGGGGATACATAAAAGGCCGAACCCAGATGCGCCAGATGATGCTCCACATGATGTACCTTGCCCCGGAACGATTCCCCAGGAAAAGACTTTGCTAGCTCTTCTTCGATCGTCGCCCAGTCCTTTGCATTCTTCAGCCGATCCAGAATCAACCGGAGCTCCGGGCGCTTCTTGAGCGTGAAGGCAACTTTCCTACCAAGATTCGCCTTCGGGTCGCGATTGACGGCCACATGATCGACACCGGAAAGATCGAGCCCAGCCTCTTTCAGACAGTAGCGGATGGCTTCAGTCGGAAATCCAGCCCAATGCTTGACCCTCCGAAACCTTTCTTCCTCGGCAGCGGACACTAATTGGCCATTCACCAACAAGCAAGCCGAAGCGTCACCATGGTAGGCATTGACTCCTAATATAATCATCGGTTTCTCCTCAATTCATCTACAGTCCCGAAGCCTCCGAAGGCTTAGCAGGCCTCATGCACAACTCTTTGCTCCTTGGGTCACTCGTTCATACTCTTCACTCAATCGTTGAACCACTACCGGCCAAGTGAATTGCTCCTCAACAAACATCCTTCCCGATTCGCCCATCCTCAACCGTTCTTCCTGGCTAACTGTCAATATCTTTCCTATCGCTGCGGCCACCTCTCCAGCATCGCATTGGGTCACAAAACCAGCTCCCGAGGACTGCACCTCACGGTAAATATTGACTTGGTCTGAAATCACCACCGGAGTCCGACATGCCATGGCCTCCACTACCGTCATGCCGAAATTCTCAGTGTAGGAAGTAAGCACAAAAACATCCGCATCCACATAGGCCTGCAACAGTTCGTGACCAGACAGCGCACCGGTGAATATAACCTCGCCCTGCAGATCGAGACGATGGACCCGCTCTTGAACTTCACGACCATAACCATCGTTGTCAGGACCAACGATCACCAGTTTTGCATTCGGCAATATCTTCCGCACACGGGCGAAGGCGTCCACCAGAATATCCAACCCTTTTACAAAATGAATACGGCCGACAAAGAGGAGCATCGGCTCCTTACTGAGTCCCAGTCGCTTTCGAAAGTTGCCGCGTGGTGGAAGTGTGCGAAACATCTCCCAATCCAGACCATTGGGCACCACGAAGCTCGGCGCCTGAATATTCAGAAAGGCAGCTCGCTGTCTTTCTTCTTCGGCTGTGTAATGAATGGCGCTGGCTCGGTGCAGGCTACGCATCTCGAATAGCCACTCGTAAATGCGCTTCAACAAGACACTTCCCTTTGTACTTCGCTGATATAAATAAGGATCGAGAGCTCCGTGTGGGGTGATGACGTACGGCACTCTCTGCTTGCGCGCCTGGAATGCAGCATAAGTCATCGGGAAGCGGTAAAGACCATGCACATGAATGAGATCGAAATCGCGACAATGATGCTTGAGAAAACTTCTTATCCCACCGGAATACAATAACGCGCCATTACTGATTGGGAAAAATCGCACGTTAGCGCCATTCGTCTCTATGGGTCTATTGACCGGAACATCAAGAAGCTCTCCCGAGGGCGTATCAAGATTGGTTGTAATGACATGAACCTCAAGCCCTCCTTCAGACTGCGCCTTGGTCAACCCATGGATTACTGTACTGGTGCCCCCAAAACTTAGAGACCATGCCTGAATTACATGCAGAATTTTCAATTTTTATGACTCAACCGCTCGTATATTTCGAGCGCATTTGCTACATATGCATTTTGCTCGTTGATATCGACTTTTATTTCGGATCTCCTTTTGCTTGGACGAGCCACATGGGACTCTTTGCCATTATCAAGGCGATCATTAATAAGTTCTACATCCCTAAACACATTAGCAACATTTTCTTTTGTATGCTGAAAAATATCATAATAAGTGCCAAATTTTTTATTAACCCGTCGGATTACCGAGCCAAAGTCAGACGTAACAGCGGAAAAGTCAGCAATCACAACATGTTCTTCAAGTCTTAATACAGTCTTGTAAAATAAATAATATCGCCGAAATGCCCACGCCGGATCGATATGTTGGTGCCGTATTAGCAATGATTTCACGGCATCAACAGGATTTCTGATCAACACAATCACTGGCTTCCCTTTACGAACGCCTTGTATGATCTGTGCCTCAACGTGCAAATGATGCGCCATGGGCACATGGCGCTGCTGTGCTTGCCGGAATGCTACAACCGAAAAGGTATTAGCCGAACGCGGGAATCCCTCAATGACGAGTTCCTTATCGCTGGAAAACAGGCATTCTTCAACGACAACCGGAGACAACACCCATCTGGCAATTGGAAAGAATACTCTTGGATATCGGCCCATGAAGTGCTTAATCCTGTTTTTTATATGCATTCATCACCCCACGATTCCAGTTATTCTTCCATAAATCGGCCCATGCACCACCCTTTCAAGGACATCCTTTGGATTCGTTACATGCCTAACAAACCTGTACCAGTAGGCCCATAACTGATCGCTACGCCGCTTCTCCCTGCCCATGATTCGCCGGAACATATCCTCGTAAAAAGCGAAAACAGGGTCGTCGAGGCCACCAGTAGCGGTTATCCCCATGTTGTGAAGCCGAAACCCACTCCAAAACTTGCGTGATAAAGCAAACTTTTTGCCCCTCAATGCCATATCCACCCATAACTCCCCGTCCCAGGCGCGATGGTTATTCGTATTGAACCCACCCGCCGACGTAAATGCATCTTTTCTGAAAAAAGTTGAGGGCTGGAGCAACACGCAGGCGCCATAGGCAAAACGCCGTAAAGAAAACCGGTCAGAATAACTTCTTCTCAGCACTCTTCCATTGGTATCGATGATCAGTGCATCACCCGACACAACA
>RFGF01000056.1 GCA_003695915.1 Nitrospirota bacterium
GTCCAGATGAGCGGAAATCCGAAACCCTTGAACGGCCTCCTCCAATCGTTCCCGTCGGCGCACGTCGCTCACTTCCGTTCGTCGAAGGTCTTCTCGCAATGCAGCCAGGGACGCGAGCCATTCAACAAATTCGTCATCGAATACGCCCTCGAGCTGCTCGCGCAACAATTTCGCTAAAGCCGGTGAGGCTCCGCTGGTACTGATTGCTACCCGAAGATGCCCCCTGTTGACGAGTGCCGGCATCATCACATTGGAGAATTCGGGATGATCCATGGACCAGAGCAAAAATCGCTCGGTCTTGGCCAACTCGTACAACTGCTTGGCTAACTCATAATCGTGGCGAAGGGTATTGAGAACCAGCGCCACTCCACTTTGCACATCGGTCGAACGAAACGTCCGTCCACGATGAATGATCCTGCCGGACGCCGTCAGTTTACGCAAAACCGCATGCAACGTCGGATGAATCACGGTGACTCGTGCTCCCGCATCCAATAACCGTTGAACCTTTTCGGCAGCCTCCTCATCGCCACCGATGACCAGACACAACCGACCCCGGACATCCACAGAAAGCTGAAAGCCTGGATTCATATTGGCCATACCGTCTTCCTCCAACCCTTTGCATGAGCCGTACGCGCGTATCTTACCCGAGTAACTGTCGCCAGGCAAAGGCGTGACACCCTTCTCACTTGATGCCCTTCGACCAGCCTGATACAGTATTGCACGATGTCGAGTTCGCAGCCCTTTCAGTTTCGGAAAAAAAATCCCAAGGCGATCATTTCCACGAAGTTCGGCACGATCGAACTTCGCTTTTTCCCTGAAGCGGCACCGCGACACGTCGAAAATTTCATTAATTTGGCGAAGATGAAATTCTATGATGGCACCACCTTCCATCGCGTCGTTCCGGGCTTCCTCATCCAAGGCGGTGACCCGCTCAGCAAACAACCCGATCGTAGCCTTCATGGAACCGGGACGCCCGGATATAGCTTGCCCCCGGAACCGAATGACCGTCCGCATCGTCGTGGAACCGTCTCCATGGCCAAAATGCCGCGAACACAGGAAGCCACGCGTGACGTATCAGACAACGGGTCCCAATTTTTCATTTGCGTCGAGGATGCCGGCAGTCTCGATCGGACGTACACGGCATTCGGAAAAGTGGTCAAGGGGATGGAGGTCGTTGATGCCATTGTCGCCTTGCCCCGCGACGAACGTGACAATCCGCTCGAGCGAGTTGAAATGACCGTTACCGTGGAAGAATAACTTTGGATTCTCTGCAACCCTGCGCGATCGATCGCTGCCCATCTCCTTAATTATTTGTTATTCGAACCATCCGGCTCGTCTTCAGTAAAAAACCATGCTGGCATACGTAATGGTGGAGTTGAATTGGTCCACGATCTGACGATCGTATCGCAGCACTTCGCCTTTCTGGGCCTGAATCAATTTCAACAGCAAGAAAATTGCCGGAAAGCCGGTCACATGGCGTTTGTCCCCTTCGTGCACAAGAAATTCGGCGAAGCCTTCGGCATCCAGCTCCTCCACCTTTTTCAACATTTCTAGATCAGTTTGCATACAACGATGAAACGAAAAATCCGTTGGCGGAGTCCGATCGCCATACCGAATGCCGATATGCGCTAAATTGGCGCTGGCAATGACACACATGTTCTGGTTTGTCTCCCTTATCGCACGCTTGAACAGCGCCAAAAACTGATCGATGTGATCGAACAACGGCCGATACTCGATGTCGACCAACATAGCCGGAGGAAAGGAACACAAAATCGGCACAATGGTGAACGGCTTTTGTGTCCCAACTACATGCTGGAGCATGGGCAATTGAAATTCAATGCTATAGTCAGAACGATGACGGATATCCTCTTCGAAAAATCGCTCTCCGCCGTGCAAACGCATGTAATCGATCACCGGTTTGCAAATCGGCACGCGCCCGAGCGGGGTTTCGAAATCTTTGTCGGTCAGAGCGATTCCTCGATCCAAGCTCGTTTGACAAGTGCCAAGAATCACAAACACTTCCGGTGCCTGCGCTTCCTTCAATTCCTTGTACGCCCAAGCATAGATCGGACCAGCTTCTTTCAACTCGTAATTGGGCGCAACAATCCCACGAATGGATTGACCGCGGCGTGCAGACGGCTCGAGGCCGGGTCCTTCTTGAGAGGCAAAGAATCCTTCAAGTTGATCGCACAGCCGCTCAGGCGTCGACTCGTAGCTCCGCCCGGCAAATGCTGCCGGACGCACCGACATCGCTCGATAGTCCGCGACAGCTTGCTGTTTTGCTTTTTCGTATCGCTCGCCTTCGAGAAACAACTTTTCATCCAATTCTGCCACCAGCTTGACCAATCGATCCGGCATGAGAAATTCGCCATATTTTTTCAGATATTCCGCTCCGAGTTGTTCCAGAGAATGCTTCCCGTCGAAATATTGGAACAGATAAAAGAGATTCAAGGGCACAATGAGCTTGTCCGGCGACAGCCCTGTCGGATCCCACAAGACCACATATTGGTCGTCCCCGTGCTTCAGCGGAGAGTAGTGCAAATTGCGTAAAAGCGGATAGTGCTGATATGCCTTTTCCTGAGCCATCGTCATCATACCCATTGTCTCCTTTTTGACCCCGATTCGCTCCTCTTCCAGTTTCAGCCACGCAACCGATTATACGAATCGCTCGAAAAGGGCTGCAACCAACCCGCGTGGCAAGGCGAGGAGACAAACCAATCGAGATCGGAACAAGACGTTCTCGATCCCGAGTCAGGTGTATAAATGACACCAAACCTGGATGGTTCCGTTGCTATCTCCAATTTGAATCAATGGCGGTTCTTCGGTCTTGCACACGGGCATAACATGGGGGCAGCGCGTATGGAACCGGCATCCGCTCGGAGGATGGAGCGGCGACGGGACATCGCCTTCCAACACGATGCGTTTCCCACGCCGAGTCGGATCAGGAACAGGATTGGCCGAAAACAAGGCCTGCGTATACGGGTGCTTGGGGTGGCGAAACAGCGCGTCTGCCGGAGCGACCTCGGCCAATTGTCCGAGGTACATGACCGCGATCCGATGGGCAAGATATTCCACGACGTTCAGATCGTGCGTGATGAACAAATAGGCGAGATGATACTCTTCTTGCAGCTCTTTGAGGAGGTTCAAAATTTGGGCTTGAATGGAGACATCCAAGGCAGACACCGCTTCGTCGCAGACGATAAAGCGAGGGCGAAGAGCCAACGCCCGAGCAATGCCAATGCGTTGTCGCTGGCCGCCGGAAAATTCGTGCGGATAGCGCGATCGGAATTCAGGTCGGAGTCCGACCCGCTTCAGCAATGCCTCGACCTGCGCATCGAGTTCGGACCCGTGGGCCAGTCGATGAATTTTCAAGGGTTCTCCGATTATCGCGCCGACGGTCATCCGAGGATTCAAGGAACTATAGGGATCTTGAAAAATGATCTGCATCCGTTGCCGTAGACGACG
Source organism: Nitrospirota bacterium (assembly GCA_003695915.1). GTDB lineage: Bacteria > Nitrospirota > Nitrospiria > Nitrospirales > UBA8639 > J017. Next base: position 3,466 of record RFGF01000056.1, read on the forward strand.
GAGTTCGCGGGAATCGAGCTGGAACAGATGGCGTCCTTCGAACACCACCTCCCCGGCCGTCGGTTCCATCAATCGAAGAATCGTCCGTCCCACGGTGGTTTTTCCACACCCCGATTCGCCGACCAACCCGAAAGTCTCTCCGCTCTGGACCTCCAACGAGACGTCATCGACCGCTTTCACCCAGCCGGAAATGCGAGAAAACAGTCCCGAACGCACGGGAAAGTATTTCTTTAGGTGCTTGACCCGAAGCAATGGCTCGCGTTGGACGTCCACCGGATGATTCATTGAGGATAAACCGAGGGTGTATAGGGAGACGGTTCGCACGGAAAGGGAGCGTGCAGCCAGCATGCAGCCTCATGGCCAGCCTCCACTTCAACCACCGGTGGCGGGTGCTCGGCGCAGTGTGGAAGCTCTTCTTTGCAGCGGCCCGAGAAATGACAACCTCTCGGATAAAAGAGCGGCGATGGAACCGTGCCGGGGATGGATTCGAGGGGCCTCCCTCGGCTATCCGGTCGTGGGATGGCAGCCAACAGAGCCCGCGTATAGGGATGGGCGGGATGGGCAAACACTCGATGCACATCCGCCCGCTCAGCAATTTGGCTGGCATACATAACGATCACATTCTGCGCAAACTGAGCCACGACGCCCAAGTTGTGAGTAATCAACAAAATAGCCATGCCCATTTCGGTTTGCAAATCTTGCAAGACATCGAGAATTTGAGCCTGAATCGTGACATCCAAGGCTGTCGTAGGCTCATCGGCGATCAGCAGGTCTGGCTCGCAGGCAATAGCCATGGCGATCATCACACGTTGCTTCATGCCTCCAGACAGTTCATGGGGATACTGATTCAGCCGCCGCTCCGGGGACGAGATCCGAACCTTGCGCAACAGATCAATCACGCGCTGTCGAATCTGGTGTTCGGTGAGGTCGGTATGCACGCGCAGGACCTCGCCGATTTGATCGCCGATCGTGAACACGGGGTTGAGAGACGTCATGGGTTCTTGAAAGATCATGCTGATGGATTTTCCACGAATACGACGCATTTCGTCAGGAGAAAGGCTCAGGAGATCCCGCCCATGAAAGAGGATCTTTCCTGCCACGATCCGTCCCGGCGGATCGACCAGCCGCATAATGGAGAGGGCAGTCACGGATTTGCCGCAACCTGACTCTCCGACCAACGCCAACGTCTCCCCGGCATGAATAGTAAAACTCACATCCTGAACGGCGCGAAGCTCTCCTTTCTCGGTCATGAACGACGTCGAAAGATGATCGACGCGCAACAAAGGGGATGGGGACCTCATCGCTGATCGCATGCCTACCGATTCCGCAACCTGGGATTCAACGCTTCGCGCAGACCTTCCCCGACGAGGTTAAATGCCAACACTACGATGAAAATGGCCATCCCAGGAATAAAAAACAGCCATGGCGCATCAAAGATAAATCCCTTGCCGCCAGCGAGGATATTCCCCCATGTCGCATATGGGGGTTGCACCCCGAATCCCAAAAAGCTCAAGGCCGATTCAGTGAGGATCGCCGTCGCTACCCCGATTGTCGCGGACACGAGCACCGGCGCAATGGCGTTGGGCACCATATGCCGAAAAATTATGCGCCGCTCCGGCAATCCCAAGGCTTGAGCCGCGACAACGAAGTCTTGTTCGCGCAACGCCAAAAACTCAGCTCGGACAAACCGCGCTGTGCCCATCCAACTCGTCAACCCGATGACGACCATAATGTTGTAGATGCTGGGCGGGAGAAGCGCCACCACCGTCAAAATCAAGAAAAAGGTTGGGAAACATAACATGACATCCGTAAATCGCATAATAAGCGTGTCGACGGTGATGAACCCCAGTTTGACATTGCCATAGAAACCCGAAAGGCCGCCGAGGACGATACCGATCACCATAGAAATGCCAACAGCGATGAATCCAATGGATAACGAGACGAACGATCCTTGCAACATGCGCGCGAACACATCTCGGCCCAATTCATCCGTTCCAAAAAGATACATGCCCAGCACTGGCCGATCATGAGCAGGAACCAGATGGTCATTCGGACGAGATAAGGGCGGGCGGAATTTATCCGGCAAACGGACCGTTTCCGGATCGAACACAACCACCCACTCGGTCAAGACTTTCCCGGCCAGGGCGGCGATCAGCAGCAAGACCAACACGACGCACGACGCGACCGCGAGTCGATTTTGCAAAAATATGCGGACGAATTCCTGCCACGGCGTTTCATGCGGTACGAGGGGTTCTTCGGCAAGCACGGAGTCGGCGTGGGGAGTGCGCTGTTGTTCGATTGTGTCACGCATAATCACGAGGCGCTTACTGCAGCCGAATACGGGGGTCGACCACGGCGTACAAGATATCGGAAATCAACGTGCCCGCCAATGTCAGCACGGCCGCGATAAAATTGATCGTCAAAATTACCGGAAAATCCCGAGCGAGAATGGCCTCGTATCCCAACCGACCCAGACCGGGCCAAGCGAAAATTTGTTCGAAAATCACCGATCCTCCGATAAGACCCGGAAGCAGCAACCCGAACATCGTCACGAACGGCAGCAACGCATTGCGCAATGCGTGCCGATAAATCACGGTATCGTCGTCGAGTCCTTTGGCTCGGGCTGTCCGAACATAATCCTGGCTGATCACTTCGAGCATTTGTGACCGAACATAGCGGGACAAGACGGCCACGCCCAAGACCGCCGACATCAACGAAGGAATCACCAAATGCCAGAGGCGGTCCATGATCCGATACCATGGCTCAGCCTGTTCCATTCCAAAGGTTTTCATTCCAATCACCGGGACTCCGAACGTGTTCACGACCCACATGATCATGATATAGGACAAGAAAAAACCAGGAATGGAAATCAAGGCGTAGGCGACAAACATGCTCGCTCGATCATAGAGAGAGCCGCGGCGCACAGCGGCGTGAATGCCTGCCGGGAAGGCGAATGTCCAGACCAACAATGTGGCGCAGAGAAACAACGGAAGCGAGTTCAAAAATCGTCGCCAAATTTTGGGCAACACCGGCTGGCTGTCTTTGAACGACTTGAGCTCTCCGGTAAAGAGATCCCGCATCCAATAGGCATATTGCAGATACAACGGATCATCCAAATGAAAGGCCGCTCGAATCCGCGCAATATCTTCCGGCTTCATGCGAGGATTCGACGGATCCACCTCACTGGGCTCACCCGGCGCCAAATGAATGACCGAATGTGCCAGAACGGACACGATGAACAATAAAATCAGTCGCTGAAACACATTGCGAATGATAAAAGCGTGCATAACGGGGCCTGTGTTTTTGCTTCCACGCTACTCATACTCAATGGTGCATTGAGGACCAGCACGTTATGGTCATACTATAATCGCGACGCGGCCACATGCCTAGTCCTTTTCATGATTTCCGTATTCTCGTGACGAAAATCTGATAGAGTGAGGAACATCTATCCTCTCTGTCAACTTGCGAGCGAACGTAAACGATGATCATCTGCTTTGTTGCTTCAACACCGCCATTCTGAACCTTGTCATGGGCCAAGTAGGTAGACCCTCCCACCCTGTCTTGTTTGAAGGTGAGAAGATGACAATCAGCTGTGCGCTTTTCAACCGTGCCAATTCGAGGACTTTGACACTGTCCATCCTTCGCGCTCTGTTTTGACCTTCGGGATTTTTCTCTCCTCTTCTCTTCTTCCTTCTCCTCTAACTGAGCACCTTCCTGTCTGTTCCGACCAAGACATTCTCGCTGATCCTGATTCAGCAGCGATGCAATGAACAGCGTATTGAATTGGATACTTCGTTGTATCCAATCAGATATCTGACGCGATTCACATGAATCTGATCATGGATGACCGACACGGTAAAACGGTTGAATCCTTTCCATTCACCCCGGAAGGGTATGCGTTTTCATTGGCATTCCCCTTGCTTGATATTTTTTCATGTTCATGCTGCTTGATTGAAAAATTGTTCAGACATTCTTTTGTCGCATGCGGTGGAGGTCACTTATGTCAGCTCAATGGCGAGTCGCCAACAACCGGCTTCTAAGCGGGTTCCTGGTGCTCCTCGTGATGGTCGTCCCGATGGGACTCATGGGGTGCTCCCAGAATGTGATCGTCACCCCGAGCTCTCCATCCGGCGTCGCTTTTGTTCGGCCCGCGTATCACATCCTGCCGATCCGCGTCTCTCATCACGCCGTGGTCCCGCTCGACAACACGGAAATAGATACCATCTTGCGACTCAGCACCAGAATAGCACAAGAACGTGATTCCCTGGAGGATGTCTCGTGCCCCGTGGCATTTGTCAGAACCGCGCCGGTCAGGGCATTTCGGAATCCCTCGTTTCCCTCATTCATAGCCACTCCTGACGAGTATGACGCCATCATGTACGGCGATGACGCAAACGTCAAAGTTGTGGCCGGGATGAACTGGTGCGGACAAACATTTCGTCCCAATGTCTTGGCTGGATGCACCCCCGCCTATGGACCAGGGATTGCCGTGGCGTCCGATCCTGTACCCGGACGATCGAGCACAGAAAAAGACTGGTTGAAGAGTGTGTTGTGGCTTCATGAATTTGGGCATCAATTCGGTCTTCTCCACCGTCACGACGCTCATGCCGTCATGCATCCTTATCTTGAGCTGTCCCATACCCAATTCACGGTAGAAGAATGCCGGAGGTAGAAACCCAAAAGCACAACGTCCATCATTCATGGACACAAGAGAGGACGACTATGAAATACCCGTTCACGACGTGCATTCTTCTCGGTCTAGCCTTCATCGCGGGAATAGAAAAAACAAGCGCGTTCGCATTGGAGCCTATCGAAACCTTTGTGGAACGCCTCTTTATTCATGGAGTCCCCTATCGGACTGCCTCCCGTTATACGGATGCAGACGCCACGAAATTAGAGACTCGTTTTCAGCAAGCGTGCCTTTCGCAACGTGTGGAGAGCCCATTCTGCTCCAATATGGCTGTGACGTTGGGCATCCTCGCAAAACCTTCGTCCATTCCCCTTATGCGCTCGTTCATCGACAAACCACGGACGCAAATGGAACTCCCCGAATTCCGAGCCCAAACCAGCGCCGTCATTGCCTTAGGGTATGCCATCAACAAAACGGACGATTCTGCGACGCTTGATCTTTTGGAGAGGAGGTTATGGCCCTCGGACTGGCAGCCGGTTCTCGATAGGATCAGCCTTCATACCTCCTTGCAACTCACGCATGCCCAATTGGCGACGGAATTGCAGCGGGCCACCATTATCGGCCTCGCTCTCTCAGGTCATGAACAGGCCATGCATATCCTGCGCGATCTCTTGACCAACGATGCGATACAACGGGATCGAGGCTTACGATTCCTCGTGCAGGAAGCCCTTTCTGCCAATCATGTCATCGCTGCCAGTGGGCTTGTGTGCTATTACGCCGGCAATATTCCAGCTTGCCATGATCGCACTGACCGCAAGCCTCCCCCATCGTCAAAGCACTATCGGAAGATGGACCCGAGCTGACATTCTTGACCAGGAGGAACGGGCAATGCCTTTTCTCAAAACCTTGTGCTTCTATTCATTGCTTTGCAGCGTATGTTTCGGCTGTTCGACCATCGTCATCAACGGTTATCCGCCCAGTGTCGCTCTCAGGCCAGGCTTTGGGGGAACCGGCGGCGTTCATCCAGGATTCGGAGGAACAGGTGGGGTGCATCCTGTTCTGGTAGAAACCGGTTGTTTCCTACCCGGCTTTGGTGGAACGGGTGGTATCCATCCCGGTTTTTGGGGAACCGGCGGCATCCATCCGGGATTCGGAGGCACAGGAGGCGTACACCCCGGCCTCTACAAAGAAGCTCCGGCATGTGGCCTTGAAGGATCAGGAGGCGTCCATCCGTAATCGTCCGCTCCTTGGAGGCAGCTTCGTCAAAACCGCAGAACGCTTTTGGCCATGAGCAGACAACCGTATCAGCGAAGCGAAGGTGGGAGACGTCGAGATTCGGGATCTCCCGTAGTTTCGTCAGTATCCTCTTCAGAGACGTTCCACAGATGCGTGACCCTTCCTATCTCACATCAATCGCATAGCGCGCTTCCGAACCACAGGGGGCGGCTGCTCATAGCGGTTTTGCTCCTTGGCCTGTTGGCGATGCCGAAATCAGGGCACGCGGAACCAGCGACAGCCATCACATCGGATGGAACATTGGGCACACACGTCACGGTCAACGGCGATACGCATGACATCACCGGGGGCACTCGTCCGGCTGATGGTCCGAACTTGTTCCATAGTTTTGCGGAATTCAGCCTCAGCACCGGCCAGACCGCGAAATTCGTCAACGAATCGCAACTTCCTACGACGAATATTTTCAGCCGCGTCACCGGCGGGAACCCCTCGGAGATTTTCGGCACGATCGATACAAAAGACTTCGGCGCAGCCAATCTCTTCCTTCTCAATCCTGCTGGCATTATCTTCGGGCCCGAGGCCCAGCTTCATCTTGGCGGGTCCTTTCATGTCACGACAGCGGACTATATCCGATTCACGGATGACACTCGTTTTGCCGCTGTTCCCGGTCCAGCCGATGCGGTGCTCTCTGTCGCTCCCGTTGAAGCTTTTGGATTTCTGAACGAACTGCCTGCTGGGATCACCGTCGACGGCAGTGCCATGGAACTCTCGAAAGGGCACAGTCTCTCGCTGATTGGCGGGTCGATCGATCTCATCGGTCGGGGAATACCCGAGGACGGCTCGTTTCCGGCTTCATTTGGCGGCGTGTTCATCGAAGAAGGGACCTTATCTTTGGTCAGCGTTTCTTCACCGGGTGAAGCCGTCCAGCAGGAGACCGGAGTCGGTCCGTTTGACGATACCAGCACATTCCGAGCGCTCGGTGACATCTCGCTCTCCGAGGGGGTGCTCATCGATGTGTCGGGCAACGGGGGAGGAACTGTCGCCATCCGCAGCGGGCGGCTCGTGATGACAAAATCGTTTATCTTCGCTGACAACAAAGGCGAAACCGATGCAACGCAACCGGGCATCGACGTTTACGTCGACCAGGAATTGATCGTCAGGGACGGCCTGTTGACCACCGACGTCTTCGGACAGGGTCAGGGCGCGGACATTCTCATCGAATCCGGCTCGCTTTTGTTGGAACGAACATCGGATCTCATCTTGACGGGCTTCGTCGAACGATCACGAATCGGTTCGCTCTCCAACCCCTTCCGAACGACAGGCGCGTTCGGGGACAGCGGCAATTTACAGGTCAGTGTCCAAGATGCCCTAACCATGCTCGGAACCGCCGAGATGACGACCTCCAACGGACCTGGAACGACAGGGCCGGGCGGAAGCATCACGATCACTGCCGGCAAGGTGATGATTTCGGGAACCTTGGAAGATTCCAATGACTTTACCGGCATCTTCTCCAACACCTTGGGAAGCGGGGATGGCGGAAATCTCACGCTCATTGCACAGAATGCCGAACTCCGCAATCAAGCTTCTTTGCAGGTCTCGACGCGAGGAAGTGGCAACGCTGGACAACTCACGATCGATCTTGGCCAGGGACGGATGAGCCTCAAGTCCGGCTCCTTTCTTCTCGTGGATACCAATAGCGAAGGCAACGCCGGTGAACTTCTTTTCAAAGGCAGGGAGTTGGTGATCGAGGGGTTCGCCGATTCTCCGACACCGACGGCTCGGGGGACCTTCACAGGCATTGACAGTTCATCCGAAGGTCCCGGGCACGGTGCCGATATCGACATTCAAGCCGCTGGAAACGTGACACTCGCGGCACAGGGCATCATCCGTGCCAACTCGACCTCCACGGGAAACGCTGGGGCCATGACTATCCGGGCTGGAGCGAGCATTCGCCTGGATCACGCCATGATCACGACGGAAGCCGAGCGAGCATTCGGAGGAACAATCAAATTGACAGCCGGCGACCTCATTCATGCCATCAGCAGTCAAGTAACCAGTCGAGTGCTCGAAGGCTCTGCAGACGCCGGCGGCATCGATTTCGATTCGCGCTTCATTATCGTTCAAGATAGTCTTATCGATACTTCTAATGCAGGGACCGGTGGTGGAGACGGGGGGGCTGTGACGTTCTCAGCCTCACAGGCTATTCTCATCGATTCCTTTAGCCTCATTGATACATCATCAAAGTTCGGCGGTACTGGCATTGTGGACATTCAGGCTCCGATTCGGAACTTGAGCGGCACTCTTGCGCCACTCCCTCAAACCCCACGGAGCCTTGCTGCCATGTACGCATCGAAGTGCGCGGCCCAAAAGGGCGGACAATTCAGCAGTTTTGTCCATGCATCAATCGGTGGCCTGCCCCCTCCTCCTGGAGGATGGCTCCCCAGTCCCCTTTCGACCCATCGCACTGACAAGATGCGAGCAATGGAGCCCCTACCGGATTCCGATTCGATGCAAACCAGGCGTTTTCTTCCAGCGACCGAGAGAGATTACCACAACCTGCTTTTCGGGCACAGAAGCTTCGAGACGCTCTCATCTCTGGGTTGTTCTGCTTCTTGAAGATTTCGGTTCCACGGATCCTCCTCACCCGATTCTCTTCGCAGAGTTTGATGGCCGTGGCCCAAGGCCGCCAGCCCACGCGCAAGAGAAGACATCGGCCGTACCCGTGCGCCTATGCCATCGGAATTTTTTCGGCAGGGCTCCCGTTCGGTTGCGAAGACTGGAACGAGCACCGAAATCTCGGTATGATGGGACGTCAATAATGACCGAGCGCCCGTAGCTCAGTTGGATAGAGCATCGGCCTTCTAAGCCGAGGGTCGCAGGTTCGAATCCTGCCGGGCGCGCCATTTCCCCAACCGCATTTCGCATCTGCTGGGCGTTTCCCAACGATGCCGAACACACTGGCCCATTTCGGAATCCAAGGTATCGTCTCCCACGTGGCATCGCCGCGTCTCGATCCCAAATTGATCTTCCTGGGCTGCCTCCTTCCTGACCTGCCTTGGATGATCCAACGGGCCCTACAGCTCTTTCACTGGATCGATCCCTATACGCTTCGTCTGTATTGTATTGCCCAGGCATCCTTGGCGGTCACGCTTTGTTTATGTGCTGCGCTCGCCTCGCTGTCGACACAACCTAAGACGGTATTCATGGTCTTAGGAACCAATGTCCTCTTGCATTTGCTCCTCGACGCACTGCAAATTAAATGGGCCAATGGCGTGCATCTGCTGGCCCCGTTGTCGTGGGAACTCTGGAACGCAGGCATTTTTTGGCCGGAAAGCCTTCCGACTTATGCCCTGACCGTGCTGGGGTTGAGCTATGCCCTATGGCATTGGCGAGCCGCAATCACGCTACCGGTTCCCGGCCCTACTCGTTCGCGCAAGAGACTGATCACAGCATGTGGCTGGCTCATGCTGTATGTTATGCTCCCCGTTTGGTGGCTTTCCGGACCAGCAGAGACCAACAGCCATTTTGTTCGCACATTGAGGGCTCCGAAAGCACTACGAGTGGGGCAATACGTGGAATTCGATCGCAATCGGTATCGGAAACACCAGCCGCAGGACATCCTTCGCACCTTTGCCGGCGAAGACATTCATGTCGACAACACAATCTTGGATCATTCGGCTATCATCTCGGCACAAGCACACTTTGTGGGTCCTGACACCGTTCACATTCTCGCCTTTCATGAACATACCGCCTTTCGGGACCTCGCATCCTATACGGGCATTGCATTGTTAGCGAGCATGTGGGGGATCGCATGGTGGCGAACTAAAAAGCCGCGAATAAATTCTTCGGCTCGGAATCATGCATCGAACGAAGAGGCAGGACATGAAACACAATCCGGGGTTTCTCCAATTGGTGGAGCGCGCCAAGGCTCAAATTCAGACCTGTACGGTTGACGACGTCAAGGCGAAATTGGCGCGCGGCGAGACGTTTCATTTGATCGACATTCGTGAAGACCATGAAGTCCAGCAAGGCCGGATCGTCTCCGCGATCCACATCGGACGCGGCATTTTGGAACGTGATATCGAAACCATCATTCCTGATCGACACGCTGAAATCATTCTGTATTGTGGCGGCGGGTATCGCTCAGCGCTAGCCGCTCAGAGTCTCGGAGAAATGGGCTATTCGCGAGTACGTTCGATGGAAGGCGGATTCAAAGCTTGGCGAGCTGCCGGGTATCCCGTTGTCCAACCGGCGTCCTAACGGCAAGTGGTGGGGTTGCCTTTTCCTGTCACTTCCCTCTTCAGGACAACACTTCAGCAGCGCGACAGATGCGGAACCATCATTCTGACATATCTGAGCCGACGTCCGATGACTGTCGATGAGGGCTCTCCCCTTGTCCTTACTTATAGAGCCGATTGAATTCTTGGATGACCTCGTTGGTGATATCCAACCCTTTACGGTGATACAGCACAATTTTGAGCGTGGTGTCGCTGCCTTTATCGATCACCAAGGAAAAGCCATGGCGTTTGGCGACTGCTTCCGTGGCTTTTTCGATCTTTTCCATGTATTCTTTGACCAATTCGCGTTGCTTTTCGTTCAGCTCCTGTTGAAATTCTTGCCCCCGTTTTTGAAATTCTTGGAATTTCTTGGCGAAAAGCTCTTGCTTGCGCGTCAAGACGTCTTTGGGCGTTTGGGGATCGGCATTTTGAATCTCTTCTTGCAACTCCTTTAACTCTTCTTGATCGCTCTTCAGGAGCTTTTCGCGGGCCTCTGCATGTTTCTTCAACGTCTCTAAGGCTCGGCGACCAGCCTTCGAATTTTCGATGACGGCCTGTGGATCGAGAACCGCCACCTTGAACGTGTCTTTCGCAAAGAGGCACGACAAGGTTCCTTCGCTGCCGATGAGCGCACCGATCGCGAAAACGATCATCACGAATGGCCGGTACAGCCTGATCGATGGCTGTCGGGTCGATAATCTCATCTTGACTCCTCAATAATCTGACAATGGATAAAGGCTGAATACGTGTCCACTGCAGCGAGAGGCACAGTCGGTTGGCTAGGTGCGGGGAAAATACCGTTGTGAACGTGGCCTGTCAAGAGCATGCCACAGATCGTGCCGAAGGCATTCTTGTTATGTGCGATTCTTCTGTGCTCATGCCCACATGGCCTCCTCACATCATCTCTGTCTGGGCGATAGCCTCGACGCAGGATATCGCTTCTCCCGGCGACCGCCCCGATCGTTCGACGCCGTATCATCACCCGTCCATGCGGAACATGCGGAAGTGTACGGATAATTCCGTATTCATTTCATCCTCGCGTGCGGGATCCATGGAACATCAACCAGCGAGATGGGTCACCGATTATCTCGAGATGTCCTCGATCAAGCCCAGGAAGGCCTTACTTTTCTAGGGCTTCAACGACCTCGAATGCCACATCCCGCCCGTCGATAATGATCACAATCTGGCACGGATGTATACGCTGTTCAACGAGCTGAAATTCGGCCGACAATTACGGCCCCTTCGGTGCGATCTCGCCAAGTTTCCTAACGGGAACCGGATCTCGAAGAAAGGGCATGGGGACAGCCCTTGATCGATGTCATGCGCACAACAGGTTCATTTTCGAACGATGCCGGGCACAACCACATCCTGAGCATGAATCTTTTGGCCGCTCCGTCCGAGCCTTTCTCTGGTCGATAGTCTATCCGCCATGCAAACGATGGCCTTCATTAGGCCGGTGCCGGTGAGACAGTCTTCATTGACTGGTTATGGCAGGACATGTGTGAACGGGCCTATCCCACAGGTCACCACCGCGATTAAGCGACCGATGCCTTTCTGCCAAATCCCGTTGATCCGTACGATAGCTGAATCACACACTGATCGCTGCGAACGTTTACGAGGGAGTCGACGTTACAGCTTGAGACGAGGTTGAGCTGGAAGAACTGGCAGAAGATGAGGGTCCGCTCGAGCTTCCTGTCCCATTGCCGGTTGTGGCGCTGGACGCAGCCGGTGTCATCGAACTTGTCCCGCCTTCGCTTTTTGACGCCTGCGACGTTTCACTCGATTTTGCATCTGAGGCATCGGCTTTCTTGGGTTCCTTCAATTTGTCGGAATAATCGGTCACATACCATCCCGACCCCTTGAACATAATGGCCGGAGCCGAAATAACTTTTTGTACCGGCTGATTCTTTTCGCAAGCAAACGCCGCACACGAAGTTACGGGTGGGTCGGAAAACTTCTGTTTCAATTCAAACCGTTCTCCGCATGTGGCGCACACGTATTCGTAAATCGGCACTGCATGCCTCCTCTCGATAGACGTTTATGACATTCGACATTCCTTCCTTGAACGTGCGCTTCAAATAAACACATTCCGTTGAAAGTCAAGAGGTCCGCTCATGAACTAGGCCTCCATCAGAGCTTTGACGGCGGCTTCGAATCGATCCATTCCCTCCTCAATGCACGGCACATCCGGCGTATAGGATAATCGAATATGCGAGGTGCTTCCGAACGGCTCCCCCGGCACACAAGCAATGCCTGCTTTCGATAAAAGGTACGCCACGAGATCCGAGGGATTGGCGATCGTGCCGTTGGCATGGCGTCGCCCGATTAGTTCGGATATATTGGGAAACGCATAAAACGCACCGCCTGGCACAGGACATTGAACTCCCGGTATTGCCTGTAATCGTTTCACCATGCACTGGCGACGATCATCCAATGCGCGAACCATCTCCTGCACCACCGACTGATCTCCGCGCAGCGCGGCCACTGCGGCCTTTTGGGCGATGGAAGTGGGATTGGATGTACTCTGACTTTGTAGGTGTCCCATAGCGGCGATCAGATCGGTCGGACCGACCGCGTATCCGATGCGCCATCCGGTCATAGCATAGGTCTTCGAAACCCCATTCACCAGCACGGTCCGCGCTTGAACTTCCGGCGCCAGAGACGCAATGCTCACGTGCTCTCGCTTGTCATAGACCATTCGTTCATAGATTTCATCTGAAACGATGAGAAGGTTGTACCGGAGTGCAAGGGTAGCGATCTCCTCCAGGATGCGGCGGGAATAGACAGCCCCTGTGGGGTTTCCAGGACTATTGAGGATAATGGCCTTGGTGCGTGGCGTAATACGAGCCTCTAGCGCCTCGGGATCGATGGCATACTCGTGAACTTCCTCTGTCGGCAAAAGAACGGTTCTGGCCCCTGCAAGAGCGATTTGGTCTGGATAGGACACCCAGTAAGGGGTTGGCAATATTACCTCGTCACCTTCTTCGAGTAAGACCTGTGCAAGGTTATACAACGCGTGCTTGGCTCCACAGGAGACCAAGACTTGCGATTTTTCATACCGGAGACCATGATCGGCCAAACATTTGTCTAGAATGGCTTCTTTTAACTCGTCGATGCCGGTTACAGGCGTGTAATGGGTAAACCCCTCGCGAATCGCCGCGATGGCAGCGTCCCGAATAAACTCTGGCGTCTCGAAAGCCGGCTCGCCAGCTGAAAAATCAATGATCTTTTCCCCCTGTGCTACCATCCGCTTGACGCTTGCAGCCATGTTCAAGGTGGGCGAAGGGGCGATACGTGTCGCACGAGTCGCTAGTTTCATCGTCATCGGCACCCGATGAAGCGTTGTCTGAGGCGATCGGCAACCTCAGGATGGACGAAATCATGGAGTGGACCGCCCACCGAGGCCACCTCCTTGACCATGCTGGACGTCAGATAGGAATACTCTTCGCTGGCCATCAAAAACACCGTTTCGATTCCTTGATCCAGTTTGCGATTCAACAATGCCATTTGAAATTCGTGCTCGAAATCGGATACCGCGCGCAATCCCCGGATGATGGCATGAGCACCCCGCTGGCGCACGTACTGGACCAGCAGCCCCTCGAACGGTTCAACTTCAACCCGGCCAAAATCCTTCGTCGCAATTTTTGCCATATCCACGCGCTCAGCAAGATCGAACATGGGGGCCTTGCGAGGATTCGGAGCCACGGCCACGATGATTTGATCCAGAACTCGCAGACTCCTGGCAATCACGTCGCTATGCCCGTGATGCAGTGGATCGAACGTTCCTGGATAGACACCGATCCGCATTAATGCGTATCCCTCTGAGGATTCGGCTGCACGAATGACACAGATTGCCGCTCGAACAGCGTCAACACCGTATCTCCATATCGCACACGACGAATTTGCTCCAACGATTCGACCGCGAGCGGCAACACCGTTTTCCGATGATGTTCGATGATGACCATGGCATCTTCCGCCAACGGGACATAGCGACTAATGTTCGACAACAGGCGCTCCCAGTCCTTCATGACATATGGCGGATCGGCGAAGACCAGATGAAGAGGATCCCAAGTGGCCAAGCTCGGCAAGTGGAAAAATCGCCACACGTTCCAAGGCCACACTTGGGTCTCAGCCGACATTCCACACCGCACTAGATTTCGGCGTAAGACCGAAAGCGCTGCGGGATCCTGCTCAACAAAGACGACACGACGCGCCCCCCGGCTCCAGGCCTCGATGCCCACAGCCCCGCTTCCTGCATAAAGATCCAGGACCTGAGCCCCGATCACTCTCGCCCCCACAATATTGAACAGCGCTTCTCGCACTTTCGCAGCGGTCGGACGAACGTGTCCCCCTTTTGGCGGGGAAAGTCGTCGACCTTTCTGACTACCAGCAATGATCTGCATCAAACCGAGAGTTTATAAAAGCATTTTCCAGAAACCGTTCACTTCACTTTTTACAGCAGAAGCTAGCATACCGTTTTTATTTGAACACCAGCAAGCACAAGGCATTTTGACGTTGCAAAAATGAGCTGCGTATAGTGGCGAAGAGTCTGCGCTTCATTCGCACACGAAACCAGAGGGTCTACGATGATTCAGGGTCTCCCTTCCAATCCCCCTTCGTCTTCCCGACGACCGAAACGCGGGATTACCGAATGGCCGGAATCGGAACGGCCTCGAGAACGCCTGCTCCGCGAAGGCGCCGAGGTGCTTTCTGACGCCCATCTCCTGGCGATTGTTTTGCGAGTGGGCCGTCATGACCGCTCTGCTGTCGACGTCGCGATGGAATTGCTTCAGCAGCTGGGAGGACTGAACGGTTTGGCCAATCGGGGGTTGGACGAATTATGCCAAATTTCCGGCATCGGCCCGGCGAAAGCGGCTCAGATTTTAGCGGCGATCGAACTAGGGAAACGAGCACTTTCCACACCGCTGACCACCGGCCTCCGAATCACAAGCAGTCAGGATGTGTTTCGGCATTTTTATCCTCGTCTGCGAGACCTGCGTCGCGAACTGTTCAAAGCCATTTTGCTGGATGCCAAGCACTGTGTCATCCGCGAAATCACGGTCTCGGAAGGCAGCCTCACGATCAGCGTGGTTCATCCACGGGAGGTATTCAATCAAGCCGTACGGGAATCCGCGGCCGCCGTGCTGTTTCTTCACAATCATCCGAGCGGCGACCCTACGCCGAGCGCCGAAGATCGTGCACTGACCTCACGACTGGTCGCCGCCGGCGAGATCTTGGGCATTCACGTGCTCGATCATATCGTGATCGGGGACGGGACTTATGTGAGTTTTGCTGATCAGGGATGGCTTTCCGCCTCGCATCGGTCCTGACAGTTTGCTTCGCATGGCTGGTTCCAACCAAAAGATCTCGGTAGCTTTTCTTTTCCTCTTCATGGTACAAATAATACGGGAAAACAAACGGTTGGCACCTCAAAGCCATGACGCCGATGAACAAACGGCGACCGATACCAAACAGGAGCAAAGACCATGGCTATTACCCAAGCTGAAGTGGAACATATGGCGCGCCTGGCCCGATTGGATCTCTCAGAGCAAGAAAAAGCGCTGTTTTGCGAACAATTGAGTCACATTTTATCGTATATGGATCAACTCAGACAGGTTCCGACCGATGGCGTCCCCCACACGTCTACCGTTATCGAACAAAGCAACGCGTTTCGGGATGATATTCCGACTCCCTCCTTACCTGTCCAAGCCGTGATAGCCAATGCACCGGAAGCTGTGGACGGGTTTTTTGTCGTACCGAAAATTCTGGAAAATCCGTGATGAGCGCTGTGAGGGAAAAAGGGAACATACGTCATGTTTCGTCAATTATTGCGTGCCAAAATTCATCGCGCGACGGTGACCGAATCCAACCTCGACTACGAAGGAAGCCTGACCATCGATGCTGAACTCATGGAGCGTGCAGGCATCTTGCCGTACGAACTGGTGATGGTTTCCAATTTGAACAATGGTGAACGCTTTTCAACCTATGCATTGCCAGGCGCTCGTGGACAGGGTGAGATCATCCTCAATGGACCGACGGCTCGCAAAGGCGTGGTCGGCGACCAAATTATTATTTTTTGCTATGAATACTATGACGAGGAAGAAGTTAAACATCATGAGCCAGCAATCATTCGAGTGGACCGACACAATCGCCCTTTGGAATCACCGTAACCGCTAATTGACCGACATTCGCATCCGTGAAGAGACCCGAATCATAGAAGCTCTTCCTCGGATGTTCCTGCGTCAGCCAGTCAAAACACGATGTCGCTGGTAAAACTCAGCCTTCAAGAACTCCAACGTCTGTTCACCTGCGGGGAGATCAGCGCATTCGAAATTGCACGCGCCTATCTATTACGCATCAACCAAGTGGAACCTAAAATCAAAGCGTACATTACGCTGACTCCTAAAGATCAGCTCTTGGCCCAAGCGGAAGCGTTGGATCGCTCGCTCAAAGCCTGGCGCAAGACAGAGCCGATGATGGCGATGCCATTAGCCATCAAAGACAACATTTGCACCGAAGGGGTGCGGACGACCTGTGGCTCCATCATGTTGGAACATTTTGTGCCTCCCTATGACGCCGCCGTCGTCGAGCCGCTCCGCCAGCAACGTTTTTTCCTCCTCGGCAAAACGAACCTCGACGAATTCGCTATGGGGTCGTCATCGGAACATTCGGCGTTCGGACCGACAAAAAATCCCTGGAAACTGACGCACAGTCCCGGCGGTTCGAGCGGTGGCTCGGCTGCAGCCGTCGCTGCCGATGAGTGCGTGGCTGCGTTAGGCTCGGATACCGGAGGATCGATCCGATTACCGGCCGCCGCCTGCGGAGTAGTTGGCCTCAAACCGACGTACGGACGGGTCTCCCGCTATGGGCTCGTCGCCTTTGCATCGTCATTGGATCAAATCGGCCCGATCACAAAAACCGTCACGGATGCCGCCATTCTTCTCAACGTGTTAGCTAAACACGATCCGCGGGATTCTACTTCGGCCACTGTTCCGGTTCCCGATTTTACCAAGTCCACCAAGCGCAAAGATCTCAAAAAACTCAAGGTCGGGATTCCTCAAGAATTTTTTACCGACGGGTTGGACACAGAAGTCGAACGGACCGTGCGAGAAGCCATTGCCGAACTCGAACGGTTGGGCGCCCAGCTTTGCGATATCTCCCTCCCCATGACGGAGCACGCGATTGCCGCGTATTATTTGATCGCCACGGCCGAGGCCAGTTCAAACCTCGCCCGTTACGACGGCGTGAAATATGGATTCCGCAGTAAAGAAACCCGGGATCTCCTGGACATGTATTGCCAGACCCGGGCCCAAGGATTCGGACCCGAAGTCAAACGCCGCATCATGCTCGGAACCTATGCGTTGAGCGCGGGTTATTACGAGGCGTATTACGGAAAGGCCCAAGCAGTGCGAACCCTCATCCGACAAGATTTCGATGCCGCCTTTCAGGAGGTTGATCTCATCGCGACGCCCGTCATGCCCACGCCCGCGTTCCCTCTGGGCGAAAAGCTCAAGGATCCCCTGCAAATGTATTTGTTGGACATGTATACTATTCCGGCAAGCCTGGCGGGATTACCGGCGATCGCCGTGCCATGTGGCTTCAGCTCCGCGGGTCTGCCCATTGGATTGCAAATCATGGGGCGCCCATTCGAAGAACCGTTGGTTCTTCGGGCTGCCTCCGCTTATGAGCAAGCCACGAATTGGCGGAAAAAGCGACCCGTCATTCGGTAATCCAGGAGGGAGCACTGAGTGCAATGGTTGAATTCGCAGCGGTGATGGTCGCGGTTGCGTTCGTGGTTCTGGTCGGGTATGTGATTCCCACGGTCATTCAGCTCAAACGAACGGTGGCTGAATCAGAACGCCTGCTCGCCAGACTCAACAGCGAATTGCCGTTCATTTTGAAAGATTTGAAAAGCACTACCGATAACGTACGGACTATCACCGACCAAGCCCGAGTGGGAGTCCAGCAAGCGTCCGCGCTCTTCCATGCCCTCGAGGAAGTCGGTGAAACCGTTCAACGCATTCATGGCATTTTGCGGGGAAAAAGCGGTGCGGTGGTCATGGGGCTGACGAGCGTGTTGGCCGGAGTCAAAGCCGCGACAACAAAACTCAAAGAACATGCTGCAAAAAAAGGAGGAACCCATCATGGCAGATAATCAATCAGGAGCTTCGGCAGGATCGGTCGCATTGGCGTTTCTCAGCGGCGCCCTACTCGGCGCCGTCGCCGCGTTTTTACTCGCACCACAGCCAGGACGAGAATCTCGCGAACGACTGCTGGGGTATGCGAGGCGAACCAGCGAGGATCTCCGTGAGTTTTCGGAAAAAGCCACGGAAACGTGGCAGGACGTGGTTGAAAAAGGCCGCGAATTCATCGATGAAGCGACTGCAGCCGTCAAGGAAGCCATCGAGGCAGGCCGGGAGGCCATGAAAAAAGAACGCGAGCACAATGTCTCGAACTTTCCACAGTCCTAAGCCTGATCGTTCTGTGCGCGCATGACCTACGAAGCGGTTATCGGCGTCGAAGTGCACGCCCAGCTTCGAACGGCTACCAAACTGTTTTGTGGATGCACCACCACGTTCGGGCTCGCGCCGAACACGCAATGCTGTCCAGTCTGTATCGGTATGCCCGGTTCGCTGCCGGTGCTAAACAAACGTGCGGTGGAATTGGCGATTCGAGCGGGCTTGGCACTGAATTGTACAATTCGATTGTCCAATCGCTTTGCACGGAAAAACTATTTTTATCCCGATCTTCCCAAAGGCTACCAAATTTCCCAGTACGAAGCGCCGATTTGCGAATCCGGATCTCTCGACATCACGACCAATGGGCACGCCAAAACCGTGCGCATTCGACGCGCGCATCTCGAAGAGGACGCTGGGAAAAATCTTCATGAAGGCGACGCTGCCACGAGCCGAGTGGATTTCAATCGAGCCGGGACCCCGTTATTGGAAATCGTCACAGAACCGGATCTGTCGTCACCGGAAGAGGTCGACGCCTATCTCCGGGCTTTGCGGGATATCCTGAAGTACTTGGATGCTTGCGACGGCAACATGGAGCAAGGGTCGTTTCGGTGCGAGCCCAATATTTCGGTGCGTCCTGCAGGATCGTCGGACTTGGGAACAAAGGTGGAATTGAAAAACATCAATTCCTTTCGGTTCGTCAAACAAGCCTTGGCCTATGAAATCGCCCGCCAAACCAAGGTCTTAGCCAGCGGAGGCGTGATCCATCAAGAGACGAGATTATGGGATCCTGAGCGCGAAGTCACCGTCGTCATGCGGAGCAAGGAAGAAGCGCACGACTATCGTTACTTCCCCGATCCCGATTTGCTCCCAGTGGAGATATCGCAAGAATGGATTCAGGAACTTCGCCAGAGTCTGCCAGAACTCCCCGCCGCGCGGGCCAAACGGTTCGTCCATGATTATCGCTTGCCCGAATACGATGCGAGCGTCCTGACAGCTTCCAAAGACCTCGCAGATTATTTCGAGGCCTGCGTGCGGTTGTTTCCCAATCCCAAAATCGTCAGCAACTGGGTGATGGGCGAATTGCTCCGCGAACTCAATGCACGTGGCATTCCGGCCCAACGCTCGCCTGTTTCGCCGGAATGCCTCGCCAAACTGTTGCAGCTCGTCGACGAGGGGACCATCAGCTTAAAAATCGCACGGGAAATTTTCCCTGAACTGTATGCGAGCGGAAAAGATCCCGAAACCTTGGTGCACGAAAAAGGCCTCACACAAATCTCCGATGCACAAGTTCTGGAACAATTGGTTGAGGAGGTGATGCGGCAGCACCCCGCTCAGGTTGACCAATACCGACGTGGCAAGGAAGCCGTGCTGGGGTTTTTCGTCGGACAGGTCATGAAAGCATCGGGTGGAAAAGCCAATCCGGGAAAAGTCAACGAACTGCTTCGGCGCAAGTTAGCCAGCGATACACCGTCCGGCTCATGATTCGCCCTATTCACCTCACACCCACCATCGAGCGCAGGTTGGCCATTCGAACAAGAGGTCACGCATGATGAGCGCCATTCGAAGCCTCACCCCTCGGATGATTTTGGATTCTCGAGGCACACCGACCGTGGAAGTTGATGTCGTACTCGATAGTGGCACCCGGGGACGAGCCGCCGTGCCATCCGGTGCCTCGACGGGAACCCGCGAAGCATTAGAGCTGCGCGATCACGATCCTCGACGCTGGCACGGCAAAGGCGTGAACAAGGCGCTGACGAACATTGCCAAGGTCATTGCGCCCCACATCCGCGGTATGGACGCTACCGACCAAGCGGCTATCGACGCCGCCTTGCTCGCCTTGGACGGGACAAAAACTAAGTCCCGCTTGGGTGCCAACGCGATTCTGGCCGTCTCCTTGGCCATCGCGCGGGCAGCGGCCCAGGAGGTCGGGGAACCGCTGTTTCGTTATCTGGGCGGCGTCAATGCTCGCGAATTGCCCGTGCCGATGATGAACATCATCAACGGCGGCGCACACGCCGATAACAGCCTGGACCTCCAAGAGTTCATGATCATGCCCATCGGTGCTCGCCGGTTCAGCGACGCCCTGCGGATGGGAGCCGAAGTTTTTCATCAATTGAAAACGCTATTAAGGGCTAAGGGACTCAGCACGGCCGTCGGTGACGAAGGCGGATTCGCTCCAGATCTGAAATCCAACGAAGACGCAATCGAATTGATTCTTCAAGCCATCGAACAAGCCGGCTATCGTCCTGGCACCGATATCGTCTTGGCCTTGGATGCGGCGGCCAGCGAGTTTCGCAAAACGAAAGGCTATGTCTTGCCCACTCAGGGATCGGCGCCTCTGTCTGCCAATGCATTGATTCAATATTATGCCAAACTTGCCGATCGTTACCCGCTCGTCTCTCTCGAAGATGGGCTCGGCGAGGATGACTGGAAGGGATGGAAAGCCTTGACCGCTCAGCTCGGCACGCGACTCCAATTGGTCGGCGACGATTTATTCGTCACGAACGTGAACTATCTCAGGCGGGGGATTCGCGAAGGCGTTGCCAATGCCATTCTCATCAAAGTCAACCAGATCGGCACCTTGACGGAAACGATGGAAACGGTGAAGA
>RFGF01000057.1 GCA_003695915.1 Nitrospirota bacterium
ACAAGACCTCGTAGACAAATATCGTGCAAAGTGCAAAGAACTTCGCAAAGCCATAGAAGACTTTGATAAAGCTCCTGATTCGAGCTCGGAGGACGAGACACTTAGTGAGTCTGAACCGTTTCTAGAAGCAACACATACCAGCACCAGTACGTCCGACGAGGAATCGTAAGTATCCCCTATCCAAAATCCCGGGCTTATTCTTGAGCGAGCGAAGCGTCGCCCCCGGGGAAGATCGCGATTGAAGTCCGATCGCTTTTCTCGTCTTTCCTTGGATCTTCTCCAGAACTACGCGATTGCAAGCATGGATCAAGAATCCGAAAGCTAAATGGGAAATGGCGTAATCCCCGACACCGCTGCACCGATCGCCGTTCTGTCGAGCCTCACGCGATTCGACGGCCGTCGATGAACACATGAAATTTAGAGAAAGACATGAATACGGTGCATGTCTCTCCTGCCTGTTGGGGTGGCACAGACGACGCCCTGGCAATCAATCGCTGGCCATCCACGATCAGATAGACTAGACAATCGGCACCGAGGTTTTCGATGAGGTCGATCGTCGCAGGTCGTTCGACAGAGGGGGTCGGCGGCGCGCTCAAGGCGATGTCTTCGGGCCGAATACCCAAGATAGCGGGTTTGCCATCCAGGCGACTCGCCTCGCCACTGCGTAACGGCAGTCCCAGCACAAAATTTCCGGCTCGGAATTCGAAGCCTTCCTCCACACATCGGATCTGGCCCTCGATCAGATTCATCGGTGGGCTGCCGATGAAGCTAGCCACGAAGGGGTTGCTGGGCTCCTGATAAATCTGTTCAGGCGCGCCGATTTGCTGAATGCGGCCCTGATCCAGGATCACGATGGTGTCCCCCAACGTCATGGCTTCGACCTGATCGTGCGTCACGTACACGATGGTCGCCTGCAATCGCCGATGAAGCTTTTTGAGCTCCACCCGCATGGATGCACGTAGGCGAGCATCGAGATTGGACAGCGGCTCGTCGAACAGAAACAGCTTGGGCTTGCGCACGATCGCTCGTCCCATGGCCACGCGCTGGCGTTGTCCACCTGACAGCTCCTTGGGCTTGCGGTCGAGCAAGTCTTCGATTTCCAGCAGCTTCGCCACTTCCGCCAATCGTGCCTCGATCACCGCTGGCGGTTCTTTTCGCATTTTGAGCCCGAACGCCAAATTCTCCCGCACGGTCAAATGCGGATACAGTGCGTATTGCTGAAAGACCATCGCGATATCGCGCTCGCGCGGCGGCAGAGCATCGACGATCTCCTCGCCGATGCGCACAGTTCCGCTGGTCTGTTGTTCGAGCCCGGCAATGATGCGGAGCAAGGTGGATTTGCCGCAGCCGGAGGGGCCGAGCAAGACGACGAACTCACCGTCCGCCGCGTGCAACGAAATATCGTCGAGGACTGTGGTCCGACCGAACATTTTGGAGATATGTTCGAGCCTCAGGCTGGCCATGATCAACCTTTGATCGCTCCAGCCGACAGCCCACCGATGATGCCCCGTTGAAACAGCAACACGACGACGATCAACGGTAAAGTGGCCAGAACCGAGGCCGCCGCGATTTCGCCCCAGGGCATCGTGAACTCTCCTTGGAACAGCGCAATGCCCACGGGAAGCGTATGTTTGGCTGGGTCGGTCAAAATCAGCAAGGCGAAGAAGAATTCGTTCCAGGCATAAATGAACGTCAAGATCGCCGCGGTAAAGAGTCCGGGGACGGCGAGGGGCAGCATGACATACATCAACGTCTGCCCCGTTGTGCAGCCGTCGATAGAGGCGGCCTCCTCCAGCTCCCTGGGAAGATCGTTGAAGAACGTCGCCAGAATCCACACGGCCAGCGGCAACGTCAAGGCGACATACGGGAGAACGAGACCCCAATGGGTATTGAGGCCACCGAGGCGTTCCAGCATGCGCCACACAGGACCCGCAATGACGATTTGCGGAAACATGGCCACACACAACAACCCGCGCAGAATCCACGCCGTGCCCGGAAGGCGAAGCCGCGCCAGCGCATAGGCTGCCGGCGTCGCCACGAGCAATGCGAGCCCTGTCGTGCTTCCCGCGACGATCGCGCTGTTGATCATATAATCGAACAGACGATGCTCGAAGAGAACGTTTCGATAAAAGACCAGGCTCCCGTCGGGCCACCAGGTCGGAGGAATGGCTTCGACGTAAATGGGCGACTTCAACGAGGTCGAAACCAACCAGAGGAACGGGAATAAACTCCCCCCGACGGCCAACAGAATCCCGCCCCAGAGCAAGACGTGCTCGCCGCGCGTTCGGGTCATGTGGCCCTCCGCTCCAGGAGTTTGGATCCCACCATCCGAACGTACAAGAAGGACAGCATGAGAATGACGACAAACACGGTGACGGAAATCGTCGTGCCATAGCCCACCCGACCTTCGGTAAAGAGTGTCTTGTAGCCATAGAATTGGATGACCTGCGTGGCGTCACCGGGTCCACCCTGCGTCATGACGAAGACCAGGTCGAACACGCGAAAGGCATCGATGGTGCGAAACAGGAGCGCGGTCAACAGCGCAGGTTTGAGGAGCGGCAAGGTGAGATGCCAAAAGCGTTGCCACGCCGTTGCGCCGTCCACGCGCGCTGCGTCGTAGAGGTCGTCGGGTATGAGCTGGAGGCCGGCCAGAATGAGCAACGCCGCAAAGGACGACGTCTTCCATACGTCGGCGAGGACGATGATTCCGAAGGCCGACCACGGATCGGCCAGCCAGGGGACATACGCGCCGATGTCATCGCCGAACAAGACGAGATTGATGGCGCCATATTGATCGTTGGCGAGAAACCGCCACATCTGGGAAGCCACCACCGTGGGAATGGCCCAGGGAACGAGAATGGCAGCGCGGACTCCGCCCCGTCCCACAAAATGTTCATGAATGACCAATGCGATGCCCAATCCAAGGAGGAGTTCCAACGCGGTGGAGGCGAGCACGAATCCTGCGGTGACGAGCAAAGCCTGATGAGCGATCGGATCCTGGAGGAATTCCCGATAATTGTCCAGCCCCACGAAAGGACGTCCCAAACTCGGTAGTCCCAAGAACCAACGATGCAAGCTCAGGAGAAACGAATCCACTGCCGGATAGAGGGAAAACACGCTCACCACGACCAGCATCGGAAGGATCATGAGCCGGCCGGTGTGCCGATCCGCTTGCGTTCGAGGGGCTCTGGTCAAAGACTGCATGTGCATGGTTGGTTCGAGAAGCGGGGTCTGGCCCTCATCGTCAGGATTGCAAGGGAACCAGTCGCTCGAATCGCTCGATCATCCGTTGGGCTTCTTCGGCTTCTTCCCGGATATCGAGACGAGGAAAGGCCAACACCCGGCTGAAATACCGCTGAAGGATATGGGAGATGATCGGATACACGGGCGTGCGTGGCCGGGGGCGTGCCGTTTGGAATACGGGAAACAACGCGCGGTATTGCGGATTGGCTTGCAGGACCGCGTCATCGCGATAGAGCGCGATCCGTGACGGCGCCAACGATGCGTGCATGGCAAAATGGCGCTGCATCTCCGGGCTGGTCATGAACTCGATAAAGGTCCAGGCTTCTTCGGGGTGACGGGAATACGCGCTGATTCCATAGAGCCAGCCGCCCAATGCCGACACGCTTTCGCCAAAAGCAAAATGAGGAAGCGGCGCCACGCCGACCTTGCCCACGATGTTGGAGTGCCGCGGATCGTTGGCCATTCCCCAGGCATAAGGCCAATTGCGGTGGAAGACCGCCTTTCCCTGTACAAACACGGCGAGCGACTCCGGCTCCTGATACGTGAGCACGGCGCGCGTCGCGAGCGCGTGCACGATCTGCTCTCGCACGAACCGCACGGCCGTCAGCGCATCCGGGCTCGTCAGGGTCAGGAGCGGATTGCGGGCTTCTCGGGCGGAGGCGCCGTGCAGACTTCCCAGAAATTCCAGCATGTTGCAGACCAACCCTTCGTATTGTTTGAACTGTCCGCTGTAGCCGCGGAGTGCCGGCTGGCGCGTCCGTTCGCCCGCGACGATCGTGTGGGCTTGCAACACCAATTCATCCCACGTGCGCGGCGGAGCGAATCCATATTGTTCCAGGAGATCCTTGCGATAGTAGAGCATCCCGCTGTCGATACGCGACGGAATGCCGTAGAGTTCTCCTCGGTACGTCCCGGCTTCAATGGTAGCCTCGAAGAATTTCTGGCGCTCGGACGAAGGAAACCGCGCCCCTAACGGCAAGGCCCAGCCGGCGGCGGCAAATTCGGATGTCCAAATCACATCCATGAAAAAAAGATCCATGGACGTGTCGCGGTTTTTGAGTTTTTGCGACAAGAGATCGTGATAGGCCGTGGACGAATGCGGTGCGATTTCGCGTTCAATCCTAATGGTCGGGTGCGCCTGTTCGAAGCGGGCGATGGCCTCGTCCCACGCTTTGGGATGATCTGGCTTCCAGCTCACGAAGCGCAGCGTGACGCGGTCAGATATGTTGGTTGTAGCGATCAGCGTCGACGTTCGATGGGTTGTCTCTCGAGGGCTCTTGAACAGCACCAGCGTCACCATCGATCCAACGAGGATCGCCAAAGCCGCTATCGGCATCAAAAATTGCCGTTTCAGCATCCAACCCTTGCGCATATCAGAGGACAATAATGGGTGAGGGGAGAAAAATCAAAATTGTGTATGACGATCACTGTGGGAGAGAAGCCCGGAATTATCGACTCGGCTGTCGTGTCAGAACAATGGAAGAAGGGGTCGGCTGAATTGCCGATTCCAAAAGAATGCTTTAGGCTATTTGCGAGTCCATGCTTCGCGAGTCCAGTCCTATGCGTCCCTATTTTCGAACCAGACATCGTCAGCGCGATCCCGGTGCGATTGACGTCAGTACGATTTTGTTCGTCATCACCGTGGTCGTGATCGCAGCCGGCGGCCACACTGGGCATTTACGAGGCCTATCAAAAATATATCCACAAACCGCAAGAGGATCAGTCCCTCGAACGCCTTGCACAGGAGGTCGAAAGACTCGACCATGCATCACGTACTCTTCAAACGGACATGACAGCGTTGCAAAGCCGGCTCGACGATATGCAGGAAACGTTGGAGCACACTCGGCAGGCGCTTCGAGAAGCGGAGTTAATCAATCTCGCCCATGGGCTTTCTGATGACCTAACGAATGAGGCCAAACCTGTGTCCCGACCTGGGAATGCGCTCTGGACCACCGATTGTTTTTTTCGACAGACTCAACGGTTGCTCTCGGTTATAGCGGCGCGTCCGCCATCTGATCCTCTTTCCCCGTCGGTTGCTGTTCAGCAGGAAAGCGCCATTCTCAGGATGTTGGGATCTTCAGACAACCTGTTGGCCCAAGCCCCTCCGTCCCGAATAGACCGAGCCTTTGAAAGTGCCGCGCAAGTGTGTTCGGATGTCAAAGTCAAGCAACTAGACAGCCGAATAAATCGTCTCGAATGGGAGCGTGCCGTCGTCGAACGGGTACTGGCGTCCTCGTCTCGTTTGTCCGAGTGGGTCGGTGAGAAATGGAAGGAACCAAGAGCGGCGCTGCGTGATTATCAAGAACACATTCAGGAAAGGACGCGAGAGTTCCAAAAACGCTAGATGAAATGACCGAACGGGAAATCGCCCGAATCTGGTCGGAAGAGAACCTTCCCCTCGATCTTGCCGCGTTCACTATGCTGCGCAAAAATCGGAACTTTCTAGGAAAAGCCGCAAGACGAGGGATAGTGAAAGGCGGCGAGCAATGGCTGGAAATGCTCAAACGGCTGAAACTCTCATGAGCAGGCAAAAGGAACCCCGCGTCGAAATCGAATATTGCACGCAATGTCGTTGGCTATTGCGAGCAGCATGGATGGCTCAGGAATTGCTCATGACGTTCGAAACAGAAATAGGCGAAGTCGCCTTGATCCCAGGAACGGGGGGTATTTTCGAAGTGCGAGCGCAAAACAACATGATCTGGTCTCGGTCTCAAGAAGGGCGGTTCCCGGAGATTACTGAATTGAAGCGTCGCGTTCGAGACATTATCGCACCGGAGAAAGATTTGGGACACATCGACCGCTCCATCGGTTAACCGCGCCTGCCGCCCCCTTTTCACCTCGGAATTCGACGCATCTCGGCCTTTCGCATTGACCCGTCATTCGACCGCCCATTTCGCGCGGATGCATACAGAACAATGCTAGAGCAAACTCCGTTCTCTCGGCTCATCGAGAACCGATTGTCTCTGTCCCCTTCAGGCGACATGCTGTATTGCCTGTTGAATTTTATCTGTATTATAGATTAGGGCTCAGTAGCTACCCGGGGTTTTTCATCAAGGGCCTCACGCACATCATGTCTCGGTCGTTTCATCCGGCCACGTTCATCGTGACCGGCCTCATATGGCTGTTTCTTTCGACAGCCGTTGGGTGTGCGCTGCTCCTCGCAGATGCTCATGGGATCGGCCTTTCGCTCGATCTTCGGCAGGTTCATGGGCATGCCGCGCTGGTGGGCGGTGCGATCCAGATCATCATGGGCTTGTGGTTCATCCCGATCGCTGGAGAGCGTCCACGCGCCGATTCCCGTCCGGGAATTTATTTCGCCATCAACTTCGGTACCGTGGGCATGCTGCTCGGCTTCGGGATCGGGCAGCCATTGCTCGTCGGGGCATTCAGTGTGCTGGCCATCGGCGCTATGCTCGCCCTGTTCAAGCACATCCCCAGTCATGCGGCACTCAACATTCCACGGGGTCTCACGCGTTGGTGGTATGGCACCGCATTGACCGCACTGAGCCTCGGGCTTGCGCTGGGCGAAGGCATGGCCTGGAAACTTGTTCCGCACGAGCACTTGGGCTGGGTCAAGGTCGCGCACGCACACCTGACTGTCGTCGGGTTCATGCTGCTCGCCCTGATCGGCTTGACGTACTGGCTCCTCCCCGCCATCACGGAATCCCTCCAGTTTCATGCCGTATGGACCCGGATCATCTGGCTCGTCATGCCATTGGGTGCCATAATTCTTGCCTTTGGATTGGCGGCTTCAAGCTTTGTGAGTCAAATTAGCGGCGGGATTCTTTTGATGCTGGGCGTCGGTCTGTATGCTTGTGATTTAGCACGCCAGCGCATTCGGGATGAGTACGGCAGATTCCCACGAGCGGTTCCCCTGCTCAGGATAGCCGGGGGTTACCTCGGCATCACGGCGCTCAGCGGGATCGCCTTGGCTGTGAACGCCTTGTGGCTGCCCCCGCCCGTCCGCATCGGCCAATGGCACCTTCTGGCCTATGCTCATTTGTTTTACCTCGGGTTCGCCGTTCACCACCTCTTCGGCTTGCTCACCGGTCTCCTTCCGCTCGTCCTGGCCAAAGCGCGAAGCCGAAGCCATAAAAAACGAAAACCCATTCATGCAGAACTGATTGCACTCATGGAGCGCGGGACCTCCATTCAACTCGGGATACTGAACCTTGGAATCATGGGACTCGTCGCAATGGCGTCGCTCGTCTGGTGGGTTCCCCTCAAGTCTCCGCTCATTCCCGTCGCTGCGTGGACCAGCGCAGCCTTGCTGCTCATTCCATGGCCATTGTTCCTCTTCAATGCGATCGTCGTGCTCAGAACCCCAGCGCGACCATAACGACCTCGAACCGACACCAGTCTCTCGTTGCCGGATCTTCGCAAGCTACCCCTTCGCACTCAACCCGAGGCTCGGCCTTCCGTGTCCTCATGATCTATCATGCAACATCGACGCGCAATGGCGGTCATGGAGAGGATCGGCGTTTGTCGTCCTCCTCGCTTTCATAGATGGTGACTATTCCGTCTCGACCAATCTCGATTTGAGCAAGAACGGTTCTTCTGCAGATCATCAGATCGCACGAGCGGATCGTCCATTCCGACGAGATGGTCGCGGAACCACTTGCGTTCAGCATCCGAAGCGGGGATCGCAAGGCGGGAAACGGAAGGAAGGAGGAGTCCAGGAGGGCACTTCGGATGGCGGACGTTGGAGATCGCTGCTGTCGTAAGGGCGCTCGTTTCCGGTTACGCCGTCTTCGTAAGGATCGACCCACATTTCACCTTGATCCTGCTCGAAAGTCCCGTTCGCGTTCAGGTCGATCCAATAAAACACGGGTTCGGACATGGTAATCACGACGGGTGTGCCGAACTCATCCAGCCAAGTTTTGTAAGTCCGCCGTGCCGTCATAAAATCGATCGTCCCCTTGCCAGCGAGGTCGAACCGACGATAGAACATGTTCGTTCGCCAGTCGTAATAGGCTTCGACTTCGCGGGGATCGAACTCGTCAGGCTCGATGGGCAACTTGATTCGCGGCTGGGAAAAGGAAAATGGGATTGGAAGGAGCACGAAGACCCCCTCAACCTCTTTCCCTTGAACAACGGGCTGTGCCCGACCCAGGCCCATCTCGCCGCCTGGAGCGAGCACCGCCAAGACCACGCCGGCCAAAACCATGTATCGCAGTTCTTGGGCCATCATGCCGGAGTCATCCTTTCTTGGTACGCCGACTGAACCCTATCACGCGCTTCGTTGAGGGTCAAATTGACAACGCTTTGTCCTCGTTAGGACCGCTGGTACAATGCCGACGGTTCGGACCTTCATCTGCATGTTCGCCGACGTCGTTTTTCCCCAGCGCCGCTACTGTCTCTTCACCTATACGGTGCCTCCTCGATTGACGGATCGGATCCGTGTGGGCAGTCGGGTATTGGTCCCTCTGGGTCGGCATCTCGTTCCCGGATTCGTATTTGCCCTGACAGATCGTCTTTCCGAAGCGAAGCCCGGAATATCGCTTTCAACCCCAACGCTCCGAGCGATCCACGAGCTCATCGACACACCGTTGGACTTTCCGCTGCATGCTTGCCAAATTGCGCTGGCCAAGCGTGTAACCGATTATTATCTCGCCCCGCCTGCTGCTGGCTTGCGTCTCATGCTCCCCCCGATGCGAGTCCGGCGTCCCGCTACCCGATACGTCCTCACGGAAGAAGGGAAACGAGCGATCCACGAGCACGCACGGCTGTCCGAATCCGAAAAAAGCCTCCTCGTGCGATTGCTCCGACATCCCAAAGGATTGACCGCCACGACCCTGTCCAAGACGTCCCCGGATGCGGCACGGATGCTCGCTCGATTGGCGCGAAAGGCATGGATTCGAGCGCTCGAAACTGCCCCCCTTATTCGATCGACTTCACACGACCGCCACGAGCAGACATCGAGGTCGAGTGCGACCGAGGTCGAACCTCATTGTCTTCCTTCTCCCCTTGTTCAGGGGGAATATGGGACTTCATCGCCGACCTGCCCTCCCCATACCGAAAAGCACCTCGATCGTGACGAAGAAGCTGGCGGCAAGCCAGGATGGTGGAACGCCTTCATCGAGGCGTGTGCGCAGCGCTATGATCGTGCGTTTCTCCTCCAGGCCCTTCGTGAACGACGGAGCACGCTTCTCATCCAAGCCATCGAGGCTGCGTTGGCCCATGGCCGACCAGCTCTCGTTCTGACTCCGGAAATCGACCAATCGGAGGCATTGGCTCATTGCCTCTGCGGCCGGTTTGGACAGAGGGTCACGGTTTATCACAGCGAGCTGTCGATCGCCGAGCGCGCGGCCAGATGGTTGGCCGTCCGAAAAGGCATCGTGTCGGTCGTCGTGGGGACGCACCTGGCTTTGTTTCTTCCTTTCTCGGATCTCGGGATGATCTGGCTCGAGCAGGAAGAACATCCATCGTTCAAAGCCGAGCAGACACCGTATTATCACGCCAGAACGGTCGCCGAGATGCGTGCGGAGATTCACAAAGCTCCTCTCATTTTTTCCACGGCTTACCCTTCTTTGGAAACGTACCATCGGTTTTCGATGCAGGCAGATCGGGCTGAGGCGACCCTCCCGTCTTCCTGGCCCTGCCCGCGGATCGTCCCGCTTCACGAACTCGCCTTCGACGAAGTGCTTTCGGACGCCATGATTCAAGAAATGACGCAAACCCTGGAGGCAGGCGAGCAGGTGATACTCTTCGTCAACCGCAAAGGGTTCGCGCGCACGTTGCAATGTCGTGACTGTGGTCACATTTTGCGATGCGAGCGTTGCGGGATCGCCCTCGTCTTCCATCAGCACCCGAGCCGATTGGCCTGTCCGTACTGTCCGCGAACGAGATCCGTTCCCGAAATCTGCCCCAACTGCTTGTCGCCGCGATGGCGATCTTCCGGCTTTGGAACCGAGCGTGTGGAAAGCCGGGTTCGAACCTTGTTTCCATCGGTCGCGACTGCCCGCTTCGATCGAGAAAGTGTCCCGAGCCGTGCTCAAGAGGCAGCCATATGTCAGGCATTTGCTCGCGGCGAGATTCGTATCCTGATCGGCACGGAGTTACTGATTCGCACACAGACGATGCCGCGCGCCTCGTTTGTCGGCCTCCCCTATGCGGATGCCGGGTTGCACCTTCCTGATTTTCGAGCTGCCGAACGCATGTATCATGTGTTGAGCGACGTGTTGGGATTGGCGAAGAACCCCGCATCGCGCATCGTACTGCAAACGGCCTTGCCCACCCACCACGTCTTGTGCGCATTGGCGGAACGCGACCCCGCTATATTTTATACCCATGAACTGGCCTTGCGCCAGATGTTGGGGTATCCGCCGTTTGCTCAACTCGTCCAACTCACGATGTCGGGGCGGTCTAAGGATGCCGTCGAAGCGGCGGCCCTGGCCTATGCGGCTCGGCTTCGGGCCCATCTTCGGGAGGCAGGCTGGATTCCTGAATCGGCGTCATCTCCGACCGCCGAACCGGTGCTCGGTCCGATTCCGGTCAGACCGCGCTCGACGAATCATCGATGGGTCCTGCTTCTCAAGAACCGCGATCTCGCACTTCCGATCGGTCAGATTCTTCGCGAGGTGAACAAGGACTGCGAACGACTGCTCAAAACCAAGCATGTCACGTGCGAGATCAACGTCGATCCCTTAGAGATGCGATAACCGAAGCGGACAGGCATTCATCGATCGCGCAGCGAGGCGTTCCTTTTACGATCCTGCTGATTCTTCCCTGGTCGAACGCTTCCAGGCTTAACGGATGCCGTGGTGTCGGACTGCGATGCTCGTGCCCGTTTGTACAATCCGTAAGAAAAGGTCAGCCAAAATACACCTGAGAAGAGTCCGAACAACACAGCCGTAAACAGTCGCTGCAATTCTTCCAAGGGAGGATTCGGGCCCAACTGTTTTGCAGCCACCATTTCGAGAACAGGCCAGATCAGGCTTTCCATTCCGAGCAACAAGGTCGACACGGCCCACACATGCATGATCGTCGGACAACGCCAAGCCATGACGGCAGCCAATGCCAGCGCAAGCCCGACAGCGACGATGACCGGGAGCGCCCCTACTAACAACCACAATCCGATCGTGACGACTATGCCACCAAGCACGGCATTGATCGATACCCATCTCTCTGGCATGATGCCCTCCTCGGCTCCATCATCTCCTGAGCGATTCCGTTGTTCCTCGATCGAGGCGCACCATAGCACAAAGCCCAACACGCTGACAGTCGACGAGATGCGGCGGAAGAACCGTTCGGGACCATCGTGTCCACACCGTCTTCTCCTGACAAAGCAGGGAACGCCATGAAGTCCCAACGCCGTTTTTCTCGCTCCACTCATCGATCACGGACACGGGCAGCATTCCCGTCACGTTTTCCCGACAAAGCCCGTGCTCGGAAGGCCGTGTGGGATCGACTGGCCCGGGAAGGTGTGGCTCGCTTCCCCTTTCCGCCTCACGGCCGTATTCCGAATTTTGCCGGTGCAGCTGAGGCAGCGGCCCGGTTGTTCCAGATCTCTATTTTCCGCACCGCCCGGTGCTTGAAAATCAATCCTGATGCGCCACAACGCCCCGTTCGGGAATTTGCGTTACGTCGAGGCATAACGATCCTCGTGCCGACGCCTCGCCTCCGTGCCGGATTTAGACGATTCGATCCGCGCGAGATTCCACCGGAGTGTTATGCCGAAGCTGCTAGTCTTTCCAAAGGCGCACGATGGGGCGAGCTTCTTCCCTTGACGCGCCTTCCCCGCATCGACGCCGTCGTCGTCGGCTCCGTCGCCGTGACGCGCCGCGGGCATCGCTGCGGCAAAGGCGAAGGCTATGCGGATCTGGAATACGCCGTCCTTCGAGAATTGGGGCATCCGGCTGTTCCCGTGGCCACGACGATCCATCCTTTGCAGATACTCGAGGAGTTCCCGCGCGACCCGTTCGATCTGCCTCTCACGTTCCTTGTCACGCCTCAGGAAACGATTCGGGTACACCCTCCACTGAAGGGTTCCACGGGCATCGATTGGGACCGCCTCACGGATGAGCAATTCGAAGCCATGCCTCTTCTCCGCGAGTTGCGCGGATTCGGATATAACTCACGTCGTGCGCCTGTGAAAAGACGAACGTGATGCGTTTCCCTCCAGCGAGAGTGTCAGCCCCCGGATACGAACGGAATGCTCTCGCGATGAGTGTCTCTCATCGGTTCAGGCGAGACACGAAGCATATGGAACGTTAATTGTGGGAAGGTGAAAATTTGGCGAACATGACTTCGCCGGGATGCATCAAGAGAAGGGATTCGGCATCAACCGGATCTGTATGGAACAAGGCGTAGATCGGAAACACTTGCGGAATCGGCTCCGGGGGAAAGGTGAGGAGCACCGGCACTTCCACCAATGGCGTTGGGTCTTTCAGGCAGGCGAGACGTAAGCGAACAGCCATCAACACATCTCGGATTCGTGCCTCGCACTCTTCATCCGAAAGTTCGGGGTCGGGTTCGATGCCAAAATCCCAAAGCGGTCTAGTCATTCCTACCGCAAAGTTCAACCCCAGACGTTGCGCCATGGGAGTGACATCCAACAGAACGCCGGCTTCGATGGCTTCCCGTCGAGACCGGAGTTGCATGCGCGATGGATGATCGTGCGACGCGGCTGTTTCCGTTGTCATCTGTTGCGATGAACGACCTTCGCCTTCATTGCCTTCTATCCGTTCCAGACCGGCCATCCTTACGGCGGGACCATTCCTCCCAGCCTCAGCCGGCTCCGATTGGAGTTCGATGTCAGTCGGGACAACCGGCGAATTGCCCTTTTTTGCCATGGCCTTCACGATTCCGTCATAGACGGCCCGCGCCGATTGAGACCATGACGGATCAAAGGGCAGTCCGCGAAAGGCAGCTTCCGAGGCCTTACGTTCATCATGAGTCAGCGGTCGATCCGATTTCATGGCGATTTCAATAATCCTTGCATCGCGAGAGTCAAGGGGTCGATGTCAACAATTCCATCGAATCTTTCTCTCGACTTTTTACTAGAATAGCACAGGCAGCGACAGTCTGCTCAAGCAGTCGTTTCGACGCTCCCGACAGGTTGAGGGGGAATCCCTGGGCATGTTATGGGACTGTCTGATATACCTTAGGATGACCGGCCAGGAAGGTGTTTTCGCGACACTCAGCGTTGATGCCATTCTCATTCCGGAAATGGACCTGTTTCGCAGTTGGTTCAAGAGCTAAACTCCCATGACGGAGCCTGTTGCACTCGTCACACTGGAATCGCGCATCATTTATGCTCACGAGATTCACAGGCTTCGTCGCACGTATGGTTTTTCAGCGCTGGATGCGCCGACTGGAGCTGCGCTCGCTCGCTCGGGTCTCGCTCCTCGTCGATTTCGATCAGATCTTCCCGAACCCTTGCAGCGCCGGATCATTGAGCGGACCGTCCGAGAATGTCCAGCGTGCCGGCAAAATCCAGAAGGCTCGTACCTCACAAATCTTTGGCACGCCTTCCTTACGGTTTTGGCGTTGCGCACCACGACCCCCACGCTGGGCAGCAGCCATCGACGCAAGCCGCATCCCCGCTACGAGTCGATGTGCGATACGGCGTTTCGACTCCGCGTCCACCGGATCTGTTGCGAAGTCTGGCCGTTGTTTTGCCTCGCGCAATTTCTGGAACTCTCGCCCATCGAGGTTCTGGAGTTGTCGGCAGAAGACTGCTCGGCGATCCTTCGCCTGTTGCAGATCGGTTCCGATGATCGCGAACCGCATCGAGAGCCGATGCGCATGATTTCTCGTCACACACGATGACGGGTCACCGCTCTTCACCGAATGGTGGTACCTACGCACTGGCATCCTACGAGGACACAAGAACTGCAGACTGAGCTTTCGTAGTTTTCCACGCTCCCTACAGTATCCTCGGATTCTTGCTCCTACGGCCCGACGCGTTGCATTCGGATGCATCCTGATTTTCTCGTTAGCAGGACTGCGTGTCTCTGCGTTGGGGCTCGATGCCTTTTGCCTGGACGAAGGGTTCACGAACGGTATCCGATCGTGATGGCTGGCGCAGAAACCCTGCACCGCAAAGCGGCTTTCCGACGACCATGGCGCAAGCAATGCTGCCTCGTTCTTGCCGATGGAGGTGACGAGTGGAAGATGAGCTGGCGGACCAAATTCCCTCACTTTTTTCGTGTCGCACAGGCCCGCCCGCTGCACCTTCACAGGACTTTGCAAGGCCCTGGACTTCGTCGCAGGCCGAAGGGATCGATGCATGTGCCATTCTCGCAATCGAGGGCACCGCATCGCCCGGACGATCCATCCCGTATGCCCATCATCGTGAAGCTTTGCCATGTGGAGCATTGGTTGAATCCCGAGATCCCGCCCTTTCAGCCCTTCACTGGATTCGAGCTTCGGAAGCAAGCGACGCACTCGCGATCATGTCCGTCGGCCAATGAGTCGATCCATGACGTTCCTGCGGGTCGGGGTGCTCGAAGCCGGCTTTACCGCTTGCATCGCGCGCGCCATTTCCGCAAGCGGATTGGTCGCACGCGTGGCCGGTTTCGCATGGTTGAACGTTCTCGTCCTGATGTCGACGAAAAGCCAAGACCCCGGAGCCTTGGGGCCAATCTAGCGCGGAGCGCGTACCAGAATATTGTCGATCAACCGAACGCTCCCTAATCGGACGGCGCCCAGCAGCACAAGACGGGCTCCACGAATCGTCGTCGCCGGCTCCAACGTCCCGGCATCGGCGACCGCGATATACTCAATCGTGAGTTCCGGCGTGTCCTGTAAGAGTTCGGTCATAGCTCGCTGAATACGCTGTGGGGATCGCTGCCCGTTTCGGATCATTCCTTGACCCAACCTGAGTGCACGATACAAGGCTGGCGCATGCCTTCGTTGTATCGGCGTCAAATAGCGGTTGCGCGAACTGAGCGCCAATCCATCCGGCTCCCGCACGGTCGGACACATGACGAGCGCAGTCGCGAAGTTCAAATCTTTCACCAATTGGCGGATGACCACATATTGTTGATAATCCTTCTGTCCGAGAACGGTCCATTGGGGTTGGATCAAATGCAACAACTTGGTCATGACCGTAGTCACGCCTTGGAAATGGGTTGGCCGGCAGGCCCCTTCCCACCGCTGGGCCAAGCGGCTCACCGTCACTGAGGTTTGAAAATCGGCAGGATACAGGGCTTCCGTGGACGGAAGAAACACGAGATCTACGCCGACATCTCGGCACAGCGCGAGATCGGCTGCACGGGTTCGGGGATACTGAGCAAAATCCTCCGAAGGACCGAATTGTAACGGATTGACGAAAATGCTTACGACGACCACATCGCTCATGCTTCGCGCTCGCTGGAGGAGCGCGCGATGGCCGGCATGCAGGGCCCCCATGGTCGGAACATAGCCGATCCGCTGAACAGAAACCGATGGAGCCTGCCGCCATTGCCGCAGGGCACGGATTGCACGAACGATTCGCATGTTACACGGGGAAGGAAGGGCGACAGCTAGGACGAGATGCTCCGCACCGTCCGGGCACCAGCGCGAGTCTACGCACTCGCGCAGGGTCGTCGAGGCGAGCACACAAGTCGGTCATCGTAAGATGCAATTCGGGATGCCGCCAGGTTGGAGCCAGTTCCATCATCGGTTCCAAGACAAATCGACGAAAATGGAGGCGGGGATGGGGAATCGATAAGGTCGATTCGCGAATGACCTGCTGCCCATAGAACAAAATATCGAGATCGATCGTGCGCGGACCCCGACGATTGTGATCGTCACGGCCCAATGCGCGTTCCGTTTCCCGACAGATGAGGGCCAGACGTTGCGGGGCAAGCGTCGTTTCGATCTGCACCACCCCATTGTAAAACCACATGGGACCGAGGCAGCCATCGGGGTCGATCGGTTCGGTTTCATAGTACGAGGACACATCGATGTATCGCGAGTGCGGCAGCAATTTCATTAGCACGACAGCCCGCTCGCAAAAGTCGAGTCGGTCTTCGACATTGGAGCCGAATCCGATAAACACCGTTTCCGTTTTCATGCGCTCAGCATGTTGTGCGCCATCAGTACGCTGTGGCATAGCCGGACACCAGACCTTCGAGACGACTCGTGCATTGTTCGCTGCACGCATCCTCACTCCAAACTTTCGCTACCATCCCACTTTTCGGATTCGTTCCACCGCCTCAGCCAACCGATCTTTGGAAGTGGTCAACGTCATTCGGATATACCCCTCGCCCGGCTCGCCGAATCCGTTGCCGGGCGTTGTCACGATCCCAGCATGTTCGATTAAATGTGCCGTAAACGAAGCGGCCGTAAATCCCTCGGGAACCTCGACCCACGCGTAGAAGGTGGCGGCTGGCTTGCCCACTGCCAGCCCGAGTTGCTGAAGCCCGGGAATCAACACGTCTCTCCGTTCCTGATAGATGCTGCGGATCCGGTCGGTGAATTGGGTGTCGAGCTCCAGCGCCGTGATGCCCGCTTCTTGAATCGCTTGAAAGACTCCGGAATCGATGTTGGTCTTGACCTTTCCCAGTCCTGCGATCACTTCGCGATTCCCAACGGCGAACCCGATTCGCCAGCCGGTCATATTGAACGTTTTGGAGAGCGAGTGGAATTCGATGCCCACGTCTTTGGCTCCCGCTGCTTCCAAAAAACTCGGCGGACGGTGGCCATCATAATAAATCTCCGAATAGGCGGCGTCATGGCAGATGATAATCTCGTAGGTCCGGGCAAATTCCACCACCTGCTCAAAAAATTCTTTGGACGCTACAGCCGCAGTCGGGTTGTTGGGCGAATTGAGAAACATGAGCTTGGCGCGGCGAGCCACATCTGACGGGATAGCAGACAAATCCGGCAGAAAGCCGTGTTCTTTGCGGAGCGGCATGACATAGGGCGTACCGCCGGCAAAGCTGGTTCCCACCGGATAGACGGGATAGCCCGGGCTGGGCACCAAGGCGACATCGCCAGGATCGAGAAATGCCAACGGCACATGCCCGATCCCTTCTTTTGAGCCTATCAGCGTCAAGACTTCCGTTGCTGGATCCAGATCGACACCGAAGCGGCGGCCATACCACTGTGCGACCGCCGTACGAAATGACAGCAGGCCATCATAGGAAGGATACTGATGATGACGAGGATCCATCGCGGCTCGCTGCAAAGCCTCGATGATGGGCGTGGGCGTGGGCAAATCGGGATCGCCGACGCCTAAATTGATAATGTCCATCCCGCGCTCGATCGCTTTCCGCTTCATATCATCGATGGCGGCGAACAAATACGGGGGCAACGTTCGAATGCGTTCGGCATACGTAATAGGAAAAGCGGACATGACTCACTCCTTCTCGTTCTTGCTCTCGTTCAGGATTCGAGGTACCCGGTCCCGAACGGCTGCACGCTTCGATTCGCACGCTCGATCCAGACTCAGAAGACCCAGGGCAGCAACCCCGCTCACCGGCTGACGTCGTACAGGCAGGGGGTTCGCCGGATTTGATCACGGACTCAGGCGGGTATAGCAGAGCATCGGGCAGTTGATCAAGGGAGATGGGCCACTCTGGCGACGACCCTCTCGGCCATAGCGTGCAAGAGAGGCAGATGGGAACCGGCGACAGTAAGTATCGTTTCCTCGGAGAGGCCGCCTCGACGTAAATCATCCGGACATTCCCGGCACAGAGTCCGAATGCCTTGTTCATCCAGCTCCACATGAAACACAAGACCATAGACGCGGTCACTGTACCGGAACGCTTGAACGGGATAGGCCTCGGACATGGCCAAAATCGTTGTATCCGGTGGAGGATCGAATCCTTCCCCGTGCCACTGGAACACGGTCAGCGGAGACTGGACCGCAGCGAAGAGGGGGTCTTGTCTTCCAGCTTCCGTCACGATGACGGGGAGGAATCCGACCTCGAACGTCGGACCCGGCTTGACGACGGCACCCAAAGCACGCGCAAGGAGTTGCGCGCCCAAGCAAACTCCTAAGATAGGCACATGCCGATCGATCGCACGGCGAATAAAGGCGAGTTCTTCAGAGATCCATGGAAGCGGATCGTTGACGGACATGGGCCCGCCCATGACAAGCAAGCAATCCCCCGGATCGATAGGAAGGCCTTCGTCGGGAACGAGCCTCCGGGCCACCCTATACCCGTAACGTTCCAGCAGTGGCTCAAAGATTCCCGGTCCCTCGAATGGGACATGTTGAAGGCAAACGGCGGTACTCACATGCATCAGTGTGGGAAAACGCCTCGATCCGTGACGTTCAATACCAGCGCTTCATTCCTGCTGGGAGCAAGGTCGCAGACATCGCATCGCGGAACAACACAGGAGCAAGGCAGCGCATAGGCGCGGCCGGATCGGACATTGCCGTCATCACCCAACGGGTTGGTGGCCGTTTTTTTGGTTGACGCATTCGACGAGATGCCAAAAGCGGAGCGGATTGACCTTTTGTTTGCGGGCGACGATCAGCGAGGTGCCTTCCAATACCGTGTTGAGCGAGAGGTCGGTCCGAAATCCGATGTGCTTGCAGAGAGGGGAAATCATTTTTTCGACCGCGGCGATGACTTTGTTCCCATTGCTAAAATGATTGAGCATCACAATCCGTCCCCCCGGTCGGCAGACGCGGATCATCTCGTTGACGACTTTTCGATAGTCGGGAACCGCTGTGACCACATACGCGGCCATGACAATGTCAAAGGCGTCATCGGGAAGATCCATCTGGCCGGCATCCATCAGTTTGAGCGTCACATGATCGAGTCGATGCTCTCGGACACGGGCTTGCGCCTTTTTCAACATGCCCGGCGACAGATCGATACCGAGGATTTCGCAATGCCTCGGATAGAGAGGAAGAGCTTCCCCTGTTCCCACGCCGACTTCCAAAATTCGATCGCCCGGCTTAATGGGAAGCCCTCGCACAGCGAACTCGCGAGACTGTTGAAAGACGCGTCCAAAGGTTTGGTCATAGACACCGGCATACGTCGTGTACACCCGTTCTACTTTTTTCAGGTCCATAGCACCTCCCTTGCTAATTCACGATTACTTGACACACGTTGACACGTCTGAGTCGTTAGGACATGACGAACACGAAAAAGAGGATGGGATCCTTCGAAGCAGGCGGGGGACCCGGATGTGCCGTGTCGGGACGGCCCACCTTTTGTTCAACACGCGGTGCAAATTTACCCCAGTTTTCGGGGAGAGTCAACACTCTCCTGCCGAGGCAGCTACGTATTCAGACGGATAGGTCGATCCCATGGCGATCATGCGCTTCGACGAGACACAACATGGTTGGGCCGGGGATTGCAAAGCACTCGATCCTGCTCTACAATTGCCACCTCTCAACGCTGCGCGTTTGCCAACCATTCCCCGCAGTCCGCCACTGGGTCGCTGCGGCGAGGAGGATGTCATGGGTTTCACATCTGCATATGCATGCCTGTCGCTCAGAAAGATCGTTGTAGCAGCCTGGTTGCTCCTGATCGTTTCACCCCCCGCATTCGCCATCGAAGTGAACATGACCATGGAATCCGCAAAAGCCGCTCTGGCAGAAGGACGGGCGTCGATGGAACAAGCATCGGATGTCGAATCGGTGGCCACCGTGATGAAAGCTCTCGAGCAACGATATCGGGTCGGCGCCAATCCCGAAGAAGATCCCTGTGGTCCCCATGCCATTCTGCGCACACGTCGATACTGGTTGGAATATTTCGGTCGACGGGAAGCCGCCGAATCCAAACGATTGAATCGGCCGATTCGCATGCCCGAAAACAAAATCCAAGAAATTTTGAACATGCCGTACTTAGAAGTCGAAGTGCGGCTGTGCGGAGACGAAGAATTCTTCGCTGAAGGCGCAGAGATTGCCCTTCAACAAGGGTCGAACATCATTCGCCCTGTGGACGTCGGGCCAGCCGAACGAGGGCGCAAAAACCCCGGTCCCGCTCCGAGTTATCGATCTCGCTTTACGGCACGGTTCGCCTATGCGGACTTCGATCCACAGGGGAAAAGCATCCTGGCGGTCTTTTTCCCTGACGGCAAACTCATCAACATCGAAGCCGATTTTTCCAAAATTCCCTGACTCTCTCCTCATTCACTCGGCGCCTGCTCTTCGCTCCGCATCATTGCACCATTTGTCCGCGGCCAATTCGCTTACGCGGTGCGTGCGCTTGGGATGTCTTCGGCAAAGGGCATTGCACGGACACCGTTCCCCACGCCGTCATGGATCAGACCAGTGGATGATGCGGGCTTTCGAGTTCGACCATTTTCAGCGTGTACAAATGATGGTAGAGCCCCTGTCGGGCCAAGAGCTCCTCATGTGATCCTTCCTCGACGATTCGCCCGTGGTGAAGCACGAAAATGCGGCTCACGGCCTGAATGGTGCTGAATCGATGCGCAATGATCAGCGTGGTTCGTCCAGCCATCAGCCGATTGAGGGCCGATTGCACTAATAATTCTGTTTCCGCATCCAACGCGGACGTCGCTTCGTCGAGAATCAGAATCCGCGGGTTTTTCAAGACCGCCCGTGCAATCGCGATCCGCTGCCGCTGGCCGCCTGATAAATTCACGCCTTTTTCGCCCACCATCGTCCGATATCCATCGGGAAGACTCACAATAAATTCGTGAGCATGCGCTTCCTGGCTTGCGCGAACGACCTCGTCGTCGGTTGCATCCATGCGACCATAGCGAATGTTGTCGAGGATCGTCCCTCCGAACAGTATCGTATCCTGGGGAACCAAGGCGATTTGCCGATACAGGCTCTCGAGCGTGACCGTCCGAAGGTCGTATCCATCGATGGCAACGCATCCCTGTTGAGGATCATACAACCGATGCAGCAGATTGACGACGGTGGTCTTTCCCGATCCTGAGGGCCCAACCAAAGCGACGCGCTCGCCAGCGCGAATGGAAAATGATACGTCAGACAGTACCGGATGCCGCGGATCGTAAGCAAAGCTCACACGGTCAAATCGCACGTGGCCCATGACGGGAGGCAGTTCGATCGCATCGGGAGCATCGCGGATATCCGGTTGGGCATCCAGCAGTTCGAACACGCGCGCCATCGCGCCTTGGGCTTCTTTGACCTGAGCGAACACGCGGGCCACCGAACCGAACGGACCGATGAGAATTCCGGCAAACAACACAAAGGCGAAGAGATCGCCTGGCGACATGTAACCGTCCACCACTTGCTTCCCGCCATACCAAAGGACGGCAATGCCCATTATGAACGTCAAGACCGTGATCACGGGAATGAACACCGCAAGGGTGCGAGCTCGCCGAAGCGTTGTGGCCAGCAAAGCATGGAGCGCTGCATCGACTCGCTGCTGTTCACGTTTTTCTTGAACAAACGACTTGACGATCCTGATGCCCGATATGACTTCTTCGAGAATCGTGGTCAACGTCGCGGTGTGATCTTGAATATGCATGGACAACGTTTTCAGCCGCCGGCCAAAGAGCCGGGCCACGAGGGCAAGAAGAGGGAGGAAGACCACAATCAAGACGCATAAGCGCCAATTCATATACAGCAGAAACCCGATACCGCCAACGGCCGTCACCACATGCTTCATCAAATCCAGAGGGGTATCGGTGAGCAGGCTTTGGATGACGCCCACATCGTTCATAATGCGGGACAAGATTTCTCCGGTTCGTCGAGTGGAAAAAAATCGGAGAGAGAGTCGTTGGAGATGCGCGAAGAGTCGGGAGCGAATATTCGCAACGACGTGCTGGGAAATCCGCGCTGCCAGATAACTGTGTCCCATGGAAAAGCACGCTTGAACAAGCACCAATCCCGCTAAAAGCCAGGCCGAATCCGTCAACGCCGCAAGGCTTTGATCGACCGTGATGACATCCCACAGGCGCCCCGCCAACCGGATGAGCATTAAATTCAGGGCTGCGACACCCATAACCAATAGGGCCGCGAGAACCATCTGCGGCAAATGCGGTCGCAAAAATGGAAACAGTCGTGACACACTCATCTCATGCACAAATATACCGGAACTGCGAGGAACGAGGGATCATCGATTCGAGGTTCTTCCAAGGAAGCGCATTCTGGTTCGTTTGCGGTCTACGAATCCCCTTCCAACAGAATGGTGCCTTCTCGTGGCCTGTTCGTCGACCTTGGAGAGGAAGAGTATCTCGAGCGCGAACCTTGCCCCATATCCAGAAACGATCAGGAGCAGCTAATGGTAGCGATGGCAGGGAACAGCGCGGCGGGACGCTAATCAAGCTGGGTGACAGATTCGATCATGTTTTTGTTCAACGCCACAAAATCGGCATGATCTGTGTCGTTAATGGTGACGTTGGTCAAGTTGATAAACAACACCGACTCGTCGTTCAACACATCAGAAATTCGATTCCGCATCGGAGGAATCAACAAATCGCCCACGTAGGTGCTTAGGGATGATCGAACACGAATACGGATTTTCTTGCCCTGCGTCATTTCAGAGCATCCGGAGGTATATTATTACGATCGCCGTCGCGCGAACTTCATTCGGCGACGAAGTTTTTTATGTTTATGCTTGCGCATTTTCTTTCGCCGTTTTTTGACCACGCTGGACATATCGGATTCCTTCGATGCGTTACAGTTCAGAGTTTTGCCTACAGATATCCGCGTCCTCATACGAGGACGAGATCACCAATCGCTCAGCAAACGTCATGCGCGGCACGCAGGGTAAGTAGCATATGAACGAGGGAGAGTCAAGAAAAGCACCAAATCTCGGTCGACACAGCAAGCCGGAAGGTTCGACATGCTCTCAACCTTCCGGCTTCAATTCTCCTTCGGTGACAGCTCATCTTGACTACAGGCTCAGCTTTGATGAGAATGCCGGCCACCCGCTTTTTGCCTGTCCCGTCAAGAGACCGTTCATTCCTACGATTTCAATTTCTCTCGAGTTTAATTTCGTGAAGGGGCAATTTGGATATCTCCGCTCGCTAGAGGCCCCATACCATGCGCAATACGTTGGCCACGGCCATTGAGAACCACAAACCCTACCACATCTGCCGTTTGATCGGGCGACCCGAAGGCATTATCGCCTTCCT
Organism: Nitrospirota bacterium; assembly: GCA_003695915.1. Lineage (GTDB taxonomy): Bacteria > Nitrospirota > Nitrospiria > Nitrospirales > UBA8639 > J017. The sequence goes on from RFGF01000057.1 coordinate 23,212, forward strand.
GATTATCAGCGAGCGCCATCCAAAACCGGCAGCCGCTGAAGGGGTTGGGGTCCGGCACTGGCCCCGGCACGACGGGATCCACCGGCAACTCTATGGGGTCGGTGATCTGCGCGTCCAAGGACGGAGTCTGTCTGAGTCCATTCGGAGGAACGTCAGGAATGGGTCCGACGTGGCGAATCCGACACCGCCCGCTCAGAAACGCCATAGGCGAGCGCCCGCCAGACGAGGTAACTTGATCGATTGTTGTCGACATCACTATGCCATGCACACTCGAGTCCGTCATGTGGAGATCGACGATGGCAACTTTACCTTGAGGATAGCCAACCTGTGGATCACAATTGACTTCTACCTGGACACCAAACGTGCCGGGACGAGTGGAATCCTCACGGCTCCCGAGATGAACCTTGGCCCGAGCCTCAATTTTTGTCGCATTGCAGACCTGCAGCGTGGGAATCTGCGGTTGGATTGCCGAGGCAACGGAGCTTGGTCCCAATAAAAAGACACACGAAACGCCCAGGATGATCAAGGCAGCACACCGACGAGGGCGAGTTGGGAGATGACCAAATCGTTTTGGGCGCATTTCAGTCTCTGGCATGGCATGTCTGAACATAGGATGCCTCCTTTGGTGTAAGTGAAAAGACTTATGGCCGGACAACGCACGATCTCAATGCGATCGCCCAAAGCCTCTGACAATATTCAAACGCTGCTGACCTAACGCGCATCGATGAAAAGCGTTGACACATCTGTATTCCACTCCAAGAACCATTCGAGGGATATTCCGTTTTTTTTTATTGAATTTTCTTGAAAATCATAACTGCAGGAATCCTCCTACAGCTTTAACAGTTCCATCGAGATCGGCTTAGGACCTGAACAATAAATTTGAAAAAAATCTAATACAAAAATCTAATATATTGAGGTATCGACTTTTGCATCCATACTTTTTCTCATACGCTCGCAATATTTATACCGCGCTTTATTGTGCAATGATTTAACAATGTGGCGTTCATCGCCATTAGCGGCTCAACTACCTATAAATCTCTCATCGATGCTATGCGGAGTGATTGATGGAGTTTTTCTACGTTCACGTCATCTGGCCTCGCCGCACGACCAGACAACGTTGATGCATGCAAAGGGGGGAAAACGACAGAGCGCGAGGAAGACGAGCGAGTATGCTCGAACAGGAGAAGGAACGCCTCTCAGGCAAACATGAATCGTGGATCGATCATCATGGCAATGAATGTAGCAAGAGCGTTTTTGCTTGGAATCCTTTCTTCACATCGGTTCACAAAGAGGCATCCTATAAAAAAAGGTTCATCAGGAAGTTGTGTGGGTAACTGACCCCGCTTGCGCTATGCTCGGCCCCTCGAAAGGAGGACCCAGCGATGCGCGACTTTGCACGCTATCAAGCTGTGCTGGGGCTGCAAGCCCCCTGGACCGTGGTCAACGTGGAGCTGGATGTGACGGGGCAGCAGGTCACCGTGACCGTCGAGGCTGGACCTGGGCCCTATCCCTGCCCTGAGTGTCAGGAGCGGGTCCCGGGCTATGATCGCAAGCGCCGCCGGGGGCGGCATCTGGACACACCTGCCAGTTCACGACGTGGATTCAGGCTGCTCTCCCCCGCGTGCACTGTCCGACCCATGGAGTCAAGCAGATCGCGGTGCCCTGGGCCAACCCCGGCAGTCAGTTCACCGCCTGGTTCGAGCGCCTGGCTCTTGACGTGCTCCGGGAGTGCTCGGTGAAGGGGGCCGCCGGGCTGCTGCGTCTCACGTGGGATGAGGCCTGGGGCATCAAGGCGCGGGGGCTCAGGCGCCGAACCCAGGACGTCGTCGCGCACCTGGGCGTCGATGAGAAGGCGATCGCGAAGCGGCACCGCGACCTCACCGTCGTGGCCGATCTTGAGCGCGGTCGGGTGCTCTACTGGGCCGAAGACCGGCAGCAAGAGAGCGTGGATGGCTTCTGGGGCACGCTGACGCCTGAGCAACGGGGGAGATTGAGGCCATCGCGATGGACATGTGGGAGCCTGACATCCAGTCGACCCCGGCGCACCTCGATGGGGCCGAGGCCAAGATCGTCTTCGATAAGTTTCATGTGGCCAAGCCTCTCCACGAGGCTGTGGACCGGGTGCGGCGGACGGAACACCGGAGGCTCAAGCAGACTGGCGACGGACGCCTGACCGGCACCAAGTACCGCTGGCTGATGCGCCCCACGGACATGACGGCCGAGCAGCAGGCTATCTTCCGCACGCTGCCGCGTGGTGATCGCAAGGTGGCGCGGGCCTGGACCCTCAAGGAGCGCGTCCGCCAGTTCTGGGACGATGCCTCCCCGGGTGCCGCGCGGACCGTCTTCGCCAGCTGGTTCTGGCGCGCCCCGCACAGCCGGCTGCGGCCCATGGCGGCGGTGGCCCACCTGATCCGGCGGCATCTCCCGAACGTGCTGACCTATCTGACACATCGGGTCACCAACGCGGGGCTGGAAGCGGTCAATGCGACGATCCAGGAGGGTCAAGAAGACCGCTCGCGGCTTCCGCAACGTCGAGCACGTCAAGACGGCGATCTATTTCCATTGCGGAGGGCTGGATCTCTATCCAACCCACACGAAAGCGTGAAGAGCCTAAAAAAAGTTGCACCTCTCTAATCGTCACAGCTGAACGCTTACAGCTGAACGCTTACGTTCCATCATGTTCAATGTTCGAGCTCAACACATTATTCAATGATTGGCAGTCCTTTTTTATTGCTTTAATTACTCCACATCCTTTGCGCAGCGAAATCCCGTGGAATGATTGCGTTCGCGCGGATCGCTTTTGATCCGTGTGAAAATCCGGACTTGGGGCGTTTCCACCTGCCAGCCAGAACTTCTAACCACCTTATGGGTTCCTGTTTCCGGTCCTTTGGGATTCTTGAATGGACTCTTGGCATAATACTCGGGATCATACCAATCGGCGACCCACTCCCAGACATTTCCGGCCATATCATACACACCGTAGGGGCTTTTCCCGGCTTCGTAAATCCCCACAGGCACTAACGTGGCTTCTCCCCGCCAGACTTGATTGAAATTCAAATGGCGATCCGTCGGTTCGACGTTGCCCCAAGGGAATCGCCAATCGTTCGGTCCTTTGGCCGCTTTTTCCCATTCCGCTTCAGTGGGCAGCCGCTTGCCGGCCCAGCGACAATACGCCTCGGCATCGTACCAATCGACATTGATCACGGGTAAATCGACGATCGATTCCGGCATCATGTTGCCGTTCCACAAATTTTTCGATGGATCAGTGGGGTGTAGAGGAGGACGATGCCCGGTTTCCGTCACGAACCGGAGATAGCGCCCATTTGTCACCTCATATTTGTCGATATAAAAGGCATCGACATACACCTCGTGGTTGGGTCGTTCATCCAATCCGCCATCGCGCGCTCCTTTGGGAACACCCATAGGAAACACGCCCGCAGGAACCAAAACCATCGGCGCACCATCCTTACCGATAATCTCTTTGGGGAGCGACGTCTCATCGGCCGCCATTCCATGGGTGTTTCCAAAACCCAGCAACAGACACAATGCGATCAATTGAAAGCCCATACCCCATCCTCCCGTTCGACCATTCATGTCATCATCCTCCTCGAATTGTTGCCGCGCCCATTGTTTCATCGCGAAACCACAGCACTTAGCATATCACACGCTGAGGGGTAGCCTGAAAGCACTGAGACGCGATGAAAGAGGGCATGTGCCCGAGCTTGCTCCCTTCTCTGCCTCTCGTTATGATTTGGCGTAGACAGCGACCACCTTCACATCGAAAAGCGTGTGTCACGAGATGACCCCTACCGGTATACGAGGCCTGCGGCATGTGGCACTGAACGTCAGCGATATCCGCACCTCGCAAACCTTCTACGAACGAATCTTCGGCATGCGCGTGGTGTGGCAACCCGATGCCACGAGCGTGTATCTCAGTTCCGGCATTGACAATTTAGCCCTTCATCAACTTCCTCCTGACAAGCTCCCGGCCTTTCACGGGGACCACGGACAGCGCCTCGACCATTTTGGATTCTTGATGGAATCCCCTGAAAGCGTCGATGCCATGTTCCGCTATGTGCAAGCCGAGGGCGTTCCGGTGGTCAAACCACCAAAGCGTCACCGTGATGGAAGTTATTCTTTTTATATCTCGGATCCCGACAATAACATTGTGCAAATCTTGTTCGAACCCACTGTGAGTCAACACAAATGAACGCTCATGTCGGCCTCCGCACTTCCTCGGGCTCTGCATCGAGGACCATTCGAGAGACCCGTATCCCCATCGAACGGTGTCAGACATGAAGAGTTGGGACGCCTATCCACCCGATCATTACGTTAGTTTGTATCCATGGGTATGGGTGCAATTGGAGAGCGCTGAACCTCCTGGACCTTTTCCGTTTCTGGGCGGCGTCTCGCCGGATGTCGTCGCCAGCCTGCATCAGGTCCACAGCATTTTGCAAAGCGCGGTGGAAACGGCCATCAGCGACATCATCGCTGAACGGGCTCCACTCCGCGATCCCGCCTTACCTGCCCGGTTGGAGGATGCCTACGCCGAGGTCGTCCATTCGCGTCCCCATCTCCAACGCCACATCCGCTGCGGGCGTCAAAACACCGGTTCATTCCAGTGGAGCTTTGAAAAAGATCCGCATGCGTCGGCAACGATGACCTATGACGGTCTTCGAATTTTCAACGCCGTCACGCGCCAAGCCATCCCGTTTCGATTCGAGCGGCCCTTGTGTGCTCCGATCGTCGGCGAATTTCTCGGTCTGCTCGATGGCACACGAACGGTGGCTGATCTGCGTCGAATGGTCCATGCTGGCCCTCCAGACGTTGTCCTTCAGCTCACGACATTGTTCGACCTACTTCATGGTCACCATTGCTTGGCGAGTTCACCACGGACGAGCATCGGCGCGCATTGGCTTGCCGCCACTCGCGATCGAGACGTCGTCCATCTCGGACACGCAGCCTTGCTGTATCGTCAGCGCGAGCAATTTTTTTGGTTCGACCCCTGGCTCATGCCGTGGTTTGCCGAATCGCCGGTTCCCTCGCTATGGACGACACTTTTGCCTAAACCTGCCGCCATTTTCTTAACGCACGACCACGACGACCACGTCGATCCACGGACTCTTTTTCACATCCCGAAAGACACACCCGTTTTCGTCCCCAGTCGAGCGAATCGCAAAGACTTGTACTACGACTATCCCGCTTTGCTTCACGAATTGGGGTTCACGCGCGTGACCGAATTGGCTCACGGCGAACGGTGGGCCTTCGAAGGCGGAGAAGTGGTCGCGGTGCCGTTCTACGGAGAAGACCCGTGCGACGTCGAATTGCCGAGAAATTGCTATCTCATCGTCGATCGCGGCGTCAACACGCTGATTCACGCCGACAGCGGTCCCACCAACGATGGCCGATCAGCCCTCAAGGATGGGGTCATTGCCGGGCTCGTCTCGCGCTACGGTCCTATCGCGTCGGTGTTCGCCTCCCAACAACAGCTCAAAGAAGTGCGAAGCTTCGCTGCGTATGCGTGCCTGTCACCCCCCGGGCGATGGCTCGAGGTGGGAGAAAATGGATTTCTCACCAATCACTATCTCACTGAACTCTGTACCGAAGCGCAAGCCGTCCAATTCTTTTCGTATGCCACCGGTGGGGCCGATTGGTATCCGGATCATCTCTCGTTCATGTTCAGCCATCGGAATCCCGCGCGCACGGCCTTATTGACGGCGCATTGGGATCAACCGCATACACTCGAAGCCATGCTTCGCCCTCTCGGATGTCGGTATCATTACGGGCAGGCATTGGATCTCGTGCGCGTCCATGAAGGGCCTCAAGTGGAAATTATTGCCGCCCAAGAGCGCCTCGCCCCCTTGCGCCTGTTTCAGCTCGATCACGAACTCCCACCCGTTTTGCGCCGCTCATAATCGAAGGTTCGTACAGTGCATGCCTGGTATGCCGTCATCTTGGCCTTCGTCCGATAGTCAGGTATGATACGTGTTGGCCGCACCAAGAGTTGCGCCGATACCGTACTAGGCGGTCGCTGATCGTCAGATCGAGGGAAGGACGATTTCGCATGACGGAGACCTCAGACATCCATGAAGTCTACCCTGAGCGCGTCGCAGTAGTGGGCGTGAAAGTCCGTGGCCTGGGAGAATCCAAAACCACCCGCACCAACGATGTCTCGCTCAAGGTTGGCGACTATGTGATTCTCGAGTTAGACAACGACGAAACGTTCGGCGTCGTGACCTCAACCCCTTATATCCTGCCCTTTACCCCGCCGATGCGAATGATGAAGGAGGTGCTCCGGAAAGCGACGGAGGAGGACCGCCAGTGCATTGCACGCCATGAAACACTCGTGCGAGAAGGATGGGCGTTTTGCCTGGAGCGAGTGAGCGCTCTGGGTCTGCAAATGAAATTGGTCGAAGTGTACGGGGCGCTTCGTCGGAGGCTTTTGACCTTTACCTACACGGCCGACGACCGTGTGGACTTCCGACAACTCGTCAAAGATTTGGCACGCCGATTCGGATGCCGGATCGAGATGCGGCACATTTCGACTCGGGACGAGGCCCGTCGCTTGAGTGGTGTGGATACATGCGGGCTGATCCTGTGCTGCGCCACGTTTCTGACCGATTTCAAACCCGTGTTGCCCAAGAATCGCAAAGGCGATCCGGCCATTGTGGACCCCCACCGCATTGGCGTCTGCGGCCGCATCAAATGCTGTTTGCTGTTCGAAGAAGCCGACTGGACGGCCACCCCCCGTCCCTCTTCTCCCTTGATTCATCCGAACCGCCGGCGAGCCAATTCTACCCGAGAACGGTGACGCTATGTTTGGGGGGCACGGTTTGCGCGAATGCTGGTATAGCGGCTCCTTCTTTCTCGTCGAGCAGTCATCGGTGCGCGTTCATGAACATTCCTGAGTCATGAATCATCCTCCTCGATTCATCATCTTTGCCCATAACGCAACCTACGACAAACTGCACCAAGTCGCGACCATAGGACTGACCGCTGCGGCTATGGGTAAAGATGTGACGGTTGTGCTTTTATTTTGGACCATCAAAAAATTGGCAGAAGGGCGGATCAACGAGCTGGACTTTCCCCTCGAATACCAAGCCCATGCATCGGAAATTGCCCGGCTCATCAAAGACCGAGGAGTCCCGACCATCACCGAAATGTTCGAGGAAGCACGCAAGGTGGGAAGGTTCAAGCTCGTCGCCTGTAGCGCAGGACTTGAATATATGGGAGTGGATGCTCAGGTCGTTCAGGACAATGTCGACGAAGTATTAGGGCTACCCGCCATCCTGACTCTGGCCAAAGGGGCGGAGACGACGTTGTTCATTTAGTCGTTATTCTTCGGAGGCCGGGATCAAAGGCAGCCGCTCCCACGTTTCTCCACCATCCGTGGTCCGGTAGAGCCCGCCTCCATTCGTTCCCACATAGAGCGTCAGCGGATCGAGAGGGCTCATCTGAATGGTGCGAATGCTCGTGGCTTCCAAGCCAGCGCTCATCGATCGCCAGGTTTGCCCGCCATCCACGCTCTTGTAAACACCCTGACTCGTCGCCACATATAAAATCTTCGGATCGGTGGGATCGATCTGCATGCCGCTGATATACCTGTCATCCAGCGATTTCACCCATGTCCATTGATCTCCTTGGTTCGACGATCGATAGAGGCCTTGAGTTGTACCGGCATACACGACATCGGTATCGACCGGATCGATCACGATGACATTGACCCCGATCGCCATCGATGCCATTTTGGCATCGAACGCCACCATACCGGTGGTGACTTTTTCCCACCGTTCGGTGGCATTGCGAGTGCGATAGACACCGCCCGTCGTTCCAGCATATAAAATATACGGGCGCGCTGGATCGATGGCCAAGCACACGACAAAGTTGACCTCGCTCATTCCGTTCGTCCGTTCCTGCCATGTTCGTCCACCATCCGTGCTCCGGAAGACGCCAACCGTCGTCGCGGCATACACGAGATCGGTCGCTCCGGGATCAAACACGATTTGATTGACAATGGCGGAAATCGTGCTTTTTTGTATTCCTTTCTTAAAATGATGCCAAGTCCGTCCGCCGTCGGGACTTTTATATGTTCCGTCACCCATTGTCCCGGCAAAGATCGTGGCCGGGAATTTCGGATGGATTGCTAAACTGATAACCCGCGTCCGTTTCAACTCGCTATCGAGTCGTATCCACGTCCGTCCACCGTCCCGAGTCTTGTACACAGCTTCATCGGTCGCCACATACAGAATGTGGGGTTTCGTCGGGTGTAGCGCGATCGAAACAATGGTATCGCTTCGTGACCCACAGGCGCCCAGCATGAGCGCGCAAACGAGCCATCCCCAAAGAATCGGCCTCCAACTTCGGCGTTGCTTTCCCATCGGTGCGAGACGCCCTATGGGTTCCCCGACCGTGTCATGCCACGGAAAGCGTTGCACCAAAACTCGGGTGTTTTCTTGTTTCACAAATAGATTATTCACCAGGTTGCTTCAGGGGAGGAACTGCAACGGTTCCGCATAGCCTGTCAGTTCGACGTACCCACGTCCCCGCACGCTGTCCCCGTTCATCGTCCCCTGGATATCTACGGCCCCTTCCCAATACGTCACCTGTGTGCTTCGAGACGTGCGAAGTTCTTGCTCGACGAGAACAGGTGTCACTTCGATCTGGAGTGCGAAGGGAAGAATCTCGAGACGCCAACGGATAGGATAGCGTGCGCCGCTGTGCGGGCTCATCCAGGTATCGAGGACGGTCAGACGCATCGCATCGCGCGGAACATTGCGGGCCGTTCCATCGGGGAAGACCAATGTTCCACTGGAAGCCGCATCGAAGGTCCCATCGGCTCGCCGAAGCCAATACACCATCAACTCGTAACGGTTCTCGAATTGCACACTGAACCAATCCCACCCCACGAGGTCGCGGCTCAATGTACCAGCTCCAAACTCATGATCCATCCAACTTTCCCCTTTCACCGAAAGTCGGTCATCTCCGAGTCGAACGTGCCCGGTTGTCTGGAGTCGAGTTATGGAATAGTAATGCGAAGCCTCGCCATTCTGTCCTTTGAGACTGATACCTTGCGGTCCATGGATGACCGGCGACTTGAGAGGCCGGAGCGTGAAATCAATGGCCCAATCATCAGCCGACGCAGAGAGCTGCCATTCTCCATGGTCGGGTCGGCTCGCTCGGAGAAACCAATTATCGATCCAGGTCTCGAGCCTCCCGCTTTCGGCGCCGGCCTTTCCCAATGCAGCACGGCTGAGTTTTTCGTCATACCGGAACGTTCCAGTTTCTGCATCTGTCAGGGCAGCATGAGCCAGATACACCTGACGAATGGCCCATCGGGACGGATGTTGCCAGACTCGCTCATCGCCGACCGCCCGACGAAAAAATGTCAGTTCGTACCCAAACCGACGATGGTCGGCGGTAAAGACATGCCCGGTCACATACCACCACTCCAACACAAATGCATCGTGACTGCCATGATCTCGAGGAAATTCATATACATAACCCGGCTGGGCAGCTTGAAACGAGGGCATCGTCGCCACCCCCGATTGATGGCCGATCGGGATCATCGCCAGCATCCACCAGGCGGAGACAAAGCGATTGGCGATCCATGATCTCAATCCATGTAGTATCGGCATCTCTCAAGCTCTCCTAGCCTCTCTCCCTTTCTCTCATACCCGGTTCTTGGTGGCTTATAGCACGCACCAGACAGCCCTGCAATTGATACGAAGCGATGCGGCACGCCTCGAGGTCAGACACAGCCCGCTCAGCATCATCTGAGCGTTGACTTTCTCAAAAATCCTCGGCTATCGTAGCCTATGCCTTCAGAGTCGTCTTTTGCTTCTTTCGAACCATATCCCATTCCTGAGATGATCCCAGTTTTTCCCCTTCCACATGTGGTCTTTTTTCCTCGAACTTATCTCCCCCTCCATATCTTCGAGCCCCGTTACCGGCAAATGGTGAAGCAGGCTATGACAAGCGGACAGTGCATCGGCATGGCCCTCCTCAAAGAAGGTTGGGAAGACAATTATTACGGAAAACCCGCGTTCTATGAAATAGGATGCGTGGGCCGATTGGTGAGAGTCTACAAGCTGCCCGATGGACGATATAACATCGTTCTTCACGGGCTCGAACGATGCCGATATCGCGAAGAGCCAATGGAGTCGAGCTGTCGCTGGGCCAAGATCAGCTTGCATCCGATGGAAGGAACCTCCCTTGATCCCCAGCTTCGCCGCCGACTGTACGAAACGGTCGAGACCTATGCCCGCGCTCACCAGACGGAGACGCTCATCGACCGGAGTGCGATGCAACGGGCGACGGATCCGGTGTTGGTCCACAGCCTTTCGGCCGCTTTGGATTTCACCCCCACGGAAAAACAATTTCTGCTCGAATCCGAGACTCTTACCCAGCAAACTCGGCGTCTCATCGATCTTCTTCGGCTGAAACTCTCGGCGACGAATGCCGCCCAAGGACAGGACGTATGAATGCCGTCATAGCTGTCGATGTCGTAGGCTTGGGAAAAACCTACGACGGGTTTACCGCGATTCGCGATATTTCCTTTTCCGTTCAGAAAGGGGAAATTTTTGGACTGCTCGGCCCCAATGGAGCCGGGAAAAGCACGACGCTTCGCATTTTGATCACCACGCTTCGCCCGACCACCGGGCGGGCGACCATTTTCGGACACGATGTGATCCGCGAAGCGACGACCGTGCGACGACAAATCGGCTACGTTCCTCAAGAGCGAGCCATCGATCGATTTCTCACCGGGCGCGAGCATCTCGAGCTCTTGGGGGCGCTGTATCATCTTCCGAAGTCCGTCCTCAAGCAACGCATTTCCGAATTGCTCAAACTGGTCGAATTGGACCAACATGCGGACCGAGTGGCGAAGACCTATTCCGGCGGGATGAAGCGCAAATTGGATATTGCCTGCGGCTTGCTTCCGAACCCCAGCGTGTTGTTCCTCGATGAACCGACGCTAGGGCTCGACGTCCAAAGTCGCCTCACCATTTGGGAGTATGTGAAGCGATTGCGGGATCAGGGGATGACCATCGTCATGACCACGAATTATCTCGACGAGGCCGATCAACTTTGCGATCGACTCGCGATCATCGACCACGGTCAAATCCGCATTATCGGATCTCCGCAGGAGCTGAAAGCCGGACTTGGCGGGGATGGACTGACGGTAACTCTCGAGCACCCTACTCCCGAGATGCTCGAACGACTCGAACACGAAATCCGGTCGCTCTCGTGTGTTCGCTCGGTTCACGCACGATCGCAAGGCGTTCATGTTCGGATCGATGCTCCAGAAAAAGCGCTGGTGGCCATAATGGAGGCTGCGAGTCGGATTGGCGGACGAATTGCGAGCGTCGAATATCATCGTCCCCGTCTCGACGATGTCTTCATGGCCTACACTGGTCACCCGTTGGAACAACCAGATCCCGTTTCGTCAGGATCATCCTCCTTGTAGAGGCAATTGCAAAACGGGGCTCAGGGTTCGGCCGATGGGGTCTCGGATTTCATCTCCATGAACAAACGACTGCTTCTTTCTTCCGAGGAGATGAGGAGTGATGAATGCGTGAATACCTCCAAGAAATCCTGGCCTTGACGATGCGTTGGGTCCGCCGACTCAGCCGGGAAAAGTTCAGCATGCTGTTCACCTTGGTGCAGCCCATGCTGTTTTGGCTGATTTTTTTCGGAAACCTGTTTCAGCGCGCAGCCGATACGCAGGTCGTTCAAGCACCAAACTACATGAGCTTTCTCACCGCCGGAGTCGTGGTCATGACGGTGTTGAACAACGGGTTGGCCGGTGGAGTCGATCTGCTCTTCGACAAAGAAAACGGATTCTTGGAACGCCTGATGGCCACACCGATTCATCGGACGTCGATCATCGTGAGTCGGTTTTTGTTTGTCATGGGCATTACCGCACTGCAAATTCTCGTCATTCTCGGGGTGGCCTCCTTTTTCGAGGTGCGTCCTGCGACCGGCATTCCGGGGGTGGCTGTTATTCTCGGGATCGGCATGCTCTTCGGCATCGGACTCACGGCGATTTCGATGGCCATGGCCTTTTCGGTGCGGAGTCACGGTGATTTCTTTTCGGTGCTCGGCTTTTTGTCCCTGCCCATGATTTTTCTGAGTTCGGCCTTGGTACCGCTCGCCGCAATGCCGACCTGGATGAAAACCTTGGCGCTCTTCAATCCGATGACCTGGGTCATCGACGCCGTCCGCCCACTAATTTTATCCGGATGGGACGCCGCCATTCCGTCGGTCTTAGCCGCACTTGGGCTCCTTTTAGTGTTCGACGCGCTTTGTCTTTATGGGGGTGCCCGAGCATTCCAGCGGGCTGTCGGGTAAACAACGATTCACGCCTGGACAGGATGCGAGAGCTTTTCGAACTCCGAGTCCGCCTCTCCCGAGCAATCGATGTCTACCACGAATGAAACCCGGATCCGTGCCTTGATGTATTTGCTCTCGGATCCTGATGAGCGTATCGCACAGATTGTTCATGACCAATTGGTCCAGATTGGCTCATCGGCGCTTTCCTATCTTCAATGCATGGGGCAGCAGAGACCTGAACTGGCTTTACGCCTGAATGCCGTCAAAGAGGCCATATGCTTCCGCCAGCTCTTGCAAGAGTTTCAGGATATCTGCCATTCACCGAGCCAGCCCCTGGACCTCGAAGCCGGGGCGTTTCTCATTGCTCGCACGGCTTACCCGGACCTCGATCCCCAGCCGTATATCCACATGCTGGATGACATGGCCGAAGACCTTCGTGCGCGGCATGTCGGCGAGAGTTCGATCGAAGAATCGTTGTTGACGATCAATCGTTACTTGTTTGACGAACAAGGGTTCGTGGGCAACCGCGAAGACTATTACGACCCCGACAACAGCTTTTTGCATCGCGTCATCGATCGGCGCAAGGGGATTCCGATCTCGTTGTCAGTGTTGTATTTGCTAGTCGGTGTCCGGCTCCGCTTGCCGCTCGCCGGGGTGAGTCTCCCCGGACATTTCATGCTGACCGTCAAAGACCATCAGCCTGCAATCTTCATCGATTGTTTCAATAACGGTCAGTTTTTAACGGAAGAAGATTGTGCGCTGTTTTTGAACGAGGCCGGGATCGCATTTCGGCCACGTTTTCTTCGCCACAGCTCCCACGACCAAATTTTGGCTCGCATGTTGCGCAACCTGATCGGCATCTATCAAAGTCGGCACGAGCGCTCTTGTGTTCGTCGATTTCAAGCCTTGATGACGATTATCGACCCGACATAACGAAGACCTCCGAAAGCGCATCGGGCGTTACTCGCATCTATCAGGCTGAAAGTCGGCCTCTCTATACGGTCACCCGCATCAAATCGCGCGCGCAGTCGATCGTCCCAGAAAACACTTGCCCAGCTTGGGCTGCAACATCGTATCGATCTGCGATGGGATAAAAATGGGACAGAATCAGTCGTTGTACCTGTGCTTCCTTCGCCACCTTCCCGCATTCGCCTGCATGCATATGTCCGACGCCGGGATGGTCTTGAGGAAACGAGCAGTCGAGCACGGCCACGTGGGCCTGATGACACAATTGCACTAAGACCGGAGCAAGGCACGCATCGCCCGAATACGCCAACGTGCGTCCTTCGTATTCGATCCGATATCCTAAACAGATTTGTCGCTCGGTATGCACCATGGGCCGAGGCGTGATTTTCGTCTGCCCGAGAAACCATGGGCGGGTCGTGATTTCCCGAAACGCAACCGGAAACGGTGCGTCTGAGAAGCTGGGAAACGTGCGAAGGATGGTCCCGAACAATCGTTTGGTTCCTGGTGGACCGATGATGGTCAAATCGGCCCGCGGTGCGACAAACTGCGAATGGCACACCGCATCGAAGAAAAACGTGATAAAATCCGAAAAGTGATCGGCATGATAATGCGTAAAGAGCAGATACCGAATCCGATGCCGATCGATTCCGGTTCGAAGAAGATTGCTGAGCGTGCGGGGACCGAAATCCAAAAGAAATACATGATCCGTTTCGACGAGATATCCTGCTGCAGCACGCGTCGGATGAAGATTGGTGCCCGAACCGAGAACCGTCAGATGCATCGGCATGTTTCCACCCCGCGAACTTTTGCGTCAGCTATTTTCGAGGTATCTCGATGGCATCCCGGTCGCCGACGTCGAAACCCGTAAACCTGTTTGCTGGCTTGATGGTCGTTGGCCTCGCCGTCGCCGGCATTTGGGTCTGGAATCATCTTCCGTTCGACACGCAGGATTACATTACCGACGAAATCGTGCCCATGCTCATGACTGGGACGGGCGGAGGGCTAGCAACCTGGCTTCTCATTCGATCGATCCGTCGCCGTCGCCATCGTCTCCGCCAGCGAGATGCCTTAATCGCGCAATTTCAGCAGGAGCGCTCGCCGCAAAAACGGTTGGAATTGGCTTTTGAACTCGTCGAACTCAATCGGTATGAACTGAAAGGCTTGGAGCCCGTTGCCGAATCGATGGCCCAGTTGTTTCTCGCCACCCTGAAAACCGCGCTCGGCGACAAACAACATCGTATTCGCGGCATGGCCGCCAGCTACCTCGGCGTGCTTCAGTATCGCGCAGCGATCCCCTCGTTGATCGCTGCGCTCGAGGACGAACATGCCCATGTTCGCGCCTGTGCCGCGTTGGCCCTTGGCAGGATGCGCGCCTCGGAAGCCAAGCACAAACTCCAAGAAAAAATGAAAGAGGATTGGGATCAAACTGTCCGAAGTCGGGCTCGGGAAGCCGTCGAGCGCATTCCCGGGTGAACGACCTCCACAGATCCTCAACGGGCCATTAGTGAAGCTCGCGATTCAGAACCTGTTGATCGGCATTCGTAAACCGATAGCCCTTGCTGTATAGGACATCCATGCTCTTCATCAAAATCGACAACGCCCGCGCTTCGTAGAGCGTATCGAATTTATCGGTCAGAGCAAGAATATAGCGAGACGAAGGCAATCGGTCCTCGAAAACTAACCCGATCGACTCCAGCAGGTCGCGCAATTCCACAAGACTATATCGCCGATCGTCATCTCGATCTCCGACCAATGCGAATTGAAAAAATGTCAGACTGAGCGACAAGGATTGCTGCGTGCGCCCAAAATCTTTTCGGGCACTTTCAAGTCCTTCTGGGTATTGCTGCGGACAATCCCGGTCTTCCGACGCTTCGATCATCCGATGGAACGCAATTTTTTCGACTCTCGGAGGCTTGGCCATCTCGCGCATCTGTCGGTAAAACCACACGGTACAATCCTGAGCCGCCACGAAGTCGAATTTATCTTTTTCAATCTGCCGACTGATGTGTCGGGTAAAGCCGTCGAATATCTCTTCCCCCGTGCTCGACGCTTCCACCATCGAAGCGCTACCTAACGCGAGAGCGATGCCGACCAACGCAGCCACTCCCTGATTCAAAACTTTTCCATTCCATTGCGCGCGCATGTTTACGCTCCTCCTTCTGTAATTGACAATTGCATTATATCATCAAGATTTTTGAAGAACCACGATGCGCGCCGGAGGACGGCGTTCTTTTCGCGCGCACCCCCTCCTGTCGCCCGCGGGCAATCCGATACCCTCTCCCACCAAACATGGTATGATAAGGTCATGGCTTCTGAAACCGTCATCTTGGAAGGGCACATCATCGATTCGCTGATTTTGGCGAAGGTGCTCGATACTATCGTCATGCTGGGCGGGACGTTTGATCTCACCGATGTCGAAATCGGCAGAACGCGAGCCGATATCTCGCGCGTCGCCATCCAGATTCATGCAGAATCTGCAGGCCTGCTCGATGCCATTCTGGCGGCCATCCAACCGCATGGGGCGATTGTCAGCCGAGCGCAAGATTGCCGCCTCGAACCCGCTCCCGCCGATGGGATCTTGCCGGATCAGTTCTATGCGACCACTCATCTCCCTACACAAATCCGCCTCAACGGCACGTGGATCGACGTGGACCATATCGAAATGGACCTTGCGATTCGGGTCAATTTGAATCCCCCCTCCGCACAGACCGTTCCCATGGCGGAGGTCAAAGCCGGAGACCTTATCGTTGTGGGTCGCGAGGGGGTGCGCGTCTTTCCGCTGGAACGGCCCAAGGAACACGATATTTTCGGGTTCATGGAAGCTCAGGTCTCGCCCGAGCGCCCGTTTCACCATGTCATTGCCGACGTTGCCACTCGAATGGAAAGGATCAGAACCAAGCGAGAGCATCATCACCCTCCTCCCAAGGTCCTGCTAGCCGGGGGCCCCGCCATCGTACATGCTGGAGGGCGCGACGCGTTAGCGTGGCTCATTGATATGGGCTATATCCATGTGCTCTTTTGCGGGAATGCGCTCGCAGCCCATGATATGGAAGCGAGTCTGTTCGGCACGTCCCTCGGATACAATCTCGGCGCGGGGCGCACGGTTCCACATGGACATGAGCACCACTTGCGTACCATCAATAAAATTCGAGCTATCGGGAGTATTCGCAAAGCGGTCGAAATCGGCGTTATTCAAACCGGGATTATGGCCGCTTGCATCCGTCGAGGAGTCCATATGGTAATAGGCGGGACGATCCGCGACGATGGACCCCTACCGGATGTCATTACCGATGCTCTCGCCGCTCAAGCGGCCATGCGTGCGGCGATCCCACAGGTGGAATTGGCCCTTCTCGTCGCCTCGACCCTCCACGCCGTAGCCACGGGAAACTTACTGCCAGCGACAGTTCCCACGGTCTGTGTGGATATCAATCCCGCTGTTCCCACGAAGCTGACAGACCGGGGCAGCTTTCAAGCTGTCGGTCTCGTCATGGATGCCGCGTCCTTTTTGCGAGAGCTGGCCAGACGGTTGGGATGGAAAGAGGACGTGGCATGACTCGATTTCTCGTCTGTCCCCCTGATTATTTCGGCATCGAATATGAAATCAATCCCTGGATGCGAATCAGCAATGCGTCCGATCCTCAACGGTCGGCTCAACAATGGCATGCCCTTATGCGCCAACTCGAAGCTGTGGGGGCGAAGCTGGAACGGATGGAACCCGTCAAGGGACTGCCGGATTTGGTCTTTACCGCCAATGCCGGGTTCGTTGCTAACGGAATCGCCGTGCCGAGCCGGTTCCGACATCCCGAACGCCAACGTGAAGAAGAACACTTTACTCGCTGGTTTATTCAACATGGCTTTCGGGTTATCACACTCGACCCGACAATGTATTTTGAAGGAGCGGGAGATTTACTCGGATTCCCGGATCTTTGGTTTGGCGGATACCGGCAGCGCAGCGACATCCGGGCCTATACCGTGTTGACGGACATCTTTCATCAAGAAATTCTTCCGCTGGAATTGGTCGATAGCCACTTTTATCATTTGGATACGTGCTTTTGCCCGCTAAGCGGAGGCGAGCTCTTGTATTATCCTCCGGCGTTCGATAACTACGCTCAGACGGTAATCAACGATCGCGTTCCCTCTCATCGGCGGTGGACGGTCCCCCGAGCCGAAGCCGTTCGTTTCGCGTGCAATGCCGTGTGCGTGGATCGGCACGTCGTCCTTCCTGCTGGCTGCCCCCAAACCATGGAGTGGCTGACGGCCCATGGGTACGAGCCGCATCCTGTAGAGTTGGACGAATTCATGAAAGCCGGCGGCGCGGCCAAATGTCTGACGTTGGCATTGGATTAGCGTTGGTTCTCGGATCGAAGAGCCACGGGAGAGAGCCCTCGCTTGCAAATCCTGCCTAGTGCACGACAGGAGCAAAGCGCTGACGAAAGGCCTCAGGAGTGAGGTTGAGAGAAGCAGCGACGCTCGCCACGAACGCCTCGTTCTTGAGATCCTGAGCCGTAAGCCGGACCATATAGTCGCGGGCTATGATATAGGACTCCGATTGGATATCGACCATCCGCACCTTGGTCCGTCCCGTTGCAGGATCCAACATTTCTTTAAAAGGCAAAGGGGAAAATCGCCCATTGTTATCGACGGTGACCATCGCTGCACTGCCCCCATCCAAGAGATATTGGGCCGCGCAATACCCTAAATCCCTGGTATACTCCATATCGAAGGGAATCGGATCTGCACAGCGAAGTTCGTAGCCGATATTTTTCGACACGATGGTCATCTTGATCCCGGCACGATCGAGCGCATGAGCAACTTCCTGCTTGACCATCCGCCCCAGATCGAGCTCCGACAACCGAAGATGGCCGTGTTCATCGCGCTCCACATGGCCCAACCGTTCCAATTCTTCCTGGTCCAATAACTCGACCAATCCTTCCGCTAACACCACCACGCCGTCCATCCTCCCCATGTGCAGCCGCTTTGCTATCGCCCCGACCACAATGTTCGCCAGATCGGACAATTTGATCCGACCATCTCGATCATGGACAAATTCTTCCGGAATGACCGTGAGCGTAGCTCCGGCCGCTTTACCGATCCCGAGGGCGAGGTGTCCAGCCTTTCTCCCCATGGTGACCACGACATACCATCGGGACGTGGTTCGGGCATCCACCATCAGGTTTTTGACAATCTCCACTCCCACATGCCGGGCCGTTTGAAACCCGAACGTGGACATGCCATGCGGAAGACACAAATCATTATCGATGGTTTTCGGTACATGGACGACACGCAATCGATCTTGCGCCGCCTGCTCCACCCGCATCGCCGAGAATGCCGTATCGTCTCCCCCGATCGTGATCAATCCTTGAATGCGAAGTCGATCCAGGGTCGACACCACTGCCGATAGGGAGTGTGCATCTTTAGTTGGATTCGCACGGGATGTTCCGAGAAACGATCCACCTTGAAAATGAATCCGGCTGACCGTGTCATAGGTCAGCGGTCGGATCCGCGACGCGTCGCCGCGCATCAACCACTTGAATCCATCTTGGATGCCGACGACTTCGACACCGCGCAAGAGGCTCCGAATCGTCGCGGCTTCAATGACGCTGTTGATTCCCGGTGCTGGGCCTCCACCCACTAAAATTCCGATCTTCGTCACGGCCAAAGGCGATCCAAGGTGGTTATGAAGGGTCATCCTTCCTCATTGTATCGGATATTGTATCGGATCCGCATATAGTCGGTTGGCTTGCTCCCATATGTTTGCTGTCGTCCACTCTGGCTTATGATCCTTTCACCCGCTTAGATTCAGAAGTATCAATTCCCAACAGTTTCCACGCAGGGCAAAACCCTACCGCGCCGGTAATCACCGCGATCATGCCCACGACCAAGACGAGGACCGTGCCCCAAGTTGGAAGCTCGGCCATGCCAGCAAGGGCAAGCAACACCACGCCGACCCCGATTCGAATTAACCGCTCTGTCATGCCAAGATTGCAGGTCATGACTCACCTCCATCAAGATCAACTATTCGCCTGATCATATTACGATCGAACACGCAAGGACCGACCTCCATACGTTTGCGACCACGCAAAACTTTGCTTTTTCATTCATCGCATGCGAAATCCAATTCGCCCCTCGCAACCCGCAAGGCCCCAATGACCTTTTCCATTTGTAACGGCCTGCCAGGGATCTGAAGCGCTCCCAGTCGAAACGCCTCCGGGGTGAGACTTTCGACAGTTTGCCCACCTAAGAGTATGATCTTTCCTCTATACCCTTGAGCACGCAATCGACGGACAACATCGAGCCCTTCGGGCTGCTGAAGATACAGATCCACAATCACCAATTCCGGCTTCGCGCGACGAACATGCGCAAAGACTTCCTCTCCCGATTCCGCTTCAAGACACGTCTCTCCATGTTCGAGGAGCCATTGTTTTAACTGACCCCGAAACACAGTATCCGGTGTGGCTACCACAAGGACCATGACCATATGCTTTGCACCGGGCTTGATGCCGGCCACACAAGGCCCAGCTGTCCGCACTCCTTCCGACACCTCTTATCTTCATTCCACAATCAAGACAAGAATCATGCCATTGAGATGTTCCGCCAATTACTCGTATAGCCAGCATTGAGAAACGCGGGCTGGTATTTTCATGCCCCTCAACTCCACAATCGAATGATGAGGATTGTCCCAAAAAGCGTCATACTTTTATACCAGCCTTCTCCGAGCAAGGGACCATGTTCAGATTTAGTGCCCGATGGATTGGGCGGCTATCTCCGCTCGATGTTATGGCTCAAATCGCTCTTGCAGGCGGCGTTCTAATTCTTCGATGCGATCCAAGAGATCCAAAACGACGCTTACACCAGCCCAATTCAAACCCAAATCTCGCCAAAGCCGTAATCCACGACCGAGGCGTTCAATCGCCTCTACGGGGACGAGCCGTTCTCCCTCCGGCTCTGTTTCAAAGGGTTGAATAATCTCCCACTGGAGACACAGCTCCAACACATCCTGCCCGATCCCGAGCCTCGCACACAGTTCTTCCAAGCGGATACCCTGTTGCGGGGCCCAGTCCGCCGTGACATATTCTATCAATTCTTCATGATGGTTCTCAGCCATAAGCGGCCCTCCTGAGAAGTTCTGCCCGAGGATCGGCATGAGGAAATTTGCGCAATTGTTCGTACACAGATTTTTCTTCCGTCGAGATCGAGGAAGGGACCACGATGTCCAACACAGCAAATTGGTCGCCGACTGAACCCGTTCGAGTCGGAAGCCCTTTTCCTTTCAATCGCAGCTGCTGCTTGGATTGACTGCCTGGCGGAATTTTGAGCTTGACCGGTCCTGTCAGCGTGGGGACTTGCACCTCGGCGCCGAGCACCGCTTCCCAGGGCCAAATGGGGAGCGTTAGCCAAATATCGGAACCCTTTCGTTGAAAGACCGGATGCGGCACGATATGGACATGCAAATACAAATCGCCAGGAGGCCCCCCGCGAACACCGGGGGCTCCTTTCCCTTTCACACGCAAACGCTCGCCGTCTTGAACGCCTTTGGGAATCCGAACTTCAAGGGGTTGCGGCCGCCCGGTAGCGTCCACGATCTCGAGTCGACGTGTCGTGCCCGTACACACTTCTTGAAGTGTGACTTGAACGGTCGCTTCCAGATCGGCCCCGGGCATGGCGAAGCCACTGAATGACGGACCTTCTCGTCGTCGTCCAAAGAGACTTTCGAAGAGATCGCTGAAATCGCCGATATCGCCTTCGGTAAAGACGTTCCATTCTCCCGCCGGTCGTCCGGCTCCTGCAGCCTCACGTGCTTGCTCGTAGGCCTCCGCTTCTTGCCACCGGAATCCGTACTTATCGTATTTCTTCCGCTTTTCCTCGTCGCCCAACACCTCGTAGGCTTCGGTCAGCTCCTTGAATTTCTTCTCCATTTCTGCTTTTTTGGCTCCAGGATGCAAGTCCGGATGGTATTGCCGAGCAAGTCGGCGATAGGCCTTTTTAATCTCTTCTGGGGTCGCAGACTTGGAGACTCCTAAGACCTCATAATAATCGCGTTTGTGTTCCGCCATGTTACCCCTTCTCTTGTGCGAGATGATGAACGATCGTCGGATTCCTTTTTTTTATTATCAGCATAAATATATCCGCTTTGTCGACGAATCAAGTTACCCAATAGCTAATAGCATTATTTCTTTTTATATCCCTCCTCGATGCGGAAAATCGCCACATACCATTGTTCGATGATAAATGAGGACTGAACGAGCGATCGTTTCCAATGAACAATTTTTGAAGATGAGCGAAATGCTCGAAAAAATGGCATGCACTTTGTAAAGCTAGAACTACACAGCCTGAAATATTTCGGGCCATAACCTCGGCTTGGTAAGATGCAGCTCACCGAAATTACCGTGCGACGCCGTTGTTAGATCGCCGATTATCCAAATGGTCACTGAGGCCATACGATTGAAGCGTTATCTCCTCTCAAAAAAGAAAGGTTTCGAATGATGAACAGA
Source organism: Nitrospirota bacterium (assembly GCA_003695915.1). Taxonomy (GTDB): domain Bacteria; phylum Nitrospirota; class Nitrospiria; order Nitrospirales; family UBA8639; genus J017. The sequence goes on from RFGF01000057.1 coordinate 45,000, forward strand.
AAGATGAACGGATTCATGGTGACAAGTTTCGTTTGGTTGTTGAGCTTCGTCAGCCCCGCCTGGCCCTATACCGAAATCTCTGTAGAGCATGGCGGCCAGATCACGGGTCAGGTGATCTTAAAAGGACAAGAACCGCCAGCCAAAGCCTTCAATCTGGTGACCTTTCCGGATCCGGTCTATTGCGGGCGGATTTCGACCGGTACAGGATGGCGCCTCGTGGATGAATTCCAAGTGGCTCCGGATGGAGGCCTCAAGAATGTGGTCGTCTTCCTCGAAGGAGTCGAAGCTGGCAAACCGTTCACCACGGAATCGCTCACCATCAAAGCACAGGACTGTGTGTTTACCCCTTCGGTGCTGGTCGTTCGCGATCAGCAACCGATTCGAGTCGTGAACATGGATCCGATCATCCATGAAGTGCAACTGTACGAAACGGCTCCCTTCGGTTCCGAGGTCATGGTCCATCGCCCGCTTCGCCTCAACCCCTACCATCCCAAGGGTCACGTAGAGAATCACGAGCACCGAGCAGGCGAACCGCTTGTCGATACGATCCGTTTTTCCAAAGGACGCAGGATTTTCTACCTCGAATGCGGGTTCCACCCCTTCATGCAAGCGTGGGGTATCGCCGTAAACAATCCGTATTACGCGATCACCGATGACCAGGGGCGCTTTACACTCACGGATATTCCAGAAGGCGTGTACACGCTCTATGCGTGGCATCCAGGGCTTCGTGGGGTCCTCGATATGCAAGTCGTGGTGCTGGCAGATGACATCCTAAAAACTCGGATCGAATTCGAGGCTCCTACAAGAGAACAAAGCCGTCATACGACTTTGGTCGAAAAACATCATTTTGGGCTGGGCGCGCTCGGCGAACCCTTGGACATTCGTCCGACACATGAAGTCCAAACGCCTCGCTAAACTCTCCCTGTCGAAGATGGTGGCGTCCGCGACCCGAAAAGGAACGCATTTCTCTGCTCCTTCGGCTCGACTAGCTTTCCATCATTTCGAGTCGCGGATCGAATTCATGCCCGCATTGCGTACAGCGAACGCACTCGGTATCCACCAATGGCTCTTCATCCCGAATAGCCATTCCTCCGCAATCCGGACAAGGGACGACGTGAATGACGTCGTCATTGACCGTCTCATATTGGGTGCCATGCAAACAAAAGACGAGCTGCCCATCCAACAACCACGGACGACCGGCCTTATCAACGACAGGTAGCACCATATAATGGTGATCGACATATTGTTCAACAGCTTCGCGAGTCGTCAAACCATCCTTGATCAAGACCCCTGTTTTCGCGTCATAAATCGCATCGTCTTTGACGATCACTTTTCGCGGACCCATAGCGAGAACCCTCCCTGGAGAACATGATGAACGAAGCGAGACAATGGATGTTCCTGACAATTCTAGCACACGACGATCGACCTGTTCCTCTTCAACCAAGGATCACTTCGTCGAAGCCTCGACCCGACTCGAGCAGTTCGAGCCTGTTGTGTCATGGGTACTGAGGCCCGAATCTTCAATGCGAGAGGGCATACCGGCGAGCGACTCGTTTCATGAACCAATCTCTATGACGAACGACTGGCCCCATCCTCATCGCTTAGAACTTGGGCATATCTTTCATCCAACGGATTTTTCGTCGGCACCGGATGTCGCATTTGCTCATGCACTAAAATTGGCGCTCGCGACGAAGGCCAAGCTGACGATTTTCCACGTCAACGAAGAGCTCGAAGAAACGAGTTGGGAACATTTTCCCCATGTCCGGGCCACGCTGGCGCGATGGGGACTCATTCCGCCCAGATCTTCTCCCCACGACATCGCTAACCTCGGTCTGTCTGTCGAAAAAATCCTGGCTCGGGGCGACGATCCGACAGCCGCCATTCTCGAGTACCTCTCACGCCATCCCGCCGATCTTGTGGTCCTTGCAACTCATCAGCTTGGGGGGCAACCGTTTTTTCAATCGGTCGCGGAACCTGTGGCTCGGGAATCGGGCGCGATGACGCTGTTTATCCCTTCACAAGGTTGGGGATTCGTCCGGGTTGATGATGGAACCTTCCATTTCCGGAAGATTCTCGTGCCCATCGATACCTCTCCTGCTCCGTTTCCTGCCGTTCAAGCCGTATCGAGTTTGAGCTGTACCTTGGCATGCGAACATGTGGCGTTTACCCTTCTTCACGTGGGCAAAGAAACAACGATGCCTTTCCTACGAACACCTCGCCAATCGGGATGGACTTGGCACATCACACTCCGCCGAGGCGACGTGGTGGAACAAATTCTGAACGTTGAACGCGAGGAGACTCCAGAGCTCATTGCGATGACCACGCAAGGGCATCAAGGATTTCTCGATGCCCTTCGAGGAAGCACGACGGAGCGAGTCCTTCGTCTCGCTCATTGTCCTCTTCTGGCTGTTCCGGCAACGAAATAGAAGGGCCAAACCCGCCCGACGCCACAACGCGATTATCGCGCTTCGATCGATGCGTGCAAATGAGCACCGGTCAATCCAAAATAGGCCTCGTCGACGGTATTCACCGGAGAGACTTGCATGAGGAACGGAACCCGCCAATCCCCATCTCGGACATCGTATTCCTGGGGGATCAACACGCGGCGCAAATGACGGGCATAGGCCGCTTGCACTTTCAACGGCACGCCGCCGACTTTTCCGATATGACCGTCTTCTGTAATGGTGCCGGTCAGCGCCCGCCCTTGGAGGATCGAGTCGCCCTTGGCTAACGCGACCACGCTCAGTGCGACCATCGCCGAGAGACTTTTGCCATACAGGGTCAGACCGGAATAGGGAAATATGACGGTAACTGTCCAGGAATCGGTGGAAAGCTGCGCTCGCTTGGAGGCCCGCACGATGGCCTGATAAATCGATTGGCGAGCCAACAACGAAAACCGACCAGGCGTCGTACCGTATTGCACGCGCAACCCCTTCCGATCCGTGCGTTTTTCAAAATGAATGATCACTCGAGACACGACACCCACCGGTCGGCGAGTCGGATCGACCGACACACCGAGAATCGGAACCACCAGCTCCTGCACGCGAGGCAGATAAAAGCCTGCCTGCACGCTTCCCGTGAGCAGGATCACAAAGAGCAGAGCGAGCACACAACTTCGATGGATAATCCGTTTGACCTGAGCGATTCCCATTGCCGTCTTCTGTCGCGTTCGCGTCTCAACCTTAGTATATCCGATTGCACGCGGGCAACTTCAAACCACGGGTTTCGAAGGGCAGAGCGGGCTCGCATCTGTCCAAAGCGCCTCCCAACGTTCTTCAAAGCTGCCCCTTTGCACAAGGAAAGGGCTATATGACAAGATGCAGGGAATTAACAGGGCAATCCCATGTGCCTGGCCATCCCTGGACAAATCCAATACATCGATGATGACGAATTGCGAACGGGTCTCGTCTCGTTCGGAGGGATCAGCCAGGAAGTTTGCCTGGCTTTGGTTCCGGAAGCCAAGGTTGGCGATTTCGTGATCGTTCACGTCGGCTTCGCCATTAGCCGCGTGAATGAGGAAGCGGCCCGTGAGACGCTGAAGCTCTGGGAGACAACACAACATTCCCCGCACTCGCGAGAAGAACCATCGTCCTCATGAAATACGTCGACGAATATCGCGATGCCCGTCTCGTCCGCACACTCGCTCGTGCGATTCGGGAAACGGTGCAGCATCCATGGACGATCATGGAAATCTGTGGTGGGCAGACGCACGCCATTGTCCGATTCGGCCTGGATCGCCTCTTGCCACCGGAGATCTCGCTGATTCACGGCCCAGGCTGCCCGGTCTGCGTGACCCCCATCTCTGCCATCGACGCCGCCATTCGCTTGGCCTCGTTGCCCCATGTCACACTCTGTTCCTTTGGGGATATGCTGCGCGTCCCGGGATCGGCCGATGATCTCCTTGGCGTCAAAGCCCGAGGAGGAGACATCCGCACCATGTATTCGCCCTTGGAAGCCCTGAAACTCGCGCAAACCATGCCCTCGCGCGAGATCGTCGTCTTTGCCGTGGGATTCGAAACTACAGCGCCGGCACATGCCATGCTGGTCCTGGAAGCCCAACGAGCCGGGCTCACCAACCTCAGCCTCATCGTCGCCCACGTCCGTGTACCGCCAGCCATAAAGGCTATCCTGGCCTCTCCGGAAAATCGGGTGCAGGGATTTCTGGCTGCTGGGCACGTGTGCACGGTCATGGGCTATGAAGAATACGAAGAACTCGTTCGGACCTTTCGCGTCCCGATTGTGGTCACGGGATTCGAACCCGTCGACATCTTGGAAGGCGTGCTCATGCTCGTGCGACAATTGGAGGCCGGGGAGGCCAGCGTTCACAATCAATATGCGCGCTCCGTCGATCGAGCAGGCAATCGCAAAGCCCAGCATCTGGTCGACACGGTTTTTGAACTCGGCCCGCAACACTGGCGCGGGATCGGCGAATTACCCTCCAGTGGGCTGCGACTCAAACCCCGATTCGCACATTTCGATGCCCTGCAACGCTTTGCCGCTTCTCTGCACCCCAGCGCTGCCACCGTTCACGAAAAGTCCGAATGCTACAGCGGGCTCGTCCTGCAAGGGCGACTCAAGCCGCACGAATGTCCCTCGTTTGCCGCTCGATGCACGCCCGACCACCCACTGGGAGCGCCGATGGTCTCCAGCGAAGGCGCCTGTGCAGCCTATTATCGCTATCGTCCACCGACCTCTTCTGCAGCTCGACCATGAGCGAGCCTTCTCCGTGCACCATGCACTGCCCCGTCCCTTCTCCGGAAGCAGACACGATTCGCCTTGCCCATGGAGGTGGCGGGCGATTGACGCACGCGCTCACACAGGAGGTGTTTCTTCCTGCGTTTGAGAACCCGGTTTTGGCTTCCCTCCACGATGGTGCCCTTCTTTCGCTAGGCAACGGGCGACTCGCGTTCACAACGGACTCGTATGTGGTACAGCCCTTGTGTTTTCCCGGTGGCGATATCGGCAGTCTAGCGGTTCATGGCACCGTGAACGATCTCGCCATGTGCGGTGCCCAGCCACGCGCGTTGAGCGCCGGGTTCATCATCGAAGAAGGGCTCTCTAAGCGTATGCTCGAGCAGATTGTGGCGTCGATGGCCCAGGCCGCCAAGGCGGTCGACATCCCTATTGTCTGCGGGGATACCAAAGTCGTCGATCATGGCAAGGGCGATCAATTGTTTATCACCACGTCGGGCATCGGTATCGTGCCAGACGGCATCGAGATCGCACCCTCGCGAATTCGTCCTGGAGATCGGATTCTGCTCAGCGGAGATATCGGGCGACACGGGATTGCTGTCTTGAGCTCGCGCGCCGGATTGACCTTTGCCGGCGAGATCGCCAGCGATTCAGCCCCGCTTCACACGATCGTCGCGGATGTGATCGCCCATGGGATCGACGTGCATTGCCTTCGCGATCTGACCCGCGGCGGATTGGGCAGTGCGCTCAACGAACTGGCCATCTCTGCAGCCGTGTCCATGGTCATTGACGAAGCGCACATTCCCGTGAGCGATGCCGTGCGCGGCGCCTGTGAAATTCTGGGACTCGATCCGTTATATGTGGCGAACGAAGGGCGATGCGTCCTGTTCGTGCCTCCCCAAGATAGCTTGCGGGCGCTTTCTGTCCTTCGAAGGCACCCTGTTTCGCAGAACGCCGCGGACATCGGGGAAGTGCATCACGCCCCTGCCACCCCTCATGCCCGTGTCATCCTTCAGACCATCATCGGAACCCACCGAATCGTGGAATTTCTTTCCGGCGAACAGCTTCCGCGGATTTGCTGATGACAGAGGAACGTCGAGACGTGCCCACCTTGGTGATGCTACCCTGCTCGGATCGGGAAGAGACTTGAACTGGAATGGGCCATGTGCAACGTCTTCAGCGATATCAGAAGCCGAGGCTCGTCGAAGCACAGCGATCGATGGGATCGCCTTCACCCTTGAACGCAGCCATGACCCATTCGCTCGCATGTTCCATTGTCTTCTGCATGATTGCGTTGAGGGCTTTAATCGGCTAAGCTTTTCGCCATGTTCTTTTTTGCAGCGTTCCGGCTTAAGATCCATGCTTGAAGGATCTCACCATCGCTTCTATCACGGACTCGCCTTAGCCCTGCTGATTACAGTCACGATCTGTGTTGCGCTAGGGTCGTTCTGTCCCATGGGCTCATTTGCCTTCACAAATGAGACCCCGCGCTCCTCTTCACATCAGAGCCATCCGTTCAACGGGCACTGTCCGGAGCAACTCACCAACGAGGTCGGCCTTTGGCTCAAACCGGTTCCTGGTGTGTTGCTTACGGCCATGGACATTCTTCCTTCCCCATGCGCCACGACGACCGTCTGCACCTCTCTTTCGAGCGATCCTCCGTTTCCTCGTTCTTCCTCCCCTCTCCCTTACTTGCTGTTTCGCGTTCTGCTGAATTGAACGCACGCCTTCTTTGCCCGTTCGTCTTTCGTTCGTTTCAGTCGTCAGGTACATAGCCCCTTCATTCACTTAGCATCGCGGAGGGACAATGAAAGACATCTCGTACCCGGTCATCGCCTTGTCCTGTCTTCTCGTCTCCCAGCTTCTGCTCGGGGACATGGTCGTTTCCACAGCTCGCGGAGCGGAGCCCCCGCTCGGGCTCGAGACGCTACTCCACGAAGCCTTACAACGTAATCCAGAAATCTTGGCCGCGCGGCAACGATGGGAGGCGGTCAAAGCCACCATTCCGCAGGCCGAAAGTCTCCCGGATCCTGTAATCGCCTTTGCCTACCGTGGGCCCGAGATCATGCGAGAAGGCCGGGTGGCCATTCAACAGGAGTTTCCCTTTCCTGGAAAACTCAGACTCCGCGGCGAAGTCGCCAGCAAACATGCAGAAGAAGCGCGGGAACGATACTTGGCCGTGGGCTTGCGAATTGTGGCGCAACTCAAAGCCGCGTATTACCGCCTCCACTTCATTCACGAATCTCTGGACATTGTCGAGAAAAACATCAAAATCCTCCAGCAGTTCGAGCAAACCGCTCAAGCGCGATACAAGGTGGGCAAAGGCATTCAACAAGATATTTTTCGAGCCCAGGTTGAGCTGTCACGGGAACTGGAACGGTTGACAACGCTGGAGCAGGAAAAAGAAACCCTTCATGCCGATATGAACCGAATCTTGAACCGCCCACCGTCTGCGCCATTCGGGAGGCCCGCTGAGCCCTCATTGACCGTCCTGTCGCTCACTCTGGACCAACTCAATGATCTGGCGCAACAGCATTCGCCCATACTGAAGGCCCAACGCAAAAGCATCGAGCGCGGGCAATCCGCTCTCGATTTGGCACGCCGTGAGTATTATCCGGACTTCTTCGTCAATCTTGGAGCCATGCAGTCCTTCCGTTCTAATGAGCTGCAGGACGCCTTCGGCATGGTGGGGATCAGAGTCCCGCTGTATTACACGACCAAACAGCGTTATGGCGTAGAAGAAGCCCTCGCAGAACTGGAAGGGGCACGGCAGGATCATCGCACGGCTCGGCAGGACATCTTGTTCCGCGTTAAAGACAATTTTGTGCGCATCCAACGATCTGCCCGATTGGTCAAGCTCTTGGAAACCGCCATCATTCCTCAGGCCTCCCTTGCCTTGGAATCGGCCATTGCCGGATACGCGGTGGGGAAAGTCGACTTTCTGACGATGCTCGATAATCTGCTCCGCCTGCAACGCGACGAGATCGAACTCCATCGAGAGCGCGTGGCACATGAGATCGCCGTGGCCCGGTTGGAGGAAGCCGTGGGAATTCCGTTACAAGGACACAAACCATGACGCGCACATCGATGCCACCCGAAGGTGCCGATCCCTCAGCGCCAAACGCTCCCCCCTCATCACCGGCAGAACCTTTGCCTTCTAAGAAAAGCCGCGCTTTTTTTCAACGGCCGCTGATCCGCTTCGCGGTGCTGGGAATTATCGCGATCATTGCAGGAGGCCTGCTGTACCGGTTCGGGGATCTGGGAATCCGTCCATCACAACAGGAATCTTCCCGCACGACCAAGCCAACCCCACCGTCGGTCGCCTCGCAAGCGCCATCGGCGCCTCCGCATCAACCGCAATTCATCCGAGTCAGCGCGGAGCGGCGGCAGCTCATCGGTGTCGAAACGGCCAGTGCGGAACAGCGATCCTTGACGCGGTCCATCAGGACCGTCGGGCTGGTGGAGGTCGATGAACGCCTGTTGGCACATGTCCATATCAAACTCAGCGGATGGGTAGAGAAACTGTATGTTCGCTTTGTCGGCGAGCAGGTAGACAAAGGGCAAAAGCTGTTCGAGATCTACAGTCCGGACCTCGTGGCGACCCAAGAGGAATATCTCCTCGCGTTGAAAGCAGTCAGAACGTTGGGGAGTGCCGAGTTTCCGGAGGTCGCGGAAAGCGCCAAACGCGTGCTCGAATCGACGCGGCAACGATTCGCGCTCTGGGATATTACGCCTGACCATATTCGGGATCTGGAGCGAACGGGCACAGTCCTGCGCACCTTACCCCTCCATGCCCCTATCTCAGGCTATGTCCTGGACATGCAAATGCGAGAGGGCATGTACGTGACCCCGAACCTCGATTTGTATACCTTGGCCGACCTCTCCAAGGTCTGGGTGCTTGCGGATCTGTACGAATATGAAATCCCGTACATTGAACTAGGTCAGGAAGCCACGATTACCCTTCCGTATTTCCCCGGCGAGGTCTTTCACGGCACCGTGACCTATATTTATCCCGTCCTCGAGCCCAAAACCCGGACGGTCAAGGTTCGCTTCGAACTTCCCAATCCGCAATGGAGACTCAAGCCGGGCATGTTCGCCAACGTCGATATTCTTATTCCGCTCGGCGTACGCCTCGTCGTCCCTGCTACGGCGGTCCTCGATTCTGGAACGGAGCAATTGGTGTTCGTGGATCACGGAAACGGTCTGTTCGAGCC
>RFGF01000058.1 GCA_003695915.1 Nitrospirota bacterium
CAGGTGCGGGCCCGAGCCAAGATTGGCTTGAAGAATCTCATGTACAATTTTCAGCGGTGTTTCGTGCTTCGGGTATCGCCTCCAAGAGGAGCTGTGTGCTATTGAGGACAAGGCGAGCGAACATGGGGGCACCGTACTTTGCCCTCCCTTTTTCACGGCCAAACTTGGTCACTCCATCATCCCGAGTGACCCAAACATCCAAAACTTCACGTTGTTAGAGGCCCCCATTAAAGACTGTGAGGTATCTTTGGGCACCGGTTTAGGAGGAAGATGGACGCGAGCTATACGGTTGAACGTAACAATCGCATGCTGTCCTTATCATCGGCTCCTATATTTTTCTTCGCTACCTTAAGCACATCGACGCTCTCAACCCGGAATGCGATCCGCCGACACCATACCAAATGGTGGCAAACATCGACAATGAATGCCTTGCATCAGCGCTGCAATGCGCTCGTGACCTTCTGGGAGATTTATGGTACATGAAGAAATAGCGACAGATATGCTCTTTGCTGGCTCCTCGCTCGCATCGATCAGGACAGAGATTGAAAGAAAAACACGGATTCATCCCAAAAGAGACATTAACCGATAAACGATCATTCGCCTCCAAGAGTTGTGAGCCATGTCCGCGACGCCGATCCTCTATTGCAGTCACTGTGGGGCCAAAGTCGAATACCGCATCCCGCCGGGCGAAACCGTCGTCCGAGCCGTATGCCCAGCCTGCCATATTATTCACTACCAAAATCCCAAAATCGTCGCCGGATGTATCGTCGAATGGCAGGGAGATATCTTGCTCTGTCGCAGAGCCATCGAACCGCGGCGAGGGTTATGGACCATTCCCGCAGGCTTTATGGAATTGGGAGAAAGCACGGAAGAGGCAGCAGCCAGAGAAACACTCGAGGAGGCCAAAGCCGTAGTTGACATCTACTCGCTATATGCCGTGTTCAGCCTTCCCCATGTCGGGCAAGTCTATGTCGTGTTTCGTGGGCGACTCCGCACATCTGAGTATGGCGTCGGAGAGGAAAGTCTCGAGGTACAAATGACGAGCCTGGACAAGATTCCCTGGAACGAGCTTGCTTTCCCTGTCATCCGTGAAATTTTAGAGCGATATGTTAAAGATCGCGAGCAACCACACAGCGGGGCCCATTTTGCTTCACTTTCTCCATCTTCGCCTTCCCACCCTTATGAGGATGCCTGAAGATCTCGCTCGTCTTCACATGCGACTCCGATAACGCCGCAAGCACGCGGCGCTCATGGGCCAATAACGCTTGCTTAATGGCGAGTCCCCCGCCGTAGCCTACAAGGGCACCGGTTTTCCCGATCACCCGGTGACAAGGAATGACAATGGAAATTGGATTGTGCCCGTTCGCAGCCCCTACAGCTCTCATCGCCCTCGGTCGGCCAATACGTGATGCGATTTCGCTATACGAAACGGTCGTACCGTACGGAATGGTTCGCAATGCCTGCCAAACCCGCAGCTGAAACGGCGTGCCTTCCGGTGCCAACGGCAACGTAAATTCTCGAAGCTGGCCCGCAAAATACAGGTTCAACTGTTCGACTGCTTCCTCAAATGGGCGGACCGTTCGAACCCACGTAGCCAGTGGCGTTCGGGGATGCGGACCAGCCTGGAAATCGATCACTTTCAATCCCGTTGAATCGCCGGCGATTAACAACTCGCCAACTGGGCTGGGAATGATGCAATACTGAAACGGTTCGTTCATGCGGCCTACCTTAGTGAAACCTCGATGATTCCGCAACTCGTACATAGACAGTCTGATCTCTCTCGGGTATGATTCGGCTTCGACTATGAAGCCATCCCATCACATACAAGCATGGCGACATACTCGCGGCTATTGTCTGAAAGACTTGGCTGATGAAGTGGGGATCCCCATCAGCCAGCTCGAAGCCATCGAACAGGAAACCCAGGATCCGCCGCTCACCCTCCTCCATCAAATCGGTTCCGCTCTCGGGATTCCGACAAGTTGGCTGGTAATCCATCCTAAAGTCATCCAATTCCTGCAGAATGATAAAGATGAGGCAGCTTCCGTCAGCTCTCATCGAGAGTCGATGACGCTGGATTATGTCTGGCGAGGATTTCGCGAACAAGAAGAGCTCTATCTCCAGCTCGCAGCGTTGATCCACCACGGAGACCCTAAATTGATCCGTGCCGCCGCGATCAATTTACAGAGCTTACTCAAACAAGCCCGAACGGCGGCACTTCCTTGGCAATCTCGTCCCTCTGGACACTTCGAACCGCCAAGCGATTAGGCGGATCCTGCGATCCGCATTTGGCAAAGGTTTCACCGATTAGCTACCAGTTCAACACCTGTGCTCCTGCACTCCGATGAATACACGCTTATCGGTTGTGCATCACATGAAAGAATGCCGGGCAAAAGACAGCCCGTATACCGGATTGCCAGGCATACGGGCTAGCAGATCTGAAGGGCGGTCCATCGCCCATGTTGTGATGAACGCAGATCAGGCGCAGGCGGGAAGAACGGTCCTGACCGTGGCGAGAAATTCATCGATGGTAAATGGCTTTTGCAACCGGCACACCGGTGCAAGAACGCGATCGAGCGCCTTGTCGTCCTCTTCACAAGAGGGGATCGTGCCGGATATCGCAATGACCGGTGCATCGGGCCAACGTTGGCGGAGGGATTGCACGGATTCGACCCCGTCGTGCTCCAAGGTCACCAAATCCGCAATCACCACCGAGGCTGAACGATTGGCGTCCCGTTCTAACACTTCGCGCCCATTGGACGCTTCCACGACATCATAGCCTTCGGACTGCAGCATCAAGGCTAGCGAATCACGGACTTCTTCGTCATCGTCGATCAGAAGAACACGTTTCATAGCTTGCCTCCTTTGCTGCCTTCCTCTGCATCCCCACCTCTGCCTCTGCACAACAAACATCATCTTATTCTTGGAAACATAGCAAGAGGCGCACCAGGCACTATTGATAGAAAAGCGTAGCATTTACAATAAGTTAGACGAACGGCATTGAAGGAGATCAGACACTAACGTGTAGGCGCTTTCCTTCACATCGCGAAGGAATAAATCCTTCACTTCGGATCGAGTGATGCTCGGATGGGGCAAGCTGTTTCACATCAAGTGGGGTAGAGCAAGGCCAACAGTACCAGTTTTTTCGAGTCTTAACGCCGTTGTGATACGATGGGCTTTCAAATGCTTTTCGATGCATTTCGACCACACAAATAACACACTTGCCTCTAGCCAATGGACATGACAATTACGCTCAAGAATTACCGGTGCTTCGAGCAGCCGGCGAGGATTGATTTGCGAAAAGGATTGACCGCGCTGATCGGTGTCAATAACTCTGGAAAGTCCACGTTGTTGCGGTTTTTCTACGAGTTTCGATCTTTCTGGGGGAATCTCCAAAGTCCCTTTCTCGACTTGATTGGAGGGAAAAGCGTTCATCTCCCACCAATTCATGGCATCCAAGACCCACGCTCCGTTTTCTGCGATAACAATGACCGGGACATGGAAATCATCGTGGAGATCGATCCCGATGATAAAGAACAGATCGGTCTGGCCGATGTACCGCTCGTCACAAAAGCCCACTTCGTGATATCGAGGAATCCACTTCAGTATACGGGACGCTTTTATAGCGGCTATGATGCAAGCCAACAAGTCCACGCACCCTCGCTCAGTTTTGATTCCAGCGGGCTGTTGCTTTCACACGGACAGGTTATTGCCGATCCCAGAAGACTGTTGGAGACATTTCGAGCCCTTGCCGGATGTGTCTATCTCGGCGCCTTTAGAAATGCGTTGGATCTTCAGGGCAATCAGTCGCAATATTACGATATCGCGATCGGTCGTACGCTGGTTTCGAATTGGAAATCATGAAAGTCCGGTCCATACAAAGCCCATAATCAAAAAGCTATTGCCCTGACAGAAGATTTGCGGAAGCTGTTCGGCTTTCGAAGCCTGGAAATCAACCCGACTCAGGACGATTCGACGTTTCAGGTGATCATCGATGGAAAGCCGTATCTTCTCCATGAACTCGGCGGCGGCTTTGCCCAATTCCTCGTCGCTTTGGCGAACGTCGCGTTGAGAAATCCGCCCCCTTACATCCTGATCGACGAACCCGAACTCAATTTGCATCCCTCCCTGCAGTTAGATTTTCTGACGACGCTCGCCTCCTATGCTACCGAAGGCGTGGTCTTCGCCACCCACAACCTCGGGCTGGCGAGAGGACGAGCGAACACTATTTATTCCGTCCAAATCGATGCAGGCAGGGGCAGCCTGATCCGCCCCTTCGAACAGACACCCAGGCTCGCCGAACTCATGGGCGAACTCCAATGGAAGCTATCAAGCGCTGGGATTCGACACCGTGCTCTTGGTCGAGGGCGTCACCGACGTGTTGACCATTCAACAATTTCTCCGTTAATTGGGGAAGGACCATCGAATCCTCATCGTGCCCTTGGGCGGGAGCGCGCTGATCAACAACACCAACCAAGCCTGCATTGCGCTGCAGGAACTGACGAGAATCAGCTCCGAAATCTTCGTTCTGATCAACAGCGAAAAAGATCGGGAAGATGCCAAGGTCGATCCGTCGAGGCAACATTTCAAGAAGAAATGCGAGGATCTTAACATCACATGCCATATCTTGGAGCGTCGGGCCCTCGAAAATTACCTTTCCGACCGAGCGGTCAAAACCGTCAAAGGAGAGAAATATCGCAGCTTGGAGCCGTTCGAATCATTGAGACAGCTCTTTCCGTCATGGGCCAAAGAAGAAAATTGGCGAATCGCCCGAGAAATGAAACCTGATGAATGGCAAAAGACAGATTTGGGCAAGTTTTTGATTGACCTTCAACCGCCAAACAGCCTGCTCGCACATTATTAGCCTTAACATGAGCGCGATGCGTTGCGCATCTCATCATAGACATCCTCCCGAGCCGGTCATGCGACTAACCGACAACCCGACTCGCCCATGGGGACCACGCCCCTATCACCGTCCACCATGTCCGTTTGTCGATGAATCAAATCGTGTGGAATTCCATAAATTCCATAGGCGAACCTATCCTTCTGCCAAAGAGGCCCCACGGGCCGGACACACCTATCCCGGCAAGACCTGTTTCTCTCATCCAAATTGCGCGAGCACTCATGCTGCTTCGAAACGTAGTTGGAGCATTGCCCCCGCTCTTGGCGTTGGATTGCCGGATCGAGGATCAGCAGCGCGCCCATGGTGGAGTGACCTTTTGATCCGATTGGTGGAACGAGATCGAAGAATTGGTGTAACCAAATACGACGAGTCTTACGGAGAGGAGGACGACTGTTCTTGAGGATGCGCTTCGCTGGCTGTCTCGCCGGCGTTGACTGAAGGCTCTTCGTCTTGCTCGTCTTCGGCGACCTCTTCTTCCGGCTCCTCGAACCATTTGACGAGCATTTCTTCCCACCACACGGCATCCACGTCTTCCCCGGGATCGACGCCCAATAGCGCGACATCCTCCTGAGTAAACGAAGGATCCACGACCTGGGGATTGAAGCGTGCGCGATCGATCACTTCTTGAGTGGCAAATCCGCCGACGATCCACGAGGGCGGATCCGCACGGCGGGATTTGTAGGCCTGAAGCTTGAGTTTGAGGTAGAGGAAGAGTTTTTGTTGTTTTTCATCGAGAAACCCTTTGGGGGGCAGACTCAGGGTTTTTTCGATTTTCTTCCGCCAATGGCGGTCGTTATATCGAGACGTGATCAATTGGAGCACTTTCGCTCCGTCAGTGGCATCGAGCGGCATGACCCAATCTCCCACCGATTAATATGCGCATCGTCTTTTTCTCTCGCAACTGCGCGTGGTCTTCAGGATCGGAGATGCTGGTCGAAAAACCGCAACATCCGCGACCAGGCATCCTGCGCCTCGGCAGGTTTATAGACATCCGGGCGCGTGTCGTTGAAAAAAGCATGAGGACACCCCGGATAGGTTTTGACTTCGCCAGGTTTGTTGTATTTTTTGAGCGCCGCTTTCAATCGCTCCACATCTGCTTTTGTAATCCATCCATCATCTTCGCCATAAATGTAGAGAACCGGCGCACTAAGCTGTTGAAGGGGAGTGTCCGGATTCGGGATAGGTCCATAGAAGGGCACAGCAGCTTTGATGTCGGTCGTCACACAGGGCAGCATCAACGCATAACCCCCACCCATGCAAAAACCCGTGATCCCAAGACGATTGGGATCGACCTCGGGTCGGGTTTTAAGATAGGCCAGGGTCGCTTTGAGATCCTTCAACCCGTCTTCTTGGGCGAGACTGTTCATCAATCGCCCGGCTTCGTTGGGATCGGCCGTGACTTTGTGCCCCAGCCGCGAGTACAGATCGGGCGCAATCGCCACGTACCCTTCTCGCGCCAACCGCCTGGCGATATCCTTGATGTGATCATTCAGCCCCCACCATTCCTGAACGACGATTACCGCCGGTGCACGCGACACGCCGTGAGGAATCGCCACATAGGCTCTGAGCGTGACGCCTTCTCCTGGATACTCGACCATTTCCTCCCGAATGGGTTGCTCTGCCATGTACCTGCCTCCATGATTGGATAGATTGACTTCACTCTCCCGCTACCATCATTTCACGAATTTTGATGGTGGGACTGGCAATCCGTCCTCGAAACACTAAATCATTTCCTACGATTTCAATGTCTGCAAATATCCGTTTTAAGTTTCCTGCAATGGTGATTTCTTCGACCGGATAGGCGAGTTCTCCGTTTTCAATCCATATGCCGACAGCTCCACGGGAATAATCGCCGGTCACCATGTTGACCCCAAACCCGATCAATTCCGTCACATACAAGCCTTGCTTCACCGATCGAAGAATGTCCTCCGGCGAGGCCGATCCCGGCGCGAGATAAAAATTCGTCGGCGCGACGGTCGGCGATTCGCCGATGCTACGAGCGGCATTGCCCGTCGACGGCATCCCCAACTTGCGTCCTGAATAAGTATCCAACAAATAATTGACGAGCACTCCTCGTTCGACCACCGGCGTCTTCCGGGTCGGCAGCCCTTCTCCATCGAACGGGCGGGAGCCGAGCCCTCCAGGCAATCGTCCATCGTCGTAAATATCGATAAACTCAGGAGCGAGGGATTTTCCCAATTGGCCAATCAGGAAGGACGCGCCTTTATAAACGGCATAACCGGACACAGCACTGGCCAAATGTCCCAGCAGACTCCTGGCCGTCTCGGGATCGAACACAACGGGCACTTTTTGAGTCGGTATTTTGCGAGCACCGAGACGTCGGACCGTTCGACGGGCAGCTTCTCGGCCCACGGTCTCCGGGGGATCGAGCGCACGAAATTTTCGACCCACCGTATACCAGGCATCGCGCTGCATCCCTTTCCCCTGGGGATCGACTGCGACAGGCGTTACGGACAACGAATAACTAGAACTCCGATGCGCGCCGATGAACCCGTGCGTATTCGCCAGCAACACAGCGCTATGACCAGCCGCGCAGTCGGCTCCCTCGGAATTCGTAATGCGCAGGTCAGCCTGCATGGCCGCGTCTTCGGCTTGACGGGCCAGGCGAATCTCTTGATCGATGGTCAACGTCGTCGGATCGTAGACATCTAAATCCGGGAAATCTTTGGCCATCAGTTCCGCATCCGGCAATCCCGATGACGCATCTTCGGCCACGGCCTTGGCCATCGCACAGGTATCCGCCACAAGCCGCTCGAGCGAAGCTTCCGTCAGATCGGATGTGGAAGCGCTCGCCGATCGTTGTCCAAAAAAGATACGCAAGCCCAATCCTTTTTCCCGCGCTTTGGACAGGCGTTCCACTTGGCCTAATCGAACCTGTACCTCGACCGAATCGCCCTCGGCGATCATGACCTCCGCGGCATCCGCCCCTTGCGCACGTGCCTGCGCCAAGATCCGTTGGGCCAACCTCGTCAAGTGATCGGATTCAAAGAGGGAAAGAGATGCGTCGCTCATGGATGGTGCCGAGAAGGAGCTGGGCGAATACCGATCATCACATGTGTTCACACGCTGGGTATCGCCTATGACGCGACCGTCCCTCCCACGGTGATTTCGTCCACACGAATCGTGGGGAGGCCGACACCGACCGGAACGGATTGTCCGTCTTTTCCGCACGTGCCGATCCCTTCATCCAGCCTGAGGTCGTGTCCGACCATCGAGACCTTCCGGAGGATTTCCGGGCCGTTTCCGATCAAGGTAGCCCCTTTGATCGGTGCCGTGACCCGGCCGTCTTCGATGAGATACGCTTCGCTTGCCGAAAAGACGAACTTTCCACTGGTGATATCCACCTGCCCGCCGCCAAAGGAGACGGCATACAGGCCTTTTTTGACCGACCGGAGAATATCCTCGGGTTCGGATTCGCCGGCCAACATAAACGTGTTGGTCATTCTCGGCAGAACCACACTCCGAAAATCTTCTCGCCTGCCGTTTCCCGTGAGTGGAATCCCGAGCAATCGTGCGTTCAGGCGATCGGTCATGTAGGCACGAAGGATCCCCTTTTCGATGAGCACGGTCGAGGAGGTCGGCGTGCCTTCGTCATCGATGTTGAGCGATCCTCGACGAAAGGGGATCGTGCCGTCATCGACGATCGTACAGACTTCCGAGGCCACCTGTTGCCCGATGAGCTCACTGAACGCCGAGGTTTTCCGGCGGTTGAAATCGGCTTCCAGCCCATGGCCGATCGCTTCATGGAGTAAAATGCCAGGCCATCCGCTTCCCAAAACCACGGGCATCACGCCCGCCGGGGCATCGACGGCCTCCAGATTGAGGATGGCCTGGCGGGCGGCTTCGCGCGCATAGCGGCGGGCCCGATCCTCTTCGAAATAAAACGCAAACTCGACGCGTCCACCTCCGCCATAGGTCCCGCTTTGTCGGTTGCCTTTGTCTTCGGCGATACAGGTGACCTGCAGGCGGGACAAGGGTTGGACATCCCCAATCAAAAGCCCTTCAGAATTGACCACCAAGATCACTTTGTGTTCCGTGGAGAATGAGGCCATGACATTGCGAATGCGCGGATCATAGCGACGGGCTTCCTGATCGATGAGATGCAAGAGGTTCACGCGTTCGGCGGTTGCGATCTCTGTCAACGGTCGTTTCAAGGGATACAGGTTATGGGGAAGCGGCTGACGATGCGTGACCGCGATCGGCGTCTCGCCTTGAGGCGAGTTCGCAATATACCGAGCCGTCTCTGCGGCAATGGCCAAATCTCGTGGGGAGAGTTCATCGGAATAGGCGAAGCCGGTTTTTTCTCCGGCGATCGCCCGAACGCCTGCCCCCTGCGAAATGCTCTTCACCGCCCGCTTGACAATCCCTTCCTCCATGGAAACCGATTCAGCGGTGCAGGACTCGAAATAGATATCGGCATAATCGACATCGCGAGCCTTGACTCGTCCGAGCGCCTCCTGAATTTGTCGTTCCTGAAGCGAAAAATAGGAGAGATCGACCACCGCCGTGGGTTCCATGTTCACATACCTTCTGCGAGTGAACCTTGAACTCGTCTCAGATTGTCATCATATACATTCGAATGGATTCGAGTATAGCCGATGTCCCCCTCGTACGCAATTTTCCGGTTAAAACCAGGGAGCCATCTCATGACCTTTCGATCACATCAGCTCGGATAAGAGCCGACGCGAGCAGAACTCTCGCATCACCAATCTCTTCTACGCCCGCGAGAGGCTTTTTCGTTTGACAAGAGAGGGGCCCCTGATTAGACTGCTTTCACGAAAACCCCACACCATCAAGGAGGATGGGTTCGTCTTGTAACGTCCCCGACACGAGTGCATGAGCAACCTCCAAGTTGTTCCTTCCGATCACGTCACGGACTCGGAACTTTTTCGCCAACTTGATCCACAACGGATACCGGTCCATATCGCCATGATCATGGATGGAAACGGGCGCTGGGCCGAATTGCGCGGATTGCCTCGAATCTCCGGGCATCGTGAGGGACTTTCAGCGCTTCGGGAGGTACTGGATACCTGCCATCAACTCGGAGTTCGGATCGTCACGATTTACGCGTTCTCTTCGGAAAATTGGAACCGGCCACCGCATGAAATCGAGTTGCTGATGAACTTGCTGGAAGAATATCTGCAGCGGGAACGGTCGCACTTCCTCGAACACCGCATTCGCTTCTTTCCCATCGGACAGTTGGAGAAATTGCCTGCTTCGGTCTCTACCTTGGTCCATGAAGTGGCAGAAGAAACGCGGCATTTCACCGAACGGACGTTGACCGTTGCGTTGAGTTACGGAGGACGCGCCGAAATTCTCGACGCGATTCAGCGTCTCGCTTACGATGTAGAATCTGGAACGCTCCGTCCGTCGCAGATCGACGAGTCGCTGTTCACCCGCTATCTAGCCACCGATGGGCTCCCCGATCCTGATTTGCTGATTCGCACGAGCGGAGAAACGCGAATCAGCAATTTCCTGCTTTGGCAGATCGCCTACACCGAATTATATTTCACCAAAACGTTATGGCCCGACTTTCGACGCCAGGAACTCATGCGTGCGATCTTGGACTATCAACGGCGTGAACGGCGTTTTGGGCGCGTGTCCCATTCCCTTTCCCGTCAGAGCCCCTCGTGAGCAGGGAGATCGATCAGTCTCCTCCATCATCTTCTCGCCCACCGGCTGAATGGCAGGAGGCTCCCCCGCGTCGCCTCGATCCGCGCCGGTTGTACCCCGCGCTTGTCTTTATTCCGCTTTTCTTCGCCCTCGTTCAATATCTGCCCCCGATGGCGTTTGTCGTGTTTGTCTGTCTGGCAGCGAGCTTCGCCTTATGGGAATTCTATACCGTGTATTTTGGCGGCCACGTGCCGCGATCGTTGCTGGCTTTTGGTCTCCTCGGGCTCGCGACTCTGTTTGTGATGACGGATCGCGCATTGGCCGAACCCCTTTTAGCCGGCTGTTTTCTCTTGACGGTGGCCACCTTGCTCGGATTTCTCATTAACCCTGCTTATTTCAAGGATGCGCTCCCTCGTTCGTTGGCTAGTGTGTTAGGCATCTGTTACATCGGCGGGTGTTTGGCGCACCTCGTGTTGATCCGTCAACTCCCGGCAGGGCCTGAGCTGGTCTTTTTTGTGATCGTGACCACCTGGCTTGCCGACACCGGCGCCTATTATGTAGGCGTGTTAGCCGGACGAACGCCTTTGGCTCCTTGGATCAGTCCTCGCAAAACCGTCGAGGGATTGTTCGGAGGCATGCTCGCTGCAGTTGCAGCAGCTCTTTTATGCATCATCTGGTTCGTGCCGGAATTGACGCTGCTCGACGGACTTCTGCTCGGTTTGGTCCTCACCATTGTAGGTCTCATGGGCGACCTAGCCGAGTCGGTTTTCAAGCGATTATCCGGCGTCAAGGATTCCAGCGGACTGATTCCCGGTCATGGCGGCGTGCTCGATCGACTGGATAGCTTACTCTTGACGGCACCGAGCTTTTATTATTATGTGGTCCTCGTGAAGCATTCCCCTGCCCTCTAAGGGGGACCACCTCTGTAATGGAGCATAACCGATGAAACGCATCGTGATTCTTGGATCGACCGGATCGATCGGCGAGAGCACCCTCGATATCGTGAGGAAGTTTCCGGATCGCTTTTCCGTGCTCGGCTTGACGGCAGCAACCAACGACCAAAAGCTCGAACATCAGATCCGCTTGTTTCGCCCCAAGGTGGTAGCCTTGTCATCGGAATGCGCGGCCCGCCAACTCCGCCGGCGATTGGGCAAGCACCCCGTGGATATTTTGAGCGGCGAACAGGGATTGTGTGCGGTGGCCAGTTTGCCGGAATCCGATCTCGTGATTTCAGCCATCGTCGGAGGAGCAGGACTCCTGCCTACCATGGCTGCGCTGCGCGCAGGGCGCGCTGTGGCGCTCGCGAATAAAGAACCCATGGTGATGGCCGGCGAGCTCATGCAGCGAGAAGCTCACCGGCAAGGCATCCGGATCTTTCCTATTGACAGCGAGCACAGTGCGATCTTCCAGTCGATGGAGGGACATCGCCTCTGCGATGTTCGCCGCATCGTTTTGACCGCGTCGGGCGGACCGTTTTGGGACTGGACAAGGGAAGAACTGGCCCATGCGACGCCAGACCAAGCCTTACAACATCCCAATTGGAAAATGGGCGCCAAGATTACAGTCGATTCAGCCACCCTGATGAACAAGGGGCTCGAGGTCATTGAAGCTCGTTGGCTCTTCGACATGACCCCAGACCGCATCGACATGGTGATCCACCGGGAAAGCATCATTCATTCTCTGGTAGAATATTGCGACGGTTCGGTCATCGCGCAATTGGGACATCCCGATATGCGAACGCCGATTGCCTATGCATTGAATTATCCCGAGCGCGTCCCATTGCTTCCCCAACCGTTGGATTTAGGGAAAATCGGAACATTGACATTTTCTCCACCGGACTTTGAAAGGTTTCCCTGTCCCAAGCTCGCGTATGCCGCGTTAGAACACGGGGGGGCATTGGCTCCGGCATTGAACGCCGCCAACGAAGTGGCCGTCCAAGCGTTTCTCGAACGCGGGTTGCCGTTTTTGCACATACCGACTGTGATCGAAGACACCATGCAATCGTGCACGCATCGATCCCCCACTTCGATCGAAGAAGCGCTAGCTGTCGATCGATGGGCTCGAACGCACGCGTCTGCGATTGCCAAGCGATATCTCACGTGACGTGGTTTCCTGCTCACCGATCTCTGGCCCCTGCACCAGGAGAGGTCATCTGAGGCGGGAATCGAGATTTTTTACCTAGTTGATCTACCCATGGCTCTCTCTCCGGATTTTTTATACCTGCTCGCTCAAAAGCTCTGGTGGTTTCTGGTCGTCTTGGGGGTACTGGTGGCCTTCCACGAACTCGGCCATTTTCTCGCAGCCCGCGCCGTGGGAGTCAAAGTGCTCAAATTTTCGATCGGGTTCGGCCCGAAACTCTTGGGCCGCCGCGTCGGTGAAACCGAATACGTGCTTTCGGTCATTCCTTTGGGCGGGTACGTCAAGCTCTTCGGAGAAGACGGATCCGAGGCCATCGACCCTCACGAGCGCCAACGGTCGTTTGCCCATCAATCGATCCCTAAAAAAATGCTCATTGTCGGGGCGGGTCCAGGATTTAATTTTTTGTTGAGCTATGTGATTTTCACAGTCTGGCTGGCGACAGGCTCTCCGCTCTTCGTTCCCTCGTTTTCGGATCTCCTACCGACAGTTCAAGCGATCAGCCCAGGCTCTCCCGCCGATCGTGCGGGACTTCACGTGGGCGATCGGATCGTCACAGTGAACGGACAAGACATCGCAACTCAGAATGATTTGTACGCCATCGTTGCCCAATCCCGCGGAGAACCTCTGACCATCGAGGTGATCCGTAGCGGGAAAACCATGACGTTTCGGGTAACACCAGAGGCCCGTACATTTCCTAACGAACCCGAGCCCGTTTATGTCCTCGGCATCGAAGAGCCCCCTCCGGTGGTCACTGGTGTGATGCCTGACTCTCCGGCTGAAGTCGCAGGGCTGGAAGTCGGCGACCGTATCGTGGAAATCGAAGGACGTCCGATTCATACCTGGGTAGAAATGACGGAAATCGTCAGAGGAAACCCCGGCCGGCCGCTTCGATTTGTCGTTCAACGCCATGGGGAACGCCGCGCCGTGACCGTCACCCCTGCCCCGACCACCGTCACGGTAGATGGGCAATCTCAGACGATCGGACGCATCGGCATCATGGGGCCAGGACGATCTGCAGTGCAATCGGAATCTCCCTTTTGGGCCCCCTGGGATGGGCTCAAAGCCACCTGGGCCTGGTGCGAATTGACCGTCGTCGGCGTATATAAAATGTTCACCGGCGAGATTTCGTCCAAAAACATCGGCGGACCGATTATGATCGCCAGCGTATCCGGAGAAGCCGCCGAGCAAGGCCTGTCGAACGTGTTGTTTTTAATCGCGATTCTGAGCATCAATCTTGGGATATTGAATCTGCTCCCCATCCCGATTCTCGATGGCGGACACTTGGTCTTCTTCGCATACGAAGCGATCGCTCGGCGCCCGTTGGGCGAACGTCAACGCGAAGTGGCGCAACAAATCGGCCTGGCGCTCTTGATCTCCATTATGCTCTACGCATTCTGGAACGACTTCATGCGGCTGTTGGAATAAAGCTTGACATGCCACTCGGGTCTTGGGTATGCCCAAGCAGCACGTCAGCCTCGATGAATTCGACACCTATGCGCACCTCTGAGTTGTTCGTTCCCACGCTCCGCGAAGATCCTGGCGAAGCCGAGGTACCAAGCCATCGCTTGATGCTGCGAGCCGGAATGATCCGCAAAGTCGCGGCAGGCATTTATACGTATCTTCCGCTCGGGCTCCGAGTCATTCGAAAAATCGAACAGATCATCAGAGAAGAATTGCTCCGCGCAGGTGCTCAGGAACTGCTCATGCCCATTCTCTCTCCGGCTGAACTCTGGCGCGAAACGGGGCGCTGGGATTTCTACGGCAAAGAGCTTTTTCGATGTCGGGATCGCCACGATCGAGAATTTTGTTTGGGACCGACTCACGAGGAGGTGGTCACGGATTTGTTTCGCCGTGAAGTGCGCTCCTACCGTCAGCTCCCTTTGACCGTTTTTCAAATCCAGACCAAGTTTCGCGATGAAATTCGACCCAGATTCGGGCTCATGCGGGCACGAGAATTCATCATGAAGGATGCCTACAGTTTTGACGCCGAGATGACCGGAGCTGCAAAAAGTTATCAAGCCATGTACGACGCGTATCATCGCATTTTCGAGCGCACCGGCCTGCGATTTCGCGCAGTGGAAGCGGACACGGGGTTGATCGGCGGCACCTCATCGCACGAATTCATGGTTTTGGCCGACACCGGAGAAGAACTGATCGTCTACGACCCTCACGGAACCTATGCCGCCAACGTCGAACGTGCGGAAGTGCCCCCTCCGACAGAAATATCCATCGAGCCACTCCAACCGTTACAAAAAGTTCATACTCCCGGCGCAAAAACTGTCGAAGAAGTATGCGCGCTGTTGGGAGCGACCCCGGATCGATTGGTCAAAACGCTGTTGTATACCACCGATCGCGGCACGGTTGTGGCTGTATTGATTCGAGGCGATCATCAAGCGAACGAAATCAAAATCAAGCGGTACCTTGGCGTGCACGACCTGGCTCTCGCCGATGCCGAAACCGTGCAGGCCATCACGCATGCTCCGCCGGGATTTGCCGGTCCTATCGGATTATCCCACGTGCGGATTCTCGCAGATCACGCCATCCGGGCCATGCGCAACATGATTGTCGGCGCGAACGAAGCCGACGCGCATTACATCAATGCCAACTGGGATCGCGATTTCCAGGTGGAGGCCTTTGCCGATTTTCGTCAGGCTCGAGCCGGCGACCCAACGCCCGACAGAACCGGCACACTCCATTGCGCACGGGGGATCGAAGTCGGCCATGTCTTTATGTTGGGAACGAAATATAGCGAAAAAATGGGGGCCACGTTTTTGGATGCGCATGGATCCGAACATTTTGTGATCATGGGATGCTACGGGATCGGCGTGGGCCGAACCGTCGCTGCCGCCGTCGAACAAAACCACGACGACAAAGGGATCATCTGGCCCATTCCCATTGCGCCGTTTCACGTCCATTTGCTCCCCGTAACGCCCTCCGATGCCATCGCGCATCTCACCGAAACGCTCTACCATGACCTTCAACGAGCCGGGATCGACGTCTTGTGGGACGATCGGGATGAGCGGGCTGGAGTCAAGTTCAACGACGCCGATTTGCTCGGGATTCCCTATCAGATCATTCTTGGCGATAAAGGGCTTGCGCAAGGCACTGTCGATCTCAAGGAACGCAAGACCGGCCGCATTGAAAAGCTGAGCCCATCCAGTTTGATTTCCTCATTGGTCGATAAGCTCTCTATGGGAGCGAAGGCCTAGCATCATTGTCTTTCCGGACACCGATCAAACGACCCGCTTGCGACCGATTCGTCTGCCTCATAACGCTTTAATTTAGGCGATACTTTGCCTGCCTGCTTACCTGGTACAATTGGGCTGATGAAAACATGAGCATCGGGTTACATTGACAAAAGATTTCATGCGATGATACGGTAGCTTTCGATTTCAGAAGTCATCGTTTTTATTCAGCCTGTGCCTGGATGGCAACGAGAGGACAGGATTGAGGGCTATATGCTCGTTCAGATGAATGTTCGGGGATTGTTGTTTGACCCTTACAACAATGCATATATCGTCATTCTCCGCGATGAAGAAAATGCGGAGATGCTCCCGATTTGGGTAGGCAAAGCGGAAGCGAGCGCCATCAGTTTCGCATTAGAGCGTATCGCTCCTCCCCGACCGATGACTCATGACTTGATGAAAGCGATATTGGACAGTATCGATGCGAAAGTCATCAGCGCAGTGGTCACCGATCTCAAAGAGAATACATACTTCGCCAAGATTCATTTGCTCTACGGTGATTCCGAGTTTGCTGTCGATTCCCGTCCAAGCGATGCCATAGCGGTGGCGTTGCGTACCGAGGCGCCGATTTTTGCCACATCAGAGGTGCTCCATAAGCAAAGCTCGGAGGAGCTCGAGCGATGGTTGGAAAATTTGAAGCCTGAAGATTTCGGAAAGTTCGAAACCTGAACGCCCCTTCTTTTCGGTGCCGTCCTCTCCGGCTATCACATTCCGCATCAAGCCAGATAGCCGCCTTCCGTTCAAAGGACGAGAGAACCCGACACAGGGGCAACGCCAAATGCGCGACTATGGAACGTGAACACCATTTGATTCCTTTAAAAGTCCACGGCGTCTTAGTGGATCCAAACACGGATACACAAATCGTGGTTCTGCGCGACGACGGGAACACGGAAGTCTTGCCGATTTGGGTCGGCACAGCAGAAGGAACCTCCATTCGATTGGCTCTCGAAGGGATCGTCCCCCCTCGCCCAATGAGTCATGATCTGATCACCAGTTTCGCTCAGCATTTGGGATTCACGGTCACGAAGGTGATCATCACCGAAGTCAAAGAGAATACCTATTATGCTGTGCTTCATCTCACAGCCAATGGAATCGAACGAGTTATCGACTGTCGACCAAGCGATGCCATTGCCGTGGCCGTTCGAACCAAAAGTCCTATTTATGTCACGGCAGAGGTGCTGGAACGAAAAAGCAGCGAGCATCTCGATGCTTGGCTAGCGAAACTAGACTTGAAACATTCTGATCAATCCGAGTCGTAATGTCGAATTTTTATGAGGCAGGGATCCATGCGAACGTATCACGCTAAGCCTTCCGAAATTCATCGAAACTGGTATCTCGTCGATGCGGAAGGGCGAACGTTGGGGCGACTGGCTTCCCGCGTCGCTCTGATGCTTCGAGGAAAACACAAACCGCTGTTCACACCGCATGTCGATACAGGCGACCATGTGGTGATTATTAACGCATCGAAGATCGCTTTGACCGGAAACAAACTCAAAAAGAAAGTCTATTATCATCATACAGGATTCCCTGGAGGCCTCAAAGCCATTTCCGCTGATCGTCTTCACGCAAAGAAGCCCACGGCACTTGTTCAGAAGGCTATCCTAGGAATGTTACCGAAAACCCCGCTCGGCAAAAAAATGGGGAAAAAGCTCCGCGTCTACGCCGGCCCGGATCATCCCCATCAAGCTCAACGCCCGGTTTTGCTCGAACTCTAGAAAACATTTTTTGTTTTTTACGAAGGTGACATTTATCTCGAGTAAAAGTAACAAAGAGGCTTGTGCACTATGGTCGAAACTCGTCAGTATGCCACAGGAAAACGCAAATATGCCGTAGCCCGAGCGTGGCTCTCGCCGGGCACCGGAACCATCGAAGTGAATGCGCGTCCCTTTGAACGCTATTTTCCTCGACTGGCTCATCGGGGGCAAATTCTTTCCCCGTTCGAAGTGACGGGCACTCTCGGGCAATTCGATGTCCGTGCAACGATTTCAGGAGGAGGGGCATCCGGCCAGGCCGGGGCTTTGCGCCACGCCATTGCCAGGGCCCTCATGCAATATAACCCATCGTTCAGGGATCCTCTCAAAAAGCAGGAACTGCTCACCCGCGATTCCCGCGTCAAAGAGCGGAAGAAGTATGGCCAAAAAGGTGCGCGGCGGCGCTTCCAATATTCAAAGCGCTAACGCAACCAGCATAGGTTTGTTGTTGGCCAAGCAATAGATTGCTGATCCGGAAGAATGTATCGTTTCGTCGTGCTGGGAATTCTTCAGGACAGTTGTTTGGTTTAGTCTCTCTTCTACAAAAAATCAAAAAAATCGAGCTCTTCTCCAAGAGATGTCGCCACGCACTCAGCATGCGTTATCCATGTCGAGCATCTGACGTCGCATTCGTTCAAATGCATCCGAACAAACGCAGGCTCAGGAATGCTACCTTATCAAAAATAGGCTGCCAGTGTTATGGATGAAAAAATACGAGTCGGGGTAATCGGCGCCAGCGGCTATACGGGGGGCGAGTTGTTGCGCCTCTTGTCCTGTCATCCGAACGTGGCATTGAGCGCCGTCGCAGCCTCAGAACGATCAAGCGGAAAAGCGATCCCTGCGCTCTTTCCCAATCTCACGCACCTCGCTCAGTACACAATTGAGGCGCTCGATCCCAAACTAATCGGTCAGCGTGTGGATGTCGTATTCCTCGCACTTCCTCATACAACGTCATGGGAAGTCGCCTCAGCGTTTCTCGATCTCGGCAGACGAGTGATCGACCTGAGCGCCGATTATCGTTTGAAAAACCCACAGCTCTACGAGACATGGTATCAGATTGCTCATCCTTTCCCGGACCTTCTGACCGAAGCCGTGTATGGCCTGCCGGAACTCCATCGTGATGCAATCCGCCATGCACGACTCGTCGCCGTTCCTGGCTGTTATCCTACAGCTGCAATTCTTCAATTGGCTCCTTTGGCTGCACGCAGCTTGATTGAACGCGATGGAATCGTCATCGATGCTAAATCCGGTGTTTCCGGTGCCGGACGCACACCCGCACCAGCCTATCATTTTCCTGAAGCCCATGAAGCCATGCACGCCTACAAAATTGGCAGCCATCGTCACACACCGGAAATCGAGCAGGAATTGGGTCAATTGTTTGAGACCTCTTCCTTACATAAGGATGCCAGCAAGGAGGTCAGGCTCAATTTTACTCCCCACCTCGTTCCCATGAATCGCGGCATCCTCAGTACGGCCTATGCTCGTCCCCTTGTGCCTCTTTCATCGAACGAGCTTTTGACCCGATATGAAACATTCTATAAACAAGAACCGTTCGTTCGGGTCTGGCAGGAGCCTGATCGTGTCAATCCTTCTCACGTTCACGGGGCCAATTTTTGCGATCTTTCCGTCTGTTATGACCAAAGAACCGGCTATGTGGTCACCCTCGCAGCCTTGGACAACTTGGTGAAAGGTGCCGCCGGACAAGCGATTCAGGTTATGAATATCATGCTAGGATTGCCTGAGACCTCAGGATTGACCATGCCGGGACTGTTTCCTTAGTCCTGATGTTCATCGTTTTCCTTCCATGTTGGTGATCGTCCAACCGATAGGCCAATGGTGAAATTTTCTCGAGGAGGCGTCACAGCCCCTTCCGGCTTTCTTGCAGCGGGAATTCATTGTGGAATCAAGCCCTCCCCGCTTCTCGACTTGGCCGTGATAGCCTCCGAGGTTGCCGGACCTATCGCCGGAGTTTTCACAACTAACCGATTTCCCGCTGCCCCGGTGATTGTGGATCGCCTGCATCTCCGACACAAAACCGGGCGTGCCGTTATTATCAATAGCGGAAACGCCAATGCTTTTACGGGTGCCCAAGGCCTTGCCGATGCAAAAGAAATGGCCCAATTGACTGCCGACTTCTTGGGGTGTCCGCATTACCAGGTGTACGTCGGCTCTACGGGGGTCATCTGTCCCCGTCTTCCCATGCCTTGCATTCGCGAACATCTGCCTCGGCTCATGGCCCGTCTCCGAAAAGGCGGACACCGGGAGGCTGCCACAGCCATCCTGACCACTGATACCAAAGTCAAAGAAGTGGCCATTGTCACCAAGCTTCAGGGGACGACCATCACCGTCGGCGGGATGGCCAAGGGAGCCGGCATGATTCATCCGAATATGGCGACGATGTTGGCATTTTTAACGACCGATGCCATGCTGCATCAACCTGCTTTACAGCAAGCCCTGTCGCAAGCTGTCGAAAGATCGTTCCACTGTATTTCCGTCGATGGAGAAACGAGTACCAACGATACCGTGTTGTGTTTGGCGAACGGATCAGCCGGAACCGCCATCCTTGATCCACGATCCCCCGACATGGCGCGATTTCAACAGGCGCTCAACGAAGCCTGCCTCGCCTTGGCTCTTCAAATCGTCGACGATGGGGAAGGAGCAACCAAACGCGTGGAATTCCGGATCACGGGAGCGCAGACGACATCCGAGGCCAAATGCATTGCAAAAACGCTGGCAACCTCGCCATTGATCAAAACGGCCTTGTTCGGAGAAGACCCGAATTGGGGGCGGATCATTGCCGCAGTCGGCAGGGCCGGACCTCGAGTTCGTAGTGAGGACTTTGCCTTGGCGTTCGACGATGTCATTGTCGTCCATCCCGGCATGAAGATCACACCGGACGCTGAACGACGAGTTCGCCGAATCATGCAAAAAAA
Organism: Nitrospirota bacterium; assembly: GCA_003695915.1. Lineage (GTDB taxonomy): Bacteria > Nitrospirota > Nitrospiria > Nitrospirales > UBA8639 > J017. Next base: position 20,603 of record RFGF01000058.1, read on the forward strand.
GCGGTTTACGATCCAGGTGACCGTGGGACGGGGTTCGGCTGCAGCAACGATCTGGACCACCGATCTCTCGTATGATTACGTCAGAATCAATGCCTCGTATCGATCATGATCCGTCGTGCTGGACCGCCTTTTTGCCTGTTTATCTTTTCGTTTTAATCTGGTATCGCCCCAACAGATCATGAAGCGTTGGACGACTCACGCCGAGCAGCGTGGCAGCCTTGGAAATATTTCCGTTCGTCTTTTTCAATGTCTTCTCGATGACCTGCCGTTCGACCGCTTCGCGAGCTTCCTTCAACGTCATGCCTACCCTGACATGACCGACATTGTCTAAATCTAAGTCTTCCGGCGTTAGCCTCACATTGTCAGACAGCGTCACCGCTCGTCGAATTCGGTTTTCAAGCTCCCGAACGTTCCCCGGCCAATCATAGCGCTCCATAGCCGAGATCGCTTCTCGTGTAAATCCGGTGATCTTGCGACCGGCTTCTTCGGCGTATCGTTGCAACAGCGATTGGGCCAAGAGGAGAATATCGTCACCGCGCTCACGAAGCGGAGGCATCGCAATGGTCACGGTGTTTAACCGATAATAAAGGTCTTCGCGAAACCGTCCTTCCTTCAGCGCTTGCCACAGATCGGTATTGGTTGCAGCCAAAACCCGCGTATCCACAGGAATCTCTACGCGCCCACCCACTCGTTCAATGCAATGGTCCTGTAACACTCGTAACAATTTCACTTGAAGGGCCGTAGACATTTCACCGACCTCGTCGAGAAACAGCGTTCCACCCTGTGCCAATTCAAATCGTCCACGGCGCTGAAGATGCGCACCCGTAAATGCGCCCTTTTCATGCCCGAACAATTCGCTTTCCAACAAGGTTTCGGGAATCGCTCCGCAGTTAATGGCGACGAAGGGCCCGTCTCTGCGCGCGCTGTGTCGATGAATGGCTCGCGCGACCAGTTCTTTCCCCGTTCCGCTTTCTCCGACGATCAAGACCGGAATATCGGACTCTGCCACACGTCGCACAAGGTCGAAGACCTTCAGCATAGGCGGACTGGCTCCGATCATTTCTTGAAAACCTTGTCGCCGGTCCCGTTCGACAAGTGCCTGATACTCCGTTTCGATTTGGTACAAATAGGCCGCGCGCTGAAGAATCACTTTCAACACCTCGATCTGCACGGGCTTTTCGATAAAATCATATGCGCCCAATTGAACGGCCTTCATCGCATTGGCTCGCTCGTGATTCCCTGTTAACACGACGACTTTCGCACGTCGATCGTGCGACAACAAGGCCTCCAAGGTCTCCAATCCCTCCGTCACACCGTTGGAATCCGGCGGCAGTCCAAGATCGAGGATCACGAGCGCAATCGGCTCCTGTTGAAAAATTTCTATTGCCTGTTCTCGATTAGTGGCCTCAAACACCGTGTAGTGTGCTTTCAGCCCCCATCGTAACTGTTCACGAATCTCCGGATCGTCATCGACCAGCAAAACTGACGGCAATGGCCCCGATCCCTTAATCGAATCTTTATCCTCGCTTGCTCGATCTGGCACAAAACGACTCGACATGGGCGTACTCATGATGATTCTCCATCGACTGTCGGCAAAGTAATGATCACACAGGTTCCCCGTCCCTCTTGACTCTCGATGCGAATCGATCCGTGATAACGTTCAATAATTTCCTTACACTGATACAAACCAATCCCCATTCCGCTTTCTTTGGTAGACTGGAAGGGATGAAACAGGGACGCCAATCGAGCTGGAGGAATGCCTGGCCCCGTATCTTTGATCGTCAACAGAACGGTTTTCCCGCATTGCTCGGTTCGCACTTCGATCACCCCGTCTCCTTGTACCGCCTGTTGCGCATTAACCAAGAGATTTAGCAGCACTTGCTTCAACTGTTCCGGCATCAGCGCAACCGGTGCCAAATGGGATCCGAGTTGTGCGATCGGCTGGACTCCTTGTCCGTTCATCAATTCCAGCGTGTCCTGAATCACTGCGTTCACATTAGTCCGATGCGAACCCGTCGCATCGCTTTCTGCAGAACCTTTTAGCCGGTCCGAAAGCTTCTTCATGAGCTCTGTCATCCGATGAGCCGTTCTCGCCACGGTCCGAATCACCGATTCGTGAAATTCCGGATCGTGACCATACTCTTGGGCATTCTGAACGACCAAGGACAACCCCCCAGCGAGATTTTTTAAATCATGTATATAAAATGCCGCAAACTGGGTCACCGCATCCCATTTCGCGCGAGCGGCCCGATCCTCCATCAGTTTAGCTTGGACCAATAGCATGGCGACATGATAAGCCATCACACGGCATAAATCGACGTCATCGACTTCATACGGACGGCCCTGCGCCTCGGAACTCAGGGTGACAAATCCGATGATATCCTTTCTGGTTTGGAGAGGGACACACAAAATAGCTTTCGTCAAATGCAAAAATTCTCGCAAGACAGGGTTCTGTTCTTCATCGCAATGGAGAAATTGGACCGGCTCACCCTGTTCACGGAGAATACAAAGCAAAGGATGTGCCGAATCAAGGGGATACGGAGCCGGTTCAGTATTGACGGTTCGCACTTGATGATAACGGCCATCCACCTCGAATCGCATCCAAATGCCGATACGTGGAGCGCCAAATGTGCGACTGAGCAGCAGCAGATACTGATCCAGAATTTGGTCCGTCGTTTCGCATGCGGCAAACGCCTCCGTCATCTCGAGCCACTTTGCTCGATAATCATGTTTGGACCGTAAAAAGTGTCGCCCGACAAACTGTTTCAATCCCATCCGCGCTTGACGGGACACCGCGACCGTCACCAGCCCAACAGCCGCAACGAAGAACACTAGCAGACCTAATGCTTCCCCGATGGCCCAATCCGAACGCCGAATCACTTCTGCAACCACGCCAACGAAGATGAGATAGCCCCCGACCAGAAAAAACGTCAACGAGGTATACAGTGCCTGATGCGAGATAGTCAGTTTCTGGCTGATCTCTCGCACCCGCCATCGTGCAAACCCGATGGTCATCAATCCGACACAAAGTGCTGTCGCAAGCCCGTTGACCCAGGCATAGGTCATATTCCATACCGGCAGTAACAGGAGCTGGGTCGCTTGGGCGATGGCGACCCCTGCAATCCCGCCAAAGCCGATAAGGATAAACTTTAACTGGTACCGAAGCGGGTCGCGCAGCGCCCGCAAGAAATGCTCGAGGTCAGCAAGCGACCACACTAATCCGAGCAAAATCGCTCCCCAAATCATCCGTCCCCACGGATCGACAAACATAACCTGTTCGGAGCTTCCCGTGAGCTGCATGAAACCATGCGGAATGATCTGGATTGCAACGGCCAACCCCATAGCGGCTAGGAGCATGAGCGCACAACGTCGCCGACGCTGTCGCGCACTCTCCAGGCCAGCTTGAACAGCAAGGCCGAGTGTCAGATACGAAAGCGAGACCGGAAGGATCATTTCGCCCAGCAAAGCCATCTGTCGCCACCACAGGATCTTTGAACCGTATCCCATGGCCATTGCATTCGATACATGAATCCAGGCCAGCACGCCCAAAACCACAATAGCCGCCCGCGAGAAAGGATCGCTCGATCGCTTCCACACCAAAAGGATCGCAAGCAGGCCCGCTGCACTTGCACCGACAAGACAGGGCCATGGGCCAGCAACGAACATGAGAGATTAGAACGATGGACTAGGAGGATCGGGCATGTAGCGGAGCAAGACCGGCCACAGATCCTGAAGAAACGATACGCCAACGCTCACAGCAGACTCCGGGGTTGTGACAACCGGAATCGAGATCCGAACCAGCGCCCCGTCCGTGCGATTACGGGTAATCGCATCCCAAATCAAGTACGCTTTCGCCCAATATTCATTGGCAATCACGCGCCCGCGATCGTGATACCAATATAAAATGACCTGACGATCCAGCCCTTTTTGAATCAACACATTGTTAATCGTAATGGTTCGGCCATCGGGGACGGGTATCGTCAACGGGCGAGAATCTATAATCTGCCATCCGGCGCCAGGCAAACAATTCTTCGGAGAATGATAGGTCACTCCCGTTCGCTGACTCTGATAATAGCCCACATAGAGCCAAACCGGCTGAATCGCTTCTTCACCTTCATCAAGAAGCGTGTTCAACCGGACATTCCGAACTCGAGGCACGCGCTCGATCGGTTGCAGATCCTGGTCTGTTGTCAATGCGTCACTTCTCAATGCACCGGGCAGTACCCTGCGTTCCCCATCTAGCGGGCGCGTTCTCCGATAGACGCGCATCATGTAATCATCCAATCGCAGAACAGCGAGAACCCGTTCATCTAGCCCGACTTCTCTCCCCTTCCAATGGCCCTGGAGATCGAACGGAAATTCCACAAACGGTCGCTTCGGAGGTACCGACTCTTCTTGGGAGAGGACTTCCAGCGCTCCCCATGTCCAGCCGAGCATGAGCGTAGCAATGACAAATGGCCAAACTGGCATCCCACATTCTCCCACGTCAGTTTTGGCAATCGGCTTTTTGGATCGTCGCCGATCAATTCGATGCAGAGCGCCGTGAGCTACCCACTCGCGACAACACGGTCCCACACCCCACGAGCAGTGCAAACGCGACCACGAACACGATCCAACCTTCGAAGGTGTGGTAAAACCCTTGTGCCGCTTCGGCTCCCCACAGATGCGCAATGATGCCAGTCCCGCTTACTCGACAAGCATTGGCGAGAATTGCGATCGGGATGGTCAATCCCACCAACACCCAACGCTTCCAATGCTCGCGCTGGGAGAAATATCCATAAACCGTCCCCAGCGCCAGCAAGGACAAGAGCGAACGCAGTCCGCTGCAGGCCTCGGCGACTTCCAACGTCGCTCCTGCGAGCACGATCAAATTTCCTTCGCGAAGGACCGGGATGCCGAGCGAGAATAAACAGAACGCGGCCGTTTTTGCTGCGAACAATTGCAAAGGAAACGCCAAGGCATTCACCACAATTGCCGGAAGCGGAACCATAAAGACTAAAAACCCGATCGGAAAACTCAAGAGCCGCAAGCAATCCCAGCCATAAATGAGCAACACCAATCCTGCGAGCTCGATCATCAGCGACATACGCTGGGTATAGAGTTCTGCTCCAATTGTTCCAACGATTAACAAACTCAACCCACAACCCAGCAAGCCGACACCCCATATCGAAGGACGCTTCAGGCAACGGCCTAATCGTTCGCGCCGCTCCCAAAGAAAGTACCCCGAAAGTAGCGGAACGAGGAACCCGTGAGAATAATCAGGATCTCGATACCAATCGTGCACCATGTCACCGACGATATCGTGATAGAGCAAACCGAGAAATCCGGCAATCAGCGATCCGAACGCCGTTCTCCATACTCTGGAGAGCCGCTTTTGATCATCTGCCAGCATTTCTAGAGGTATTGAGCGCAACGGCTGAGTGTTCATGACCACCAATTCGGCAAGACGAACACAATGTGGTATAGGAACAGAGTACCAAGTCGGTCTCAAAAAAAGAAGTCGGCTCGACAGTCTCTTTCATCGATCACAAGAGACCCACGATTCCCGCTCGCTGTTCGTTAGCAGCAAGTGTAAGGAACGATCATTTCATTCGGTAGAATGAAGACAAGTCTTAAAAATAACGGAACCTTACGACAAATCGTAAGACGGCCTCGGCAAACGCTTCAATCGATGCTTACTATTCGGCAAGCAAGCGGTTTTTACAAAAACCGCTCGATTACCGGAAACGTCAGATCATTTGGCGGGAATGCAATCCTCGATGAGGGCCTTTCGCAACTCAGTCACTCTCAAACAAGCAATTTATCCAGCAGTCACGTCGACATACACACCTCGTGCCACGCCCCTCGCCGGTTACTTGAGAGCCGTTATTCCGATAATATCTGTCGCATAGAGGGCGTTCGTTCTTGTTGGGTATTGGAGGGATGCAGTCCATATTTCTTTAACAACTTATAGAAATCGGCGCGATAACGACCGGCAATTTGTGCGGCACGCGAAATATTGCCCTCCGTAATTCGTAATAACTCTTTGAGATACTCGCGTTCAAACGCTTCCTTGGCCTCGGTCAGCGGTTGCAACCTGCTCTCTACTTTAGAGGACGCCATAGGGATCAAATCCAATGTGATCAGATCCGTGGAGGCCATGACCACTGCCCTCTCAATGGCGTTTTCCAGCTCTCGCACATTTCCCGGCCATGAATACGCCATCAAGGCCTGCATGGCCTCGGGCTTAAATCCTTTAATCTGTTTGTGCAGCCGTTGGCAACTCTGTTCCAGAAAGAACTGCGCCAAAGATGGAATGTCTTGGCGACGTTCGCGCAAGGGAGGAATGCGCAGAGGGACAACCTGAATACGATAGAACAAATCCTCACGGAACCGACCTTCACGCACAGCCTGCTCCAAATCTTTATTGGTAGCCGCCAGAATCCGAACGTCGACTTTCACAGGCGTTTGCGAGCCCACCGGCAACACTTCGCGTTGCTGAATCGCACGCAATAATTTTCCTTGAAGCGCGAAGGGCATCTCGCCGATTTCATCGAGAAACAGCGTGCCTTTGTCTGCGCTCTGGAAGAGACCGCGCTTGTTTTGATAGGCCCCCGTAAATGCGCCTTTTTGATGCCCAAACAATTCGCTTTCAAAGAGACTTTCCGGAATCGCCGCACAATTGACCGCGACAAACGGCTTTTTAGCCCGAGGACTGTTGCAGTGAATCACCCGAGCGATGACTTCTTTGCCAGTGCCGGTCTCCCCAGAAATACACACCGTCGCATCGGTGCCTGCGACACGGGCTACTTGCTGTAAGAGCGCCTGCATTTCCGGGCTTCTCGCCACCACCTTGTCCAATCCGTAGAGTTCGTTGACGAGCATTTGCAGGCGATGGATTTCTTGACTCATGCGCTTTTGCGCAAGCGCCTTGTCGATACTGTCCAACAATTCGCGATCGTCAAAGGGTTTTGTCAGGTACCCGTAAGCCCCTTTCTTCATCGCTTCGACGGCATTCGGGATGCAGCCATGGGCCGTGATAATCACCACGGGCAGATTGGCATGCAAAAGATGAAGTTCCTCCATCAACCCCACTCCGTCCACATCCGGCAAGCGGAGATCGAGGATCGCAAAATCAAATGTCTCCTCTTGCGCCCGGCTCAACGCGTCTTCTCCTGTCCCGCACACCGTGACGGCGAACCCCATGGATTTGAGGCGCATTTTGAGCAAGGTTGATAAACTCGGATCGTCATCGACAACGAGAATGCGTTCGTCTGCCATGTTTCATCCCTTCATCATGATCCGTTCGCTGGAAGGTTCGTCTCAGCCTCCGGCGCAGGAGTCATCTTCTCCGATGGTCTGGTCGGAGGGGCCTTTTCTTTGAGTTCCTGATCGATCCGCCGCAGGGCTTCGAGTTGTTTCGTCAATTCTTGTACTCGCTTTTCGCTTTGCCGGAGTTCCTGTTCCACAGCCTCCCGCAATGCAGCTTGTTTTTTCAGTTGTTCGAGTTGCTTCGTCAGCTCCGCAATCGTCCGTGTCAACTCCGCCACTTTCTTGTCCCGAAGTTTCACTTCCTGTCGAAGCACCGTGAGCGACTCTGGCTCAGGTTGGGTATCCAATCCTCCGACGGCCAATTCCCGCTCGACGATCTCGCGAACTAACCGACGCGCGACATCCGTATCGTCGGCATGGTTGATCGGGGACCGAACGATATCCAGCAACCACAACCAAAACCGGCTTCGAATCGCCAGAGGCGTATCCGGCTGAACCGCCACCACTTGACAAAAATGATGAGCGGCTAATTCCTGATCCTTGTACAACATCGCCAAGGCACGAAGAAAATGCGCTCGTTGACACACCTGAGGCTCTTGACACGTGCGCAGCTGCTTTTCCTGCGCCTCAGCGATGGCTTGGAAAAAGGGTTGATCCTCCGGAAGCGGTGTGAAGAGCGCATGAAATAACGGCCGAGTCTGGTGCTCGGATCGAGTGAGGCGGGACGTCGCTCCCAACTCTCCACCCCATCCACACGCCGCTCCCAATTCAAGGCTCACGATTCCCAACAGGAACCATACGGCATGGCGTATCACAATCGTTTACCCATTCCGTGCCATTGTCTTGTCGGTGGAGGATTTCTTCCGATTCGGGATCACGATGTGCATGATCGTTCCTTTGCCAACCTCGCTCTCCGCCCAAATTTTCCCGCCATGCGCTTCGATGACCCGCTTGGCCAGATGTAGCCCAATCCCGCTTCCGACGTAAGCCCGGCTTTCTGGACTTTTCCCTTGATAAAAGCGCTCGAACACATGAGGCAGATCGTCTTCTCCGATGCCCGGTCCGGTATCCGTCACAGCAATATGCAAACCGTGATTGTGCGGTTCTGACCGAACGGTCACGATCGCTCCAGAGGGACTGAACTTGACGGCATTCGACAAGAGATTTTCCAAAACCTGCTCAATACGGGGTCCGTCCACCTCCTGCAAGCGAGCCCGATCGTCGGTCAATTCGGTCAAGAGCTTGACACCCTTCCGTTCCGCCAAAAATCGCATTTTGTCCACGGCCCGTTGGATGAGTCGATTGAGATCCGTAGTCGCGAAATGATAAGCCAGCATATCCGCTTCCATCCGAGACAAATCCAGCAAATTTCCGATCAACCGATTCAATTGCTGGCTGCTTTCCAACAAGATGGTAAGCGTTTCCCGTTGATCCTTGGTGAGCGGGCCTGGTATACCATCGAGGAGCAGTTGCGTGCCTTCGCGAATCGACGTGAGTGGCGTTCGAAGTTCATGAGAGATATTTGCCAAGAATTCTGATTTCATCTGATCCAATTGCTGCAATTTGGTCCCCATCCAGTTGACGGTTTCTACCAGTTCCCGCAATTCATTGGGCACCGTCACGGGGATGGGCCGTCCAAATTGGCCTTGACCGATTCGCTTAATCTGATCTTGCACTCGCCGAATAGGCCGAAGGATACTATAGCTGGCCACACCGGCCAAGCCAAGCCCTAACAACAGTGCGGCCATCATCAGTTGTCTCGTAATGGCCTCAGCCCGAACCGAGCGCAAATGAGATTCACTCAAAATCCCTCCGACACTGGCCTCTTGAAAGGAAATATACGCATTGATCGCCTCTGTCATGGCATCGATGAGGACATCCCGGCGATTTTCATAGTCCGCTAGCGCCGCAGGCGAACGATCACTCTGTTCCACTCCCTTGCTCAAAAACAACGTCTGGAATTCTTCATGGAGTTGGCGGGTTCGCTCTAACAAGTCTCTGGCTTTTTGGGAAGTTTCTTGTTCCAAGAGCGCCGTCAAAGTCTTGCGAAAATTTTCAGCCTCTTGCAGGAATTCTTTGAGAAGAGCCGTGTCCCGAAGAACCAAATATTGTTTGTCGCTCTTGAGCTGAGAATACAAGCTGGAGATCAGTCGCTTAGCGGTTTCGACAGCGGGAAAATGGTAGGTCGCTAGTTCCGCTCCCAATTCCGTCAGTACGCGGAGCTGATTCAAAATATACAAATTAACGGCAACGACGAGTGCAAGCACTGCGATGTAGCCGAGAGCCAGCCGCCAAAAAATAGAAAGTCGGGCAAACATCTTTCAACACCGAATGAGCAGCGTGCCCATTACCTTGGGCGCCACGAGCCTGTCCGAGCTTGTTGTTTTTCATGGACGAGCCTTGGTATCAAGCTCGGCACAGCCTTTGGCGACTGTGGCTCTTTCTCCCCGTTCACTCCGTGCGCACATTGTAGAAGCCATGGGGTCAAATGCCAATGGTCTTGTTGATCTCCTCGCGGAGCCGGTCTCGGTGCGTGCGCATCCAATCATCCAAAGCAGGGAACAAATACTTCAGCGCTTCCGTGAACGGATCAATCATCACATCGCGCCGTTCCGAGAACAGCCCCTCCCGATTGCCGATTTCGAGCTTCTGATCAGCAATGGCGCGACACAACATCTGATTCACGCGCAGTTGCTGTCCTGGCGTGCCTCCTGTCAACCCCAAGATTTGGGATTTCAAATAGTCCAACTCATGATCAATCGATACTTTGACGCGGACACTCTGCGGAGCCGGCCAGTGCGGGCGTTGCACGACATAGTCATACGAAAACGCTCGCTCATAAGGTTCCCGATACGGCCCCATCACATCGAGAATCGAAAACTCGTTGGACATGTGTGTCCCCGATTGCTTAGGATCCATCGTCTGACTGCCTCCGCGATTTTGACTCAATGGAAATGAGTGGCATCGCAGCTTGCCCAATAGTCTCACCGGGCCAACGATTCAACCCGTCACGAATGTTGTACAAGTTCATGTACCCCTGACGACTGAGATAGTCGCACGCCAAGCGACTCCGATCGCCGGCTTGGCAATAGACAAAAACTTTTTCGATCGTCAGAGGAATTTCCGACCAGCATCGTTTATCCAATTCTTCCACAGGAATGAGTGCGGCACCAGGCACATGCCGCATGGCATACTCCTTTGCCGTCCGCACATCGACGATCATGATTTGATCTGGCTTGGTCGCTTGCTCATGCGCAATCATTCGAGCCGCTTCTTCGGCCGAAACGTCGTGGTACAGCCGACCCTGCCGAATGAGTTCGTTCGAAACCGGTCTCCCTGAAGCCACAGCCGCCAGTTGCAGGCGTAAAGATTCTAGAGCTTCGACCAGTTGGCTGGAAAAGCGATCGAGCTTTTGGGATGCGTAATACTCATTGCGCTTGATGCCCTGAAGGTCTTTTGTCAATTTTCTTATCCACAGAAGGGCCCAGACCGCAAGACCGCTGCCGACTAGTCCTCCTAAACCTATCCATTCTCCCATCATACGGCCCGTCTACCACGAACGCCAAACAAAAACCGACCATCCATCGAATTGCTGAGCGCCAACTCTTTTAGCCGAGAGCGTGTCCCAGGATACCGATTGATTCGCCAACGCCCGGGGACATTCAGACCATGAGGATTGTGGCACTCGCCGGAGGCATCAAAATGGGTCCGCCATCCCAAGAAGGAGAAGAGGATCAATCGAAGAGAAAAATCATGGTCGGGGCGAGAGGATTTGAACCTCCGACCCCCGCGTCCCGAACGCGGTGCGCTACCGGTCTGCGCTACGCCCCGATCATCCGCAGAATCAGTTGAAGGAATCGAATGGCAGACCGTGGGCTTCCGCAACAGCCCGACAAGTCACTTTGCCTTGCCTCACATTGATCCCCGTTGCGAATCCAGGGTCCTCCGTGAGAACTCGTTCAATCCCCTGGTCAACCAGCCGGACTATATAAGGTAGTGTCGCATTGGTCAAGGCCAGCGTGGACGTCCGGGGCACGACTCCTGGAATATTGGGCACGGCATAGTGGAGGACCTCGTGAACCCAATAGACAGGATCCGAATGCGTGGTGGGACGAGTGGTTTCTACGCATCCCCCTTGATCCACTGAGACGTCCACGATCACAGCCCCCGGCTTCATCCGTTGGATCGAGTCCCGCGCCACCAATCGCGGGGAGCGCGCCCCGGGCACCAGAACCGCTCCGATGACAAGATCCGCATCCACGACAGCACGTTCAACCATCACCGGTGTGGCCACTCGCGTATTGACACGCCCCTGGTACAGTTCATCCAAATGTCGGAGTTGTTCAACCGAAATACTGATGACCGTCACTTGAGCCCCCATGGCCACGGCCACGCGCGTGGCGGCTGATCCAACATTCCCTGACCCTAAAATCACGACCTTCCCTGATTCCACCCCTGGCACTCCTCCCAACAACACACCGCGACCTTTTTGGTGTTTCTCCAAATAATGCGCCCCGATCTGGATGGACATGCGTCCGGCTATGTCGCTCATTGGCTGAAGAATCGGAAACCGGCCATGGGCATCTTGGATCATCTCATAGGCAATGGCTGTGCAGCGCGAGGCCACCAACGCTTCCGTCAGTTCCTTCGAAGCCGCCAGATGCAAATAGGTCATCAACACATGGCGAGCATGCAAGAGCGAATATTCCTGTGGCTGCGGTTCTTTCACTTTCACGATCAACTCCGCTTCTGCATAGAGTTGTTCAGGCGAGGGAACGATTTTGGCTCCGGCGTCGCGATATTCTTGATCAACAAAACCGCTCCCTTCTCCGGCATGTGTTTCGACGAGCACCGTCTTTCCCTTGGCTGTCAGCACCTGAACAGCATCGGGAGTCAACGCGACCCTGAATTCATGATCCTTAATTTCTCGTGGAATCCCGACAATCATCTGCGATTAGACCCTTCCCTCTGGCACGCTTGCTCGTTCGATCATGTCCATCTCCCTCCAATCGTATCCGCTCAAACCGGGTCTCATGGAATTCCCTAGACACTCCCGGAAAGGCTCATGTAAGATGCTGGCCGAAATCGTCGAACATGTGAGCCGCTTTCTTCGCAAGAATTGTAACAATGGGCGGATTCAAGCACCATATCTTCGTGTGTATTAACCAACGCCCCAAAGGTGATCCTCGAGGCTGTTGCGCCGATCATGGTTCCGAACGTTTGCATGCGTGTTTCAAACACGAGGTCGAACGGTTAGGGCTCCGGGGCATCGTACGCGCCAATAAAGCCGGGTGCTTGGATCACTGTGAATATGGGCCCAGCGTCGTGATCTACCCCGAGGGCGTGTGGTACTGGGTTGGATCCGAATCCGATGTTCGTGAAATAATGGAACGTCATATCTGCCAAGGACAAATTGTAGAACGGCTGCTCATGCCGGGACATCATCCGCCTTCATCTTCGACTCCCTAACAGGAGCGCTCCCTGCTGACCATTCAATGGTTGCGGCGACTTTTTCATTGGTGCGCAAGATCGAACATCCACATAGCACGATTGGGCAAATTTGTTAGGCAACATAGATGAGTAGCGAGAAAATCGACAAACAGATGATTGAAGCACGAAAAGCCAAATGGGATGCTAACCAAGCCAAAGTGGCATTCCTGCAAGCTCTTCCATGGATTCTCGGATCATGGGAGGAGACGATCGGTCGCACGATCGAACAGGTCATTCCTATCCCCGAGGTGTCTCATTCGGTGGCGCTCGTCTTTACAGACGGCTCTATGATCGTCGCTCCACATCCAATTTCCGAACCTCAAACCCTGACCAAAGGCTTCCTCGCAGGTCGAGGCGCCCTGGAGTCTCGTCACGCAGATACGTTTGCCACGTACGATTTATTGGACCGCCACGACAAAGCCGCGAGTCGAACGGCGCGCCTGCACAACATTCTGGGGGCGATTCGCAATAACGTCGATCAGATCCCTGAACTCAAAGCGCACCTCCGCGCCCTTGTCCATGAATGGGAGACCAAGCAAGAATAGCTGACCTACCTCCTCCCGAAAGGTCCGATGGAGGGGAGACGGAGCCGATCGGGTTCGTCATCTCGTGTGGTCAAATGTTGTCAAAAGTGGTGATATCTGATGAACATGCTCGATATCTTTTCGAAAGCGCTCTTTGAAGGAGTCACGCCGATGATGATAACTCGCGATCACCTCGTCCGGCACCCAGACCGGTGTACGCACAATGCGATTTGCATCCCTATTTGTCCAACAGGGGCATGGGTTTCGACACCACCATACAAATTTGATGCCTCGCGGTGTCTTGAATCCTGTCGGCTCTGTCTCGATGCATGTCCATCTCAAGCGATTTATGCTGTTTTTCGCAAAGGCGACAAACTTTTGAAGCCTTCCTCCGAATCCCGCTAAGCCAATCGTTTTCGGAGGGATCCCCAATACGCTGTCCCGACATATCCACACCCTCCTGTCAACGTGGTCGCCGCGACAATGCGATAGACTTCGCCTCTCGAAATTTTAATGGGTTCCGCCGGCGCCAAAATCGTGGGCGCCTCCCATAATTTGTGCAGGGTACGGAGGCCGATCAATAACGGCCACATGCACGCCAAACGAAGTCTGATCTCAGCACGGGGAATCATCATCGTGTAGAGCCACCCATGATCAAGATGATCGCGAGCCGTGAGGATCAACCGCCGGAAAATAGGGCGGAAGGCTGAATCGGCTTTACCGTCCAAGAGATCCTGTGGACTTAGCCCAACTTCGGCGAGCAGGCTGGCTGGGATATAACAGCGACCGCGTCGAACATCCTCGGGAAGATCGCGCAAGACGTTGATCAATTGGAGCCCCTTGCCGAACCGGATGCCTTCTCTCGCCATCGCCTGACGATCCCATCCTGATAATCTCGGGCGATGTCTGCACATCATTCGTGTCCAAAACTCGCCGACGCATCCGGCAACAGCGTACGTATAATAATCCAACTCGGCCATCGATGGCAGAGCCGTCACAGTGGTCTGGCCATTGACTTCCGGGAATTGACAGAGATCGAAGATCATGCCATCGATGAGCGTCGGCAACAGACGTGCAATATCCTGTCGATCGGCTGGCAGCAATCGCTCATAAATCTCAAAGCCGTGCACCAATTCCTCCAACAATGCCCGCTCGCTCGCACGTTGGAATCGATCGATCACGAGCTGTCGAATGGCAACCAAATTTTCGACGTCGATCTTCGAGGCAATAAAGCACTGCTTGAACTGTCGAAGACACCCTAAGCGCGTGCAATGATCCAGAGATCCCGCATCCGCGATGGTGTCCGCGGTTCGGGCGAAGATATAGGCAAGCCCTACTTGATCCCGAACGTTTGAAGGCAAGACGGCCAGCGTCAGATAGAAGGAGCGCGAGACTCGCCGCAAGATCTCGCGAAGCAATAGACGATCTGACGAATGATCCATAAACGAATTGGCTAACGAACGAGAATGTGGCCTTCCATTCCTTCTTCCCGATGATTCGGGAAGAACAACAACTCTTCGTCGCAATAGAACGGATAGACCCCAGGCTGCGAAAGGGTAAAACGAACCGTCGTCGTATCCCCGCCGCCTAGGGATACCTCCACGAGGTGAAGCCCCGATGGCGTATCGAGCACAAAGCTGTGCGGCACTAGGAACGATTCATTCCGAAGCGTCAATTCCACGGGCTTGCCTCGTTCAACGACCAACTGATTCGGCCGAAACTCGTAACTGTCCATGACAATGATCGCTCGTTGCACGCCATCCGGATCAGGGACCAGCGCCAACGACTCTTGTGCCGACACAAGCCCTGCGTTCAGTAACACGAGCCCGCATCCGATTTTTCCTAAACAAGAGAAGTACGCGAGGTGGCCAATGGCCGAACCCGCACAGACCCATGCTAAAGATGCATGACCGAGTCGCCATAAAAACCAAGGCCATTCCATTGCTTCTAGAGGCTTGACCACATCCCAAAAATCGTCAATGTCAAAAACACTTGCACAATTTTCGGTACTATGCGGTACAATAAGTCATCCCCACGGACAACTCAACTCGAGTGCCTCGCGCAATACAAACAATCATGCACACGAGGCGAGCATACGGGACGAGATACCAGGGGAACCATCACGCAAACTGATCACGACGCATGGTCAGAGGCAAGTTCATCGAGAGGTTTATCTGTCATCAACATGCATCGATGAATGAATCAATGGATTGGTTGAACCATTTTTCAGGAGAGTAAAGCCTATGTTGAAAAAACTCAAAGGTATTGGATTGCTGATCCTGTCCAATATTTTGATCTTTGTGACGCTGTCGATCACCTTTACGATTCTTGCCGATTTTATCTTGCCCGCGTTCGGCATTCATATTCGCGGAAGCATCGATCAAGGAGTCTTGTTTTTTGCCGTCCTGTTTGGATTCGGAGGCGCTTTTGCGAGCCTGCTGTTCTCCAAAACCATTGCAAAAATGATGATTCAGGGCTATCGGATCGAGCGCCCCCGAAATCATGCCGAAATGGTCGTCTATGAAACCGTTCACAAGATCGCCCAGCGCTTGAACATTGAACCTCCGGAAATCTGGATCTACGACTCACCGGATCCCAATGCCTTTGCTACCGGTCCGTCAAAAAACAATTCCATGGTGGCAGTTTCGACAGGGTTGATTCAAAATCTCAACGAACACGAAGTCCGTGCGGTCCTGGCTCACGAAATGGGCCATGTCTATAACGGAGATATGTTTACCACCACTGTGCTGGCCGGCTTGCTGAACACGTTTGTGTACTTGCTCGCTCACTGGATCTCCAGGCAAATTGCAGAACGCAATGAAGCGTTGGGGTTTATGGCCTATTTTTTCCTGGTCAACGTGCTGGCCATTCTGGCGTATATTCCGATCAATTGGTTTTCGCGACACCGGGAATTTGCCGCCGATCGATTTGCCGCCAACACCGTAGGGAAACAGTACATGATTTCAGCCCTGCAAGCCATCGATCGGTGGGTCAAGAGTACCCAATTTCAGTATCAGACGGATGATGCCCTCGCGACCATGAAAATCTCTGGTCGAACCTCCAGTTTCATGAAACTGTTTGCCACCCATCCTCCTATCGAGGCACGCGTAGCCGCATTACAACAACTTCCCTAAATCCACCGTTCCAACCAGCGGAAAATGTCAACCGCGAGCCAAAGGGGGAGCAAGCACTCCCCTTTTTTTGTCACTCACCCCGCTGATTCAAGACTCCAGAGGCGCAGAGAATTTCCCGTATTCACACTTATCAGAGCATCTTTCTTCACTTTGGACAACCCTTAAGCTCACATTGAGAGCACGTGGAAAGGAATAGAAAGATGTCGGAACGTTCAGCTCACCATTCAGAAACGAGCTTCACGTCACACTCTGTCACACCCGAGCGGATTCTCCAAATTGCCAGCGGATTTATGGCTGCCAAACATCTCTTTGCCGCAAACGAAATCGGTTTGTTCGACGCTCTCGCACAAGGTCCAGCCACCTTGGCAGAACTTGGGTCCCGGTTACGGCTTCCTCTTAAGACACTCCGCATTATTGCCGATGCGCTGGTCTCGTTGGGCCTCATTACCAAAACCGACACTATCTACCGGCATAGCGCAGTTTCGGAAGCGTTTCTCTCCGGCCACGGATCGCAAGATCTTCGTCCCTTCCTGACATTTTGGAACCGGCTTAGCTACCCCAATTGGCTGCGCTTCGAAGAAGCCGTTCGAGGACGTTCGTCTCCACAAGCCCAAACCACTTGGACACCGCAAGAGATGGAACTTTTTTCGAAAGGCGTCGAGGCGGTGACAGCCGGCACGGCAGAAGCCCTTGCCCGCACATTCGACTTTTCATCTTTCACACGGTTGCTCGACATCGGTGGGGGAACCGGGTCCTTCCTCATACCGATACTCGGACACTATCCGCATCTCCGCGCCACACTGTTTGAGCTTCCGACTGTGATCTCGATTGCCGAAGCTCGCCTTCATCCCCTTCCCGTGAGCGAGCACATTACATGTATCGCTGGCGACTTCTTGGTCGATTCTTTGCCAGAGGGACACGATATCGTGCTGATCGCCAATGTCCTGCATTTACTGTCACCTGAGCATTGCCTTCGTTTGCTGGAGCAGACTCGCCATTCGGTCGCTGTCGGCGCGCATGTGCTGCTTGTGGATTTTTGGACGGATTCCACGCATACACAACCGACATTTGCTGCCCTCATGGCCGGAGAATTTTTCTTAGTGACGGGAGAAGGGGACGTCTACAGCGTCGCTGAGGCCACAGATTGGCTCATTCGCACAGGGTGGGACCTGGTTGGGCATCAAGCTCTCACCGGTCCAGCCAGCCTAATTGTGGCCAAAGCCAGATAGGCCACCTGCGCCGTGAGGAAAGCGTATCGCCGAGGATATGAGCCGACCGGTTGAACAATGATCGTCACACAGAGATCAAGCGGAGCCTGGCAGCACAGGTTCGGTTCATCCGAGTCTCATCCGAGGCTTTGCCTCTGTTTGACCCTCTTGCCAGATCGGAGGCCTGCAGCCTACGATGTGACCAGTGCTCGCATACCCTGAATCGCTCCCATTAAGTATGACCACCCGGTATAGTCTTTCGGAGATTCGCGATCGTTTGGCCAATGCCCGCTCGGTGACGGTCTTGACCGGGGCCGGAATCTCTGCCGACAGCGGAATCCCGACCTTCCGCGGAGCCGACGGCCTATGGAAGAACTACCGGCCTGAAGAATTGGCTTCACCCGACGCGTTCGCACGCAACCCAGCACTGGTCTGGGAATGGTATAATTGGCGCCGTGAATTGATTGCTGCAAAGCAACCCAATGCGGCCCACACAGCCTTAGTAACCCTCGAACACCGAGCGGAAAATTTTTGGTTGATCACGCAAAACGTCGATGGCTTGCACCGCGCCGCCGGTTCACGCAAGCTTTCTGAAATACATGGCAACATCTGGAAAGTACGGTGCACGCAATGCGGAATTGTCGAAGACAATCATGCCGTTCCCATCCCTATTCCCCCGACCTGTTCTTCTTGCGGAGGGCTGTTACGTCCTCACATTGTGTGGTTCGGAGAATCGTTAGCGCGGGAGGATATCGAACGCAGTCTGCACGCTTTGCGATCGTGCGAGATTCTGTTGATCATTGGTACATCCGGCGTCGTCTATCCGGCCGCCTCATTCGCCTCCGTTGCAAAAGAACAGGGAGCCCTTGTCGTCGAAGTTAATCTTGATCCGACTTCTCATACATCGCTCGTAGATGCCTCCTTTCACGGACGCGCTAAGGACCTCGTCCCCCTGCTTGTTCCAGGCTAGCGTCTCCACGTTTTCTTGACTCGTTTACGAACGGTTTGTTACGTTTTTTTGTTTGTAGTTTCCTGTCGATTCAGGGAGTGTCCAGATGCAATTAACGATTAACGGCAAATCCGAAACCCTTGATGTCAGTACGGTTTTAGACGTGCTCAAGGCCAAAGATATCGATCCGCACGTGGTCGCCATCGAACTGAATTCTCGTATGATCGAACCCGAACACATCGCGACAACCAAAGTCCAGGACGGCGACACGTTGGAATTCTTGTTTTATATGGGTGGAGGTACGTTCTGTTCCTGAGACTCGCGGACATCACGCACGGGATCGGTCGGACGCCGCTCGTCCGACTGAATCGGCTGTCCCCGCCTGGCGGCGCCGTTATTTATGGCAAGGCCGAATTTTACAATCCTGGCGGAAGCGTCAAGGACCGCATCTGTTTGAATATGATCGATGAGGCCGAGCGACAGGGTCAGCTCAAGCCTGGAGGAACGATAATCGAACCGACGAGCGGGAACACCGGAATCGGTCTCGCCCTCGTATCCGCGGTCCGGGGATACAAACTGATTCTGGTCATGCCGGAGGGAATGAGCCTGGAACGGGCGAGCCTCTTGTCGTCGTATGGTGCACAATTGGTGCTGACTCCGGCTCGAGAGGGCATGAAGGGGTCCATCAAAGAGGCAGAAACTATTCGTAGTCAAAATCCCGAATATTTTATGCCGGATCAATTTTCCAATCCTGCCAATCCTGCGATACATCGACGCACAACGGCCATAGAAATTTTGGAGGCATTAGACGGCCGAGTCGATGCCTTCGTCGCCGCAGTGGGAACGGGAGGGACCATCACGGGATGTGGTGAAGTGTTCAAGGAAAAAAATCCGGCGACCAAAATAGTCGCCGTCGAACCAGCCACCTCGCCGGTGCTTTCCGGCGGTGAACCCGGCCCCCATAAAATTCAGGGGATTGGCGCGGGGTTTGTGCCAAAGGTCTTGAATCGAGCCATTGTGGATGAAATCATAACCGTCACCGATGAAGAAGCCTACCAAACCACCAAACAGCTCGCCAAAAAAGAAGGATTGTTGGTGGGCATATCAGCAGGTGCCAACGTGTTTGCTGCGCAAAAAGTGGCCGCAACCTTGAGTCCGGAACACACGGTCGTGACGGTCTTGTGCGATACAGGGGAACGCTATCTCAGTATCGAAAAATATTTTAATATTTAAGAGCAAACGGAATGCATATCCTGCGATTTCGACCGGCTGAGCGAAGATGACGATCAGAGGATCGATTGGATCATGAACTTTTCCGAAGAACAAATTACACGATATAGCCGACATATTCTCCTCCCGGAAGTCGGTGGCAAGGGACAGGCAAAGCTCCGCAAAGCTCGCGTGTTTATCGTAGGGGCTGGAGGATTGGGATCGCCTGCCGCACTGTATCTGGCAGCGGCCGGCATCGGAACCATCGGACTCATCGATAGCGATCGGGTCGATCTGTCCAACCTTCAGCGACAGATCCTTCATCATACCCCCGATGTCGGCCGTTCCAAGGTTCAATCCGCCAAAGAAAAAATCCATGCCTTGAACCCCGATGTCACGGTCGAAACCTACGAGGAGCGGCTCATGCCACACAACGCCATCAAATTGATTCAGTCCTATGATGTCGTCATTGACGGTGTGGATAATTTCCCGGCCAAGTTTTTAATCAATGATGCCTGCTTTTTCGCCGACAAACCCTTGGTTCACGGTGGCATTCTCCGGTTCGATGGTCGGGTCTTTACGATCGTTCCTGGCCAATCAGCATGTTTTCGGTGCATCTTTCGACAACCCCCACCACCGGGCGCTGTAGCGAGCTGCCAAGAAGCGGGAATCATCGGGGCCGTGGCCGGGATTATTGGCACCCTCCAAGCGACGGAAGTGCTCAAACTGATCTTGGGCATTGGACGCCCCTTAACCGATCGACTGCTCGATTTTGACGCACGCACGACAACATTTCGAGAAATTCGCACGTCGCGGAATCCTCGGTGTCAACTTTGCGGATCCCACCCGACCATTACCGAGCTATTCGAGCATGTACCGGAAACGTGTCGTTTTGAACCATCGGCAGGAATCCCCGTCCCGTGAACAGGCACCAGTATGAGAGGATTCATTGCCTACATCCATGGGGTCCATTGGAAGGCGGCATACGCCTAGGGTGAGTGGGAGGTGAGGGAACGACCGATGCCGAAGATGCAAGCGTTGAGTTGTCGGGAATGCGGGAAAGAGTATCCCACCCGCGATCTGCATGTCTGTGAGCTCTGCTTTGGGCCTCTCGAAGTCAAATACGACTATGAGGCGATCAAGGGGCGCATTTCCCGCGCCAAGATCGAATCCGGTCCATATAGCTTATGGCGCTATCACGATTTGCTGCCTGTCGAAGGGGAACCGACCGTGGGGTTGTATGCCGGGTTTACGCCGCTCATCCGCGCGCGGAACTTGGGTGCCTTCTTGGGGATCGACGAGTTGTACCTCAAAAACGATTGCGTCAATCATCCCACCCTCTCGTTCAAAGATCGCGTCGTGGCCGTCGCGCTGACCCGTGCGCGAGAGTTGGGATTTGAAACCGTTGCCTGTGCTTCTACCGGCAATTTGGCGAATTCCGTTGCTGCGCACGCCGCGGCTGCGGGCATGCAATGCTATGTCTTTATTCCAGGCGATCTCGAAGCCGCCAAAATTCTGGGGAATTTGATCTATCGTCCCAATGTCGTCGAAGTCGAAGGTACCTACGACGATGTCAATCGGCTCTGTAGTGAAATCGCCGGCGAGCATCGGTGGGCATTCGTCAACATCAATATTCGTCCATATTATGCCGAAGGCTCGAAAACTCTCGCCTTCGAGACCGTGGAACAATTAGGCTGGCGTGCTCCCGATCAGGTCGTAATTCCCATGGCCTCAGGGTCGTTGCTCACCAAAATCTGGAAAGGCCTGAAGGAATTCGAAAAGCTCGGACTCCTCGATCACGTTCCCACGAAATTGAATGGTGCCCAAGCCGAGGGATGCTCACCCATTGCGACCGCGTACCGACAGGGACGCGATTTCTTCAAGCCCGTCAAACCTCAAACCATCGCCAAATCCTTGGCCATTGGCAATCCAGCCGATGGATATTATGCGTTGAAGGCCACAGCGGAGAGCAAAGGAGCGATGGAGACGGTGACCGATGACGAAATAGTGGATGCCATTAAACTCCTGGCGCAAACTGAAGGCATTTTTGCCGAAACCGCTGGGGGGGTCACGATTGGCGTACTTCGCAAGCTCGTCAAACAAGGCGTCATTCGTCGCAACGATGTCACGGTTGCCTACATCACGGGGAACGGGCTGAAAACCCAAGAAGCCGTCATCGATGCTGTCGGTCGCCCCATTCGTATTCAGCCAAGCCTGACGCACTTTACCAAAACATTCGGCCTCAAGGAGGGTGCATGATTACTGTTCGCATTCCAACCCCCCTTCGGACCGTCACGGGGGGACAGAGTGAAGTGCAGGTAGAGGGATCCACCGTTTCCGAGATGATCGAGAAATTGGCGGAGGTCCATCCGGGCATCAAAGAACGCCTCTATGACGAACGCGGCGAAGTTCGTCGGTTCATCAACATTTATGTCAATGAGGAGGATATCCGTTTTCTCACAGGCAAAGACACGCCATTGAAAGACGGAGACGAAGTTTCGATCGTTCCGGCGATCGCCGGAGGTGGCTAATGGCGAAATTACGGTTCCACATCCGCTATCCCGAAGAAAAAATCCCCGAACCGATCTTGTACGAGATCGGGCACGAGTACAAAGTCGTGACCAGTATTCGACGCGCCGATGTCCGAGAAACGACCGGATGGTTGGATGTCGAATTCACCGGCGAACCTGACGAGATCGAACGCGCAATCGGCGGCCTTCGGCAAAAAGGATGCATCGTCGACCCGATTGAGCTCAATGTGGTGGAATAATGACGGACTTCACCGACGAACAAATCCAGCGATATAGTCGGCATATTATTTTGCCAGAAGTGGGAGGAAAAGGACAGAAAAAGCTCCGGCAGGCCAAAGTACTGATTATCGGAGCGGGAGGGCTCGGTTCGCCGGCGGCATTGTATTTGACGGCCGCAGGGATCGGGACACTCGGGTTGGTGGATGGCGACGTCGTCGATCTGTCCAATCTCCAGCGCCAGGTTCTCCACACAACCGACCGCATCGGCGCTCCCAAGGTCGAATCAGGACGTCAATTGCTCGAAGCGCTGAATCCCGATGTCAACCTCGTGTTGTATCCCGAGCATGTCGGGGCGCCCAACATTCTCGATCTTCTCGCCGACTATGATCTCGTGCTGGATGGCTCCGACAATTTTTCGACGCGGTTTTTGGTCAACGATGCTTGCTACTTTGCGAAGAAGACGTTGATCTCTGGGAGCATTTTTCGGTTCGAAGGACAACTCTTAACCATCAAACCTCATGCGGGCTATCCTTGCTATCGATGTCTCTATCCCGAACCACCGCCTGCAGGGTTGGTTCCCAATTGCCAGGAAGCCGGAGTGCTCGGCGTTTTGGCTGGAACGATTGGCATTCTCCAAGCCAATGAAGCAATCAAAGAGATTTTGGGCATCGGAGAATCACTGGCGCGCCATTTGCTCCTGTACGATGCGTTGGACATGTCCTTTCGAAAGGTAGCACGCCCCAAGGATCCGGCTTGCCCATTGTGCGGAACATCACCCACGATCACCACGATTCAGGACACATTGGTCTCATGCAGTCTGCAAACCCAGCCCTGACCATTCCGCATACGATCTGGAACGAGATGATCGCCCATGCCAAAGAATGCGCTCCCCATGAATGCTGTGGAATGTTAGCCGGAACCGATGGCACGGTTCTGGCTCATTATCGCATAACAAATATTTTACAGAACCTCACCGACCAAGAATTGTCTCGTTTCGACGGAGCCAAATTACGCGACCTCCAATGCCTCTTGCCCGAAGAACGCGCAGACATCGCTTTTCAAATGGATGCTCGAGAAATGGCGCTTGCGCAAAAAGATATTCGGGCCAAAGGATTTCAACTCCAAGCTTTCTATCATTCCCATACCTCCAGTCCGGCTCGCCCTTCCCAAACCGACATCACGATTGCTATGGAATTTGAAAGCTACCGAGAAAAACTCGGGATACCGCAACCGCTCCACATTATCATTTCACTGGCGGACGAGGATCGTCCGGATATCAAAGCGTTTCGTATTGCCGATCACGCCTCGGTTGAAGTTCCGCTGGCGTGCGAAGGAAAATGAGTCATAGCACATGTCTTCGCAAGTCCGAAACGGTCTTGAGAACCATCAGCGTGTGCAGAAAGCTGACAGCGTTCATTAGATTGTTCGTCTATTCCAGCAGAGGAGCGCGTTATGTTCGATCGAAGCCGCATCACCATCCTTGGCCTTGTTCTCTTCGCTACCATGTGGCTTGTAGATGGGAATTTCACGCAGGCCCAAACGAGCGGACCGACAAAAAGCTTTTTCAGCCCCATCATACGACTTGAACCGGAAAAGGGGTTTTTTCTCATTTCCACCGGGTCCGGCATTCTATGGGTCCAAGTCGAAGACCATGTGAAAGAACATCTGAAGACATTGGCCAAGGGAGACATGATCGACGTCGTTGTCGAATTTCGCCCCAACAATCTACCTCCACTGCTCAAATCCTGGAAGCTGGCACGCAGCGAGTCCCCTTGCAAAATCTTTGATGGGAAAACCTGTCGAACGAAGTAGGTCGGCCGCCAAACGGCTCGGATCAAACCTCATGCTCGCCTCATGCTCGGCCATCAGGAGGCGGTCGCGTGACTTCGGTAGAAACCCTATTGATCCGAGATCCCTGAGAGCTCGCACCGCTGTGCCCATGGAAGCATAGCTGACCTTCGAGAGCCGGCATCTTGTTCTGCCTACTCATGCGAGCCGACGAAAAGTGCGTCTCATCTCGTTAGGTTCAATTGAAAGCGAACCGCGTGTGTACTTCCTGTGACATACACTGAGACTGCGTTGGTCTTCACCAACCCATTCGGGCACCGCACCGCGGGGGTGCTCGCGACCCCTGTGCTTCCCACTGACACCATGGTCATTCTTTGCCATGGATTTCTTTCCGATAAAAACAGCCAGACAAACCGCCAGATCACCGATCTCCTGGTGGCTCGCAATATTGCCACGTTGCGATTCGATTGGTTCGGGTGCGGCGAGTCCGACGGCGATTTCGCTGAAATCACCATCTCCATCTGTCGTGAGCAATTGCTCCGCGTAATCGCCGATGCCCGCGCTCGAGGCTATACGCGACTGGGGCTCATAGGATCGAGCTTTGGAGGGCTGATCGCGCTCTTGATCGCACCGCACGTTTCAGACGTCGTCGCCTTGGGATTGAAGTGCCCAGTCCCTGATTTTCCGGAAATGCTCAGGCTTCGCTTTGGCTCATCCTCGATGGAAAACTGGAAAAACGCGGGCGCGATTGCCATCCCGGTGCTCGACGGCATACCCCCGATTCGATTGCAGCACCGCTTCTATGAAGACGCTCTGACGCACAATGCGTATCAGGCAGCCCATGCCCTTTCCGTTCCGACGTTTATCGTCCATGGCGATCGGGACCAAATCGTCCCTGTTCATCAAATTCACGACTTGATGCGTTCGCTATCTGGTGATCGCCACCTTCTTCTTCTCGCTGGAGCAGATCATCAATTTGCTAGACCCAACGATTTCAGGAAAATGACGGCGTCACTCGCCGAATGGATGACTCGGACGTTGACGACATTCTGATCAGAGCCCCCATCGTGTTACAATTCGCACATCCCTCGTAAACGCCAGACTGAAACCTATTTATTCATCAAACAGTGACTCTTTCATGGTTACGGCGCCGCAGAACGGCTTTCGCAATGAGCAATGGGAAGTGCTTCGGGTTTTCTATCCCTGGTACAAAGAAGAAGTCTTCCGCCGTCGTGAACAAATGATGTGACTGACGGCCTTTGCCTGTGCTTTTTTCGATCTGCTCCTCGTCACCATCATGGCGGTAACTCCCAATCGGACTCCTCATTTCACCGTTCGTCTCTTTGCCATCACAGGAGGCGCACTGTTTTTCGCCATTTTCATCTCCTTGATCCTCCAGCAGCGAGATCGACCTCGAATCGCCGAACACACGCTCATTGAAATGGAGCAGGGTTTGGACTCTACGACGAAGGTCTCGACTTGGTCGGGAAAGCGCTTCATCCGAAGGATTGGCACACCGCATGGCTCAGCGACCGAAGCGTCACCGTGTACATCACCGTGATTACGGCTTTAACGACACTGGTCATCGCGTCTGTGCGGGTGCGTCCATGACCTATCACACCTCAACCTTTCATGGATCGTTGAGCACTTCCTCATGCTAAAATCTTTTCGCGGCATCATGCCGACCATCGCTCCGAGCGCGTTTGTGGACGACACCGCTATCGTCATCGGCGACGTCGTGATCGGAGCGGATTCCAGCGTCTGGTTTCAGACCGTCATTCGGGGCGACGTTCATTTCATCCGAATTGGACACCGAACGAACATCCAAGATCTGTGTTTGCTTCATGTGACTCATGGCACACATCCGCTGATGATCGGCGACGATGTCACCATCGGTCATCACGTTGTGCTCCATGGCTGTACCATCAAGGATCGTGTTTTGGTCGGCATGGGCGCCGTCATTATGGACGGTGCCGTGATCGAAGAGGATTGCGTTGTTGGAGCCGGTGCATTGGTCACAGCGCGCACACATGTCCCGCCAAAGAGTCTTCTTCTCGGCTCGCCCGCACGAGTGAAACGTACCGTCACCGACGAAGAGCTAGCCTGGATTCGGGAATCGGCTACGCACTATGTGCACTATGCCCGACAATACATGGCGGATCGCGATAATCGTTCTTAATCCCACACCGAAAACGCCACCTATGCCTTGTTCCTTTTTGGTACGGTCTATCGAAAAAAGGCGAGCAACATCAACGAAAACAATAAATTGTTGAGACTATGGCCGAGCATCCCGGGCCAGAGACTTCCTGTCTTTTCGTAGGTCCAGGCCCAGAGGAAGCCGCTCCAGAGCACCGTAACAAACCCGATGAGACTGTATCCATGAGCCACGGCAAACAGGGCTGCGCTGACCAACGCTGCCGGAATCCATGCCAACACGACCCGGCACGTCGCAAACACCACGCCCCGAAACACGCATTCTTCAAAAAACGGGGCAAGCACGACATATTCAGCAAGGACGAGGCCTACTTGGGGAATATCACCCCAGGCCAGATGGGGTTCGAACCAATCGGTCCAGTGTAGAGAGCAACCGATCGCCCCGGCCACGAATCCGATCGTCCATCCTCCGAGCAAATTCAGGGCGATAACGACACCGACCCACATAACTAGTGTCCATCCGGCTCCCCGTTGCACCCGCAGACCAAACTGGCGTATGCTGGAAAGCCCGTGCGGGCAGAACACAAACCAAACGGCTAATCCCAGCACCGGGAGGTGCAGGGCAAAGAGACTGAACAATTGCAAGAGATCCTGATCCAAGGGCAAAGAGAGGAGTCCGAACAACAGCAGCGCTGAAATAGCGCCGCCGCGAACGACCACCGCTACACCGTCTTGCCATGGCCATGCGGGCGGCAACGATTTGTGCGCCACCACGACGAGCCCTTCGGATCCGTGTCTGAACCATTGAATGCCAAGATAGCCGGCACCGGCTATCCCTAACAGGATCACGAACCCCTCGAGGACCGTGAATGCGCGCACACGCCAGAGCAGTTTGTCTTCCCGGCCACGCGCATCCTGTTCTACCATCGCCAACCTGACCGAATCGCCTTTGCGCTCAGCCAATCGCCTAGCGACCTGGGTATAAAACCAAGTATGCGAAACAGTTTCCGCCAGCAAAGCCTGTAACTCATTCGATTTCGCTTCATCGACCTCGCGGCCGAGATAGGCCACTGCGAGCATGTCGTGCCAAATCGACAACGGAGGACGACGATGCTCCCACCCTGCCGTCAAACGGCGCAATCGGTCCAGTTGTTCCGTCTCCCCGTAAAGTACTGCCAATTCGAAAGCAGCTTGGGATGAGCCGAGTTGCGTATGGAGTTGCTCATACCAATCGATCATGTCGGCCGCGTACCCCTTACCGCTCAGCACACGATACACATGTTGTTCCCATTTCGGTAGGCGTGCAATCGCAGCTTCCAGATCGAGGCTTCGACTCACCACTAGCCGAAGCGCACGATCAGGATACGGAATACGATCCAAGGGGGAGATGGACGTCGAAGCCCACACCAACAACCCGATACTCAACGCCACAATCAATCCGCATATTCCCGTCCATACCCAGGAAAACGACGAAGCTGTCATGAGGCTATCGTTTTGGATGTCGTCAGGCATCACGTCATGCCAAACTCGCTATCGATACAGTCATACATGTCCTAGGAGATGGATATCGGCAAGCGGTCCCTTCCATGCGTGACACGTTCGATGAGCTTCGCTTACAATGAAACGCTTTCAATCTCTTTGTCCCTGCTCCTTCTATGCCCTCATGGACTCCCCCAACGCGGCTCTTGTTAGGACCCGGCCCTAGCATGGTCCATCCTCGGGTCTTGCGTGCCATGGCTTCCCCATTGATTGGACACCTCGATCCACGATTTCTCGAGCTCATGGATATCATTCAAGAACAGCTTCGATGGCTGTTTCACACGCGCAACGCGTTTACCATCGCCGTCTCCGGGACTGGTTCGGCCGGAATGGAAACAGTCATCGCTAATCTCGTTGAACCGGGAGATTCGATTATTGTGGGTGTCAATGGGGTGTTCGGCGAGCGAATCGCAACGATGATTCAACGCTGCGGTGGTCAACCGATTCGCATCGACGCGCCCTGGGGTTCCCCAATCGCTCTCGAACACATCGAATATCATCTGACGCATGGCGCTCCGATAAAGGCCCTCGCCATCGTTCATGCTGAAACCTCGACAGGAGTGCTCCAACCTTTAGCAGAACTGGGACGGCTCTGTCGCGCCCACGATGCCCTCTTCATCGTCGACGCTGTCACCTCGTTGGGGGGCATCCCTTTGGACGTCGATGCCTGGCACATCGATGCGTGCTACAGCGCTACGCAAAAATGCTTGAGCTGTCCGCCTGGCCTCGCCCCGTTGACGCTGAGCGATCGCGCACTGGCGGCCATTCGGTCACGAACCACCCCATGCCACAGTTGGTATTTGGACTGCCTGTTGGTCGCCGATTATTGGGCTGACAGCAAACGCACCTATCATCATACGGCTCCCATTTCCATGTTGTATGCCTTGTGTGAAGCACTCTGTCTGATTCAGGAAGAAGGGCTCGAGGCTCGTTTTGCACGTCATCGCCGACACAGCATGGCCCTCCTGGCCGGACTCGAAACGCTGGGATTTCACCCGCTGCCTCCTACCGACTATCGTCTCCCCTCCCTCACCTGCGTACAACTGCCTCCTAATCTTGACGAGCAACGCATCCGTCAGCAGTTATTAGAGGAATATGGGATTGAAATCGGAGCGGGTCTCGGACCATTGTCCGGGAAAGTCTGGCGCATCGGCCTGATGGGAGAATCATCACGAATCGAGTACGTGTTCACGCTTTTGCTCGCCTTGGAGGAGGTGCTGTCCCAGGCAGGCGTCAAGTACCGCCCCGGCGAAGCTATTCTCGCAGCCGCACAAGGCTATCAGCGTCTTATTGCAACCGATTACCTGCGTGATTCCGAGAATCTCCAAACTGGGATATAACTCAACATAGCGGCGCCGGCCGAATCCAGATATCTTGAGAACGCAAGAATTCGTCCATGCCGCCGATGTCGTCAAATAAACCTTGCTATTTTCGGCAAATTTTTCCATGATATAGACAGATCCTATACCCAAGCGCTATGCTTGGCTGCTTTCATAGCCAATCCATGGATAATCATAAAAAAACCAGCGGATGCTCCGCTTCATCGACAAGGAGGGTGAGAATGTCCGAGACAAAAACAGCAGCCATGTTCAGCGGGGAAAAGTCAAACGGCCTCGTGCTCGTCGTAGACGATGAACCAGATGTTCGTAAAGTCGTCCGGATGACCTTGGAGAAAGCCGGGTACGATGTCATCGAAGCCGAAGACGGCGAAAAGGCCATTGAAGCGATTAAGAAAGACGAAAATCCCTTGTTATTGGACGTCGCCATCATGGATATCCGTATGCCGAAAGTCAACGGGGTAGAGGCCATCGCCTGGTTCCAACAACAGTTTCCTCGGGTTCCTATCATCGTGTTGACCGGATTTCCCGATGTGGAAATGGCCACATCCTTTCTGAAACACGGTGTGGTCGATTATCTCGTCAAACCAGTCGAAGCGGAGAAGCTCAAAGCGGCGGTCGCCAAAGCGATGGAGCAGCGAGAAATTCATCGGTTATAGGTTATAATAAATTTTTAGGATCTGAGTGATTCACGACGATTTGTGCATGTTTTCTGACATCGCGCGAGTTTACCCCTTGTTCATTTCCTAAGGGGAAATGCCTTCATATGTGCGCGGTCTTTGGATCTCCCAGGACCGCGCTTCTTCAAAACGGCACTGCTGGCCCCGCCGCATCTACGCTTTCCTCTCCCACCCATCTTTGACTGTAGGTTAACGACAAGGGCACACGGGTCTAGCCATGAATAATCACGCCGCAATACGGTTGGTCATCCTCGGCGGAGGCAAAGGCGGGACAGCGTTGCTCGAGCTGTTTTCTCATCTTTCCGGTGTCACTGTCGTTGGTCTCGCCGACATCAACCCAGCCGCTCCTGCTGTCTCCTATGCTGAACAATTACATATTCCATTCTTCTCGGATCCGATTGAAGCGATCAGGCAACCCGGGATCGATCTCATTATCAACGTGACCAATGATCCGGCCCTCGACCACCTCATTCAAGAATATAAACATCCGGAGACCGAGGTGCTCAGTGGAGCAGCGTCTAAATTATTGTGGCAGCTGGTCCAACAAGAAGCCCAAACCCAGGTCCAATTGCTGCAAGCCGAAAAGCTGGCCAGCATGGGAACCTTTGCTGCCGGCATCGCCCATGATATCAACAACCCTTTGTATGTGATTCAGGGCTTTGCCGAAAACATTCTTGAGGAAACGAATCTCGATGTCATTCATGAACAAGCCAAGAGCATCTTGGACGCAGCCAAACGCATTCAAGCCATTTGCCTCAATATCACGCAGTATGCCCGAGCCTCTGTGGCTATCGATGCCACACCGGTGGAATTGCATACCAAAATCGAGGAGGCCTTAAAAATCGCCAGGTACGCCACGACCCTCCAAGACTTGACCATCGTGCGCAACTACAACGGACCATTGGAAATCATGGCCAAGCCCCAGGAAATTCTGCAAGTCTTCGTCAATCTCCTCACCAACGCCATCCAGGCTATGAACGGACGGGGTACGCTCACCATCACCACATGGAAAGAGAAGCAATGGGCGAAAGTGGCCATCCGCGATACCGGTTGTGGGATCCCGCCCGAACACCTGGACAAGATCTTTGAGCCGTTTTTTACCACCAAGCCGCCAGGGATCGGCACGGGGCTGGGTCTTCATAATGTTCGATGGATCGTGAAAAAATATTTTGGACATATCACCGTCGACAGTCAGGTCGGCAAGGGCACTACGTTTACGCTCGAGTTTCCCCTGATTGGTACGCATTGAAGTTGTCGGCATGGATCTCACCGTAACAGCGGCAGCCACACCACGGCGGAGAACAGGGTTAAAGCGCAAGCTCGTTTTGTCCATGTTGCTCGTGGGTGTGTTGCCTTTAGCGATCGGTCTGGTCATGGCTTTTTGGCAGGGGACCCAAGAAATCCGCCAAGTCAACGGGGCGAGTTTTCAGGCCTTGGCCACCTCCACGGCCAAGCGCATCGATCTGATCATCACGGATGAAATCAGCCACACCTCCCATCTTGCCACCGACGTTCATCTTATCCAGGAGCTCGAGCGTCGGCGCGATCTCCTCGCTGACATTCCGGCCGAAGAGCTCGCCATTTTGATCGATCGCGAGCGCCAACGCTGGGAGGCACAAGACCCTTCATTGGTCAAACCATTGACGCAAGGCTCCATCGCCCAGATCCTCCATCGCTATTATGGAGGCACCTACACCGATCCTGGCCATCCGGTCCCCGTCGTCGCGCGTTCGGCGACACGCGCATTGATCGTGACCGATCTCGCTGGGCGCCTAGTGGCCAGCCTAGATAGCAATGTGGACTATGTCCATGTCCAAGAAGCCTGGTGGCAGGGCGCTTTTCATAACGGCGTCGGTCAACCCTATCTCGGCCCATTGACGTTCGATCCGCGATACCAACGCTACGTCATAGCCATGGCACTGCCCATTATGGATAGCCTTCGGTATCAGGCGATTGGTGTGTTACTGCGTGTGTACGACGCGAAAGAATTTTTTGCCCCCTCGGTGGATACGATTCGGTTCGGGAAAACCGGGCATGTGATGCTGATCGATAGTCGTGGAGCGGTGCTCAGTTGCCCGATCCTTCCCACGGGCACCACCCTATCGGATCCCGAACTCATCCGGCTGGTGACCCCGATGCGCAAAGGATGGGTATTGGCTCCCAGCGACGGACACGGGGGGACGGATGCGTCCATCATCGGGTATGCGCCCTTGCCCAATGCGAGCCGAATCACCCGAAACTCGTCCGGGGTGACGTTGCACATGTTCGTCTGGCAGTCCTCGGAAGAACTCTTTGCACCGATCAAACA
The DNA here is from genome assembly GCA_003695915.1 of Nitrospirota bacterium. Classification (GTDB taxonomy): domain Bacteria; phylum Nitrospirota; class Nitrospiria; order Nitrospirales; family UBA8639; genus J017. Next base: position 52,924 of record RFGF01000058.1, read on the forward strand.
TTTGTTTACATGGATCACGGTCTTCGGGATGCTGTCGGTCGGACTCCTGATCGCCTTGGGGGCAATTGCCGCGACACGCATCGTGACCCCGATCAAACGCTTGCAAGAAGCCGCACAGCTCATCGGCCGAGGAGAACTGCAAACGCCGATCTCGCTCACGACCGGCGATGAACTGGAAGAACTGGCCGAAGAAATGAACCGCATGCATCGGCAACTTTCTGCGGCGTTTGCCGGTCTTGAAAGCCAGGTGGAATTAAAAACCCAGGAAGTCCAATATCTGCAGGAATCGACCGCACAAATTTTGGATAGCATCCCCGACCCCATCATCATGCTCGATCAGGAAGGGCGCGTCCAATATGTCAATCGTGCTGGCAAAGATGCGTTGGGTGTGGAGACCGATGGGGCTCTCGAGGGACAACCCTTATCGGCTTTGCTTCACACGGACGACAGCACACACCGCAAGCTCCAATACGAACTCGAAATGCTCACGACAGCCACCGTCGGAAGATCCGGAGTTGCTGGCTCGACAAGCTCGAGCGCGGTTGCATTGCGTGATCCGCTGTCACCCCCTCCCGATGTGAGCGTGGGAACCTTGCGGAACGAAATCCATGTCAACCATCGGACCTATCGATACGAGTGGTTTACCGTCAGGGGTCGGGCTGGCCAGCAACCCCGCGTGGGATTGGTGTTACGCGATATCACCGATGAAAGCCGATTGCAGGAACAGCTCATCCAAGGCGAAAAGTTAGCCAGCCTCGGCGTGCTGAGTGCCGGCATCGGACATGAGCTCAACAACCCTCTCGTCGGGGTGATTGGCTTAGGAGAGGCTATTCAAGAGGAAACCGATCCTGAGCAAATCCGTGAGTATGCCAAAACGATCGTGCATCATGGGCGCCGGATGGCCTCCATTATTCGAGACTTCACCGGACAAGGCACCGTTCCGGCAACCGAAATGCTTATGTCTGTAGACATCAACGAGCAACTCCAACATGCCCTGCGCGCCGCCCAACAAGCCAATCCCAGCGAAGGTATTACCGTTCAGACAGATTTTGCCGATCTCCCAGCCATCCGAGCCAATCCCATCGAATTAAGCCAAGCATTTATGAACATCATGACCAATGCCCTCCAGGCGATGCAGGGACAAGGCACCCTGGAAATTTCCACTCGACTGCAGGACGGAACCATTCGCGTCGTGATTCGCGATACCGGACCCGGTATTCCACGTGCCCATCTTTCTAAAGCGTTCGATCCGTTTTTTACCACCAAGCGACAGGGCGAAGGCGCGGGACTGGGATTAACCATTGCCCGCCGAATCATCACCAAATATGGTGGACAAATTCACCTCGAGAGCGAAGTGGGTCAAGGCACCACCTGCACCATTCTCTTTCCAGCCCCGCCAAAAGCCATTGCGTCACAAGGAGGCACCTAATCCATGCAGATTATCGCCGTGATGACAAGCAAGCGTGGCCTGCTCATCGGCTGTGCTCTTCTCGTTGTCGGATCCGCACTGATGTTGTCGCAGGGATACAGTAAAACGTCCCAGACTATCCCGCACCTCCATCCCCGTCTGGTGGCCGATTACCTGCACGCAGTCATCGAAGCGGATCGCACCGTCTATACTACACATGTGGTGAATCGTCTGCAAAACCAAGGGATCATCATGGCTGCGGAAGATTGGGAACAGCGCAATGCGTTGCCGCTGCCTGCCCAACTCCTCCAATACGCCGGCCGGCTCGTCGCGGAAAAAGGGCATGGGATTCGATACCGACTGATCAGCCTCTGGCCCATTTATCGGCGTAATGGCCCAGCGACCGCGTTCGAACGGAATGGCTTGGAAACCGTCATGGCCAATCCCGATGAACCGTTTACAGGAATCGTGACCAGCGGCAAAAAACGCTTTTTTCAAGCCATCTATGCCGATCGTGCGATTGCCGAAGCCTGTGTGGTCTGCCACAACACGCACCCGCTCAGTCCGAAGCGCGATTTTGCCTTGAACGATGTCATGGGCGGGATTGTCATCACTATTCCCTTGCCTGACTCATGACCCAACGTTTCGGCTATGATGGAGCGTGACAGCACAATGGATCCACGATCGTTTTCACCCGACAAGAGGATACGGACATGATCTTTCCCTGGACGAAGAAAACCGATGCCCAGACACCCACCGCGGATGACAGTGCCCCCTTCTCCAATTACCGTATGACGGTACGCGTGGAGTTGGCTCAGCGAACAGGGGTGTTTGCCCAAGTCGCCACCGCGTTGGCTGAAGAAGGTGCCAGTCTCGGAGCCGTCGATCTCGTCTCCGCCACACGTACCAAGGTCATCCGCGATATTACGTTCGATGCCAAAAGCGAGGAACATGCCAAACGGGTGCTGGAACGTCTCAATCAACTGCCCGATGTTCGTGTCATCGCCGCGTCGGACCAAATTTTCATTCTCCATCTCGGTGGGAAAATTCGCGTCAGCGGCAAATTCCAGATTAAAACGCGCAATATCTTGTCCATGGCCTATACCCCGGGCGTGAGCCGCGTCGTGAAGGCCATCGCGGAAGATCCCGCGAAGGCTTACACGTTCACTTGCAAAGGCAACAGCATCGCGGTGGTGACAGACGGGTCTGCGATTCTCGGATTAGGTGACTTGGGACCTGAGGCTGCGCTTCCAGTCATGGAAGGAAAAGTCTTGCTGTTTCAGCAATTCGCCGGCATCGATGCCTGGCCCATCTGCCTGCGGGTTCGTCATCCCGACGACATCGTTCATACGATTCTGGCGCTCTCGCCCGGCTTCGGCGGGATCAACCTCGAAGATATCAGTTCTCCGCGATGCTTCGAAATCGAACGCCGGCTGCAAGCCGCCTTGGACATTCCCGTGATGCACGACGATCAACACGGAACGGCAGTGGTCATCCTTGCGGCGTTGACCAATGCCTTAAAGGTCGTTCGGCGACAGCTGGATCAAGTCACCATCGTGGTCATCGGCCTCGGCGCAGCCGGTACGGCTTGTTGCAAGCTGTTGCTGGCTGCTGGCGTTCAGCACCTGAAGGGGTGCGATCGCAAAGGGTTGGTCATGGATGAGGATGCCGAGACCCTTCGGAATCATCGTCATGCACTGCACGAATTCATCCGGTACGACGAGCCGAAAGGCACGCTTCGCGAGGCCTTGACGGGCGCTCACGTGGTCATCGGACTGTCGACCGGAAACGTCTTGACTCCGGACGACCTCGCCGTGATGGCCCCCGATGCGATTGTGTTCGCCTTAGCCAACCCCGAACCCGAAATCTCGCCGGAATTGGCGCTCCCGCACTGCCGTATTTATGCCAGCGGTCGATCCGATTATCCCAACCAATGCAACAACCTTCTCGCGTTCCCCGGCCTCTTTCGCGGCGCACTGGACGTTCAAGCGAAAACCATCAATGAAGCCATGTACCTCGCAGCCGCGCATGCGCTCGCATCCATTATTCCCGAGGCAGCGCTCAGCGAAGAACATATCGTCCCGAGCGTGTTCGATAAAAAAGTCGTTCCTCAGGTTGCCGAAGCCGTAGCCAAAGCCGCGATCACCAGCGGTGTCGCCAGACGAAAGAAAAAAGATCTCGAGGAGGAGGTGCCCCCTGCGTGAAGATGGGAAACGCTAAGGTTTGAGGCATCGCGCGAAGGGTGCCTCCCAATGGGAGTTCATTCGCCTCGTTAACCGAGGTAGCTCCAAAGAATCGCCGCTAACCCAACCGGCCAGAGGTAATACGCAAAGAGATAAAACCGATCCTGCTGCACGAGTCGAAGAATCAACGAGATCGAGGCATAACCAACGACCCCGGCCGTGACCATGCCGATCAGAACCGTGCCCAGAGCCACGTTCATATGATCGAATGCCTTGGTCATCTCCAACAGCGTGGCACCCAAAATAGCCGGAATCGAAATCAATAAAGAAAAGCGGACAGCCAACTCCCGATCCAATCCCAGCATCAACGACCCAGCAATGGTCGATCCCGAACGGGAAACCCCGGGCAAGACAGCGAGCCCTTGAACGATCCCGATCACCAGCGCATGCTTGGGTGTCATCTCGTGGATGCCTTTGGACGCACGATCCGCCCGTCCGATCCACAGCACCAATCCCGTAATGATCAACAGGAAACCCACGATATCGGGGCGTCCGAACACCTCGATCCCCAGCGACTCGATGCCCAGCCCGATGAAAGCCGTCGGAATCGAGGCCAAGACAACGTAGCCGATGGTTCGACGCTCGGCACCGGCAAACACGCTGGGCTGGTTCACCGACCGTCCCAGGAGCCCGTATCCCAAGGCCAGGAGATCATGGCGAAAATACAGCACGATGGCCGCGAGGGTCGCACAATGTAGCATCACGTCGAAGAGCAAATTCGAATCGTCGAGTTGTCCCCACCAATTCTGAAGCAACACCAAATGTCCGGACGACGAAACGGGGAGAAACTCGGTCAGGCCTTGCACGATCGCAAGGATGATGGCTTCGCGATCACTCATGACGATGCACGTCCCGCAGCCTCGCGCATACGGCTTCTCGCTCGAGCAACCCCCTTCTTCATCGGCGACCCAAGCGAACGGACGGTCCCGAGTCCGATCACTGCCGAGCCCTCACGGCACGCGCAAAAGCCTGCACGCCTTCCTTCCACGGGGGAAGTTCGATGTGGGGATCTTGAATCGAGGTGAGTACCGCATAGCGGGGGCGTGGGGCCGGACGAGGAAAGTCGCACGTGGAAACTGGCTGAATGGTAACGGTCATTTCCAGCGCATGAAACAGCGAGGTGGCGAACTCGAACCAGCTCGTGCCACCACCGGATCCCGCCAAATGAAAGGTGCCATATGCCGTCGTGTCGATCAATTTGGCTATGGCTTCGGCCAAATGCGGGGCATAGGTCGGTGAGCCATATTGGTCGCTGACAATCCGAAGGGGCTGGCGATTGGCGAGATTCACAATGGTGTTAGGAAAATTCTGTCCGTGCACGTGATACAGCCAAGCGGTCCGCACGATGAAATGCCGCGGGTTCAACGCCCGAATCGCCTCCTCGCCCGCCAATTTGCTCGCTCCGTACACGGAAATCGGATTCGGTCGATCGAATTCATGGTAGGGGCGTGTAGCGGTTCCATCGAACACATAATCGGTTGAAACATGGAGCAACGGAATCCCGGCGTCGCCGGTGACGAGCGCGAGATTCCGCGGACCCAACGCGTTCACGCGATACGCCTCTGTCGGATGGGATTCGGCACCGTCTACATCCGTATACGCTGCCGTATTGATCACCAACTGCGGCCTGACCGATTCGATCCCCTTCCGCACAGCGTCGAGACTCGTCACATCCACTTGCGCGAGATCCCATGCCACAATCTGATGGGTGTGCAGAACGGCTTGTACGGCCTGCCCCAATTGCCCATTGGCGCCGGTCACGACAATGATCATGCCCAGGGCTCCCGATAATACGGCAAGCGATCCAACCACGCACTCAGTAAGGGGGCATCTCGATCCTTGTCGGAGAGAATCGGCTCGCTCAGAGGCCACCGAATCCCTAAGGCCGGATCATCCCACCGGATGGAGATTTGATCAACTGGCTCGTAAAAGTCCGTACATTTGTATTCCACTTCCGCGACTTCGCTCACGACGCAAAATCCATGGGCAAAACCAGGGGGGATATAGACTTGCAAGAAATTTTCGGACGAGAGCGTGACCGACACCCAAGATCCAAAGGATGGAGATCCGCGCCGAATATCCACGGCCACATCGACGATTTCCCCGCGAATCACGCGCACGAGTTTTCCTTGCGGTTTGGCAAGCTGGGCATGGAGTCCGCGGAGCGTTCCGCGAACCGATTGAGAATGATTATCCTGCACAAATGCGGCGGGAATCCCTCGTTCGGCATATTTCCGAGCATGATAACTTTCCAGAAAAAATCCCCGGGTGTCTCGATGCACGTCAGGCTCGATCACGACCACTTCCGGCAGGCTCGTCGAATAAACGTTCACTTCTCATCACCCTCCCGCTACGGGCATCGACCGATTCGACGAAGGAGATACGTTCCATACCCATTGCCTTTCATGGATACGGCAATGCGCTCCACGTCATCGGCCGTGATATAGCCGAGCGTATAGGCAATTTCTTCGGGACAGCATACCATCAACCCTTGACGATCCTGTAATACCTGAATGTACTGTGCCGCTTGAAGCAGGGATTCATGGGTGCCGGTATCCAACCAGGCAATGCCGCGACCAAGTTGGATCACGTGAAGCGCTCCAGCCTCCAAGTACGTCTTGTTGACATCCGTGATTTCCAATTCTCCACGTGCCGAGGGCTTGAGCGATGCGGCGATATCCAGCACATGATTATCATAAAAATACAATCCGGTCACGGCATACGACGACGTGGGCTGACGAGGTTTTTCTTCCAATCTGATGGCGCGTCCCTGTTCATCGAAATTCACCACGCCGTACCGCTCGGGATCGCGCACTGGATAGGCAAAGATCCGGGCGCCGCTCCTGATCTCCGTCGCGGTCCGCAAATATTCCGGCAGTCCATGTCCATGGAAAATGTTATCGCCCAAGATCAAGGCCACCGAATCTTGCCCGACGAATTTGCGTCCGATCACCAAGGCCTGGGCAATGCCCCCCGGATGAGGTTGAACGGCATAATGGATGGATAAGCCTAAATGGCTGCCATCTTCCAAAAGCCGCACAAAACTTTCTTGATCGTGCGGGGTCGTAATGACCAAGAGATCCCGAATGCCCGCCAACATCAACGTCGAAAGCGGGTAATAAATGAGCGGTTTATCGTACACAGGCATGAGCTGTTTACTCACTCCCCGCGTGAGCGGATACAACCGCGTTCCCGATCCTCCTGCCAAAATGATGCCTTTCATAATCGCCGCGCTTGCTCTTCCGATGTCAGCCTTGCTTGTGCATCAAGCCGAGCCGTTCGCGACCGTAATTATCTGATTGGACTCTCGCACACCACTCTCGATGCTCGACATACCATTGAACCGTCACATCCAACCCCGATTCGAAATCATGTCGCGGCCGCCATCCCAGCTCTCGAGCAATTTTCGTGGCATCGATGGCATATCGCAGATCATGACCTGGCCGATCGTCGACGAACGTGATGAGCTGGTCATATTGCGAGAGACCTTGCCGAGCCAATGCCGTATTCTGGGTTGCAGGAAGATGCCGGTCCAAAGTCCGGCAGATGGCCTGGACGGTCTGGAGATTCGTCCGCTCTTGATTGCCTCCCAAATTATACTTTTCGCCGGGCACCCCCTTCTGTAACACGCACCAAATCCCCTCGCAATGATCCCTGACGAACAGCCAATCCCGGACATGGTGCCCCGTTCCATACACAGGCAAAGGCTTTCCTTCGATTGCATTGAGCAACACAAGCGGAATCAATTTTTCTGGGAATTGATACGGCCCATAATTGTTGGAACAATTCGTGATGATGGTGGGCAGCCGATAGGTATGATAATACGCCCGAACCAAGTGATCGGCAGCCGCCTTCGAGGCGGCATATGGTGTATTGGGGGCATACGGTGTGTCTTCGGAAAACTTTCCTGTGGGACCGAGCGTGCCGTACACTTCATCGGTGGAGACGTGAAGAAAACGAAACTCATCGAGAAGTGATCGGGGCGCAGCACGAAGATACTGCCTGGCGCACTCGAGCAACACGAATGTTCCCACGATATTGGTGTCAATAAACGGACCAGGATGGTCGATCGATCGATCGACATGCGACTCCGCAGCGAAATTGATCACTGCCTGCGGTCGGTGGGCATGAAAGATCGCGTCCATTGCCGCTCGGTCCGCGATATCGGCCTGGACGAATGTCACTCTAGGATCGTCCAGCACATCGTCCAAGTTGATCAGATGCCCGGCATAGGTCAATTTGTCGACGATGACCAGATTCACATCTGCCTGATCCAACAGCAGTCGGACAAAATTGGTTCCGATAAACCCTGCACCACCCGTGACGACGAGTGTAGACATGACACAATCCCTCGAATCAGTTGATGATCAGACAGGCCCTATTGTTGAAGATGACGCCCAGATTCGAATGCCAAATTGGCCCATACGAGACATGGCTCAGGCACATGCCTAGTGAGCGGGATTGCCGTTCATGGACGAGGCGATGAAACGGCGAGCGCGATGCGCTTATTCCACAGTGACGCATTTGGCGAGGTTGCGCGGTCGATCGACATCCAATCCGCGAAGCACAGCAATATGGTAGGCCAACAATTGCAAAGCCACCGCAAATAACACGGGAGAGAGCAACGGATGAACGTGTGGAATAGGAAACACGGCTTCCGCCAAATGGGCTAATTCCTGATCGCCTTCTGTCACCAACGCGATCACCGGCGCATTTCGTGCCCGGACCTCCATCAAATTGTTCACCGTTTTTTCGTACAACCGATCGCGAGGGGCAAGCACCACCACCGGCATCTCTTCGTCGATCAGGGCAATGGGACCATGCTTCATTTCTCCTGCCGCATACCCTTCGGCATGAATATAGGAAATTTCTTTGAGCTTGAGAGCGCCTTCCAGTGCAATGGGATAATTGATCCCCCGTCCCAGATATAAGAAATTGCGCTTGGTATAAAATCGCTCGGCGATCGACCGCAGATCAGCTTCGCGCTTCAGAATGTGTTCGACCCGACTCGGGATCATCAGATATTGATCCAGCCACCACCGGCCTTCTTCGGCAGACAAGATTCCCCGCACACGGCCTATGTGCAACGCCAACAGATACAAGGCGATGACCTGGCCTGTAAAGGCCTTGGTGGAAGCCACACTGATTTCCGGACCGCATCGGGTATAAATGACGCCGTCCGCTTCCCGCGCCAATGTGCTGCCCACGACATTCACGATCGCCAAGACTCGGGCCCCGTGCTTTTTGGCCTCGCGTGCCGCCTCCAAGGTATCGGCCGTTTCTCCCGATTGCGAAATGGCCACGAACAGATCGTCCTTTTGGATCATGGGTTCGCGATAGCGGAATTCGGAGCCGATATCCACCTGCACGGGTTTTCGGATCATCTCTTCGAAGAGATATTTCCCCACAAGACCGGCATGCCACGATGTGCCGCAGGCGACAATCCAAATGCGCCGGGCGTGAATCAGTTCTTCGGCGGTCATAGCCAAATCGGGAAGATCGGCTTCTCCCGAGTCATACCGATATCGGCCCCGGAGCGTATCCGCAATCACCCGTGGCTGTTCATGAATTTCCTTCACCATAAAATCGGGATAGCCGCCCTTCTCGGCGGCTTCTGCATCCCAATCGATTCTGACGAGCGGACGATCCACCGCTTGACCAGCCTCGTCCACAACCGCCAAACGCTCGGGCGTCAAGATCCCGATCTCACCGTCTTCCAAATACACCACATCTCGGCTATGCGCCAAAAGCGGCGTGACATCCGAAGCCAGAAATGAACCCTGTTCGTTGTGCGCCATCACAAGCGGGCAACCGGATCGTGTCGTCACGATGGTCGCCGGTTCGGCGACGGACAGCGCAGCGATCGCATAACTGCCTTGCAAATCCTGAGCGGCCTCTCTGACCGCTTGTGCCAGTGTGCGTCCGCGTGTCAGAGCAGCGGCGACCAAATGGGCAATGACCTCGGTATCTGTCTCCGAGTCGAATCGATAGCCCTGAGCCTCCAATCGATGCTTGAGCGCCAAATAATTTTCGATAATTCCGTTGTGCACAATGACCACATCCCCGGAACGATGGGGATGGGCATTCTGCTCTGATGGACGGCCATGGGTCGCCCATCTGGTATGCCCGATGCCGATGGTCCCACCCACCGGCTGTTCAGCCAAGAGGGCATCGAGCTGACTCAACTTCCCTACGCTCCGGCGGATGATCAGCTCGCCGTTGTCGATCACGGCGATGCCCGCAGAATCGTATCCTCGATATTCCAAGCGTTTTAATCCGTTCAACAGAATCGGTGCTGCCTGTTGGCTCCCGACAAATCCGATAATGCCGCACATACAATGGCCCTACCTAAAATAAATATTGCCTTGATTATGTTCCTCGGATACTGTTGCAGCTTCCTCGTACCCTGCCTTTTCCCGAATCCGATTTCTCGTCTCCGAATAATCTCTACAGAACTCGTTCACCCATAGATCACTCCATGCACTTTCTGAAACTCGATAGATCGTCTTCGTGAAACAGGTATCGGCGTTCGACGTGTCTTCCTCGATCCTGCTGAACTGCTGCGCACTGGGGCGAGTCTACGAAGTCGCACGCCGAGACCGCCTGAGGGATTTACGCTCAGGCTTCTCTTGAGATTTCGAGGGAGCCACACGGCTTCGCGCTGCTCGACGACGCGCCGCGGCACCGGGGCGAATGACTTGTGGAGCACGAGAAATGCAGAGCGCATCCGCTGGCACATCTTGAGTCACGGTCGATCCAGCCGCAATCAGTGCGCCACGCCCGATGGTGACCGGTGCCACCAATTGCGAATCGCTTCCGACGAATACGTGATCGTCGATGACGGTCCGATCCTTTCGAAATCCGTCGAAATTACACGTGATCGTTCCCGCTCCGATATTGACCTCGCGCCCCACGATGGCATCGCCAAGATAACTCAAATGATTCGCTTTGGTTCCCTCGCCGAGTTCCGTGTGCTTGAGTTCGACAAAATTGCCTACTCGGGAACGCACCCGAAGCCGGGACCCCGGACGCAAATGGGCAAAGGGGCCGATCGTGACCTCATCCTCGATTATCGCTTCGTTCATGACACAAGAATCCTGCACCGCAACACGGTTGCCGATGATGCTGTCCGTGATTCGCGTATGGGAACGGATCACACATTCTTCACCTATTCGGGTTCGTCCCTCCAGCATCACTTGCGGATACAGAATCGTATCGCGACCGATGTGAACATCGCTATCGATATAGGTCGTGGCCGGATCTCGCAATGTCACACCGGCCTCCATCCATCGTGCGGCAATGCGCCGACGAAATTCCCGTTCCGCACAGGCCAGTTGCTCTCGCGTATTGACGCCGAGACATTCCAACGGATCGTTCGTAGCCATGGCCGCGACCCGTCGTCCTTGCCTGACGGCAATCCCGATAATATCCGGCAAGTACAATTCTCCCTGCGCGTTGGCCGGAGTGAGCGCCGCTAACGCCCGGAACAAAAATTCCCCGTTCACAATATACGTGCCCACATTGACTTCACGAATCTCGCGCTCTTCGGGAGTGGCATCGCGTTCTTCGACGATGCGAAGCACGTGTCCCTTCTTGTCTCGGACAATCCGCCCGTATCCAGAGGGTCGATCGAGGATGGTCGTCAGCACCGTCACCTCTGCCCGCTTGACCCGATGATGTCGAATCAACGCTCTGACAGTCTGTTCGGTGAGGAGTGGAGTATCTCCGTTGAGGATCAGACAGGCTTTCGCACGACACGTTCCGTTGACCATCAAGACTCGACGGGCCTGCCGCACAGCATGACCTGTTCCACGTTGTTGCGACTGCACCACGGTCGTGAACGGAGTCAGCGTATCTCGTTCCGATTCCAAGTAGGCCCGAACGCATTCCCCCCCATGCCCGACGACCACGACGACCAATGAATCGGTCAACCGGCGAGCCAACGAGGTCATGTACCACACCATCGGCCGTCCCGCCACAGTGTGCATCACTTTCGGCAACGAGGATTTCATGCGAGTCCCGAGCCCCGCAGCCAGGACAATCCCTGCTAATTCAGCCATCGCCTTTCCATCTGCATGTCTATTGTGTATAGACAGCGGCATACCCCCTTTCGCAACTCCATCGCTTTTCCACGAGCCGAAATCGGTACAAGCCCTTATGACGAGGTCGGGACCTTGAGCTCCGATGTCGGGGACATGTTCACATAGGGTTTCACGAGAAAGTCCGTACCACCTGCCCTATTCGGCGAATAGAGACCGCCGGAGACGATGAGTTTCATCGCTTCTTCCACACTCAGATCGACGGGAACCACCTCTTTTTCTGGGACTAAGAGAAAATAGCCCGATGTGGGGTTCGGCGAAGTGGGAACGAACACATGTACCACGGTATCCGGAACAAGTTGTTGCACGGTTTGGCAGGTTTCACCCGTCACGAAGGCCAAGCAGTAATGGCCATTCTTAGGGAATTGAATCATGACCACTTTATCGTATTTGTCGCGTTGCTTAAATGAGAGGATGTCCACAATAGACTTGAGCGTCGCATAAATGCCCCGAACGAACGGGACACGATCGAGAAAATCTTCCCACTGTTTGACGAGTTTGTGGCCGATAAAATTCGCGGTCAAGACACCCGCGAAGAAGATCAGAACCAAGAGTGTCAGAATCCCTAATCCCGGGACATAATAATCCTGGAGTACGAAATCAGCTAAAACGGTCCCTAAAAAACTATCGACTGTGACAAAGAGAGTCTTGAGGATGAGGACTGTCCCCCAAATCGGGGTAATGACCAACAATCCGGTCAAAAAATACCGTTTCAGCGACCCCTTGAGGCCTTTCATCGCCTGCCACTCCATGCTGTGGGAAAGGTTCTCGTCTCGCCGTATGGCCGGGTCATCGCGCAGACACGCTGAACAGTCGGATAGAAGGTGCTCATCTTACCGTTCTACGCAAGAGCGAGCAAGCGTTTTGTTGCAGAATGATTCGGCTTCTATTAGGATTCCTTCGTGCATAGCAGAGAACAGCGCAATGTCCACCAGGCCCCAACGACGAGCCCCGGCCGTTTGATCACATTCGAAGGCATCGAAGGGAGCGGAAAAAGTACACAATGCCGCCGCATCGCCCGGTGGCTCCGTGCACAAGGGTATGCCGTCATCGAAACTCGTGAGCCCGGCGGGACTCCCTTGGCGGAACGTATCCGGTCGTTGCTGTTGAAGCCTCTCACAAAGCCGCCAATGGATGAAACGCTGACACCTCAGTGTGAAGTCTCGTTGATCCTGGCCGGTCGTGCGCAACATGTTCACCATGTGATACGACCAGCACTGGCTAAAGGAACCATGGTGCTCTGCGATCGATTTGCCGATTCTACCTTGGCGTATCAAGGTTACGGTCGAAACTTAGATCTCATGAGGCTGCGAGAGTTAAACCGGTTCGTCACAGATGGGATCCAACCCCATCTCACGTTTCTTTTCGACATCCCGGTGACGATCGGATTAGCCCGACGACGCTCAGCTGCCCATCAAAATCGCCTGGATCGCGAATCGCTGGCATTTTATCGGCGCGTCCGGCAAGGATTTTTGGCACTGGCTCACGAAGAGCCGGAACGCATCGTCGTACTGAATGCCCGCCACGATCCCGACGCGCTTACCCAACAATTGACACGGTATTTGTCTCGTTGGTTGACAACGCACACTTCGTTTCGTCCTGAATCCATGTCGTTAGTGGATCCCCCTCGCCTCATGAATGCCGGACACACAAGCGACTGATATGCCGTTCACTGACATTATCGGGCACACGACACCAATCCACTGGCTCCAGCGCGCGATAACAACGCATCAAATCGGGCATGCGTATCTGTTTGTCGGCGATCCTGCCATCGGGAAACGATCGACGGCTATCCGGTTCATCCAAGCCTTGAGCTGCGAGCAAACGGTGCCGTACGGGGTCCCTGACTCATGCGGCACATGTCGTGCATGCCGGCATATCCTTGCCGAAATCCATCCTGATTATCTGTGTATTCGCCCCGAACACGGCCAAAGTGCCACTCCCCAGATCAAAATCGAGCAGATCCGCGAAATCGAGCATCATGTCATCTATCGCCCATTGTCTGGAGCGCGGAAAGCCTGTCTGATCGACGATGCCGATCGGATGACGAGCAGTGCCGCGAATGCGTTGCTCAAAACGTTGGAAGAACCCCCTGATCATAGCTTGTTCGTGCTCGTGACCAGCCGCCCAACGGCTTTGCCTGCAACGATTCATTCTCGATGCTTTCGAATCAATTTTTCTCCGCCGCCGCGGCATACCGTAGAACGCTACCTAATCGACCATCGGCACTTTTCTCGAGACGATGCCCGTTGCATCAGTCTCTTGACCGGTTCTCGCCTCGGAGAAGCGGTTCAGGTCGACCTTCACGACCTTCGAACCAAAGTCGAGAGCTTCTTTGCGTTCCTTACGACGTCTGCTTCACCATCGATCCCCGCCATCCTTGATCAGGCCGAACACCTGGCACGATCCTATCATGCCCAGGAAATAATTCAATGGCTCTGGCACGGCTTCAGGGATTTACTGATCCTCTCCACGGGAGCGAAATCAGTCGCCGTTCTTCCCCAAGCATGGCTTCCCCAGCTCGATCGCCTAGCCCAATGCCTTTCGACCGACCGCATTTTGGTCCTGCTCGATTTGGTCCACGAACTCGAGCAAGGCCTTCAACGCAATACGAACATCCAACTCGGACTGGAGCGTCTCTTCCTCGCTTTGCACGAGATGCTCCATGAACCAGCGTCGGACTCGCGCACAAGCACATATGTTCCATCTTTTATCACTTCCGAGAGCGCCTATGACTAACCAGCAGACTCCATCGTTCTATATCACTACCCCGATTTATTATGTCAACGATGTCCCGCATATCGGCCATGCCTATACGACGATCGCGGCCGATGCCTTGGCCCGATTTCACCGGCTGCTCGGATACGATGTCTTTTTTCTCACCGGCCTGGATGAACATGGACAAAAAGTTCAACAGGCGGCCATGCACGCGGGGGTCGATCCGCAAACCCATTGCGATCGGCTCGCCCCCCGATTCATGGAACTGTGGAAGGTGCTCGATATCTCGCATGACGCGTTCATCCGCACGACCGATCCTCACCATCAAGCCATCGTCCAACGCTATTTGCAGGCGCTCTATGACAAAGGCTTGATTTACCGGGCAGCCTATACGGGATGGTATTGCACGTTCGACGAACGCTTCTGGACGGAAAAGGACGTTCCGGACGGTCTTTGTCCCGACTGTCGTCGGCCTGTCGAGCAATTGAGCGAAACCAATTATTTCTTCCGCATGAGTCGGTTCCAAGACCGATTACGTTGTTATATTCATGAGCATCCGCCATTCATTCGTCCGGAGGTCCGACGCAACGAAGTCTTGGGCTTCCTCCAAAAGCCATTGGAAGACCTCTCGATCTCACGGCCCAAGACGAGATTGTCCTGGGGCATTCCCCTTCCGTTCGATTCCGACTATGTGACCTATGTGTGGTTCGATGCGCTGATTAATTATATTTCGGCCTTGGAATACCTCACCCCGCAACCTGCCTTTGATCGTTATTGGCCGGCCTCGATCCATCTTGTGGGAAAAGATATTCTCACGACTCATGCCGTCTATTGGTCGACGATGCTGATGGCGTTAGAGCTTCCGCTTCCCAAAACGATTTTCGCCCACGGATGGTGGACCGTGGACGGCGAAAAGATGTCCAAAAGTCGAGGAAACGTGGTCGATCCGTATGCCGTCGTGCAGGAATACGGGGTCGATGCCTTCAGGTATTTTCTGCTCCGTGAAGTGCCCTTCGGACAGGATGGCGACTTTTCGATCACCGCGCTGATCGAACGGTACAATGCATACCTGGCCAATGGAATCGGCAATCTCTTTAGCCGCACGCTCACCTTGGTCGAACGTTACTGCCAACGCCAAATCCCGCCTCCGGGACCTTCCGTTCATCGTACGTTCGAAGAGGAGATCAAAACCTCCGCAGAACAATTACTCCCGGCAGTCCGCCGGTGCCTCATCGATCAGGATGGGATTGTCAATCCCGAATTCCAACCCGCCCTCAAAACCATCTGGCAATTCATCACCTTGGTGGATCGCTACCTGGATCACACAGCACCGTGGTCGCTGGCCAAAAGACCCGAAGGGGCAGAGCAACTCCACACTGTCCTGTACACGACTTCCGAAGCGCTTCGGTTTTTGAGCCTCATCCTCGCTCCTTTCATTCCCTCTACGGCAAGAACTATGCGAGAGCAGTTAGGGCTCGATGCCGCCGAACCGCAGGATGCCGTCCGGCAGTTTCAATGGGGCCAACTCCGCCCCGGTACCCAAATCGAAAAGAAAGGACCCTTGTTTCCACGGTTCGATTCCGCTCGCCAGGCATCCGAACCCAGGATGTCATCGACAACACGCCTGCAACCTCCACCCCCGTTGCCCTCGGCCACGACAACGCACCAATCAACAGCTCAGGCTCAGAGCTCTGCCACTGAAACTCTAACTGCCCAGCTACCCCAGATCACCATTCATCAATTTCAGCAGGTGCAATTGAAGGTGGGAAAGATTGTCGCGGCTGAACGCATTCCGAAATCGAGCAAGCTTCTCAAGCTTCAGGTTGACCTCGGAACCGAAACACGCCAAATCGTGGCAGGAATTGGGGCACAATACGCACCGGATACGCTCGTCGGACAGCTGGTCGTGGTGGTGGCCAATCTCCAACCAGCTAAACTGATGGGCGTAGAATCCCAAGGCATGGTTTTGGCTGCAGGAGACAAAGAGGTCCACGCGCTCGTCACCCTAACAGCCCCGGTTCCTCCCGGTACTCCGATCCGATGAAACCAATATTCCTACGTACATTTTCGGTTTGATTCTTTGACTTTCTCTCAGCTGTTTCTTTGCTCAATCTTCTTCGGCATCGAAATTTCTCCATCCTCCGACCAATCATGAAGGACACAAACGACCTTTTACTGTGCAGTAGTCCCGCATATTTGCCCCAAAAATCTCGAGCCATCAATCGACACTACCCTGCTCGAGAGCCGACTTCCCTTCGAATGTTCAATACACCGCAGTACCTCTTCTGACGATCATCAAAAGGCTTGTTCTGACGATCGTCAAAAGGCTTGCCCCCCCGTCGATTACATCACCGGTGCGGCCCATAAATGGGTAACCAATCCCCTTGCCCACGTTGCTCGCCTGCTCTTCATTTGTCAGACCTGAAGGCCTGCGCCTACAGCTTCGCGGGCATCTCTGACAGACAAGGCGCGCTAGTGTTCCTGTTTTTCTCGAAAAAACGGGCAATTCCGTTGCAGCACGAATAAGAGAACTTTAAGCATGATACTTGCTAAAGCCTCCCTGGACATTCTATCGCCATTCTCTTTCAAAACATTCTCAGTCAAAGCCAGTTAACGTCAAAGCCAGTTAACATTGTCACGCTTTGGAATGCGGTCCCTGCCAGAAGTTGCTCGCATAGCTTCAACCCATCCTTGCAGCCACGGTTCTCAAGTTTCTTCAAATCAGGCCGAAGGATGGGACCAGCGCGATGAAGGTGTTTGGATCTCGACGAATCTAGAGAGCCCAAAGCCGCTATCGCACCATTTTCTCTTCCTGAGAAAGGCAAACCCATCGTGAGGTGGGGACGCAAAGCCATGGATCAGAAGACGCATTCTGACCGCCAGGTTGCCAACGGAGGGGAGAACCAGCGCTTCCGACAGAGCATGGGGTCTCCCACGGTTTGTTCACTCTTGTTGTCAGTTGGAGGAGCCCTATGTCTCACCGGCGCTCGGTACATTTTTGTCTGACCATTTCATTCGTCACCGCGCTTTTCTTCGTACCATGCCTCGCTCCCTTCGCTTTCGGTGCAGGGTCAGCGACACTGACATGGGACCCCAATACCGAAAGCGACCTCGCTGGATACAACGTCTATCAGGGCACCTCGTCAGGGATCTACGGTCCGCCCATCAACGTCGGGAACACCACGACCTACACGGTGACCGGACTCCAGGACGGCCAACAATACTTTTTTGCTGTCACCGCCTATGACACCTCCGGGAATGAAAGCGGTCCGTCAAACGAGGTCAGTAAAACCATCGCTCCACCCCCACCGGATACTCTCGCTCCTTCGGTGACGTTAACCTCCCCAGCCGACGGGACAACGCTTTCGGGCATCACGACCTTGAGCGCCACTGCAACCGATAATATCGCCGTCAGCAAGGTTCAATTTCAGCTCGATGGGACGATCATTGCAGGAAGCGACGATACCACCGCGCCGTATACGTTCTCGTGGAATACGAACGGAACGACGAACGGCGTGCATACGCTGTCTGCCATAGCTCACGATGCTGCCGGGAATACCACAACCAGTACAGCCGTCACCGTGACGGTCGATAACTCCAGCTCAGGCTCCCTGCTCATCACTAATCTCACGGCGGCTAGTGGGGCTGCTTACGAAGTGGTCGACCAAGGCCTCGTGCCCGGCGCCCTGGCTTATATCGATCGCAGTTACACCTACACCACCATTCCTGCCTCGATGCAAGGGGTGACCTACATTAAAACGGCCAATAACGATAAAAGCCGGATCGACCCGACCTTCTTGTCCTTCGACGTCAATCAACCTGTGACCGTGTATGTCGCCGTCGACCGGCGGATCAGCAATATCTGGAATGCAGCGGATCCGAGCACCTGGACAATCGCCTGGCTCCAATCCTTCGCTGACACCGGCCTGGAGTGTGCGACCAACGATACCACCTTCCACGTCTATGCCAAGGATTTTCCGGCCGGGACGGTCGTCTTGGGCGGAAACGAAAAAGGGATGAGCATGTATACCGTAGCCGTCGTGCCCGGTGGCAATGCGCCACCTCTCGATACCACCGCCCCCACTACGCCCACCGATCTCGCAGCGACGGCCACGTCGGCAAGCCAGATCGACCTCACGTGGACCGCCGCCACGGACGATGTCGGTGTGACCGGCTATACCCTCTATCGCGATGGCGCCAAACTCGCCACCGTGAGCACCACGAGCTATAGCGATACCGGCCTCACGGCCAATACCACGTATGCCTATACGGTCAGCGCCCTCGATGCCGCGGGCAATGAATCGGCCCAAAGTGCTGCCGTCTCGGCGACAACCCTCCAAGCAACCGATACCACTCCGCCGACCCTCGCTGTGACCAGCCCGACCTCGGGCACCACCTGGAGCACGACCAGTTCGACGATTTCCCTCGCCGGGACGGCAGCCGACGATGTGG
Source organism: Nitrospirota bacterium (assembly GCA_003695915.1). Lineage (GTDB taxonomy): Bacteria > Nitrospirota > Nitrospiria > Nitrospirales > UBA8639 > J017. The sequence goes on from RFGF01000058.1 coordinate 71,844, forward strand.
GGGTCACTGTGGTCACCTGGCATACCGATCAAGGCGTCAACGGCAATGCCAGTGGCACGACCACCTGGACCGTCAGCAATCTCAGCTTACATAGCGGCACCAACACCATCACGGTGGCCGCCTGGGACGGGGCCGGAAACTCTTCGACCCATACCCTGACCATTACATTGACGCCCCTGGATACCACTCCGCCGACCCTTACCCTGACCAGCCCGACCACGAGCACCACCTGGAGCACGACCACCTCCCCGCTGGCCATCAGCGGGACGGCCACCGATGACGTCGGCGTGACCCAGATCACCTGGAGCAACGATCGGGGTGGTAGCGGCACCGCGAGCGGCACCACCAGTTGGACGGTCGGCAGCATCGCCTTGCTCAGCGGCACGAACGTCCTCACCGTAACCGCGCAGGATGCGGCAGGGAACACCACGACCCGCACCCTCACGGTCACGTTTACCCCACCCGATACGACCCCACCCACGGTCACGCTCACCAGCCCCTCCGATGGGGCCACCGTGTCGGGCACCATCACCCTGACAGCTACGGCCGTGGATAACGTCGATGTCGCCGGGGTTCAATTCCAGGTCGACGGCGCCAATGTCGGACCCGAGGACACCACAAACGCCTATGCGGTCAGCTTCGATACCACTGCACTCGCCGATGGCCCCCACACCGTCACCGCCATCGCGCG
>RFGF01000002.1 GCA_003695915.1 Nitrospirota bacterium
ATCTCGACCATCCCGATATCGAGGCGTTCATCGACTGGAAAGTGATCGAAGAGCAAAAAGTGGCCGCCATGGTGACGGGCTCCAGGCTCTGTGCCGAGCGGCTCAACGCCGTCCTGCGAGCCTGTCATGTGCCCAATCCGGACGGGACGACCCGGGTGGAAACCGATCCCGCCAAGAACCCCGCCTTGGCCGAGGCCATTCGGAACGCCCGCGCCGTCGCCGTCCCCGAGGCCTATCTCCAGCGCATGTTCGCCTATGCCCGGGAAGGCTTTACCCACTTCGTGTTCTACGAATATGACACCAATTGGGACAGCGGAGCGTATCAGACGGTCTCCGGCCAAAACTCCAACAACAGTATCCGGATCCCCAACGAATTCTTTCGCGTCCTGGAAGCCGATGGCGATTGGCCGTTACGCCGCCGCACCGACGGCGCGGTCTGTAAGACCGTCAAGGCCCGCGACCTTTGGAACCGGATCGCCTGGGCCGCCTGGCTTTGTGCCGATCCTGGGGTCCAATTCGACACCACCATCAACGAATGGCACACTTGCCCGGTCGACGGCCGAATCAACGCCTCCAATCCCTGTAGCGAATACATGTTCTTGGACGATACGGCCTGTAACCTGGCCTCGCTCAACCTGGGCCGCTTCGTACGCGAGGATGGCACCTTCGATATTCCTGCGTTCCGGCATGCCGTGCGCCTGTGGACCATCGTCTTAGAGATCAGTGTCCTGATGGCGGGCTTTCCCAGTCGGACCATCGCTGAACAGAGCTTCCGCTACCGCACGCTCGGATTGGGCTATGCCAACCTCGGCTCTCTGCTCATGCGCTGGGGCATCCCCTACGATTCCCGGGAGGGACGCGCCCTCTGCGGGGCGATCACCGCGATCCTGACCGGCGAGGCCTATGCCACGTCGGCGGAACTGGCCGCCCAACTCGGTCCCTTTCCCGCCTATCCGCGCAATAGGGAGGCCATGCTCCGGGTGATCCGGAACCACTGGCGGGCGGCGCATGGGGCCGATCCGGACGAGTACGAAGGGCTCACGATCCTCCCCACCCCGCTCGATGCCGAGGCCTGCCCCCCGGCCTTCATGCAAGCGGCCCGCGAGGCCTGGGACCGGGCCTTGGCCTTGGGGGAAACCCATGGATTTCGCAATGCGCAGGTCACCTGTTTGGCGCCGACCGGGACCATCGGCCTGGTCATGGATTGCGATACCACAGGCATCGAGCCGGATTTCGCTTTGGTCAAGTTCAAAAAACTTGCCGGGGGCGGCTATTTCAAGATCATCAACCAGAGTTTGCCGCCGGCCCTTCAGGCCTTAGGCTATTCGTCTGAGCAGATCCAGGCCATCGTGACCTATGCGATCGGGACGCGCACGCTCACAGCGACACCCTTCATCAACCATGAGACCCTGGCCGCCAAAGGGTTCGATCGGGAGGCCCTTGATCGCATCGAGGCCGCGTTGGACGGGGCCTTCGACCTCCACGCCGCCATCAACATCTGGACGGTCGGCGAAGCCTTCTGCCGCGAGCAGTTGGGACTCACGGATGCCCAACTCCAGCGCACCACCCTGCTCGAAGCACTGGGATTTACCCAGGAGGAGATCCAGGCGGCAACGGATGTGTGTTGCGGGACGATGACCGTCGAAGGCGCTCCCCACCTCAAGGCCGAGCATCTCCCGGTTTTTGACTGTGCCAACCGCTGTGGCCGCCTGGGCACCCGTACTCTCTCCGTGGACGCCCATCTCCGGATGATGGCCGCCGCCCAGCCCTTCTTGAGCGGGGCCATCAGCAAGACGATCAACATGCCGGCCGAGGCCACGGTGCAGGATGTCCAAGCGGCCTATCTTCAGAGTTGGCGCTTGATGCTCAAGGCCGTGGCCCTCTATCGCGATGGCTCGAAACTCAGTCAGCCGCTCAGCAGTGTAACCGAGCTCCCGTCACGCGAGGAATCGAGTGCGGCGGTGCAGACGGCTGCCCGACAGGCCGCCGAACGCGTCATGGTCCGCTACCTGGCCAAGCGTCGCCCGCTCCCAGCTCGGCGCAGCGGCTATACGCAAAAGGCGATCGTGGGCGGGCATAAGATCTATCTGCGCACGGGCGAATACGAGGACGGCACGCTGGGCGAGATCTTCCTGGACATGCACAAAGAAGGCGCGGCGTTCCGGAGCCTCATGAACTGCTTTGCGATCGCCATCTCCTTGGGACTCCAGCATGGGGTGCCGCTCGAAGAATTCGTCGATGCGTTTCTCTTTACCCGATTCGAGCCCAACGGCCCGGTCACGCTGAACGATCATATCAAAATGTCCACCTCGATCATCGATTATATTTTCCGGGAGCTGGCCATCACCTATCTGGGGCGATACGATCTCGCGCAAGTGGCACCCGAAGACCTGCGGATCGATGCCGTCCGGCGCCAACCATCATCCGTCCCACCCGCAACAGCCAACGGCCATGAGGTTCCCGCGTATGCCGCGCAAGCCCGACTCAAGGGCTACGAGGGGGATCCCTGCCCCGAGTGCAAACAGTTCACCATGGTGAGAAACGGCACCTGCCTCAAATGCGAAACCTGCGGAGCGACGAGCGGGTGCTCCTGACAGCCTGAAAGACCGAGACCTCCTGCCATCCCGTATATCTTGGGAGAAAGGAGGATCTCGACTATGCTGCTTTCGAAACTCTGCGCCCTGGGTGCTTTGATTCTCGTCACCGGTTGCAGCCAGTCACATTCGGTAACCAGAACCGACACCCAAACGGCTTCGCCCGCTCAGCCATCGGTCGCCTCATTTCAGGGAACGCCGGCCGAATCCGTCGAACCACCGACGATCGCCGCGCCGACTCCCCGGACGTCAGCTGAGCCCACGTTCGCGGACACCCATCTCCCGGCCGATCTCGTCGTGCATTCGGATCATCCCATCCCCGAATCGGCACTGCTCTATTTCTCGTTTGATCGGTGGGATCTTCATGAAGCCAATCGCCGCTTTCTCGAAGATCTCTCCGATCAGATCGGGGAGGCGCCGATCGACATCCTCATCGAAGGCCATGCCGACCTGCGCGGCACCCACGCATACAATTTTGTCCTCGGGCATCGCCGTGCCGAAGCCGTCAAAGCCTATCTCGTCGATCTGGGACTCGATCCCGCGCGAGTCATCACCAAAAGCTATGGCGAGCTTCGACCGACCTGCCTGCTCGATGACGAATACCGCTGCCATCGCTACAACCGACGCACCTTCCTGCTCCTTCAAGCCCCACGCCATGCCAGACTCGGATATCCTCAACGAACTTCGCGCCTCCCAGAAGCCGCTCAACAACGATGAGTGGCTGATCTGCTGGCGCCTCGTGGCACAGACCGTCAGCCGCGCCGCCCTCGATCCCGACGATCCGCGTTTTGCACGTATCCAGCAACTCCTCAACGCGCTCGAGTATCACTACAAGCACGAAAAGACCGAAGCGTTCTATCACACCTTCGTGCGCCTGCACGAGCTGCTTGCCCATCGCTAACCCATCACAGGAGGACTGCCAATGTCTGCCATTCCCTCGCCCTATGCCTCGTTGCTCCACAACGCCGTCATTCTCATCCTGAAAAAGCGCCGGTTCGGTATTACCCGCACTCTGCATTTCGAGGAAGCGTTGCCCGCGGAAACCCTGAACGCCGACCCCCGCTATCTCCGCGTGCAAAAACGTATCCTGAGCTGCCCTGAATACCAAGCGATCGTCCGCCTCGATCAACGGATCAAGGATCAGATGACGCGCCTTGCGCTTCCAACCAAATTCCTCCCCGGCCTGTATCTCGTCCCGGCATCATTGATCCACGACGTCGAGGCCGCTCTCTCCACCTACCAGCGCGAACGCGCCGCCGCCGTCGAGGCGTTTCTCGCCGTGTATCCGCAAGCGCAAGCTCAAGCGCTCCTGGCCCTCAACATTCTCTTCGATCCAGCCAACTATCCCTCGGTCGAGGTGCTCCGCGCCTCGTTTTCCGTCGACATCCAGTATTTGAGCTTCGATGTGCCCACCATCCTCCAGCACATCGATCACGACGTGTTCGAGCGCGAGCGCCAGCGCGCCGCTACCCAGATCCAGCAGATGCTCGACGAGGTACAATCCTTTCTCCGCCTCACCTTCCAAGAACTCATCACCCATCTCGCCGATCGACTCCAACCGGGATCGGACGGCCAGCGCAAGGTCCTACGCCAAAGCGCCGTGGACAACCTGCTCGAATTCCTCGACACGTTCGACGCCCGAAACGTGGTCGCCAGAGACGAAGAGCTTTCCACGCTCGTCGCCCGATGCCGGGCCGTCATCACCGGCGTCGATGCTCGCGAGCTCAAAGCCCAGCCCCTCCTCGCCAACGCCGTACGCGAGGAGCTTCAACACATCGCGTCCAATCTCGAACCGTTGATCGAGAACGCTCCACGCCGGCGCTTCCGCTTCGCCGTTCAACCGGAACGGGACTGTATTCCCGCCTGATCCCATCCCGTATCAAGAAACATGGTGGCCCGCTTTTCTTCGATCAACAGCCAGACCATCCAGTCCCTGCTCGACCGGTATTATCCGGACCGGTCCGCAGGGACGTTGATCTGGTTCGCCCTGCGATCGCCGCTTCAGGTGGTCCATCATCAGATGCTCCCTATCGACCATGTCCCTCCGCCAGGCGAGCTCTTTCGCGAGAGTCTTCCCGCGCGCCCCCAACAGGTGCTTCCGGTCCGCATCGAATCCACGCTCCCCTTCGATGACCAGGACCGGCACCTGGCTTTGTCCATCATGTTCGCCGGCGAAATTCTAGACGTGCCGTTATTGGGCTACGCCCGCGCAACCAACAGTCATCCTCCGACCGTCTGCCAGATGCCGCTCTTAGACCTTCTCTGGTCGCACATCATGACCAGAAAATTTCTCGACCCCTCCGACACTTAATCGTCTTATGCCCCTCGCACCTGACATGCTCGACCGCGCCCGCCGGGTCAATCTCCTCGGCTATCTCAAGCAGCTCGGCCACCGTCCTGTGGCCGAACGCCCCTCGTATGCCCTGTTCCATTCTCCGCTCCGCGAAGACCGCCACCCCTCGTTTTCGGTGACCTTGTTCAAGGGACGCTGGTACTGGAAAGACTTCGCGACCCAGGAACACGGCGATACCTTAGCCTTTGCCCAACGCTACCACCATTGCACGTTCGAAGAAGCCGCCAGCCGCTTGCTCGCCGAACCGCCGCCGACGGCATCCATCCCGTCCGGTTCTCGAACACGCCGGTCGAACGCCACACTGAGTCCGGAGCGCATCCGCATGTGGTACGCCAGGCTCCATGCGCAGCAGTCGCAAGCAGATCGCGCGCGCATCCGGCAGGCTTTTTCCCGGCTCTATGTTCCGTTCGATCCCCGCTTCGGCACCGTGTTGCTTCGGCTCCATACCGATCCTGCACATCCGAACCGCCGCATCACCTATCTTGGGTTCCCGGTCCCCACACCGGACCCCGATCGACTCGTCGGTCTCGAATGTCGGGCCATCGACCCGGTACCGAACGCCCTCCGCAAGCGCGCATTCGGACGCAAAACCTTCTGGCACGCCCAGCGGCCCGGGCTCCCCACGCTGATCACCGAAAGCATCTTGGATTGCCTGGCCGCCGACCGGCTCTTCGGTCCCCGCTACGATCTCCTGGCTTTGAACACAATTCACAACGTACCGCTCATCGAGACGTTTCTTGCCCACTGGTCGCCGCCGGCGCTCATCCTGGCCTTCGACAACGATCATCCCGACCGTGGGCCGAAAGCCGAACTCCACGCAATCGATCTTCTCCGAGCGTATCCGATCCCGCTGTTCCGCCTGACGATCCATCACGCCGCCGATGTGAAAGATTTGCACGCACTCGTGCGCCAAACCCCGAATCGACGCGAGGATCCACAATCGTGGATCCACCAACTCCGCTAAGGCCCTTCAGGAGGTTGCAATGCCATCCTTTACCTGCACACGTACCGATTTGCTCAATCCGCTCAAAACCTTGTCTCTGCTCTGCCGTCATGGGACGAATCCCTGTCGCCTCACCGCCAAAGACACCACACTCTTTATCAAATGCGCCGGGAGTTTCTTTTGGTACCGGGCCTCGCTCCCCCTTTCCTCCCCCTGGACCGCCGATTCGCTGGTGATCCACCCCTATGCGTTGGCCGAATTTCTCGGCGCCCTCCGTGCCGATACGATTGCCGGCACCGTCAAGGCTCGTACCCTGGTGATCAGCGCCCCGACGCCGAGCGGGACCACGTCCTCCATCACATTGCCGCTGCTCGATCCGGACCGCCTCGATCCCGCACCGACTCTCCCCGACGCCATCAATGCCTGCACGCTGGAATTCTCGCACGCCCAGGAACTCAGCCGGCTGCTCCCCTTTGTCGCCAAATCCGATGCCACCGGGCGCGGGCTCGACCATGTGTTCTTCCAGGTCGAACAGCACCCAGCCCCCGTGCTGCGCGCGCTTGCCAGCGACGGTTACCGCCTTTCATCACTCACGCTTCCCATCCAAACAGAAGGGTCGGATACCTGTCTTCTACCGGCTCCCGCCCTCAAAGCCTTTCTCGCCGACATCGCCCATCACGATCCCGACGTTCCGCTCCGACTCGATAGCGCCCGCGAGGGCTGCCTTCTTTCGACCCAACGCACGCAACTCTCTGTCCCGCGTCCGCAATACCGCTATCCCGACGTCGCAAAGATCCTAGCCTCCTTCCCCACCCGCCCGGCCATCGCCTTGGAAGTCCCGCGCGAGGAGCTTTTGGCCGCCGTCAAGCGTGTACTTGCCGTCCACACCGATAGCCGCGCGGTTGTGACCCTCCATGCGAAACGCGATCACCTTCTGATCGCCACGCTCGATCACAGCACCGGGTCAGCCCGGCACAGCCTGCCGCTTGCTTGTCCGGCCGCGCGCCCGTTTCAGTTCACCGGATCCTATTTGCTCGATGCCCTCAAAGCTTTTCGCGGCGAGACGATCGCCATCGCAAGCGAGAGTCCCACTAGCATGTTTCATTTCCGCGCCCCGGACGATCCCGTGTTTTCCCATGTGCTGATGCCGATCGCCAATTCTTAACTTGCCTTTTGTTTCGTGCCCGTGTATCAATCCTTCGACGAGCTTACAATCATAATTACTCATCAAAGGAGGTACCATGACCAAATCCGAGCTCATCCGCACACTCGCCCAGCAACACGCACTGCCACACAAGACGGTTGCTGCACTCTTCGACGACCTCGTCGCCCTCGCCGCCAAGCACACCAAACGCGACGGATTCCTCATTCCCGGATTCGGAAAAATCACCATCGCCCAGCGTAAAGCCCGAAAAGCGCGCAACCCGCGCACCGGTGAGACGATCAAGATTCCCGCCAAAAAAGTGCTCAAGTTCAAATTCTTCAAAGCCACGCAAGCGCGTCTCACCGGCGCCAAAGCCTAAGTCCGTTTTCTACCGACCGAGCTGGTTTCCACAAGCTTCGTCTTTTCCGATACTCCCAGCGTGTATCGCCAAGCCTGTCCTGTTGGAGCCGGGTGCCGATGAAGGCGCCTCAGCTCCACGGGATATCGCACATCTTCGCCCAGACCACTCCTCTTTGTTTTTTTTCTCCCCTTGTTGGCCGATGACTTTTGAGAATCACCCGAACGAGGAATCGACACAACCCCTACGGGTTTCTTTCTTTAGAGAGCATGACCATGCCGCTTCCCGCCTATCCCCATGTCCTTCCGCTTCCGGAAGACTCCCATTTCTGGGAGCTCCGCCCGGACAAGATCCTGCTCTGGGACAAAGACGGCCGATACCACGATGTCCATTTTCTTTCTCCGCCGCGCCATCTTCAGCCCGAGGCGTTTCTCGGTCGACGTATCACCGAGGTCTTTCCCACCTCTTGCGGCGCCATCCTGCTGGATTTGGTCCAGCGGGCCTTGAAGACCCAGCAGCGGCTCATGACCACCATAAACCTGACCTTTCCTTCCGGGAAGCACCAGTGGTGTCTCATTCGACTCATTCCCTTCCAGCGCCAGTTTATTCTCGGCCTCGTCAACGATTATGCGTCCGTCCAAGCCTTCGTCTCCGGCGAGGCGAGCCGCGCGACCTATGAGCTGGCGCTTACGTCGACCGAGGCCACCCGCCCACATCACGATGCGGTGCTCATCCACTTGATCCGGCAATTGGAGCTCACCACCCGGATCCCCCACGACCAGCCTCGAACCCTCATTCTCACCGGACCGGCCAATCGACTCCAGTTTTTCCTCGCTGCGCTCGAGGCCTTTCGTATCCCGACAGAGCCATTGGCTGCCACAGCCCTCGCTGAACGGCGCACGCCGCAGGTGCTCGTAATCGAAGACGATCCGCACCTCGCCACGCTCTTGCACGACGCCATCAGTGAAGCAGGCTATGCGGTCCATCTATCCACCTCCGCCCGCGAGGCCCGCGAATGGCTCACCTCGCATACCGCCGACCTGCTCCTGCTCGATATCTTTCTTCCCGATGAAGATGGATTGTCGTTCCTCGCGCATTTCCGAAGCGAGCATCCCGGTGTACCCGTCATCGTCATGACCGGGCGTGCGCGCGATATCGAAGGATTGAACCTCCAAACCCTCGCCCGCTGGCTCGGTGCCCATTTCTTTGTCGAAAAACCCTTCGAGATCACCTTTCTCTTCGACCTCCTCCGCACTTTGCTCCCCTAATCCCCATCACGACCGCGAGCATTCCATCCGGGCCATCCGGCTCATCCCGTATACAAGAGAATGAACGTGCGAACAGGAGGCCTTATGATGCAATCTCTGGTGACAACCCTCTTGGGCGGTATCGCCATCTTCGTCAGCATCATCCAGGCTGCCGAACCGGTCGATTCCCTCTTTCCGGCGCTCGCCCGCTGCCAAGCGGCACGAGCCGCCTATCCTACAGGTTCACACTATGCCGATCATTTCCAGGCCCTGGCTCAAGAAACCACCGACGGTTTCGCCGAATTCTGCCTGAGCTTTATGCCGAACGATCCACATCAGGCGATCGGCTGGCTCGAGCAGGCAGCACAGAAAGGGCTCCCCGAAGCCCAACTGCTCTTGGCAACTGCCTACGAGCTCGGTCATCGGGTCGAGGTCGACCCACGCCAAGCCTGGTATTGGTACCAGGCCGCAGCCCACAAGAATTTCGGCCCTGCACAATACGAAGTGGCGGCGATCCTTTACGGCGGGACGCGCCTCGGGCAATCCCAGGACTTTGCCAAAGCCCTGTTCTGGGCCGAACTTGCCGCATACAACCGGGTTCCGCAGGCAACCGAGCTCCGCGACATTCTGCTCAAACTCGTTGCACCCGACGAAGCCGCCGCCATTCGGCATGCCGTCCGATCCTGGCTCAATCAGCATCACCTATCATCAAGGAGGTCGTCATGACAGGAAGGTTGCTTGCTGCCTCTTTTGTCCTCATCGTCTTTACTACGGCTTGCGCCGGTCACCTGACGCTCACACAAGAAACCCAATTGGCAAAAAGCCAATCGGTGTTTCTCGAGCCGACCAAGGACAAAACCGCGTATCTCGAAATCCGCAATGCCTCCGACAATCCGGGGCTTACCCTCTCTGGGTTGCAGGAGGCCATTGCAGCCAAAGGCTATACCCTCGTTGAGGACCCCGAGCAGGCCCACTTCCTCGTGCAGAGCGAAGTGGTCTATTGCAATAAAGCGAAGGGCGGAACTACGGCCGACACGCTATTGGCGGCCGGTTGGGGTGGCGCAATCGGCGCTGTGGCCGGGACCGGCGCCTTCCTCGGTGGTGGAAGCCCGGCGTGGATCCCCGGACTCGGTATCGGCGGGGCACTTGCGGGGGCAGCAGCCTCCAAGCTCACCGAAAATACCACGTATGTTTGTGCCATCGATGTGCAGATCACCGAACGGACCAAGGAGGCCGTTCAACAGACCATCACGCAGCAGGCTGCTCCGGCGCCAAGTACCCGGGCATCGAGCGTCATCTCCGCCCTCATCGGAGGAACGAGCGTGGCGCCTCCGACTGCCGGAAACACCCAGCAGCAGATCACCGAAACCCGCACCGGACATACACGCATCCATCAGGTGCGATTCGTCGTCTCGACGACCAAAATGTGGCTCGGTTTAGATGAAGCCACGCCGGCACTCGAACAACGACTCGTACAGGGGATTAGCGGAGTGCTGCCATAAATATCATTTGTTTTCTTGAGGAGCGTACTGCCATGAGACCCGCATTTATTGTCGTCCTGCTCGTCCTACCGATGATGACCGCGGCTTGCGAGAATGACGCTAACCCCTTCAAAGATGTTCAACTCACCCAAAGCCAATCGATATTTCTCCAGCCATCTACCGACAAAACCGTCTATCTCGAAATCCGGAATGCCTCCGGCAATCCGAGTCTTACTCTTTCGGGATTACAGGAAGCCATTGCAGCCAAAGGCTACACATTGGTCAAGGATCACAATCAGGCACACTTCCTCCTGCAAGGCAAAGTGCTTCCTTATACTGACAATTCCATACCTTATCGCCAAGCGCTTACTTTCCTTTCTATTTTCGCAGTCCTGATTGCCATCTTCCTGTTTCTTGTCAAAAGCGACACACGATTACTTCTCGGTTGCGTCTTCATTGCAATTCTCTTGGGCATAGTACTTATTCTTTCTGACACTATTACCTACACAGCTACCGTCGATCTGCAAATTACCGAACATTTGAACGAAGCAATTAAACTAACTGCTAAAAGTTGCTGTACCCCACATATACGAACCCATTATGTGCGACTCGCCGCATCTACGGACAAAATATGGTTCCATTCGGATGAGGCCACAGCAGCACTCCAGCAACGATTGGTGCAGTGGATTAGCGAATTGTTGCCATAGGCTACAGCATGTTCGAGTCAAACCCATTTATCTATCAAAAAGGAGAACTTATGAAAAACATGAACCCGCAAGAAAAACTACTTAAGCCACAAGAACTTGCCGAAAAACTGGGAATTTCTCGCCATACTGTTCTGCGCTTAGCCAAACAACAAAAAATTCCATGCCAGAGGCTAGGAACAAAAATTATCCGATTTGAATGGGAAAAAGTGTGCAAGATCCTCTACGGCAACAGCGATGACAAAACAGAACAGCTACCGCATCCTTAACCTACATTTACTCAATTTTCTTGCTGACAACCCCGGCTTCAGTCGCGAATAGGAATAGCGCTGAACCTCTCTACGGTTGAAGCCGGGGCTTCCGCCGCCGCGCGATTTCAGTGATCTTTAAGGAGGAATTTTTAACTGTCTTTAACGGAGGCACAATGGCACGAAAAGGCGGAAAAGACCGTGGCCTACTGAGAAAGATTAGCGCCGATGGCAAAGGTCGATGGTATGTACGTATTTGGATCGAGGGAAAAGAGAAACGCTTAGGACCTTTCGAACGAAAAACTGACGCCAAATTGATGTACCATAAAATCAAAACGGAGCAAGCTGAAGGGCGTTTTTTCCCAGAACGATACAACAAAAACGGAACCATTCCGGCTGAAGCCTGGATCGACGAGTATTGCGACCGACTTGCGACCTCAGGCAAGACCCGCTCAACAATCAGAGATGAGCGCTACTATGCCCATTGGTGGAAACTTAAATTGCGAGGCAAGCGCTTAGCAGAAATTACCCCCTCACTCCTCGACTCGATCAAAGGTCAACTGAGAAGTGAAGGGAAAGCTCCACAAACCGTCCATCACTATCTCAAGTTTCTGCGGCACGTTCTCAATGTGGCTATTCGAGAGGGGAGATTGTCCAGCAACCCATTTAGTCGCATAACTATGCCCAAAGTCAGCCAAGGCCGGACACGATTTTTAACAATTGAAGAGGAAGCAAAACTTCTAGAGGCATTAGGACCGCATGCTTATTTAGCACGGTTGGCAATTCTAACGGGCCTTAGAAAAACCGAACTATTTTCCCTAACCTGGAACCAAATTAATTTGCAACAACGATTAATTACCTTGCCGCGCACTAAATCAGGACATGTACAATATGTGCCATTGAATAGCGAAGCCGCTGAAATTTTCGCCAATCTCCAGACAACCCAACGTTCGAAATGGGTCTTTCCAAGTAAAAATCCCCTACGTCACATCAATTCGTACAACTTTTACGGACGCGTCTTTTTGCCGGCCGTCCGCCGTGCAGGCTTGGAAGGCGTCACATGGCATAGCCTCAGGCACACTTTCGCCAGTCGGCTGGCTATGAGCGGACAATCACCTAGTACCATTGCTGCCCTTCTACGGCACAGCTCTCTTGATCTCGTCCAGCGCTATGCCCACTTAAGCCCAAATCATTTACAACAAGCCATTGAGCAAGTATCTGCATTTGGGAAAAAACAGACCAGCTCTAGCAATTAGTTACCAAATGCTACCGTGTATTTAACCGGAACACTTGATGCACTATCGACAGATGGGCATTTATAACTGCTTGAAAAGATTGGTCGGGGCGAGAGGATTTGAACCTCCGACATCCTGCTCCCAAAGCAGGTGCGCTACCGGGCTGCGCCACGCCCCGA
>RFGF01000059.1 GCA_003695915.1 Nitrospirota bacterium
CGCCCGAGGGACCAAGTGCCCAGCCTTTTGCTCCTGCTGCATTTCCTCTAGGAGCGCTTCCCCTGCTTTTTCCGCTACCACCTCGACCGTCACTCCATAATCGGCCGCGATCAGCGAGGCCGCATCCAAATTCATGGGTTGATTCAGCGTCAACAACACTCCCATGTCCATGAGCTTTTTCACGATATCCGCCGGGCGCTGCCCCAACAATTCAGCAAAGGCTTTCACCGTAATTCCAGGCTCGAGCTTGATCCCTTTTTTTCTCGGTTTGGTGATCTCGGTGACAGCGGTAGGCTGGTGATGTCGGATCCGTTCTTCACGACGCAATGTCGGAAGGGGACGAAGATCTTGCCAACGGGCTGCGTCTTCATAGCGTGCCGCGAAGAGATCTTCATCTCGTAGACGACCGGCTTTCTTGGGTTTTTTGACTTTTTCCTCGACGAGGTCATCGACCACGAGCGAGCCAAGTTCTTTCTTCCGAGGGGGTTCTTTCGCCTCGATCTTCTCCTCGCGCGTTTCGGGAGAAACCGGGAGAGGCCCCTGAAGCACCTCTTCTTGACCTATGGAATCCGTCACCAGCTCTTCTGCGGCCACTTCAGAAGCCGTAAGATGCTCTGCCGATTCCACTGAGCCAATACTTTCCGGAACAACGGATGTATCCGGCTCAGCCTCCTTCGGTTCTTGCGGAACAACAAAAGCTTGGGCCTGACTATCTGCCGCCTCGGCTTGAGCGGTCACGCTTTCGATCTGGGATTGCGGAACTGCGGTTTCCTCGGCTTCCAGCTTTTTTCGTTTGATGAGAATCCGCTTTCTTTGGGGTTTAGGGGCCGCTTCTTCCACGGCCGCTTTTGCGCGAGAGCCACCCTCAGTCTGCCCTGTTCGCTTTTTGTACAGTGACCCCTTCTCTTTTCTGGAGACGAGAGGCTCCTGTCGTCGGTCGATCCGCCCATCCTCTTGAAACGCTTGCAAGACACGTTGTGCGGTCGCTTCATCCAAGGCGTTACTATGGGAGGTGACTTCGATGCCCATGCGAACAAGCTCAGGGATGAGTTGTCGGCTTTCCATCCCTAACTTTTTCGCCAATTCATAGACTCTCATTTCGCTTCACTCCTCTCGCCGTCCTCACCCGGCTGACTCCTCAACTGCAGTGGCTCCTTCTCGTTCCTGCGAAAGCGGTACGGGCTCAGTCCCTGCAACGACTGTTTGGCCCGTGTCCGCTTCCCCGGCCGATTCCGATATCGCTCTGGCCTCTCGTTCCTCTTGCGAGGCAGCTTCTTCTGCCAAGGCAGCTTTGATTTCGCGTTCGCGTTCGAGCTTTTCCTTTTCATATTGACTGGTGCTGATGATGTCGATCTTCCATCCCGTCAATTTCGCCGCCAGCCGGACGTTTTGCCCGTTTTTCCCGATGGCCAACGAAAGCTGGGAGTCCGCCACGACGACCAAGGCTGCCTTCTTTTCTACGTCAACCCCGACTTTCTCGATAGATGCAGGATTCAAGGCCTCACCGATAAACACCCGCGGATCATCGGTCCATGGAATAATATCGATTTTTTCCCCTCTCAATTCCCGAACGATCGCTTGCACCCGCGACCCTTTAATGCCCACACAGGCTCCGACGGGATCAACCGCCTTGTCTCGTGACACCACCGCGATTTTGGTACGATCGCCGGGCTCCCGGACAACGCCTTTAATTTCCACAATTTTTTCGGAAATTTCGGGCACTTCCAATTCAAACAATTTGACCACAAATTGCGGATGCGCACGCGACAAGATGACCTGCACATCTTTTGACGAGCGCCGAACTTCGAGCAACAACGCTCGAATGCGATCGCCACGGCGATGCGACTCCCGAGGAATTTGCTCTTGCACCGGAAGAATGGCCTCGGTCTTGCCGATATCCACCAGATAGTTTCGCCGTTCTTGGCCAAGAACGATGCCATGAACCAAATCACCGACGCGCTTGGAATATTCTCTCTCCACGGCTTCCCATTCCGCTTCGCGAACTTTCTGACAAATCACTTGCTTGGCGGCTTGGGCCGCAATGCGACCGAATTCTTCCATCTCCAACACAGAGCCGATTTCATCGCCCATTTCTGCATCGCTATCGATTTTTCGTGCCTCTTCGAGCGAAATTTCGGTCTTGGCATCCGTCACTGTTTCCGCAATCGTCTTTTTCGAGATAATGGAAATCTCTCCGGTCTCGGGATCGATATCTACTTGAATATTTTCTCCATGCCCGTACCGCTTCTTCGCGGCTGTCAATAATGCCGATTCCACAGCAGCAAGAATTTTGGCTTTGTCGATCCCTTTTTCACGGCCAAGTTGCTCAATGACCGCCATTAATTCGCGTTTCATACGCCTTTCACCTCCACACACCACGGCACGGATCTCCGCACCGACGCTCCAGTTCCTTCACCACTCCGGCTCCAACCGTGTGGCACGAATCCTATCCCAAGCCACTCGAACGACGTGATCTCGTTTTTGCGCACGAAGGGCCATGACAACGCCGTCCTCCTCAACGCGCATCATGCGTCCCATGAGAACCGAATGCCCATCGACTGGCTCCCGAAGTTTCATGCGAATCATCTTGCCGACCGCTTTTTGAAACTCTTCTCGTGTTCGAAGAGGACGATCCAACCCGGGAGACGAAACTTCGATTCGGTAGGCCTCCGCAAGTGGCCCAATAACCATCAGCGCACGGCTCAACGAATGGTGCAGTCGCTCACAATCGTCAAGTCCGACACCGCCTGGTTTATCGATGGTCACCCGAATGACCGCAGCTGGACCCCGCCCACGGCATGTCACTTCAACTAATTCTAGTTGAAGCGCCTTTGCCAGAGGTGCAACGATTTCCTCAATTTGACTACTTATCTCCCGATCGTCGAGCATGATCTGCAAACCTTTTCCTCTGCTTTGTATTTCTCGCACTTGCCACGCTGCAACGATCGAAGAATAGACCAAAAAAAAGTGGGCTTTTGCCCACTTGGTTGATTTCAGCTTAGCACTTCTCCCTACGAAACGCAAGATTTATGAAGTTCGGATCGCCACCGCTCCCAATCTCCAACGCGATATACTCCCACCGTTTCAATCTACAGGCCCCAGGCTTCATCGAGCCAAACCTTGCTCTGGATTGGGAAGAACTATGAAGCGACAATCCACAGAGAACCTACCATAGGCATAAGCAGACGCTCATGGTAGACTGCAGGGTGTCAGATCAAAGGCACCTAGTATCGGCACTCGCGATGGCGGTTCGGCAGTCCACAATCTCTCATCCAGAGCCAGACTAGACCGATGGCCACCATTGTTTCGATCGCTTCGGGGAAAGGAGGAGTTGGCAAGAGTGTGGTGGCGAGCAACCTCGCGTTGCTTCTCGCAAAAACCGGCAAGCGAGTGATCGTGGTTGATCTGGATACCGGAGGGGCCAACCTCCATGTCCTGTTCGGCCTATTCCACCCTCCGTCGACCTTAACGGATTTTCTCAACAACCGCATCAAGGACTTAGCGGAGATCGCTTATCCCGTTCAAGGCTGTTCTCCCCTTCGATTGATTCCTGGCACAGGGGAGACCTTACTCACGGCCAACCTGCCACATAGCAAGAAAAAGCGTTTGATCCGATGTCTCCAACGACTGGACGCGGAATTGATTCTCGTGGATGTCGGAGCCGGCACCCACTATCACGCACTGGACTTTTTTCTGCTGGCCGATCGCTATATTGGCGTAGCGACTCCCGATCCCACTTCGGTGGTCGATCTCTATCGCTTCATCAAACTCGCGGCCATCCGCAAAGTGCTCACGGCATTTCTTGCCCGCGATCCGGTAGCCGAACATCTCCTCAACCAGGATTTTCACAGTATCACCGAAGTAATCGAGGCCGCGGGGAAAACTCATGAATCGAGCGCAGAGATCGCCAGAAGCGTATTGCACGATTTTCGTCCGATGCTGGTGTTAAACCGAATGACCAACGGATCCCGAATCAACACGCTTCATCTACAAAACCTATTGAAACAATATGTCGGGACAGATCTCGAGTTGTTGGGAAAAATCCCTGAGGATCAATCCGTGCAACTCTCGGTGCTCAATTATCTTCCGGTCGTGGAATTTGCTCCGTCTTCGCCAGCGGCCACAGCGTTTCGGGTCATCGCCGAGCGCCTGACAGCCAAGCTATGACTTGATCTCATGACGAAAGCCTCTATCTCGTGAGAGATCGGATCGTTGCAGATCGTGGCGAATGAAGAGAGCGAATCGAGCAAGACAGAGAAATCGCGATCGTCGATCCTCGCCTGTCAGGACGGCAAGATTCCGTGAATGGCCTTGGAGACGGTTTTGATGGTCAAGGAGAGGCTATCCAATTCTGCGCATTTCTTCTGGAGTTCATCCTTCATGGTCTTGATGGTACTGATCAACCGATCACGTTCTTTCGTCACGGCATCGAACTCGGCCAATAGATCTTGACAGCGTTCCAACTCCTTTTGCAATCCGACGCACGCCCCTTGAACTTCCATCATCTCGCGCCGAGCGACATTCAACTCCAATTCCAAATCCTTGATCCGGGTTCCCGCGTACTGCAACTCGTTTTGCGCATGAATTCGGTCTTCTTCGCTTTGCAACAAACGTTGATGAAGTTCGGTCAGCGTCGCGATCCAGGATCGAACCCCTCCGGGCGGCAAGTCCGGAGCAGGTGGAAGCGACTGTGGTGTACCGAGGTATCCCACAGCTCCCTGCATCCAATCGACAAAACATGTCACTTCTCGAAAATGGAAATCCCCCGACGCCCTACCGGCCGATTCAGAGGCCTTCAGGGGATCCGTCACTGCCGATGAGGCCGGTTCCGAGAGGCTTGTCCCTGATTGCTTGGCCATTCCGTCATGAAACAGCTGCAACAATACCGCTACACAGTGCCGGCAAAACGGCTGTTCGGTCGAGGGACAAGAACATTTGGTGATCAACGTGCCACCCCGCAGCTTGATCAGTTGGGAATACACTCCAAAAGTTCCATTCACCTCTGCGGTAACTTGGCTGGGCTCCGCTTCAAGAATGCGCACGCGGTTTTCGGAAAAATATTGATTCCCGAGTTTGTAAACTTGTCCTCCGACGACCGATTGAATCATGCCCGGTTCTAATTGAATCAATGATTGTGCTGAACAAGCAATTCGGTTACGCATCGTCAACAAGACCTTCATTGTTCCGGATTCTCAAAGCCATCGCACTCTCCTCTCGTTGAGTGAACAGGGAGTATTTGTTCGTAACGGATTGACCAAGACAACCGTGGCTCCCAGTCCACCCGGCTTCACAACGACAAGCCCGCAAACATCCCGATGTTCTCCTTCAAAGATTGCCTCCATTACTCATGGCGCCGTGCCCGGCTTTTTAACTTTTTAATCTATCGGGAAGACATACCGACAAATTAAACGGCGATGACACAAGACATTCGGCTTCATCCGGTATTCATGCATATTCAACAGCGTTTTTTCATGAATAGCTGGGATAGAGCTTTTCAACTCGTCTCCTGATGATGTCTCATCCCAGCCCCACAGACCGACCTCCAGAAACGCGCCTCGTCGCAGAACTTCTTCGCCTTGCACCGGATACGCTACCGATCCTTCGACAAAGCTGCATTCGTGTCCTCGATCTCACAGCAGATCAGCGCTCTAGCGCCAGCGATGTGGGGGCCGTCATCATGCGAGACCAATCGCTCACGGCCAATATCATCAAAATTGCCAACAGCGCTGCGTATCATACGCGATTTCCGGTCAAAACGCCAACTCAAGCCGTAACCATTATTGGCTTTGACGTAATCAGATCTGTTGTCGTCACTGCGCAATTGGTGGAACAGGCTCAAGCATATGGTGCTGACATGGCGAACGTCACACGCTTGCTGGCGAGATCCCTCGTCGCAGCGACGCTGGCCTCGGAATGGGGCGATCGCCTCCATTATCCCGAGAACGGCTTCCTCTTCACCAACGCCATGCTCTTTACGTTGGGCGATCTTGTATTGGCTCTGTGTCGCCCTGATCTCCTTGCCAACTTGGAAGACATACGGATTCACAATCCAAAGGGCGCGCCGACTCTGGAACGGGAACTCCTCGGTCGCCCTTTGCGCCTGATCGGCGCAGCCATCGCCAAACACTGGCACTTACCAGATCATCTTGTATATCTGCTCGAACGCACTCCGATGCTCTCTCCACAGCGGCTGGAGACTCCACAAAGCCAATTGGAAGGAATCGTTTACGCCGCGAACGAACTTGCCAGATGCCTGCTTCTTCCTGCTTCCCCGCAGCAGGCCGCATACATCGAAACCCTCATCGTCACCCTTGCAGCTGCGTTCGACATATCGCGATCTCAACTCATCGCATCCGCTGCCAATGCATTTCGCAAAGCCAAGGAATTTTCCCTGCTGGTCAATATTCCTCAATGGTATTTTCTTCCCCGACCTTCGACGTTGGCTGTCACCAATTCCTTGTACGCACAATTGACCCACGCTATCTTGGAGACCATTTCTCCAAATCAGGAACCCGTGGCTACCTCTCTTCAAACCTTAACGCCGCCAACAGATCGCCAAAGGCTTTCCATTACCGAGACATCTTTAATTGAATCCTTGCCTTCCGCCAGTTTTCTTCTCGATTTCACACTCAAATCGCTAGAATTGCACGATCCGAACGCCTTGTTCACGCTTGCCGCGGAAGGGCTGCATCGTGCCTGCGGATTTTCACGCGTCGTTCTGCTACTCGTCGTGCCTTCTTCAGGATCCCTAGAAGCTCGAATCGGATACGGTGCGAATATCGAGTCACTGTTACCCGGGCTCCACTGCCGACTCACAAACGATCATGTGCTCGTTCGCCTATTGCATCAAAAGCAACCAGCAAAAATTACGAGCCTTTCGGCTGAAGACCATGGCAAGACGCTCCCGGTAGACTATCGCGTCGCGTGGGGAAATGGGCCCTGCCTCGTCGGACCTCTCAGAACCCCCTCCCGTCCCATTGGCCTGCTGCTTGCGGATCACGGTCCTGATACCCACCATATCGCCGATGCCGAACTCGCCACGTTTACACTCATTGTGACGCAACTCAATGCAACGTTGCTCCAACTGGCGCAATAGCCACTTCCTGCTCTCATGGCCGGAACAGAGGCCATCCAACGGAAACGAAGAGGCCGAGAAAACGAAGCGACCCTAATCAATACCCTGATTCGTTCGCTTGAGTTCATCCATGACCACACCGATAACGCCCTCATAACCGCCGTGATGACCCTTCGAATTCTCGTCGTCGATAGCGATAGCCACGAAGTTGATTCCCTCAAAGAAGCGCTTGCCGCGGCTCAAATTATCAATGTCGAGGTCGGAGATGTCGAAGACGGCGAGCAAGCCCTAGCCTATTTGCGAGGAGAATATCCATTTCTCGATGGTCCCCGTCCTCATGTCGTGTTTTTAGGGCTCAATCTCCCGGGCATGAGCAGCCAAGAATTTATCCGAGAACTCCGGCGGGACCGCGACCATCGTCAGCTCCCCGTCGCCATCCTCACCACGGCAACGGACCATGAACGCCTCGACTTCCGTTTAGCTGCGGCAGAGCGCTGTTATGTGTTCAAGAAGCCCACAAGCTGCGACCAATGGATGTATACGCTCCGATGCATCGAGGATGTCTGCTCACTATCGCAAACAGTCCTGGACAGCGGGCCCTCTAACACCCCTACCTGTATTTTCATCCAAGAGGACAATCGATGAGATCAGCGTAAAGGCATGAAGAGGTTTTCGCACACGGCGACAGCTTCCCTTTACCAAAGGGAATTCATAGCGACGTCAGTCCAAAGCCCCGTTAATGAGCGCGAACAGCCCAAGCGATGGAAGCCGACGACCGGCAGTCGATGCCTTCGCGTAAAATCCGTAAAAATCCCGTTTCAATTGCCTATTCGTGGTTATTACTTGGCGAGTTCCGCACGATGACTCAAGCGACGACTATAGCACGGGCTGGCAACCAGGATCCCTTTGGGGCATGAGCCGTCAGGGTCGCCATATGCTTGCGGCACAGCGAGACGAACCTGTTGAGTCGTGCCGCTCCGAGATTGTCGGCTGTTATTTCTCGAGCACGATGACGCCGATCGTTTCTAATACATTTCAGCGCCAGCTGTTGATCGAGTCGCTTCAAAAGCCTTCGTGACTGCAAGGCTTCGAATGAGTGTTTCACATGCAAACCGGCGCCCGAGACCTCGCTCCAGCCTCGTTTGAACAACGGTTCGCCCGAAGTGTCGAGATATCCTGCGCATTCGTTTCGATCCCTACACGCTACGATCTGAATATCGGGGCTTCGCATTTCGACCGATGCCGACGGTCATGTTGTGCAAGCAAGACATCGCAGAAGGCGGCTTTGGTTTGCTAGGCGGCAAATTTCACGCTCTGAAGAGGGCTGCGACGAGCCACGACGATCACTTTCGTCTGGCTCGCTGAAAACCGTTCGAACCATGGCATGGCATGTGCGCCTCGTAGACCTCGGCAACACCCTGGTAGACTCCCTTGAAGACGTGTCCCAGCACCTGGCCGGCGATATAACTTTCACAGTCGATTCGATCACGCACCGAGAGGCCTCCAGCGAACTCGACACCTTCCGGTTCCATCATGAGGCTTTCAGCACCTCATAATTTCAATCCCGCGACCAGCACGATTCCAACCCTCACGACGCACGCTAAACAAGGTTTTTCGCTGTCCACCGAGCAAGGTATCGGCTTTGGCCGCCATAACCCAGACCGGATGCTTATGGCATAGCTGTCGAAAGTAGCGCGTCGATGATCAATCGGGCATCGGCAATCGGATCGATCGAAAAGGGCGCACGATCCCGTTCCGTCACTTTCGTGCTCAAACGTTGTGCGGCCAAAACAACTTCCCGGGGAAATTGCGTTTGCTGCTGAATCCATCGAAGGTGCGCCAACGTATCTCCCGGAAGGGGCGGCTCTCCTCGCCGGATACGCCAATGAGTAAGCGCACGGCTCACCGCACGGCGAGCGCAGACACGGGCCTGTCCCTCGTTTCCTTCTTCCCAAGCCTTCCGAGCACTGGCGAGTTCGGCCTTAATTTGCGCTAAACTCCCTGACATGATCCTATGCCTCATCGTATGCGGCATGCGAGATGATGCATCGACCGATGGCCAGCCCATGTGTTCGCGAGACATCACCTTGCGTGATAGACCTCGGGATTCACGCACTGCGGCAGTCGTTCTCCCTTGATCCCGGCCAAGACATTCTCCACTGCCAGCAACGCCATCTTGGTTCTGGTAGCTACCGATGCGCTGGCAATATGAGGGACAATCAGGCAATTGGGAAGCTGGAGCAGTGGATCGTCGGCAGGAAGCGGCTCCGGCTCCGTAACATCCAGTGCAGCGTATCCGATTGTTCCATTGGCCAAGGCCGCAGACAAGGCCGCGTGGTCCACCACACCGCCTCTGGCCGTATTGACTAAAATCGCCGTCGATTTCATCAGGTTCAATTCTCGCGTGCCGATCATGTGATAGGTCTGCTCGGTCAACGGCACATGAAGACTGACAAAATCTGATTCGCGCAAGAGCGTGGGAAAATCCACGAACTCTACAGACTCTATTTGGTGGGACGAGGTCGATGCCCGATATGCCAAGATCCGCATCCCAAACCCAGTAGCACGCCGAGCGACGGCTTGTCCGATCCGCCCAAATCCGACAATCCCCAGCGTTGCCCCATGGAGATCGCGGCCTAACAAGAGCGTGGGGCTCCAAGTGGTCCAGCGCCCCTGCTCGACATATTTCAGGGCTTCTGGAAGACGACGGGCTGCCGCCAACAACAACGCAAAGGCAAAATCCGCGGTCGTGTCCGTCAGGACCCCAGGCGTATAGCCGACGGGAACGCCGCGTGCGGTACAAGCTTGAATATCGATATGATCGTATCCCACAGCCATGGTGCTGACGACACGCAATCGAGGGGCCCGGGCCAGCAGCGCAGCATCGATTCGATCGGTCAGTAAACAGAGAATGGCATCGACCTCTGCGCTGTACGCCTCGAGCCAATCCCGCGGCGCCACCGTGTCGCGATCCCAGAGGACGAGTGCAGCGTGAGCCTGTAGCCGTTCCATGGCCGGCAAAGGAAGCCGCCGAGTCACAAGAATACGAAAAGTTCGACTCGAAGAAGCTGAGAACGTTCCTAAGTGTTTCATCCGAGCAAGACCGTCATTGGCCCATGACGACCGAAAGACAAAACCCGAGATAACACAATCCGTTGATGACCAAATGGTACACTCTGAGCGTACGACACCGAACCATGACCAATAAATAAACGGCCGCTATCAAGGTTATGACCATCCCGATCACAACTTCCCGCTGAGGCACCCATGGCGTCAGCAAGATGCCTAACGCTGGAAGCAAGCTTCCTTGAAAGACCATGGCCCCCGTAATGTTTCCAAAGGCCAACGTGTCGCGTCCACGTCGAATCCACAAAATGCTGTTCACCTTTTCCGGCAATTCCGTCGCCACGGGAATAATTAACACTGATAGGGAAAGTGCGGAAATTCCGAGCCATTTGGCCAAATGTTCGATTCCGTACACAAATCCTTTTGCCCCGAACATGATCAAGACAAATCCAATGGCTAGCTGACCCAGCACCATTCCCAGATGATTCGGCAACCCTATGCGTGTCAGGTACAACGAACGATCTGCTTCTGTTCCATGTCCCTCGTTGACCAACTGGGCTGAGGCTTGAATCGTGAGGAATAAATACATGCCGTACAACAGCGTGAGCATCACGGCCATGCTACCACGAGCCAACATCCAGTCCGCAGGAAGGAGCGCCGCGAGGACACCCAAGCCGAACGCCACGCTAAACCACAGCAAATCTCGACTGAGGCCGGTGCGCTCCGGACGAAGCAGCCCTTTCCAGCCTCGTCGACTGGCTGCAAACGCCCCCATCAAGAACAAGGAGAGCGTGGACAACATGAGCGGGGCACCCAAAATGGCCCCGATCCCGACTTCGTGACGGACTTCGATCGAGCCTGTTCCAGAGAGAATGGCAAAGATCGGCACCATCGTTTCCGGAAGCGCTGTGCCAACTGCAGCGAAAATCGATCCCGTCACCCCTTCCGAAATCCCGAGACGCTCTCCCAGATGTTCCAGTGCATTGGTAAAGGTTTCCGCCCCTAGCAGAATGACAACCAGTGCACCGAGAAGAACGGCAAATTCCATGATTTTCCCGATCGCTCACCATCAAAAAAACGGTACAACGGTAGGGGTGAACCGGGCTGTCGAGGCTGCCCGCTTTTCAGAGCACCTGCCAAAACCCCACTGTCAAACCCATTACAATGCTCTTCCTTCCGTCAAAAAGGACTTCCTTTTCAACGGATCATGGAGATCGGTCTCGACGTTTTTCTCTTCAAAGATGAAGATCAATATTTCTCGAAAGATCAATGAAGTACAAACTTCTATGCTTCGTCAGAGTGGTGAATCATGGAATAGGCGATTCTCGTCATCACGAATCTTGCTCCGGCCATATTCTTTGACTACACTACCATCATGAGCGATCTAACCTTTGCCCTTCTACTTTCTATCGGGACGGTGGTTGTGTACGTCCTTCTCTCCCGCTGGTGGCGCTACCGTCGTGCAGCCAAACTCGCTGACAGCCTGCTTGAAGAAGTCATCAAAGGCAAAGATTCCTTGCGTCGATAAACAACACCGGTACACATCTCCTCGAGTACACTTTCTTTACACGACTGAAAGGAGAACTGTCACGCGTGAGTGCGCAAGAAATCGTGTCAATTACGAGGGCCGTTCCATGAAATCGAATCGAAGCTGAGCAAGCGTTGAGGCCTTTGTGGTTGGTTGCGCTTTGTACGCTGCGCTTCGTTTCCACATCGGCGCATTCGGCGGAGAATCCACAGTCAAATTCGTGGGGTGCAGGGCATCTTCGACCAACAGACCATGACAAGATCCGCACCGATGTCGTTGCGGAGAAATGGTTCGCCGCTGACGCCGGTACAGCATGCCACACCGGAGGCAGCGCCATACATATCGTGCCAGCGCTTCGACTTCCCGATTCAATGTATGGCGGATGGTGACATCCAATCCATCTCGATTCAACTCTTCCATTTTGTCTCGAAAATCGCGCCCATGTGATGGACGACTTCGCCGAATATCGTATTGCCACTGATGGATCATTTCATGCGCCAAGGTACGGATGATCTCTCGTTCTGGCTGATGACCCAGCAAGGGAAGAGAAAGCCGAATGAGCCGATCCATACTGTTTACCTGCACGGATTCGCCGCGGCGCGCACGGGCACCGACTAGGCTGACAAATAATCCGGCCGAGGACGTCAGTCGAGAGCTCCATTCGATACGGATCGGCGGAAGGCGATTGTCGAAATAGCGACAGGCCAACTCTCGCCAATAGCCTTGCAATCGATCGAGAGATAAGGGAGTCCGCGATGTTAGGGATTGGGCAGGAGTCTTGCGCCGATTTGGGTTCCATCCTCGTAGAGATTCGCGCATAGAACGAGCACCACCGCTTTATCTCGAGACCGTTTCACTCGATCATGGTAACGCCGCTTTTAGGGATGTTTTTTCGATGGGTTGGCACCTTGTCCCACGAAAACACGCAACCGTTCGAGATGAAAATCTGCCTCCTATACAAGATGACGCTGCTATGGTACCATGCCTCTCGTTTCTCCCGAAAAGCCCCTCTGTCGCTCGGCTGGGTATCACGATGGCATTAAATTGGGCAAGTTTTGCCGGCGCAAGCTGTGGTTCATCGAACCAGCAAATCGAGGAAGCCGATCACTACTTCATGCAATTGGCCCTTCGCCAAGCCGAACAGGCCTTTGTACAGGGAGAAGTCCCAGTCGGCGCTGTCTTGATCCACCAGGATCAAATCATTGCCACCGGTTTCAATCGTCGAGAAGCCAAGCAGGACCCATTGGCCCATGCCGAAATGCTCGCCATTCGGAAAGCTTCGCGTTGTTTACGATCGTGGCGACTGACGGGGACAACGTTGTACGTCACCTTGGAACCGTGTGCCATGTGCGCCGGAGCCATTATCCAGGCTCGCGTGAGCCGAGTAGTGTTCGGAGCGGCAGACCCCAAGGCCGGAGCCTGCGGTTCTCTCTATCATCTGTTGGCCGACCCCCGAGTCAATCACCGGGTTGCTGTCACCGGCGGCATTCTTGCCGAACCGAGTCGGACTTTATTGAAGAACTTTTTCTTGGAGCGTCGGCGATTCAGAGCTGCCGGACAGGCTCTAGCTTAACTGATTCGCGGACAGGCGGAGAGGTGCGAGAGTGGCCGAATCGGGCGGTCTCGAAAACCGTTGTCCCGCAAGGGACCGTGGGTTCGAATCCCACCCTCTCCGCCACTTTCGTCTCACGCTTGCCGAAATGACCAAACCTCAAGGTTCTTGTTGACCGGGACCGCCGAATTGCTCGCTTCTATCTCTTTTTGGTACTTTTTAAAAAAACATTTTGCAACCCGTAATCACCCAAGTCGATATCCAATCCATAAGGAGGTGAAGATGATCGAACGGACTCGGGAAATACCGCGCACTGAATGGGGCACTTATTTCGATTTCGTCTCAAAACATTTGCCCCTGGAAGGCAAGCGGGCGGAAATCGAAGTGGCCGCTCTTTCGCTCGGCGATCAGATCGAAGCCGAATGGGTTCCTATCCACGGCATCGTTTACGATCGGAAAGATGATCTCTTCGAAATCGCCGTCGAAGGGCTCGATCATCTCATTTACAAACCGGTCAGGGTCTGGGTAGAAGAAGGACCCGATACCTTGAAGGCTGTGGAGATCGAGGATGCAGAAGGCAAAACGCATATTGTCAAACTGCGCGAGCCGCTGGCTCTCCCTCCGACAAGCCAAGGGTGATTCCTAATGAAGCGAATCATGGGGCAACACTGCCTTCGGACGTGCAAAACCCATCGGCTTCGAGCTTTCAAAGCGCGGAATGTCCTTTTGCGCGACGATGAAAGGAAGTAACTCCCAACCCGCACAAATCTTGCGGAATGACCGCTCGGCATTCTCTTGCGCGTCCGTCCTGTTTTTCAAAGGCTGCTGGCAGGGAGCGCTACAATCCATGAATCGCCAAGCACCTCTGACGCGAGGACCTCTTCCGCTCAAGAGGAAGGGAGGAATTCAGAGGTGCAGGCAGGGGCATTTATTCGATGCAATTCATCGAGAATGCGGTCAGCGACAGCACGCTTGGAAGAGCGAGGGATGTGGACGGTCGCTCCATGTTTGGTAAGCACGAAGACGTCGTTCGTCTCGCTGCCGAAGGCTGACTCGCTGCCTCCGACACGATTCACCACGACCATGTCCAAACGTTTCCGCATCAGCTTGTCGTGCCCGTGGCGAAGCACATCTTCGGTCTCGGCAGCAAAACCGACAAGACATTGATGTGTACGCTGGGCCGAGAGCGCGGCAAGAATGTCCGGTGTGCGTTCTAATTCCAAGGGCTCGCCATTCCATTGATCTTTTTTGATCTTCCGATCACTGAGCGGCTTGCGAGGGCGAAAATCGGACACGGCAGCTGCCATAATCAAGACCGTAGCCCATGGAAAACGCAGAGACAAGGCCTGGTACATCTCCTCAGCGCTCACAACCGATACCTGCTCCACTCCAGCAGGCGGGAGAAGTTCGGTTGGACCGCTGACCAGCACGACTTCTCCGCCTCGTTGCACCGCGGCTTCCGCAATAGCATAGCCCATTTTTCCTGTAGACCCGTTTGAGAGAAATCGCACAGGATCGATCGCCTCTCGCGTGGGACCAGCCGAAATCAAAAATCGATGCCCCTGCCAGTCTCTTTGTGCGGAAAGCCGTGCCCGCAGTGCCGAGAGAATCGCCTCCTCGCCAGGCATCCGGCCTTCCCCCCATTGACCCGATGCGAGAGGGCCCGACTCGGGATCAAGGACCGTCACGCCACGCGCTCTCAGTGTCTCGACATGGTGCATCAAGGCCGGCTGTCGCCACATCGCCCCATCCATGGCCGGAGCGAGAATCACGGGACGGGCCGTCGTGAGCAGCAACGTGCTCAGGAGATCGTCGGCAATTCCCAGCGCATATTTGGCCAGACGATTGGCCGTACACGGCGCAATGAGAATCAGATCCGCCTCTTCCGGCAATCGAATATGCGGCAGTCCAGAGGGATCGGAAAAGAGATTGTCGACTACTGGATGACCTGATAAGACTTCGAACGTCAAGGGCGTCACAAATCGTTTGGCAGCACTCGTCATCACCACCCGCACATCTGCACCCTGCGCTCGAAGAGTGCGTAGCAAAGTCACAGCCTTATAAGCGGCAATGCTTCCCGTGACGCCCAGGAGAATTCGTCGATGTGCGAGCGGCATCATCGTGATCCTCAGATTCTGTTATTCTTCAGCCTCTGAACGCTCTTCGATTCGTGGCGTGTCGTCGATATACACACTCAAATCTTTTTGTAACTCGCTTGCTACTTCTTGATGACGCGCTAACGCCGCAGCGTCGACCTCCCGCTCGACCACTCGCCTGGCCTCCTTCATAGCCTGCTTGGCTTCGTCTCCCACTAAAAAGGGCACTCGCCCCTCCAACACTTCCTGGAGTGCTTGCGACGTTTCTTTTTTAAATTTCGTGGGACCGCTCAGCTGCGCTCCTTGCATGAGCTGTCTGGCCCGTTGAGCCGCTATAATGACAATGCGGTATCGGGAGTCAAATTGCTGTTCGTGTCCCTCCGGCAATAATGACAAGGCATCGACCATAGTCTTTTCTCCTTTCTTGAAGGGATCTGTGAAGGTCTCTCCGACTCATGATTCGATGGAATTCGGCAAGAGACCGACTTTTATCAACCAGGCACGGTCTACCCGTGTCGTTCGTAAGCGCTCCGCACGGATGACGGACTGAAAAGCCATCATCGCCTGATCGAGCTCGTCGTTATAGATTATATACTGATAAGCTGCATAGTGGGCGATTTCACGTTGTGCAGCCTGAAGTCGTCGTGCGATTTCATCCGGTGCATCCATCGCTCGACGCCGCAAACGTTGCGTGAGCACATCCAACGAAGGGGGAAGGACGAAAAGAGAGACGGATTCAGAAATCTTCGCCATGAGTTGGCGAGCCCCCTGAACATCGATATCCAGCACGAGGTCCATCCCCTCTTCTTGTGCCTGACGCACTTCACGCCATAATGTTCCATAATAATGACCATGCACCTGAGCCCACTCGATAAATGCACCTTCCTGCACCATCCGTTGGAAGTCGTCTTCGCTGACGAACCAATATTCGCGTCCATTGACTTCTCCTGGCCGCGGTCGGCGGGTCGTGCACGACACAGACATGCGCACCTGAGGCATCGCGCTCACGATGGCCGCGCAGAGAGTGGATTTCCCGACCCCCGATGGACCGGAAACAATAAAGATAATTCCTCGTCGAGAAGGCTGAACCATGGCGTCGAATAAGAACGACACAATTGTGCTCAATATAGGAGCTTACTCGATATTTTGGACTTGTTCTCGCATTTTTTCCAGTTCGCTTTTCACCTCGACCACAGCGAGCGCAATTGCAGCGTCATTGGCCTTGCTGCCGATGGTATTCACCTCCCGCCCCATTTCTTGCAGTAGAAAATCCAATCGTCTGCCGACCGGGCCTGTCTCAGTTAATGCTGCCCGAAATTGTGTCAGATGACTCTCCAAACGGATTAATTCCTCGGTCACATCACAGCGATCGGCAAAGATAACCACTTCTTGCTCAAGTCGATCCGTGTCAAGGTGTCCGCCTTCGATGAGCCCAGCTAAGCGGGCCTTCATTTTCGTCATATGCTCGCTGACGACCCGAGGAGTTCGACGTTTGATTTGATCGAGTTGGCGTTTGACGACCCGCAAGCGAGCCGTGAGATCGCGCAACAGGGATTTTCCTTCTTGGCAGCGCATTCGCGCGAGATCCTTCAGCGCGCCACTGGCCAACTTGTGAATCACAGGGCCTATGGCCCGCTCATCAAAGACCATGTCGGACGCCGCAAACAATTCACGAAATCCCGCCATGAGCGCAATGTCGATTGTCCCGGGAAGACGAAGCGCTCGTTGGAGCCGTCGTAGTCCTTCATAGTAGCGCCTGGCCGAAAGAAGATCGAGCCACTCCCCTTGCCTCCGTACACTCCCGACCACGGATACGGTAAGCTCGATCCGTCCCCGCTCACACTGCTGCCGAATGGTCTGCTTGAGCGCTTCTTCTAACCTGCCCAAGCCTTTGGGTAAACGGCATATGACCTCACAAAACCGATGATTCACGGATTTCATCTCTACGGTGATGCTCATTCCGTTCCATACGCCAGTTCGCCGACCATATCCGGTCATGCTTTTAATCATCGAGCCGCTTTCCTTCCCATGGACATTCCCGATTGACGACACAGGCAAAACAGCGTGGAGCACGGGCCCGACAGACCATCCGACCATGCAGCAGCAACCGCTGCGATGTCGCCGTCCATTGCGTGCGGGGAATCATTCGTTGCAAGTCGAACTCGACCGCGGTGGGATGGCGGCCAGCACTCAATCCTAAGCGATGGGCAACACGCATCACATGAGTATCGACGATGACAGCCGGCTTCCCAAACACATTGCCCAGGAGCACATTGGCGGTCTTTCTTCCGACACCCGGTAACGCCGTCAGCGCCTCCAACGTTTCGGGCACCCTGCCATGATAATGCTGACTCACGATTTTCCCACAGGCGATCAGGTTTCGGGCCTTGCTTGTATAGCATCCAACCGGACGAATCAAGTTCTCCAGTTCCCGGCAATTGGCTTGCGCATAGGCCGCAGCTGTAGGATAGCGTTCGAATACTGCAGGCGTGACCCGATTGACCTGATCATCCGTGCATTGCGCGGACAAAATCGTCGCTACCAACCACTCGAGCGGCGTCTGCGCCACAATCCCGCTTCGAGGCCGAGGAAGTGTTCTTTCCAACTGTTGAAAGATTCGCTGAACCCGATCCATCGGATGAGGCATTTGGCTACCATCGGAGCCGCAAACCGCGTTCGCTTACCAAACGATCCGGCTTGCCGTCTCTTTGGAAAAGACCGTCAGGATCGAGGTGCAAGCGAGATGAGAATGGGCGAATCCAGACCCGTACACTCGTGACCACAGGACTGCATGGTGTGCAACGCACGAGCCACGGCTTCTTTTAGTGGTGCCAACGTGTGTTCTTGGAGAGCGGAGACCCCCAACGCATGATATCGTCCACAGATAATGGAAATCTGATCCGCTGCGAGACGATCACATTTATTGAACACCAAAATTTGAGGGATTCTATCCAATTGTAAATCCGCAAGGATAGCTTCGACCGCGGCAATATGCCTCCCCGGATTAGACGAGGTCGCATCGACAACATGGAGCAAGAGATCTGCTTCTTCCAATTCCTGCAAGGTGGTACGAAAGGCCATGAACAATTCTTCTGGCAAGTCTCGTATAAACCCTACGGTATCAGTGAGAATGGCTTCGCCAATTCCTGGCAGAAACCATCGCCGATTCACGGTATCCAGTGTCTCAAACGGACGATTGCCGGCCGGAACGTCACTCTTAGTGAGAGCGTTGAGCAGCGTCGATTTGCCGGCATTGGTATATCCCACGAGCGACACAATCGGCACGGTTCGGCGGCTCCGCACTTTGCGCTGTTGGTCGCGATGGCGCGTCACCTGCTCCAGTTCGCGCTCCAGGTGCTTGATGCGATCGCGGATCCGTCGACGGTCTGTTTCCAGCTTTGTTTCGCCAGGCCCACGCGATCCGATGCCACCGCCTAGACGTGAAAACGCCGTATCCGATTGGGATAAGCGCGGCAACCGATAACGGAGTTGAGCCAATTCCACTTGGATTTTGCCGGCTCGAGTATGGGCTCGTCGTGCGAAGATATCCAAAATCACCTGCGTTCGATCCAAAACCTTCAATTCTGTCAGATGGGAAATGCCATCAACCTGAGCCGGAGTCAGATCCCGATCAAAGATCAACAAATCCGCCCCAGCATGAAGCGCTTGGATCACCACTTCTTTGATTTTTCCTGTTCCAACGACATATTTGGGATGAATCGTCGCTGGACGCTGAAACACGGTCTCCAACACTCGTACGCCGCTCGACGTCACGAGTTCTTTGAGTTCTTCCATTCGCTCTTCGGCTTCGGGCGAATACTGTGAGCCAATGCCGACGAGCACAGCTTGTTCCGCCTCAATCTGCTCTCGCAATCCAGGATTCTCGTGGCTCAACTCCTGTTCCAACGATTCGATAAACGCGCGACAATCCAGTTGGAATGTATAGAATGACTGTTTAGCCCACGTCTGATAGACCTTGCCATTCAGCGGCCGCGGCAAAATATGAGCAAGGTATAGATCGACTGGACGGCCATCTTCCCCGATCCCTATGGCCACCATGAGATCGAGACGCAATAATGCCAGATCGGCTAAATCATCGTGGGTGAGCGGTTGATTGCGGAGATGCGTATGAACCAGCCGGAGTCCACGGAGCAACCGCAGGCTGGAACGACTGCGCGCCAGCTTGGGAATTACCAACTCCTGGCTTGTTCCAATTATGACGGACTCGATATGCCCCTGTCGATCGATGAGCAATCCAATTTGCCGTCCGGTTTCAGCCGTGAGCTGGGCACAAGCCAAAGCTAAGTCAGGTGTGATGACTTTATCAGGAGGAACACGTCGTCGATAGAGACGTTCCAACCTTGCCAATTGATTGGCCTTGAGTCCATGTAGGTTTCCAAAAATAGCGGAAATAGACAACCTCCTCAAAAATGACGATCAACACAGAACCGCTGACGATCTCTCCTCATCCTGGGCAGGCTCGAACGTGGTCCAGTTGGGCACCACATCCATATCCCAAGACGCGGAGCGTCCCAGACGAAATTCTTCCCAACCTGCGGCAGCGATCATCGCGGCGTTATCCGTGCAGAAATGAAGCGGCGGTATGACCAAGCAGAGATCTTCCTGCGCGGCTCGTTCCGCAAGGCGAGCTCGCAATCGCGAATTAGCCGCGACCCCGCCGACGACAGCCAGTCCCTTGATGGGATAGGACTGCACGGCTCGAAAGGCTTTTTGTACGAGCACATCGACGATCGCTTCTTGATAGGAAGCTGCGATATCGGCCACAGGCGGTGCTGTACCATCCCATTTACGGAGATAATACAATAAAGCTGTCTTCAACCCGCTGAAGCTAAACTCCAATCCTGTCCGCTTCAAAAATGGCCGAGGGAAATGAACAGCCGTGGGTGATCCAGTCCTGGCCAGACGATCCAGTGCGGGCCCTCCAGGATACCCCAACCCTAGCATTTTGGCTCCTTTATCAAAAGCTTCCCCAGCTGCGTCATCGACCGTTTTGCCGAGCAGATCGTACTGACCAGGCTTTTCAGAATAATACAGATGTGTATGCCCCCCCGAAACGACGAACATCAGAGCCGGCCGAGGAAAATCAGGATGAGCCAACCAAGCCGAGGCCAAGTGCCCCTTGAGATGATTGACAGCGATCAAGGGTACCCCGCTCGCATAGGCGAGGGCTTTGCCAAAATTGAGTCCGACCAACAAGGCCCCAGCCAAACCAGGACCTTGGGTAACGGCGATGGCTGCCAGATCAACCCATGTACAGTCAGCCTGGCGCATCGCCATATCGACAAGATCTTCAATCCGTTCAAGATGACGGCGAGCGGCCAGTTCCGGAACCACTCCTCCGAAGCGAGCATGTACAGAAGCTTGCGAGTCCAGGACATTGGACAGCACACGGCCGTCACTGGTTACCACAGCTGCCGCCGTTTCGTCGCAAGAAGTCTCGATGCCCAGAATAGCCTTCGGTCGTTCCATGTATCAAATCTATGTATTAAACACAAAGACCCTCAGCATCTTCACGACACTGAGGGTCTTGCCTATGGATCCGAACCGCCATTGCCGGGTTAGACACCAGCCATCGCTGCTTCCTCGACAAACATGGGCACCTGGCCTTCGCCTAGCACCACTTTAATTTTCCGCGCATCTTTGAACCGCCCTTTAATCAACTCTTCCGACAGCGGATCGCCCAAATTCTTCTGAATGGTTCGCCGCATAGGTCGGGCACCATATTGCGGTTCATATCCTTGGCTGATGAGCCATTCCTTGACCTCGTCGGTGACTTCCAATTGCACACCGCGCTCGGCTAACCGCGTATTCAATTCGCCAATCAAAATGTCGACGATTTTCACCAAGTGCTCTTTGCCGAGTTGATGGAACACGACGATTTCGTCGATTCGGTTCAAGAATTCCGGACTAAAATTCCGCCGGAGTTCGCTCAGGACCTCGCTCCGAATCCGCTTGTTTTGTTCAGAGACTTCTTCAGGTTGGAATCCCAATGACACACTCTTTTGAATAAGCTTGGTGCCGAGATTCGAGGTCATAACCAAAATCGTGTTTTTGAAGTCGACCTTCCGCCCGAGACTATCGGTCAGCACTCCGTCATCCAAGACTTGCAGCAACACATTGAAAATATCCGGATGGGCCTTTTCGATTTCATCAAATAACACGACGGAATACGGACGCCGCCGCACCTTTTCGGTCAACTGTCCTCCCTCTTCGTAGCCCACATACCCAGGAGGAGCACCAAACAATCGTGAACTGGTGAATTTTTCTTGATATTCCGACATATCGATCCGGATAAGGGCATCCTCGGTGTTAAACAAGAACTCGGCCAACGCTCGTGCCAGTTCGGTTTTGCCAACCCCGGTCGGCCCGAGGAAAATAAACGATCCGATCGGCTTTCGCGCATCCTTCAGGCCGGCCCGCGACCGGCGAATGGCTCGACTGATCGCAGAAATGGCTTCGTCTTGTCCGACAATCCGTTTATGGAGAAATTCTTCCATATGCAGAAGTTTTTCCGATTCTTCCTCTTCCAATTTAAACAAGGGGATGCCGGTCATCTTGGACACGACATACCCGACATCTTCGGCAGTGATCACGGGCTTATTTTTTGCTTGGTTTTTCTTCCAATCCCGTTTCGCATCCTCTAAGAGCTTCCGGAGTCGCTCTTCTTCTTCACGGAATTTCACAGCATCCTCGAAACGTTGAAGGCCGATAGCAACTTCTTTCTCCCGTGCCACGCGTTTGAGCTCCTGTTCCAAGGATTTGAGTTCGGGAGGTAAGGCATAGGACAGCAATTTAGCCCGTGATCCAGTCTCATCGATCAAATCGATGGCCTTATCCGGGAGAAACCGATCCGTGACATAGCGATCCGTGAGCTTGACTGCCTCGATGACCGCCTCATCCGTGATCTCCACCCCGTGATGCTCTTCATAACGATCCCGCAATCCCTGAATGATGCGAATGGTTTCCTCCACCGAAGGTGGCTGCACATAAATCGGTTGGAACCGTCGTTTGAGGGCTCCATCCTTTTCGATGTGCTTTCGATATTCATCCAATGTCGTCGCTCCGATACATTGAATTTCGCCTCGAGACAACGCCGGTTTCAGCATATTGGCTGCATCGATCGACCCTTCGGCAGCTCCGGCACCAACGAGAGTATGTAACTCGTCGATAAACAAGATGATGTTGCCGGCTTGGGCAATTTCTTTCATGACTACTTTGAGCCGCTCTTCAAATTGCCCTCGATATTTCGTACCAGCGACAAGCGACCCGAGATCCAATGCGATCACCCGACGATTCAACAGATTATCCGGCACATCCATGGAAACGATTCGCTGGGCCAATCCTTCCACAATCGCTGTTTTTCCGACTCCGGACTCGCCGATCAAAGCCGGATTGTTTTTGGTGCGACGGCTGAGAATCTGCAACACGCGTTCGATTTCATCCGAACGGCCGATCACGGGATCTAGCAATCCTTCTTGAGCAAGCTGAGTCAAATCGCGCCCAAACTCATCAAGTGCCGGAGTGCTGCTCTTTTTGTCGCGTTCCCGTGTTCCGGACTTGCGAAGGAAGGTGACTGTCAACTGCCGGGCCGTCAAGAGATTGGCTCCCAGGCTGCGCAGTACTTTCCCGCCGATGCCTTCTTCTTCTCTCAGCAATCCCAGCAGCAAGTGCTCGCTGCCAATATGATTATGTCCGAGCAGGCGCGCTTCTTCGACGCCATACTCAATCACCTTTTTGACACGCGGGCTAAACGGGATCTCCCCAAACGTCACGGTCGTGCCGCCCCCTGGCAGGTTCCGCTCGATCTCCAACCGGATTTGCTCAGGAGACAAGCCCATCTTTTTGATGATCATCAGGGCAATCCCATCGGATTCACGGAGAATAGCCAGCACCAGGTGTTCCGTTCCTAAGTAATCATTCTGATGACGCTCCGCCTCCTCGCGAGCCAAAATAATAATTTTTCTTCCTCGGTCCGTGAATCGTTCGAACATGTGTTGGTCTCCTCTACTTCAATTTCGGAATGACAAGCAAACAAGTAATGTTCACTACCCGCATGCCATCGAAATCCAGTCTATCCATGGTCTCATAAAACTGTCAAGACAAGAACCCCTGCCGATGATCGATCGAAAAGCCTACTGCGGCTATGAGCCCACAGCAGTTTCATTTGATTCACAATGCATCATTCAGGACAGAGTAAATAACACAGAACCCACGCTCAGCTCGTGCGAACACCGGCAAATTTTGCCGATGGTTTGTCTTGCCATCCTCTCCTTCAAATGTCTATGCTCACAAAACATAAACAAGGCCCGTCCGTCGACCATCCTCATCCCAATTTGCCTTTTATGTCGCAGCCTTCATTCGTTACAGTCGGCATTCTCATCAAACCTGATTCCCCTCAAGCGCAACCGGTTCTGAATGGACTCATCGCATGGTTAGAGCGACGAGGAAAAACAGTCCTGGTAGCCCGCTCACCAGCCGGTCCGTCAGACACACAAGATCGTCTCGCGCTTGATGCCCTTGCTTCCCAATCTGATTTGCTCATCGTTTTGGGTGGTGACGGCACCATGCTAAGCGCCTCCCGTCTGGTTGAGCAACGCGGCACACCGATTCTGGGAGTCAACATGGGCGGGCTTGGATTTCTGACTGAAACGACCATCGAACACCTCTATCCCTCACTCAACCGTGTGTTGGCCGGTGATTATTGTATTGAACAACGACTCATGCTTCGCGTTGGCATTCACCGAAATCAAACATGCATCCGCACGGCGACGGTCCTGAACGATGCCGTCATTAGCAAAGGCCCCCTGGCGCGGATGATTTCCATCAAAATAGAAATTGACAAGGCCTTCATGACCAACCTGCGCGGGGACGGCGTGATCCTCGCTACCCCCACCGGTTCGACGGCCTATTCGCTTTCTGCTGGCGGTCCTATTCTCGACCCGTCGCTCAACGTCTTGATTCTGAATCCTATTTGCCCCCACACCTTGTCACATCGTCCCTTTTTGGTCGCGAGTCATGCCCTCATCGAAATCCTGCTGAAGAGCCAGGAAAAAGCCATGGTGACGTTCGACGGGCAAAGCGGCATGGAAGTCTTCCCCGGAGACGTGACCACCATTCAAGCCTCGGAGCACCGCGCCCATCTCATTCGCTTTCCCGACCGCAGTTTTTACGATGTGTTGAGAACGAAACTCAAGTGGGGAGACGGATAACCGATTGCGGGGTTATCGTCGCGCGGCTTTGTTCGGCTTTGGCACTTGAGGTTCTGTCATGCGCCAAGGATCGAGCAGTTGGTTGAGTTGAGCGTCCGGGAGAATGTGCCGGGCACGAGCGACTTCACGCACCGTCTTTCCCGTTCGATACGATTCTTTGGCGATTTCGGCTGCGGCCTCATAGCCGATGACCGGAGCGAGTGCCGTACACATCGCAAGACTTCGTTCGATCATCCCTTCGCACACGGCGCGGTTCGCAGTAATTCCCTCGATACAGCGTACACGGAAATTTTCAGAAGATCGGGCGAGGAGCTCGATCGATTGCAATAAATTGTACGCCATAACCGGAAGCATCACCAACAGTTCAAAATTTCCTGCCTGACCAGCCACCGTAATCGTCACGTCGTTTCCTATCACCTGTGCCGACACCATGGTAACGGATTCCGCGATCACGGGATTGACTTTCCCCGGCATAATGGACGACCCTGGCTGGGTTTCCGGCAGGTGAATTTCGCCCAATCCGCACCGCGGACCAGACCCCATCCATCGAATATCGTTGGCAATTTTCATCAAACTCACCGCAATGGTACGGAGACACCCGCTGGCTTCAACCACGGAATCTTGAGCAGATTGCGCTTCGAAATGATTGACGGCCTCTTTGAGCGCGACACGCAATTCCCTCGAAAGATATTGCAACACCATCCGCGCAAACCGTGGATGGGTATTCAGGCCGGTCCCCACCGCCGTTCCGCCCAACGCTACTTCGCGGAGCACATCGAGTGCATGCCGGGCACGTGCAATGCTCAATTCCATTTGCCTCGCATATCCACTAAATTCCTGACCTAATCGAATCGGCGTCGCATCCTGCAAATGCGTCCGTCCGATTTTGACGATCTTGTCGAATTGCTGCGCCTTGGTTCGAAGCGCGCGATGCAGCCGCATCAAGGACGGAATCAATTCTTCACGAATCTGATCTATCGCCGCCACATGCATGGCTGTGGGAATGACATCGTTGCTCGATTGCCCCAAATTCACATGATCATTGGGATGAACGTAACGGCTGCCTTTGGCTTGCCCCAGCAACTCGCAGGCCCGATTGGCAATCACTTCGTTAGCATTCATGTTGGTAGAGGTTCCCGATCCTGTCTGAAAAATATCGACCGGGAATTGGTCGTCCCATTGTCCTTCTGCCACTTCTCGCGCGGCTTGTTCGATGGCCCGAGCTCGCTCGGGATCCAGCAATCCTAAGGCAGCGTTTGCGCGGGCCGCCCCGGCCTTAATCAGCCCCAGCGCCCGAATAAAGGCTCGCGAAAACCGCAACCCGCTGATGGGGAAATTGCGAATCGCCCGGGCCGTTTGCACCCCATAATAGGCATCTGCTGGAACTTCGAGTGCCCCCATCGTGTCTCGTTCGATCCGGACATCGGATGGCGAACCTGTCGTTCGTCCTCCACGGCTTGAGGCGTCAGCCGTTGACGGCTTTGATGGCGTTTTTGAACGGAGATTCTCAGGCGAAGCGCCTTTGTTCGGCATGGGATACCGTTTTCCTCATT
The DNA here is from genome assembly GCA_003695915.1 of Nitrospirota bacterium. GTDB lineage: Bacteria > Nitrospirota > Nitrospiria > Nitrospirales > UBA8639 > J017. Next base: position 26,101 of record RFGF01000059.1, read on the forward strand.
CCGTTTCATGAAATGAACACGGCAGAATGATCCTTACGAGTACGAATGGCTAGACGTACTTCCAAAAACCCGATCCAATGCCGTCCATGATTCGCACATTGGAACGCTCAGGCGCTCAGGGCGCGCACTCCGGGCATTCTGTACGCTCCTGTTCCGCCCAAAATTCTGCGGAAGTCAACGGAAATAACTGATCGCACGTTTGGCAATAGCGAATTTCAAAGTAGGCGACACCGTCTTCATGGATTTCACACGGGAGCAGCAACTCGGAAGGATCATAGCCAACCAGTTTTCCGTCCTCGAACTTGACGACCGCCAATCGGACATTGAAATATTCAAAGATCGCTTCTTTGCCCTTGTACCGATCGTCGTGCCCAACCACGTAGACTGGTTGACCCTTTCGCTTCACGCGCAGATCGCGTAATGTTCGTTGTGACTCTGTCGCTACAGCAAATTCGCCGACAGACGACGTTCCGATTATAGTCATAGGACTTGCACTACCGGCTAAGAACGCAACGGTGCGCTGCGTGAAACTCGGACGAGTGCTTTAGCATACGCCCGAAAAACTGGTCAAGATACATTCGTTTTTCATTTTTGTTGCACATGCTCGCAATCGCCTTATGAAAAAAGATGTATGAAGATGTATGAAGATGTATGAAAAAGAAAGGAGGGCCCAATGGTTAAGCTCACCGTCTATCAAAAACCCACCTGCACGACATGCCGACAAGTCCTCAAACTGATAGAGGCCAGCGGCCATCCCTATCAAGCGATCAACTATTACGAGACCCCCCTGACGAAAACCAAATTGAAACAGCTTTTAAAAAAAGCCGGGTTGACGGCACGAGATGTACTGAGAACCAAAGAAGACGTGTACAAACGCTTTAAAGATCGCATTGCCACGATGACGGAAGAGCAATTGATCGATTTCATCCTGGAACACCCGGATCTGCTCCAACGTCCGCTTGTGGAAAAAGGCAACACCGCCATCCTCGCCCGACCTGCCGAAGCGGTCAAGCGGCTATTAAACGCATAAACCGAATTCTTGTCTTCTGGATGTATGCCGTTTGGGCAGCGAGCCAATGCTAGGGGACCGGCTGCGACGATGGGCATGGTCATCGTGCGTAGAGCTCATTTTTCAAAAGTTGATAGGCTTCGATAATCCGGCGGAGCTCGGGTTCGGCACTCCGGTCGCCGTTTCGAATGTCCGGATGGATTCGTTTGACTTTTTGCCGGAAAGCTTTGGTCACCGCTGAAAGAGGACTGCCATATTCCAGGCCAAGCGCTGCATAGGCCTCCGTCATGGAATGGATCTCCCCTTGGCCAGCGGCACGCGCCGTTCCACCCCTTGACGAGGCCTGAAAGAAGGCAAAGAGATTGATACGACGGCGACGGCGGCGTGGCCGTTGACGGATTTCGCTATCGTATTCTTCAAATTGATCCTCGATAAATTCCAGTCGTGATTCCAGGCGCTGGGCGGTCGCTAACTCGTGAATATCCTCTAGTTCCTCATCGAGCAGCTCCAGCATGCGGATGACTTCAGCTAATCCGCGTTCGATACGGAGGTACGTATCCAATCGCTCTTGGAACATCGTCTCGATCGCAAATTCCCAACTCTCGTCGGCTTTCGTGCGCAAATCGAGAATACGACGTCGCATGTCATGGAGAAACCGTTGGCGAATCCGTTCATTCAGCGCCATTGGCCAAGCCCACCATCCATCGGATATCTAATTCCGATAAAGCCACGAATTTAATAAACAGAAATCTTACACGCTGCTCCTTGACCTTGGCCAGAGCATCGTCTTTCATCGATTCACGTCACTCCTCGTTGCCGAGCAAACAATGACGTGCTATTCTGCCCTTTCATCTTGCGTGTCCGCATCGTCCTTGATTTCCATCGTCACCGAACCAATGCTCAAGGAGGGTCATGTGAAATCACTCATACTTGTAGGGCTGGCGTTCTTGTCTGTGCTTGCAGGCATCCATGAACAGGAGGCTTGGGCTGTGAATCCGTCAGGATACGGACAACCTGGCGGTGAGTTTGACATTCGCGTTCGCCGGGTCCCCGCTTCGGAACTCGCCAAAGCTCAAGCCATGAAACCGCCATTTGAACCCACACCAGAAATCCTAGCCGAAGGCAAAGAAATCTTTCTGGGGCGCGGGACGTGCTTCCGGTGCCATGGCCAAGAAGGCAAAGGCGACGGCGGCGCGGCCAAAATTTTGCCCATCAAGCCGAGAAATTTCACGAATCCCAAGTTCATGAATTATCGTACACCAGGCGAACTCATGTGGGTGCTCAAGAACGGCAGCCTGGGGCAATCCGGCAAGGTTCCGGGTACGGGGATGCTCCCTATCGTAGGACAATTCCTCTCGGAAGAAGACGGATGGAAAGTCATTTTGTATGAAATCAGTTTGGGACAACGAAAGCACTAATTTCCCCATCCATGCGAACACCCACGCATAGTGGGCGCAGGATGTTCGACCTCTATGGCCATACCGCATACCGAACGACGACCGAATCGTCTGATCCACGAGACGAGTCCATATCTCCTTCAACATGCCTACAATCCGGTGGATTGGTACCCCTGGGGCGAAGAAGCCTTACGCCGAGCTAAAGAGGAGAATAAGCCTATTCTCCTTTCCATCGGTTATTCTGCCTGCCATTGGTGCCACGTGATGGAAAAGGAATCGTTCGAAGACGAGAACATCGCCGCCATCATGAACGCCAATTTTATCAACATCAAAGTCGATCGAGAAGAACGCCCGGATCTCGACGAGATTTACATGCAGGCCACGGTCGCCATGAATCAGGGCCATGGGGGCTGGCCGATGACGGTTTTTCTCACGCCCGACCAAGAGCCCATTTTTGCTGGAACCTATTTCCCGCCCACCGACAAATGGGGGCGCCCGGGCTTTGTCACGATTCTCCGAAATATCGCCGACGCCTGGACGAGAGATCGAGACACGATCGTCAAACAAGCCGCGCGCTTCACCGAACGGCTCCGATCCGCCATGCAGCAAACAGCCCCAATGGCCGTCGGACAAACGGAAATTGACGCCGCTGTCCAGCAATTCGCTCGACAGTTCGACGCGCGATATGGCGGGTTCGGACCGGCGCCGAAATTTCCACCCGCCACTGGCCTTTCGTTTCTCCTTCGGCAATATGTCAAAACCCAAGATGCTCGCATTCTCAAAATGGTCACGACGACCCTGGACACCATGGCCGCAGGCGGTTTATACGATCACATCGGTGGCGGGTTTGCCCGCTATTCGACCGATGAACGGTGGCTGGTCCCGCACTTCGAAAAGATGCTGTATGACAACGCATTGCTCGCGCACACCTATCTCGAAGCCTATCAGGTCACCGGTGACCTCGATTATCGTCGTGTGACCACCGAGACGCTCGACTATATCCTTCGTGAAATGACCGCACCCGAAGGCGGGTTCTATTCCGCCACCGACGCCGATTCCGAAGGCGTAGAGGGCAAATATTTCGTGTGGACACCTGAACAGGTCCGTGAAGCTCTCGGCAACGATGAAGACACGCGCTGGTTCTGTGCCTACTATGACATCACTCCCGACGGGAACTGGGAAGGGGTGAGCATTCCCCACACCCCGAAGTCGATCGAAACGGTGGCACACGAACTCGGCTGTTCACCAGAGGATCTGCAGCGCATGCTGGAGCGCACGCGTCCTCTTATCTACGAAGCACGGCGGAAACGTGTGCCGCCCGCGTTGGACGACAAAATCATCACGGCTTGGAACGGCATGATGATCAGCGCCATGGCTGAAGCCGGCCGTGTCTTGGGGACATCTCGCTACCGCGATGCGGCGATACGCGCCGCGGATTTTCTGCTCTGCACGATGACGCGACCAGACAGTCGATTGTATCGCACGTATCGTGCGGGCCGCGCTCAGCATGAAGCCTGTCTCGAAGATTATGCGTACTTGGCGGAAGGCCTGATCGATCTATATGAAGCCGTCGGGGAAGAACGATATGTATATGAAGCCGTCGCATTGGCCGAACGGATTCTCGAAGACTTTGCCGATCCCGAGCATGGTGGGTTCTTCACGACAGGACGAGCGCATGAACCGTTGATCGTGCGCGCTCGTGAGGGTCAAGACGGCGCTACACCCAGCGGAAACGCTGTCGCCGCCTCTGCGCTGGCTCGCCTGTCTTGTCACTTCGGACGCGAAGATTTCCGCAACGCCGCTGTCGATGCCATCCGTGTCTGGGGGCGACACATCGCACACGCTCCGCGAGCCTTCGCCAAAAGTCTCATGGTCGTCGATTATCTTTTACAAGGGCCGGTAGAGATTGCGCTGGTGGGAGAGCCCGGCGCATCCGACTATGAGCAGCTATACGCCGAGCTGGGGCGCCGATTCATTCCTTATCGCATCATCGCCTATCGGCACGATCAGGAATCCGAGCCTGCACATCCTTTATTGAAAGGGAAATCGCTCATCCATGGTCGGGCAGCGGTCTATCTCTGCCGGAACTTTGCCTGTCAGGCTCCTATAACCGATCCGCAAAGCTTGGCCTCCGCGCTGGCATCGGGAGCCTCTCATTCGCCGCCTACGCCTTCTGCACGGACCTTGACGGCACGTGGGCATGCAGGCCATGCAACGCCAGCGGGCACCGCCGCCTATGTCGCCCGTATGCTCGGCAGTGCCCAACACCCACGCCCGGCAGCAACAGGATACACATCGTTCGGCGCAACCGGGCTCACCGTGTCTCGAATAGGATTCGGGGGATATCGGATCGACGACTCGATCGGGGACTATCAGGAAGCCTTGGCTCAGGCTTTGCGTCGGGGCATTAATCTGATCGATACCTCTACCAATTACGCCGACGGCGAGAGCGAACGAGTGATCGGGCGCGTGCTGGCCGATCTCATAAAGGGCGGAGCGGTGACCCGTGAAGAAATCGTCGTGGTCTCAAAAATCGGCTATGCGCAAGGACAAGCGTTAGTCCAAGCGCAAACACGGGAACAAGCCGGAAACCCGTATCCCGACATGGTCAAATACGGCGAGAACCTGTGGCATTGCCTCCATCCGGAATTTCTCGCCGATCAGTTGACACGGTCCCTCGATCGCCTTGGCTTGCAAACGCTGGATGTATGCCTCTTGCATAATCCCGAGTATTTTCTGGCCGACGCCAAAAAACGCCGTCCGACGATGACCGCTTCGGAACAGGTAGCGCTCCGTCAGGAATTCTCGCGCCGGCTCCAACACGCCTTCGCCTTTTTTGAACAACAGGTCGCATCAGGCCGCCTTCGCTATTACGGTGTCTCCTCCAACACCTGCACAGCGCATCCTGAGGACATCGAAGCCACATCGTTGTCTTGCATGCTCGAAGCGGCCACCGCAGCCGCGAACGCGCTTGGGGCATCTGCCCATCATTTTGCTGTGCTCCAGCTTCCTCTGAACCTGTTGGAACCGGGTGCCCTGTTGACCCCTAATACCGGCTCGGATCACCGCGATACCGTCTTAGAACTGGCGCAGCGGGCACAGATCGCCGTGTTGGTGAATCGCCCGCTGAATGCCATTGCAGAAGCGGGCGTTGGACTGATTCGCTTGGCCGATCCACGGGCCGAGCGACCGCAGACAACGTTCGAGCATCAACGCACCACGGTTCAGGCGCTCGAGGAAGAATATCAACGAACGATTGCCCCGCTCCTGCCACGTCCAGGCGAAGGCGTTCCACCCTCCGAATACTTTGCCTGGGCGACGGAACTCGACCGAATTCGGTCCGCTATCCATAACCTCGAACATTGGGAACATGTCGAAGCCCAGATGATTGCCCCACATCTCAGCCAGGTCTTTCAGGTCGTGACTCGCTACTTCGCTCAACACACGGAGCACCAGGCAGACTGGGATCGTTGGCGCGAACGCTACATCCCGGAACTATTGACACTCCTCAACGTACTTCGCATGGAGGCGGCCCAGAAAAGCGCCGCGCAGATTCACCGGCTTCGCCAAGCCATTGACCCATTTTTACCGGAGTCGCACCGCAACGAATCATTTGCCCGAAAAGCTCTCTGGATCGTGGCGAGCACGCCTGGTGTCACGAGCGTGCTGAACGGCATGCGGCGTCCGCACTATGTCGATGACGCCATTACCGTGTTGAGCTGGCCACCGCTTGTCGAGGTCCGACCGATTTACGAAGCTGCTGCACGCACTGTTCTGACGGACGAGCACCGCTCGTAACCAGGCACCATTTGTTCACTCCTTGGCACCCACCTCCTCTGCAATCACATCGGTGAGCTTGCCTAGCGCTTTCATCGATCCTGAGCGCGACGTTTCATACGTTCGCCGAAACCAGATCGAGCGGAATGCGGATCATTCGTCCAAGCGCGACTTAAACGATATCGTTCCGCCTCCATGCCGAGCGCTCGAACATCGATCGCTTCTCAGACCGAACCCGAATCCCTAGCACACAATACCCACCGCACTTTTGTAACCTGGGATTTCCTGCCTGATCAGATCGAACACTGTCTCGGCCAAAGTCCAGGCTTCAACGGTTGGAAAGTATCGTCCGAAGAACAGGTATGAAATTCCTCTTGGACAAGGCTGCCTATCCCCGACTGGACACCAAAATTGAGCGCGGGTAGAAACCTGTTCGTGCACGACATTGACGCCGACGCTGGATGCATCATCTCCGGCGGGACCTATCGAAAAGATGCCACGATCGGCATGCTCCAAGATTTCTATCTTAATCTACGAATGCCTGCAAGCTCGCGCACGGAGCTATAACCGAATCTGGTGTATGAGCGGAGATTGAAGAAGACGGCGTACTCTGCTGAAATTGGTTTTGCAGAACTGATGAACAACAGAGGAAGTATGCCGGCCGGAATGCCTGCCGAAGGACTAACCGCAAGGCAATCCTCGATGCGTCTAGTTCGTCACTCACAAATCAAAGATCATTGACGCGGCCTCATTGAGATCCGAAATTTCATTATTCGCTTCAACCGTTAAGCAGAAACGCTGGGGCAGAAGATGGATTGCTTCTGGGAAGCGCTGTCGAATCGCATCGACAGTCCCGATATCACATTTTCCTCTGTTCCTTCGATCATCGGCATCCACGACACCGTGATCCTAGTGCTCAACAGGGTCCGGTCGGCCACATAATTTTCGCATGTTCTGTTCTTCCTCAACCGTCCGTCGCCGAAGCAAGATGATCGCCCTACCGGGGTCTCTAGGGAAGCAGGAGCACACGATGCTCTGAAACAAAGTGAAGCGGAAAAGCCTGGAAGTCGTTCGATGACTTTTCTCGACCAGCTGGGCCATTGCCCTCAAAAGGGCTATCTCTGTGGGAACCGCATCGGCTGATCCTGCTCCGATCGCTGTTCATCGTTACACTTCTCCTGACCATTGCCGCCACAGCCGCGACCAATTCTTGATTTCGATGTCGATGATCGAACGACCAAGCCATACCGGTTGGACCATTTGGTCGCGAGCCGTCTGTACGCGATAGCGAGGATCGTCGAGCTTTGCAGTGATCCAGACCGCTCCATCGCGATCCGTCCGATAGACCTGTATCCCGTGCTGCACATAGGCATCGACAACCGAGCGATCGGGGTGTCCATAGCGGTTGCGCCGCCCGACCGTAATTACGGCAATTTCAGCATTGAGTCCATTGATCCACTCCCGTTCCAGGGAACTTTTTGCGCCATGATGCGGGACTTTGACGACTCGCGCTCTATGGTTTTCCGGCATACGGCTCAATCGCCGGAGCGCTTCGCGTTCTGCATCGGCCGTAAACAGGAAGGAATGGAGACCGCAATCAAGCTGCGTCACAATGGAGTGATTATTCAAAAGACTTCCGTTTTGTGAGATGGCGGACAGAACGGTTCGCGTGTCTGGGAAAAGCGGTGGATTGAGGACCATCAATCGACAGGGACCCGCTCTGGTGATGATTTGTCCCGCCCAGGCTCGTGTTTCTCCCACACCCGACTCTCGAACCGCCTGTTTTACGCGGAGGTAAAAGGGATTGGATCGTTCGATGCCGTTGCTCCAAAATTGCCCAACATCGAAATGACGAACCACCCAGGCGAGCCCACCCATATGATCCCATTGCGGATGGGTCGCAATGATGTGATCGATTCGCCGGATCCCACGATCCCAGAGATATGGACCAATCACAGCGCGCCCCATATCCAGGCGCGTGTAAGTCGGTCCGCCATCGATGACCACGACCTGCCCATCAGGTAACTCAATAACCGCAGCATCTCCCTGTCCGATGTCGAGAAAAGCGACGCGCAGGGAATCCTCGTCCCAACCGAGCTTTGGCGACCATGCCCACCACACGGTCAGAATCAGAATTCCCCCAACACTCGCAACTCGCCACCACCGCGAACCTTCCGGCCGCGTGGCCAGTACCATTAGAACATAAAAGACAAGGATGCTGAGAAATGCCGGTGATGCCACATGCCACTCAGTACCTGGGATCACCTCGCTCAGCAGCCGCAAGCCGTGAAACACCGCATCCAAAAGCCTTTGCAATATGGTGGCAAACGGGAGTGTGTCCATGTCCGAACCTATCACCCAAAAGGCTGACATCAATCCAATCGGGATTACCAGGAAGCCGACGAACGGCACCACGACGACATTGGTGAAAGGACCGATCCAAGCCAGTTGATTGAAATGATAGGCCACCAATGGGAGCGTTGCTGTCGTCACCACCAGACTGACCAGGACAATCTGCCGGAAGCGTGACCCCCATCGTTGCCAGTGCCGAGGGGCTGCCTCTGTGTTCATAGACCCATCGTCCGTACCAGCCCAGTTTTGCCAGCGAAGCATGAGCGCGATGGCATAAACCGACACAAACGACAATTGGAATGAGGCATCATATAAGGAGGATGGATGGTAAAGCAGAAGAAGACATGCGGCAATCGCCAGCACGGTGAGCAGTTGACGTTCGCGCCCAAGCCATACGGCCGTCATAGCGAACAGAATCATGACCAGAGCGCGCACGGTAGCGATCTTGGCACCAGCCAATAATGCATACAATACGACGACAGGGACCGTGGCTAGAACAGCTAGTCTGGTGGGCGTGATCCGGAGCGCTAAGCGCTCCAGCCATGCCGATGGCAGGCGACGCACCCCGTCTCTCACGAGAAAGAACATAAGGCCGGCAAGGATTCCCAGATGTGTTCCCGAGATGGCCATAATGTGGGCTGTCCCAGTCGCAGTGAACACATCGCGCTCATCAGGAGAGAGAAGTCCTTGCTCGCCGATTATCACTGCCAGAAAAATGCTGAGCGCCGGGCCATTGAGGGAGTTCGTCGCAGCCTCGTTAACAGCTCCACGCCATCGAGCAATGGTCCTCGATACCCAATATCGCAACGATGGCGGCTGCTCACGAAGGCGCAGGTGTTCGGCATCCCATAGAGAAGCGACAGCATGCACCCCTTCTCGGGCGAGATAGGCCGCATAGTCGAAGCCACCTGGATTTCTCGTCCCATAAGGTGGCCGCATGTGTACAGACGTTTCGATGGTATCGCCTGGATAGAGCCTGTGATCAGGGGCCCGCCATGTGATCAACAACCGACCCGATGCCGGTTCCCAACCGGAAGCCTCTCTCACTTGAGAGAGTTGGACGATGACCGCCAGGCGATCAGGCGTTCGATGTACCTCTTCAGCGACTGTTCCTCTCACCTGGACGGTTGGACGATCGAGCCATCGAGTTAGATCATGATGTCCACTCCACCACCCCGCCGCGTTCCACCACACGATCCCGAACACGAAGCTTCCAAAGAGGACAAGCCCCTTCGAGACAGAAACATGCCCAGATCGTTCCTGCCATGCGAGAACAATCCCGAAGAGGAAAACGAGCAAGCTAATGGAACAAGGGAGATAAGGAAGGAACGACCCCGCCAGGAGTCCTGCAAGCACGCTGAGGACAGGAGGCAGGATCATGGAACACGCGGTTTGGCTAATGAATATGTTTTTTTACCACATGAGCCAAATCTTCGGCGATATCGCGTATCATCGTTTTCTCGCGTCCTTCAACCATGATCCGCAGCAGCGGTTCTGTGCCAGAATATCGAACCAAGATTCGTCCCGTTCTGTTCAACCGTTCTTCACCGCTTTGGATGGCATGCTGGATTTGAGGAATCGTGCTCAAATCTGGCTTGCTCGGCACCGAGACATCCAAACGAACTTGCGGGACAGATGTCATACATTGAGCGATCTGGGAAAGCGGCTGTCCCGTGCGCTTCATCAATTTGAGCATTTGAAGCCCGGAAATCAACCCATCCCCGCTGGTATGGAAATCGAGGAAAATCAAATGCCCCGATTGCTCGCCCCCCAGATTGTACCCGTGTCGAACCATGGATTCCAAAATATACCGATCTCCAACCGGTGTTCGAACGAGATTGATACCTGCCTTCTGCAACGCCAGTTCGAGCCCAAAATTGCTCATGACCGTTCCCACCACGGTACTATGCCGCAGGCGACCCCGTGCTTGTAAATCGAACGCAAAGGCAGCCAAGGCGTGATCCCCATCGACCAGTTCGCCTTGCTCCGAGACGAAAACCGCACGATCAGCATCACCATCGAGCGCAATGCCGATATCCGCTCTCAGCTCCCGAACAACCTGCTGCAAGCGCTCCGGGTAGACAGCTCCGCAGTTCGCATTGATGTTGGTCCCATCGGGTTCATCGGCAATCACCTCGACTGTCGCCCCGAGCTCGCGCACCACTTTGGGAAAGACATGATACGCAGCCCCATTGGCGCAATCGATGACCACGTTGAGACCTTGAAAATCCATCTGCCGCGGTAGCGACCGCTTGACGAATTCGATATAGCGACCTTCTGCATCGTCAATGCGATACGCCTTGCCGATTTCGTCGGCCGTCGGACGAATATGCTCGATTTCGTTGGTCAGAATCAGCTCTTCGATACGATGCTCCAGTTCGTCGGGCAGTTTGAAGCCATCACGGGAGAAAAATTTGATACCATTGTCTTGATAGGGATTATGCGATGCGGAGATCATCACGCCCGCATCCGCGCGCAAGCTCCGCGTCAAAAAAGCAATGGCCGGCGTGGGAAGCGGGCCGACAAGCAGAACATCCACCCCCATCGAACACAGGCCAGAAGTCAGGGCCGATTCCAGCATATAACCGGAAATCCGCGTATCTTTCCCGATAACAATCTTATGACGACCTTTTCCCTGCTTGAACACATAGGCCGCAGCACGGCCGAGCTTCATGGCTATTTCGCTGGTCATCGGTTCCAAGTTCGCAACACCTCGCACACCGTCGGTCCCAAAGAGCTTTTTCATTTGCGCCTCCCCGATCATCATGACATCCCCTTGCGCAAAGCCCGTACCACGTTGACGACGTCTGTCATGGCCCGGACATCATGAACCCGCACGATTCCGGCTCCGTGCAGGACGGCAACAGCCACAGCGCCCGCCGTCCCGAAGAGTCGATCTTCAACAGGCTTCCCTAGGATCCGGCCGATAAACGTTTTCCGAGACACCCCAATCAGCAGCGGCCTGCCCAACTCCAGAAACGCATCCAGATGGGCGACAAGAAGACAATTATGCGTGGTATTCTTCCCGAATCCGATTCCCGGATCAAGCACGATCTGATCTCGTTGGATTCCTGCCTGTTCAGCCATCATAAGTCGTTGGGCCAAGAACGCTTTGACCTCTTGAATGACATCGGCATACTTCGGTGCCTGCTGCATAGTCCCCGGCTCTCCCTGCATATGCATCAGCACAACGCCAGCCCCTGATTCTGCTACGAGCTGCGCCATGGCGGCATCCGCCCGCAAGGCGCTGATATCGTTGACAATGGCGACCCCATGATCCAACGCGACGCGAGCCACCGCTGCCTTTTGTGTATCGATGGAAAGCGGAACCGGGCTCCGATGACCAATGGCACGCAAAAGGGGAAGGAGTCGCCGCAACTCCTCGGTCTCATCGACTCGTGTCGAGCCGGGACGGGTAGATTCGGCTCCAACATCGATGACATCCGCACCTTCTTCGGCCATTTCAAACAATCGATCGAGAGCAGCCTGAGGATCGAGGAATCGACCACCGTCGGAAAAGGAATCCGGCGTGACGTTGAGAATGCCCATGATCAGCACGCGCGCATCTAATGGAAACACGTAGTCTCGTGCTCGAAAGATTATCGATCGCCCACAGCTGAACGTGCTAGGATTGGCTGTGATGACCGATTCGCGCTCGCGCGAGCCCATGTTCATGTTGTACGGAGGGTCTATAAGGGTCTATATATTAAGGCAAGAGCTATCCCGCACAAGCCAACCGCACGTCTTGGGATCAAAAAAACAAAGGGCTTTGATTTGTCAGAAATCAAAGCCCTCGCATTCGATCACGCAGCCTTTACCAAGACATCAGGGCCGATTGGGTCGTTGTATTCGCCGTCCACGTCCCAAAAACCGAGGAAGCTCGTTCCAGTTTCGATGTTAGACGGCGGCCGGCTCGGCCTGAGGCGAACATTGCCGCACAATGCGATCGATTTCCGCTGAATCCAACACCTCGCGCTCCAGCAATTCTTCCGCCAACGTTCGCAAGGTATGGATATGTTCGGTGAGCATTCGCTTGGTTCGCTCATACGCCTCGAGTACCAAGCGCTTGACCTCGCGATCGATTTCCACCGCGACCTGTTCGCTGAAATCGCGACGCGTCGTAATTTCGCGCCCTAAAAATATTTCTTCGTCGCGTTTCCCAAAGGTCAATGGTCCCAGTCTTTCGCTCATCCCCCACTCACACACCATTTTCCGCGCCAATTCCGTTGCACGTTCGATATCGTTTCCGGCGCCTGTGGTGATATTTTTGAGGATAAGCTCCTCTGCGACACGCCCCCCTAACAAAATGGCAAGCGTATTATAGAGAAAATCTTTTGAATAGCTATGCCGATCATCCAGCGGGAGCTGCATAGTCATCCCCATGGCCCGTCCTCGCGGGATAATCGTGACTTTATGGACCGGATCCGCGCCCGGGAGCAACTTCGCCATTAACGCATGCCCTGCCTCATGATAAGCCGTGATGCGCTTCTCTTCTTCGCTCAGCACCATGCTTTTCCGCTCTACGCCCATCAAAACCTTATCTTTCGCGTTCTCAAAATCAATGGGCTCGACACATTTCTTATTGAGACGAGCCGCTAAGAGTGCGGCCTCATTGACGAGATTCTCCAAATCAGCCCCTGAAAAGCCGGGTGTGCCCCTGGCAATTTGTTCGAGATCCACATTCTCGCTAATGGGCACTTTCTTGGTATGCACTTTTAAAATCTCGACGCGACCACGGACATCAGGCCGATTCACGACGACTTGACGGTCAAAGCGCCCCGGGCGTAGCAGTGCCGGATCCAAGACGTCAGGTCGGTTGGTGGCCGCAATCAAAATCACCCCTTCGGTCGTATCGAACCCGTCCATCTCGACCAGCAGCTGATTCAACGTTTGTTCACGTTCATCATGACCGCCACCCAGACCGGCTCCACGCAGTCGACCTACGGCATCAATTTCATCAATGAAAATGATGCAGGGGGCATGCTTTTTCCCTTGCTCAAATAAATCGCGAACGCGGGAAGCTCC
>RFGF01000060.1 GCA_003695915.1 Nitrospirota bacterium
ACTCAAAGCCTACTTTGAGCAACATGTTCTCCCTCCTTGGGAGGCATCGACGTGACTCCGATTGTGCCTGGCAGAACCGTCGGTTTACTCGGTGGTGGGCAGCTCGGTCGGATGCTGGCGCTAGAAGCTCGCCGTATGGGATATCGTGTGGGAGTCTTGGATCCGACTCCTGCCTGTCCGGCTGCTCAAGTGGCGGATTTTCATGTGGCCTCGGCATTCAGCGACTGCCAGCAGGTTCTGAAGTTTGCGTCCTGTGTGGATGTCGTCACGGTGGAGACCGAACTCGTTCCCGCGGACATGTTGGCTGAAGTGGCGATCCATCGGCCGACGCAGCCTCCTCCATCCGTGCTAGCGATTGTGCAAGATCGGCTCCGCGAGCGACAGTTTCTGGACGAGCACGGTTTTCCGCAGGTCAGCTGGGCACCGATTCTTGACGCCTCGATGCTGGCACAGGCGGAAGAACGAATGACCTATCCGGCGCTCTTGAAGACCGCACGATCCGGGTACGATGGAAAGGGCCAGGTACGAGTCGAGCATGCCGGACAACTACGACAGGCCTGGGATGCGATTCACGGCGTGCCGGCTGTTTTGGAATCTGTCGTGGCGTTTCGAATGGAATTGTCGGTGATCTTGGCGAGGAGTGCGACCGGCGAGGTGGAGGTGTTTCCCGTCGCCGAAAACGTCCATCGTCGCCATATCCTTCATACCACCCGCGTGCCGGCTGCGGTGCCGGATGCGGTACGATCCGCGGCGGTCGATCTGGCGGTAGCCATTGCCGACGCGCTGGCGTACTGTGGGGTCATGGCCGTGGAGTTGTTCGTATTGGACGATCAGACGTTGCTGGTCAACGAAATCGCACCGCGCCCGCACAATAGCGGCCACTTCACGTTCGGTGCGTGTACGACCTCGCAATTCGAGCAACATCTGCGCGCCATCTGCGGGTTGCCGCTCGGTGACCCCGCTCTCCTGCACCCCGTGGTGATGGGAAATCTCTTAGGAGATTTATGGCGCAACGGTCCTCCGCGTTGGGAATCTTTGTTGAACCATCCCCGTGTTCGGCTGCATGTGTACGGGAAGGCGCATCCACGGCCGGGTCGCAAAATGGGTCATGTCCTCCTGTTCGATCGAAATACCGATCGAGCCTTGCAAGAAGTGGAAGCTCTGTTGCAATCGCTCGAGTCTTCCTGCGAGCGGCGCGAGGATGCCTAAACGGAGTTCGGAAAGCCTCGCGCTCGCTTGACACGGGGATCGAACGACACGACCCTGTGCGCTCGAACTCGAGCGGGAATTGCATCGAGCATGGAGCGTTCGACGAGGGAGTGAACGACGAGCCTCAATCGAGCGAGCACGCGCCAGGACCGCGTGGATCGCCGCACGTCCCACAAGGACCAGGAGCACTGGCCATCTCGTATCCGCCATCCGTGGCACCAACGGCAAACGTGGTCAGTTGCTTTTCGAGGTCGGTGGCCTGGCAGCGAGGACATTCTGGAATCGTCGTCCCATGGACGATCGTGTCAAAGTGATGTGAACAGGATCGACAACGATACGAATAAATCGGCATATAGCGGCGTTCCTCCTTAATGTCTTATGTTGTGAAAACAATGTGGCTTGATGTGGTTGAATGACTCCTCACATTATAAAAAAGCCGTTTGAATTCTGACAATCGAGAGAGGTACGCTATACACCATTGGAGCGAGAATTTTCCGAGAAGAGCCATCGGTGTATCAAGAAGAGAAAACCTTTACCGTGCGCATCGCCTTGGAGGCGCAGTTTCCCGATCACTATGATGGGGAAGAAGATGCCCATGGTTGGCTCCATGATTGGGAGACTCAGGTCAAGCCCGAGCTGTTGAAAGCCATCTTTGCGACGCTTCGAAGGTTCCCTGGATGGACAGCCCATGTTCGAAACCGCGGAGTCTCTCCTGCGGATGAGATCGAAATTGCCTTGGTGAAAGTCTTTCCTCATGCCGAATAATGGTTCAAGGGTGGAGGTGCGTTCATGCGACCAGCACTGATCTGGATGTTCACAATAGGTATCGTTTTGGGAGCATGGTCAGCGAGCCAAGGGCAAAATCTGGTGTTTACCCCCACATCACGGCATCAAGTGGGCCATACACCCCAGGCGATTGTTGCTGGTGATTTCAACCAGGATGGCCGACTCGATGTGGTCACTGTCAATAGCACATCCGATGATGTTTCGGTGTTGCTGGGAAACGGTAACGGGACGTTTCGTGCTGCGGTGTCCTTTGGTGTGGGGAAGATGCCCATGTTCGTCGCTGCGGAGGATCTGACGGGCGATGGGCGATTGGATTTGGCCGTGGCCTTGAGCGGTTCGGATCGTATTCGCATTCTGAAAGGACGGGGGAATGGGCTGTTCGATCCGATCGGATCGTTCCCCTCGGGAAAGGGCACGACTTTTTTGACGGTCCACGATCTCAATGGCGATGGCAAGCTCGATATTGTCGCGGCGAACAGCGGGCGCTTCGGATATTATCCCCCGTTTTCTATTTCGGTGTTGCTCAACGATGGAACGGGTCACATGGTGGGGCCCATGGTCTACGAGACCGAAGGACGGAATGGTATGTTCCCGACCGGCGTGTTCGTGGACGATTTCACAGCGGATGGGAAGCCGGACTTGGCTATCAGCTGGAGTCAATCCAGTTGGCGGACACCGAATGGGTTGATTTCCTTGCTGGTGAATCAAGGGGACGGCCGGTTTGCCGTTGGCCGAACAGTGCAAGCCGGAAAAACATTGAGTGCCATTACCGGTGCCGATGTGAATCAGGACGGTCGGACGGATTTAATCGCGACGAGTCTCTTCACGGACAGCGTCAACATTTTGCTGCAGGAGGCTTCGGGGGAATTTTCCCCGCTCGATCCTATCCCTGTCGGGTTCAGCCCCGTCGCAGTTCAGGTCGGCGATTTGAATGAAGATGGTCAACTAGACATCATTGTGACGAATCGCGATTCCAGCAGCGTGTCCACCTTGTTGGGGAACGGTCATGGCGAATTTCGTTCCGCCGGGCATTTTGGCGTAGGCGAGACGCCTTCCGGATTGATCGTCAAAGACTTCGACCAGGATGGCCTGCTCGATTTGGCGACAGCCGATAGTTCATCCAATGGCGTGTCCGTGCTCTTGAACGGCCGGGTTCTGTTGCCTCTCCCGAGCCTGAGTGCCGATGCCTTGGTGTTCGAACTCGGTGGCCACGAGCCCCGAGCTGGCCGACGAACCCTCCGTGTCTCCAATGTTGGCCTAGGAGCCCTGAAGGTCTTCACGGTTCACGTTCGTGGACAAGACTCTCATCTGTTCTCTCTGACCAGCAACCGGTGCGAAGGTGCGACGTTACGCACAGGCGATTTTTGCACGATCGATATCGCATTTTCAGCGCCGTCACCCGGGAAATATACCGCCGAGATGACAATTGTCGACAATGCCAATGGCGGGCCGCGATCGATCATCCTCCAAGGTGTGCGCCGAGGCTAGCCCTTTGATGATTGCTCGCTGTGCGGCTCCTCGCCGTGGTGCCCCTGTGCCGTCACATGGCCCGTATGGTTCGAGTGCCCCTGAAGGCGACTCCCATCGCATGATGCTCGTCTAGTCGAGTGGACTTGTCTTCATGTGGCGGCCTTCCATCGTCCACAGCACCTTCCCCGAAAGTTGGCGATCCCTCAGCCTGCCTTTCCGATGTCAGCCATGACGCCGTATCCTGCAGACGAGCGGTTCCGTATCGGGATCGATATCGGAGGGACCTTTACGGATTTTGTCTTCTATCGTGAAACGGAAAACTGCATTCGGACGTTCAAAGTTTTATCGACTCCGTCCAATCCGGCAGAGGGCGTTGTCGCCGGCATGGCCATGCTCCCTCAGGTGGAGCGTGCGACTCTCGTCCATGGCTCGACGGTGGCCACCAATGCGCTATTAGAGCGAAAAGGTGCGAAAACGGCGTTTCTCACGACGGCTGGCTTTCGCGATCTCCTCTTGATCGGACGGCAGACGCGGATCGATATGTACGATCTTGTCGCACGTCGTGCCCAGCCGCTCGTTCCGCCCGAACTGTGTTACGAAATAACCGAACGGCTCGATCATCGAGGGCAGGTCATCACGCCGTTGAACGAATCCGAACTCGACGGCATTATCGACTCCCTCCGGCAGCAGGCTGTCGAAGCTGTGGCCGTGGTCCTGCTGTTTTCCTTCGTCAATCCCATCCATGAACAAGCGGTGGCGCAACGGTTGCGCGAGGCCGGGTGGTTCGTGACCGCTTCGCATGAAGTGCTTCCCGAATTCCGCGAATACGAACGAGCCAGCACGACGGTGGTGAATGCCTACGTCTCGCCCATTCTCAACCGTTATCTTGCCGACCTGGACGCGCGATTGCCGATCGAAAATTTTCACATTCTCCAATCCAACGGTGGCCGGATGTCCGTGGTGCAAGCCAGGACCCAAGGCGTTCGCTCGATCATGTCCGGACCGGCGGGAGGCGTAGTGGGGGCACGGTACGTGGCGAGCCAGGCCGGCTATGAACATCTCGTCACGTTCGATATGGGTGGCACATCCACCGATGTGTCGCTCGTCTGGGATTCCATTCCTGTGACGACGGAAACGGTCGTCGATGGCCTACCGATTCGTGTTCCCGTCATCGATCTGCATACGATCGGATCAGGCGGAGGATCCGTGGCATGGGTGGATGCAGGTGGGGTGCTCCGCGTCGGACCGCAGTCAGCCGGAGCTCAGCCAGGTCCGGTGTGCTATGGACAGGGCGGGCTTCATCCGACTGTCACGGATGCCAATGTGGTGCTGGGTCGTGTGCCTGCCGACGGCTTTCTCGGGGGAACGATGTCGCTGGATCGAACAAGCGCGGACGCTGCGATCAGACGTTTAGGTGAGGCCCTTGGCCTCTCCTCATCTTCTGGCCTTTCCATCGAGCAGGTTACCGCACAAGGGGTCCTCGATATTGTGAATGTCCAAATGGAGCGGGCTCTTCGAGTCATGACCGTCGAACGTGGATACGATCCGCGGGACTGTGTGTTGGTGTCTTTCGGCGGAGCCGGCGGCGTTCACGCAGCCGAACTCGCGCGTCACCTGCGCATTCCTACGGTGTTGATTCCTCCCTATGCTGCGACATTGTCTGCGCTGGGGATGTTGGCGGCCGATGTCCGGTGGGACGATGTGCAAACGATCATGCTGCCCGGAGAAACCGCCTTCGTGGAGCTCGAACGGCGAGCCAAGCCATTGATCGAGCGAGGCTGGATGGTGCTTCGCGAGCAAGGGATCGACATGTCTCGGGGACACGTGTGGTGCGAGTTGGATATCCGCTACGCGGGTCAGTCATTCGAATTAGCGGTTCCGTTCACGGCGGCGTTTCGTGAAGAGTTCGATCGAATCCATGAAGCGCGATATGGATACTGTCAGCCCTCGGCGCCGGTGGACATCGTGAATCTTCGAGTGCGTGCTGTGGGGGTTCAAGAGCCACCCCCCATTGCGAAACGCGAGCCCGCGTCTTCTCCTGATCCCTCTTCGGCCTTATGGACTCGTCGCCCGGTTGTGTTCGAGACGGTCGTGGAATCGGTGCCGCATTACCGGGGAGCGGCGTTGCGTCCCGGACACCGCCTAGTCGGACCTGCGGTGGTCGTTCATGACGATACGACGATTCTCGTGGGGCCATCCGACCGGGCTACGGTGGATCCGGTCGGCAACCTCCTCATCGAGGTCGGAACGCATGACTGACCCTATTCGAACGGAATTGATCAAACATCGTCTGGCCTCCATCGCGGAAGAAATGGGTGTCCGGCTTCAACGCGCGGCGTATTCTCCGAATATCAAAGAGCGGCGGGATTTTTCGTGCGCCGTCTTCGATGCCTGCGGGCGGCTCGTCGCCCAAGCCGCGCATATCCCCGTGCATCTCGGAGCGATGCCGCTGTCGGTGCAAGCCTGTTTGCAAGCGCATACCTTGATGCCGGGCGATGTCATGATCGTGAACGATCCCTATCACGGCGGGACGCATTTACCCGACATCACCCTGGTGTCGCCGGTCTTTGACGATGAGCGCGAGCCGGCTTCCTTGCTGGGATTTGTCGCCAATCGCGCCCATCATGCGGACATCGGCGGGATGACACCCGGCTCCATGCCCCTTTCTCAAGAAGTGTATCAAGAGGGACTCATTGTTCCGCCGGTCAAGTTGGTCCAAGGCGGTGTGTTAAACGAACAATTGTGGACGCTGTTGCTCGCCAACGTGCGAACACCCGTCGAGCGTGCCGGCGATCTGCGGGCGCAACTCGCGGCCAATCGGACAGGGCAATCCCGGTTACAAGCTTTGGCCGATCGCATCGGCTGTGCCCGCTTGCGCGAAGATATGGACGAGGTGCTCCGATATAGCGAACGATTGACGCGGCGTCTGCTCGCCACCTTACCGGAAGGGGTATATCGCTTCGAAGACGTGATGGACGATGACGGGATCGAGGACGAACCAGCCCGGATTGCCGTGACGCTTCATCTGCGCGGGGATGAGGCGCTCGTCGACTTTTCCGGAACCGCTCGCCAACGACGCGGATGCATCAATGCGGTCTATCCCATTACGCTTGCGGCGACGGCATACGTGTTTCGCTGTGTCTTGGGGATGGATGTCCCAGCCAACAGCGGATGTATGGTTCCCATTACGGTCCAAGCGCCGGAAGGCAGCCTGGTGCATGCCAAGCCGCCTGCAGCTGTCGTTGGCGGCAACGTCGAAACGGCTCAGCGGATCGTGGATGTGTTGTTGGGGGCGTTCGCGCAAGCGTGTCCCGACCGTATTCCAGCCGCCAGCCAAGGGACGATGAACAATGTGGCGATCGGCGGCTGGGATCCTCTTCGGGAACAGCCCTTCGCCTATTACGAAACAATCGGCGGAGGAGCCGGTGCATCGCCGACCGCACCTGGAACCAGTGCCATCCAGACGCATATGACCAATACGATGAATACGCCGATCGAGGCCTTGGAATACGCATACCCCCTCCGTGTGCATCGGTATGCCTTGCGCCCAAACTCGGGCGGTTCGGGACGATGGACTGGCGGAGATGGAATCTGCCGCGAGCTGGTCTTTCTCTGTCCGGCTACGGTCACCATTTTGTCCGACCGAAGAACACGCGGTCCCTATGGGCTAGCCGGGGGAGGGTCGGGGCAACCCGGGCGCAACCGGCTCGTATGTTCGGACGGGACAATTCGTGAATTGCCGGGCAAGTGCCAACTCTCGGTGGACGCTGGAAATGTGTTGGTAATAGAAACGCCAGGTGGGGGAGGGTACGGATCGCTCGAGTGAGGTTTGTCTGGAACGGGATTGACTCGACGCTGTCGCATGCCGACAATCATGCTTGCTAGTTGATTACATCGGATTGAATCCCACGCGATCGGTAAGGTTCGAGATATGGAGGAGACCTGCATATGAGCGAGCAAGAGTACGTGGAAACGGACCCGGAACGGCTGGCACTGCTTTACGAACGATTCAAAGACGTCTGTCTCGTCGAAAAAGAAGTGTGGAAGGAGGTCTTCATGCCGCGACAAGTGATGAAAGGTGCGGTGTTGACGAATGTCCACGAGCGATACGAGGTGGTGATCGACGATCCGGATGTCGAAGAAACCTTGGAACTCAATATTCCCCTCGGCGGGAAAGCCTTGGCCGCGGCCATTCAGGAGTACAAAGATCATATTCGATTTGTGAAAAAATAGATCCTACTTGCCGATGTGACGGCAGGGCAATGAAGAGCGGGTTCGAGAACAACCAACCGAAAAAATTCAACATCACAATCGAAAGGAGATCGATGAAGCGTCAACGATTCAGGGTCATCGCGGGAATCGTCTTAGGGGGAGCCATGTTGGCTGGTTGCGGCAGCTGGTCTGTTCGGGAGCAGCGAACCGAGCTTGCAGATGTGGATCTAGCCGGAGTGTGGGAATATGAAGAAAATCATATGGTGTATACCTTGAAGTTGGATGCTCGAGGTAACGGAACCTATGATTGGCAGGATGGACGGTTCGAAACATGGAGTATCGCCGACGGCATGTGGCGCGGAGCGTGGTTCCAGCCTCGGAATGACCGCGAAGGCGAATTCGCCTTGACCTTATCCCATGATCATCGGACGGCGACCGGCCGTTGGTGGTATACACGAATTGGAAGCGATACCGCACCGACCCAGCCTGGTGGGGAATTTACCTTGCGGCGTATGGAACGGCTTGAGGACGATCCGATCGATGACGAAGAGTCTGCGTTCGAATGGGCCAGCGACCTTGAATCTGAGAGCTCGCTCGGTCCGTAATGGATGAGCGAGCTCCACATGGCTGTGTTTCTCCTGTGCGTCTATTTTCCTTTCGCTGAACCCCTGATCAGGATGAACTGACCCCGGCCCCAACGGATTCCTCCGGAGATCGATCGGCCTGCGCGCCTTCTTTCGCCAACGCGAGGTCGAGGACCTCGTCGATGGTTTCGACGAACAACAACTGCAGGTCTTTCCGCACCTCTTCCGGAACCTCTTGGATATCCTTTTGATTGGCTTTCGGAAGAATGATCCGTCGAATGCCGGCCCGATGCGCCGCCAGGAGTTTTTCCTTGATTCCGCCGACCGGCAAAACCAGTCCGCTCAAGCTGATCTCGCCGGTCATCGCCGTATCGCTCCGAACCGGCACCCGCAACAAGGCCGACGCCAACGCTGTCGCCATAGTCACGCCGGCCGACGGTCCGTCCTTGGGAATCGCTCCCTCGGGGATATGGATATGGATCCCGTTCCGTTTGAACAGGGAAATGTCCAACCCCATGGCTTCGGCACGCGACCACAGGTAGCTGCGCGCCGCATAGGCTGATTCCTGCATGACATCGCCCACATGCCCGGTGATGGTCAGATCGCTTCCTCCGGGCAATAGGGTGCTTTCGACATACAAGACTTCTCCGCCGGTTTCCGTCCACGCGAGACCGGTGGCGACTCCGATCGGCAGTTCCTTTCTCGCTTCCTCCGGCATAAAGCGTTCCGTCCCCAACCAATGCTGCAGGTCCTCTTTGGAGATGACGATCGGTTCCTTGGGTGGCTCGGACGCTTCCGTGAGTCGCAACGCGACCTTGCGGGTCAACCGTCCGAGCATTTGCTCCAACTGACGGACTCCCGCTTCGCGGGTATATCGATTGATAATGTACGGAATCACATCGTCTTCCAGCCGCACGTGTTGTTCCGTCAAGCCGGCTTCGGCCATCCGGCGCGGCCACAGATAGCGCTTGGCGATCTCGATTTTTTCCTGGAGGCTATATCCAGGCAGCCGGATGACCTCCATGCGATCCAACAGCGGACGGGCGATCGTCTCCAGCGTATTGGCCGTCGTGATGAACATGACCCTCGACAAATCGAAGGGCAAGTCCAGATAATTGTCCCGGAATGTGGAATTCTGGGCTGGATCCAGAATTTCGAGCAGCGCCGACGCAGGATCGCCGCGAAAATCACGTCCGACTTTATCGACTTCGTCGAGCATCAAGACCGGATTCTTGGCTCCAGCGCGGCGCAGGGCTTGAATGATCCGGCCAGGCATCGCTCCCACGTACGTCCGGCGATGTCCGCGCAATTCGGCCTCGTCGTGCAGACCGCCGAGGCTGATGCGCTCGAATTTCCGTCCCAACGCTCGCGCGATGGATTGACCCAGGCTGGTCTTCCCGACTCCTGGCGGGCCGACCAAGCACAAGATTGGGGCTTTGGCGGACGGGTTTAACTTCAAGACCGCCAGATGCTCGAGAATCCGTTCCTTCACGTCTTGAATGCCGTAATGATCTTCATCCAGGACCTTGCGGACGTGGGCGAGATCCAGATTGTCTTCCGTCATTGTGTTCCACGGCAGCTCCAACACCAACTCCAGATAATTGCGAATGACTTGGTGATCGGGCGCCGCCGGCGGCAACTTCGAAAGCCGTTTGACCTCCTTGAGCGCTTCGGTCTTTACCAGCTCCGGAAGATCGGCCTCTTCGATGCGTTTTTTCAGCAGGGCGACATCGCTTTCTTCGTGCTCGCCTTCCAACTCGCCCAGCTCTTGCTGAATTTCTTTGAGCTGTTGGCGCAAAAAATATTCACGCTGAGATTTGTCGATCTCGGCTTTCGCCTGGCTGGCGATCTGATGGCGCAGCTTCAAGACTTGCACTTCGTGCGACAGCGCCGCATAGACTTCCCGGAGAACTTCGACTTGCGTGTTCTGCTCGAGCAGCTTCTGCAAGCGATCGACGCTCAAATTGAGCAACGAGACCACACGGTAAGCCACGGCCAGCGGATTTTGCTCGGCCCGCAACACGGCCACGATATCCGACACGCCGGGAATGGTGATCAGTTCCGGAAGCTGATCGACCAGGTCCAAGAGCGCCCGATGCAAGGCTTCCACTTCGGGGCCGGTATCGGCCGGTTCCGGCAAGGCCCGCGCCCGGACAGCGAGATACGGATCGGTATGTACGGCGTCGAGCAGAAACACGCGCTCCACTCCCTGGACGAGAACCTGAAGGTGCCCTTCCGAACTTTTGCCCATCTGTTTGATGACGGCTTTGGTTCCGACGGGATACAAATCTCCGAGCGTGGGTTCTTCTTGGTTGGCATCGCGTTGGGTACAGACGATCAACGCTTTGTCCTCCCGGTTCATGGCCGCTTCAACCGCTGCAATGGAACGCTTCCGCCCGATCGTCAGCGGGACCATCGTGTGCGGAAACACCACGGTACGTTTGACCGGAACCAACGGGAGCGTCGTCACCGGTGGGTGTACTTGCTGCACGCGGGGTTCTTCTTGTTTTTCCATGTGAACTCCCCCTTTTTCTCAAAAGATTGGCATCGTCTCGTCCTCGGCATTCGAGAAACAAAAACTGCCTAAAGTAGTAATAGTCACAAAATTTCCAGAGTCAACGAGTCCGGAGCATGATCGAGAATCAAGGCTCTGTTTCACCATGGAGAATTCAACCGAAAAAGTCAACGGACCGACGAGACGGTGCGAGATCCGATTGACAGGACCGTTACGATCCCGACACAATAGAACGAAAAAGTAATTACTTACTCACCATATTTTCAGCTCCAACAGTATCGCTGCCGTGACGACGATCAAGCCGCTTTCACGATCCGCGCGCGTTTCAGCTTCGCAACGCAAGGCGAGCATTATTGCGGCTGCCACTCGCCTGTTTGCCTCCAAAGGGTTTTACGGAACCAAGACCCGCGAAATCGCCGAATGCGCCGGCGTGAGCGAAGCGCTGATTTTCAAACATTTTCCGACCAAACGCGATCTCTATAAGGCAATTTTGGCTGCGCAATCGCCGGTGCCGGGGTTGCTCGCCGAAGTGCGGGCGCTGGCCGATCGTCGCGACGATGTGGCGGTGTTGACGCACATCGCGCAGACCATTGTGACGAAGGCGCCGGATCTCGCGTTTATGCGCTTGATGCTCTTCAGTGCGCTCGAAGAGCCGGAGCTGTCGACTATGTTTTTTCGACAGCATGTTCGCCTGTTTTACGATTTTTTGTCCAGCTACATCCACCAACGAATTCGCGAAAAGGCGTTTGTGCGCGTCGACCCGTTACTGGCCGCTCGAGCCTTCATGGGGATGCTGATTTATCATCGGATGTTGAGCCACTTGTTTCAGATGCCCGTGGCCCGAACGCCGAGGTCCATCGTCCGCACATTGGTCCGGATTTTCGTGGAAGGGCTGCGTCCGCCCCGCCGTCGCTCCACCGTCCGCAGTCGGCGCGCGCAGCGCACAAGGCGAGATCCTGTTCGTTCGGTGACCTCCACAGGGCACTCGTCGCGCCGATGAATTATGTCGCCCTCAAAATGTTGTTCGGCGATCGGGCCAAGTATCTCATGCTGCTGGCGGGCTTGACCTTTTCCACCATGTTGATCGTCCAACAGGGGTCGATCTTCTGGGGACTCATGTTGTGGTCGCAGTCGGGCATCACCAACATCAATGTGCCCATCTGGGTAACGGATCCCAACATCAACCAGGTCGAAGAAGTGAAGCCGCTCGCCGACACCGCGGTCACCGTCGTGCGGAGCGTACCCGGCGTGGAATGGGCGATGCCGCTCTATAAAGGGCTGCAGCGAGCCAAGCTGGAAGACGGGAATTATCAGCAAATCTCTTTGGTCGGTCTCGATGCGGCCACGCTCATCGGGCGTCCTGGTGTCACGCTCGAAGGACGGATCGAAGAACTCCGGGATCCGGATGCGGTCGCGCTCGACCAATGGGCGGTGGACCGCTTGGGCGGGCCGGAACGCATGAAAATCGGTACGGTGTTCGAAATCAACGATCATCGGGCCCGCGTGGTGGCCATCGTCCAGACACAAAAGAGCTTTCAAAACGTGCCCTTTGTCTATACGACGTACAAACGGGCCTTGCGGTATACGCCGCCGGAAAGACGAAAGCTCTCCTATGTCCTGGTCAAGCCGAAGGACGGCATCCCCGCCGAGGCCTTGGCGCGGCGCATTGCGCAGGAAACGGGACTGGGGGCGTACACTGCCGACGAATTCGGATGGAAGACGATTCGATGGGTCCTCAAAAATACCGGCATCGGCGTCAACTTCGGCACGACCGTGTTCCTCGGGTTCGTCGTCGGGATGGCCATCGCCGGGCAAACCTTCTATTTGTTCACGGTCGAAAATCTCAAACAGTTCGGGGCTTTGAAAGCGATCGGGGCGAGCACGGGCATGTTGGCCCGCATGATCCTGCTTCAAAGCTTTACGGTGGGGCTTATCGGGTACGGCGTGGGGATCGGATTGGCGACGGCATTCGGGTTGACGGCCGGTCGGGGCGGGAATTTGCCCTATGCCGAAACTTGGCCGTTGCTGGTCGGCGTCCTGATCGCCCTGTTGGGCATCTGTGCATTTTCCAGCGCCATCAGTATCCGGAAGTTGGCCAAACTCGAACCCGGGATTGTCTTTCGATGACCACGCAGCCATCGGAGATCCCTGAGCCTCCTGCGTCCGCCCCGCTCGTGCATGCGCGGGGGATTGTCAAAAGTTTTCGGGTCGATCATACACGTATCCCAGTCTTGAAAGGCGTCGACCTGGATGTGGCCGCCGGAGAAGTGCTGTTGTTGGTCGGGCCGTCGGGAAGCGGGAAAACCACGCTGCTTTCGGTCATTGCCGGCATTCTGGATGCCGATGAAGGGACCTTGACGGTGCTGGACCGCGACCTGTTCAGCATGACCGAAGACGAAAAGACGGCCTTCCGGCGCGAGGCGATGGGCTTTGTCTTTCAACAATTCAACCTCTTGCCAACGCTGACGGCCACGGAAAACGTAGCGGTGCCGCTACTGATCCGCGGCCTCAAGAAGGAGGCGGCTTTTGCGAGGGCGATCGAAGTCCTCAAGACCTTGGGAATGGGCGGGCGGCTGACCTCCACTCCGTCGCATCTATCAGGAGGGGAACAACAGCGTGTCGCCATTGCGCGCGCCCTGGTGACCGAGCCTCGATTGCTGTTGTGCGACGAACCCACTGCGAACTTGGATGCGGAAACCGGGCACAGGGTTGTGGAAGCATTGTGCCGGGTCGGGAAACGGCCGGATCGCGCCATGATCATCGTGACCCATGACACCCGCATTTTCGAATTCGGCGATCGCCTGGTGCATATGGACGATGGGCGCATTCGGGAAGTCCAGCACATGAACGAGGAGGAGTTACGATGATCGTCACACGCCTCAGTTTTTGGTTTGCGCTCGGGGGAGTGCTGCTGACCGTCATGACCCTCTGGGCGGCGAGGGAAAAACCTGCTCCACCCCCTCCGCTCCAACCACCGCCGGTGAATCCCTATCCCGAAACGGTCGCCGGAGCCGGCATCGTCGAAGCCGTCCGTGAAAACGTGCGGATCGCGCCTCCCGTGGCCGGGCTGGTGACACAGGTCTTCGTAAACGTGGGCGATTCCGTCGCTGAGGGTGCCCCGCTGTTTCAGGTGGACGACCGGGATCTCCGCGCGCAACTGCTGACGCGGGAGCGCGCCATTCCCGCTGCCCGTGCGACAGTCGCCGAGCAGCGCGTAGCCGTCCGCGATCTGCTCGATCAACTCCGGCGCCTGGAAGCGGTCGAGGACCGCCGGGCGGTGAGTATCGATGCCCTACAGCGCAAACGCTTCGAAGTGGTGCGGGCCAAACGTGCCTTGGTGCGGGCCCAGGCCGAACTGGCGCTGGCCGTGGCCCAGCGCGACGAAACGCGGCGACTCATCGATCGGCTGACCGTGCGCGCTCCCCGAGACGGCACCATCTTGCAGGTCAACATTCGTGCCGGGGAATATGCCACCCCCAACGGTGGCGATCCGCCCATCGTGCTCGGCGAAACCCAACAGCTCCAGGTCAGAACCGATATCGATGAAGTCAATGCTCCGCTGGTCCGCCCCGGGAGCCCGGCCGTGGCCTATCTCAAAGGGCGGACCGATTTTGCCATTCCCTTGACGTTCGAGCGGATCGAGCCGTTCGTGGTGCCCAAGCGGTCGCTGACCGGCGACAATCAGGAGCGGGTGGACACCCGAGTGCTCCAGGTCATTTATCGTTTCGAGCAACCGGACTTTCCCGTCTATGTGGGCCAGCAAGTCGATGTATTCATCGAACGGGCGCCAGCGAACGGGGAGGCGGCTTCTGGTTCTCCAGCTCATGAAACTCCACTACCGAACAACAACGAGGCAGGGTCCGGACATGGAGGCGACCCTGCCGACTAGTGGCAAAACAGCATGAGGTCCTGATGCGCTTCGGCATGTCTCTACCGCGTGTTCGTTCATGGTCTGCGTGGACGGCCAGGCTTCTGGCGTCTCTTGGCGGTTGGGCGCTGGCGCTCAGTCTGGCGTCATGCCTCATGGGGCCCGACTATCGACGGCCGGAGGTCGCGGTTCCCGAGCGATGGGACGCCTTGATGCTCGACGGTGCCGAAATGCCGTCTCCGGCATTGCGCGAGGATGAGACGCCGTCGGCCGAATGGTGGACGGTGTTTCAGGACGAGGAACTCACCCGCTTGGTCGAGCTCGCGCTGCAAAACAATCATGACGTGCGAGAGGCGGGCTATCGCGTCCTGGAAGCGCGCGCACTGGTCACGGCGGCGGGGGCTGGATTGTATCCCCAACTGAACGTCGCTGGATCGTACTCGCGCATTCGCCGATCCGAAACCATTCTGGTCGGTCCGACGTCCGGAGCTCCGGAAGGCTTTGCTCCGCCTGGCGCTAATTTCGATATCTGGAATGCCTTGCTCGATTTACGATGGGAACTGGATTTGTGGGGAAAGATCCGCCGGAGCCTGGAAGCGGCCGAGGCCGAAGCCGAGGCGGTGGCCATCGATCGACGCGGGGTCTTGCTTTCGCTCATCGGCGATGTGGGACAAACCTATTTTCGGTTGCGGGAGTTGGACGACGTGATCGACATTACTCGCCGCCACATGCGATTGCGCGAAGACTCGTTGGCGCTGTTGCGCGCACAGGCGAAAGCGGGCTTGATCGACGATTTGGATCTCCGGCGAGCCGAACAACTGGTCGCGGAAACCGCCGCCCAGCTACCGGAACTCGAGCGCCGGCGGGCGCTCGAAGCACACCGCCTCGCGGTGCTGACAGGAACCATGCCCAACGCGCTCGAGCTGGAGTCCCGTCCGTTACGGGCGCATCTGGTCCAGCCCGTCGTGCCTATGGGGGTGCCTGCTCAGCTTCTGGAACGGAGGCCGGACATTATTCAGGTCGAGCGATCCCTCGTGGCAGCCAATGCCCGAATCGGTGAAGCGCGCGCGTATTTTTTCCCCTCCGTCGCCATTACGGGAACCGGCGGATTTCAGACCAGCGAGTTTCAAGATTGGTTCAATTGGGCGAGCCGATCGATGAGCATCGGTCCCTCGGTCACGGTGCCCATTTTCGAAGGGTACACGAACGTCGCGCGATTGGAGGTCGCCGAGGCTCGCTATCGGCAAATGCTGGAGCGCTATCATCAGACGATCCTGACCGCCGTTCGAGAAGTCTCGGACCTCTTGACGGCGCTGCAAACTCGTACAGCGCAACTCGAACAGGTGCGCGCCCGAGTCCGGGCAGCGCAAGCCGCACGAGAGCTCGCCGAACTGCGCTATCGGAAAGGTCTGGTCACCTATTTGGATGTCATCGATGCCCAACGAACTGTCCTCACCGCGGAGCAGGCGCTGGTGCAAGTCGAGCGAGCGCGGCTCGAAGAACTCGTGGCCTTGTTCAAGGCCATCGGCGGCGGCTGGGATGCGGCTGATCGAACGGGTTTGGCCGAAGATTATGATATTCATGAAACAGGGGAAGCCGAAAAGCGTCCGTCCGTTCAGAACCGGGACGATAAACGATGAGAAATAGGAGAACGGCACAGCGAATCTCGGCATGGTGGGGGCACTCGGGGCCGGCGCACAGCGATATCCAGCCGCCGAGACCTGCGCGGGCAGGCGCGCTCCGGGCAGCCGATCATGGGAAAGGAACAGCCACAACAGTCCGGAACGCGCACACCCAACGTCTCATGCTGTTGGCGTACCCCTGCTCGATGGGGAGGGAAGGACAAACTTGCGGTGATTACTGAATGACGGACATGCGTTCGATCTGGTCTTTGCGGATTTCGTATTCCTCTTTGGACATGCGCCCTGCCTCGAGTTCTTCCTGGATGCGGTCCATCTCTTTTTTCGCCTTGTATTCGTAGCCGGCACCGGCACCCAAGACACCCACAGCGGTACCGCCGACAAACTTCCCGCTACAGCTTACGAGCCCTGGAGTGACCACGAGGACGAGTGCGAGGATCTGTAGTAGCCGCATGTTATGCTCCTGTCGGTCGAGAGGTGAACGATGACGGCTCTTTAGCTGTTTCGCGCCGAGGTGTCAATCTCCCTGGACACGAGCCACCGAGCATAGGACAGGCGCGCACATGCGTGCCGATCGAGCAAAGGCTGGCGATGGGCGTTCCCAGCCATATTGGCCTCGGATTCCCGATCCAGCTTACGCTTGAGCACAGTCGGGTGGCCAACGGTGTGCGCCCCGCGTACTGGGCCTCGTATGGTTGGGAGCGCCTCAAATCGAACCGATTTGCACTGGACGTGAGCGACGGCATCCTGCCAACGGGCAATCGAACGCGGCTCGAAGAGTTTATCGACAGTAGCCCGTGTCAAGGCAACCTGTTACGGGAGGCACCATGCGCCGTGTCGTGTTCGAAGCGGCGCCGAACGACAGTAGCCCGTGTCAAGGCAACCTGTTACGGGAGGCAGGGCAACCTGTAAGGCGGCTCCCGATTCGGGTATACTCCACGGCATTTGACGAGTGCTGTTACCGGAACGCACAGGAGGGATTGCCCCATGCACCTCGACATCTCGACGTTGGAAACCTGGCTCTGGAATGCGGCCTGCGCCATCCGCGGGCCGCTGGATGCCCCGAAATTCAAGGATTACATCCTGCCGCTGATTTTCCTCAAACGCCTTTCCGATGTGTTCGAGGACGAGCTTGCGCGCTTGGCCGAAGAATACGGCAATAGAGATGTGGCGATGCGCATCGTGGAGGACGAACGCGATCGGGGCATCATCGCCAGCAGCCGCGGATCGGTTCGATTCTACATTCCCGAAAACGCACGCTGGCCCAGCATTCGGCAGCAAGCGAGCGGTCTGGGGCAATATCTTACGGATGCGGTGCGGGCGGTGGCCCGCGAAAACCCACGCCTTCAGGGCGTCATCGATCTGGCGGACTTCAATGCCACCACCGCAGGGCAGCGGATTGTGCCGGACGAGTATCTGGCTAGGCTGGTAGAGGTGCTCTCTCGCCACCGGCTGGGTCTTTTCGACGTCGAGCCCGACATCCTCGGCCGTGCCTATGAATATCTCCTTCGCAAGTTCGCGGAAGGACAGGGGCAGAGCGCTGGAGAGTTCTATACGCCGCGTGAAGTCGCTGTTCTCATGGCCCGCATCTTGGAGCCGGATCCGGGTATGACCGTGTACGACCCCTGTTGCGGGTCCGGTGGACTGCTCATCAAGTGTCACTTACGGTTGCTGGAGACCCGTGGAGAGCAGCAAAACGGCCATCGTCGCTTGCCGGCCGAATATGCGCCCTTGCACCTGCACGGCCAAGAAATCAATCCCTCGACCTTCGCCATCGCGCGTATGAATGCGGTCATCCACGATATGGAGGCCGATATCCGCCTCGGCGATACGATGCGCAACCCCGCCTTTCGCGATGCGGCCGGCCGCTTGACGCGCTTCGATTTGGTGACAGCCAATCCCATGTGGAACCAAGGCTTCCCGCTGGAGGTGTACGAGAACGACCCCTACGAGCGTTTCGGTTTCGGCATTCCGCCATCGTCCAGCGCCGACTGGGGTTGGCTGCAGCACATGCTGGCGTCGCTCAACGAGACGGGCCGCATGGCCGTGGTGCTGGATACGGGCGCGGTCAGCCGCGGGAGCGGTAACCAGGGCTCCAACCGCGAACGCGATATCCGCAAGGCCTTTGTTGAACATGATCTCATCGAAGCGGTGCTGCTGTTACCGGAAAACCTCTTCTACAACACCACGGCGCCGGGGATCATTCTGGTTATCAATCGTCGCAAGCGCCATCCCGGCGAAATTCTGCTGATCAACGCCTCCAAATTGTTCGCGAAGGGGCGCCCTAAGAACTACTTGGCCGACGAGCACATCGAGACGATTGCAGGGATTTATCGCGAATGGGGATATGTAGGGGCGAACAATGGTTCGCCCGACGGCCGTTCGCCCTATGCGGCGGTGATCACCAACGATGAAGCTGCCCGCAACGATTACAATCTGTCGCCCAGTCGCTACGTGGCCACCAACGGGCAGGAAGAAGTCCTGCCCTTGGAAGAGGCGGTAGTCCTGCTACGCGAAGCCGAGGAAGAACGCGCCGCAGCGGACCGTGAGTTGAACGCCGTGCTCCGAACGCTGGGTCTGGATACTGAGGGCAATGAGTCATGACAAAAAACATCGACCTTTTGCTCGAAAAACTCAGTAATGACGGTCTTGCCCATGAACTTATCCGCAAGCTTCGAGAATCGCAGCGGCAGGATTGGCCACAGGTTCTCGACGAAGGGCTCAAGACACGCCTGGAGCAAAAGGTGAGGGAGTTGAAGGATGCCGAAGATCAGAATGCTTGAGATCAAGGGCTTCCGAGCCTACGGCGCTCAGGTCCAATCCCTCCAACTTGACGGGTCAATGGCCGTCATTTGGGCCCCGAATAGCCAGGGCAAGACCAGTCTGGCCGAGGCCATCGAGTTCCTCATAACGGGCAAGACCGTACGGCGCGAAATACTCGCCAGTGCCAAACGCGAATTTGCCGAGGCCCTGCGAAATGCCCACCTTCCCGAAGGCGAAGAGGTCTTTGTTGCCGCCCAGATCGAGGATGCGCATGGGCAGATGCACCGAGTGGAGCGACGCCTCGTGCGCGACTATACAGGCCAAGATGCCTGCCAGAGCGAGTTGAAGATTGAAGGAACGCCAGCCGAGGACCTGACGTCCCTTGGCATTCGCTTTTCGCAGCCGCCTCTTGAAGCCCCGGTGCTCATGCCTCATACCTTGCGGTACGTCGTGTCTGCCGGGCCGCAGCAGCGCACCGAATATTTCAAGGCGCTTCTGGAAGTCTCCGACCTTGAGGAAATACGGGACGCCATCGCTGCCGCTAAAAACCGCCTTCAGGAGCCGCCCAGCGAGGTGAAGGACTGCTACGAACACTGCCGCTCGCATTCCACATTCGGCAGCGAACTGGCGTCGCTGGAAACGAGCCACCCATCGCGGGAAACTGTAGAGGGAGCGCTGAGCCAGGCGCTCGAGCGAATTCTGGCTGACCACGGTGACGTACCTGAGGGCTTCGATGCCAGGCTTGCTGCCGCCAGGGACGTCTTAGCCCGCCAGCGTGCGCGGACCTTTTCCATCAATGATCTCCAGCCCCGAGGGAAGCCTTCTTGGGGGGAGCGACCCGAGGTCAGGGCCGATCTCGAAGCCTTCCTTCACGCGAAGCGCGATACCGACAAGGAAGTGGCCCGGCTCCTGCGGTTGTTTGAGGAAGTGCTCAACCTGCCTGACGTCGCCGTAGCCAAAGAAGCATTAGATTGTCCTGTGTGCACAACTCCAAAGGCACTCACCCCTGAACGAATCATGGTAATCCGGGGAAAGGTTGAGACAAACCAACAATTTGCGAGCTTTCGGGAAAAAGCGGAAACCACCCTTCACAATGTGCGCTCCATAGCCCTACAGGCGCTCGCTAAGGCGAAGGGCGCTTGTCCCAAAGCAATCAATTGGCAAGAGGAGGATTGGTCTCGCCAAGAGCCGATCCTCCAAGAACTACTCGCCGACCGCGCGGAATCTTTGGTGCTCCCGTGGAAGGATGCCCTTTCGGCTCTCGAAGAAGCGACGAGAGGTGTGGAAGAAAAGGCCAACGCCCTCCAGACAATGTTGGTTTCTCTTGGACTTGAGCAGCTCGACGAGGCAAAGATCGAGGATCTCGAGAACAAAGTAACCGACCTGTTCCAGGCGACTGAACAGTTCGACAAAGCGCTAGAGGATTACGAGCGAGCTGTTACGCCGCTCCTTGACGCTTTGAGAGAGGAAGTCGACCGCCGGGCGGGCATGGAAGGTTGGCAGGAGTTGATTAACCTTTGCGAACAGCGCGATGCTTTGCTCGGCTGGTTAATTGAGCGGGCTGCTTTTCGTGCCGTCCAGGAAGAAGTCAACAAAGCAATCCAGGAGATCGATCAGGCCAAAGCCGAAGTGCTCGACGACAAATTCAACGATCTCAGCCAGAAGATCCTCCGCTGGTGGAATCTCCTCAGGCCCGACGAACCGACATCCTTTCACGGGGTCCAACGCGGCGGTAGCGGCAGGCGGTTCATCGATCTGAAAGCCCGTCTGGACAACCCCGATGCCGCAGCTACACAGGGCGTGCTGCGCGACGCAGTCGCAGTATTCAGTGACTCGCAGCTTAACTGTCTCGGTCTTGCCGCCTTTCTCGCCCGGACAATCAGAGAGGGGACGGGCTTTGTCGTTCTCGACGATCCCGTACCCGCCAGCGACGAGGAACATCGGGCCTTCTTTATCGACCGAGTTCTTGACGAGCTGAACCGGTCCGGGGTTCAGGTGATTCTGCTCACCCATGATGAACGCATGTGGAAAGATGTTCAGGAACGATATAAACATTTGGAGTTGGATACCTTTATCGTGAGCATGAATGATCCGGCTAAAGGGGCGACTATAGAAAACCGCAGCGATACGCTTGATGCGATGCTGGCACGGGCAGCTCCATACATATCGAACCTAAATCCGGATATACAAAAGGTCGGGGCTCGCGCCTTACGCGACGCTGCGGAACGGTTCTGTAAACTGATGCTAGTAAGAGATCGGCAAGGGAAAGGAGAGAGCGCGGCCAACCTCAGCGATTATGATGACAAGACCTTGGGCTGGCTGATCCAGAAGGTGGAGCCATTGTTGACAAAGGACGTTTCCCATCCAGGCAAGCTTCGGGTCATCGGCCAGCGGCTGAATCCGGGATCTCATGACCATCAGGTGCCCGCAGTAGGAGACCTCAAACAGTGCCTTGGTGATCTCAAGATGTTGCGGAAGGAATACCTGACATGACACGAGGAGGGCAGGAGCTGGCGCTACAGCACAAGAATGGCATTGTCGGAGCTGACGAGGCTACGCCGCTCCCTGACGGCTACTGCATGCCCGAACTCGGCCCCCTGCCCGAGGAGTGGCGGGTGGTGCGGTTGGGGGAGGTTGAACCTTGCCGAAGCGGATCGGACACTCTGGCGCTTGGAAAGGAGGAAGAGGTATGAGGCTCAAGATAGTTATACCCGAGGACGAAATTGCGGCGTTCTCTCGCCGCTACAGAGTGCGCAGGCTGTCCCTTTTCGGCTCTGTGTTGCGGGAGGATTTCCACCCGCAGAGCGATATCGACGTGCTCGTGGAATTCGAGCCCGGTGCGCAGGTAGGTTTTTTGACGCTGAGCCGCATGGCACGGGAACTTTCCGTCATCCTGGGTTGTCCGGTGGACCTTGTACCAAGAAGTGGGCTCAAACCGGTAATCCGGAACGCCATACTCAGAGAGGAACAGGTGATCTATGCGGCCTGAGCGATTGTACCTGCTGGACATCGTAGAAGCGGCAGATGCCATCGCCCGGTTTCTCGCCGATGTGGACGAGGAAACGTTTATGCAGGACGAATTGCGGCAAAGCGCCGTGCTGCAAAAGGTGGTCGTCATCGGCGAAGCGGCGGCCCGGTTGCCTGCCGAATTCAAGAGGCAGCATCCGGAGATCCCGTGGCCGGACATCGTGGCTTTTCGCAATATCGCGGTCCACGAGTATTTCGCTGTTGACTGGTGGATCGTCTGGGTAACCGCCACGCAGGAAGTGCCAGAATTGCGCCGCCAAATGCTTTTCTTGCTTGAGAAAATCGGTGATGATTGAGGCGAAAAGTGAGTTGCCCGACGGCTACCGCCTGACCGAACTCGGCCTCCTGCCCGAGGAGTGGCGGGTTATACGGTTGGGAGAGGTGGTGCATAAGACACGGCAAATCGACTCACGCAAATCACCTACGCAGCAATTCAAGTACATTGACGTTTCCTCGGTGAGCAAGGAGCGATTAGCAATTGTGGGCTGTCAAACCATCCATGGAAAAAATGCACCGAGCCGGGCAAGAAAGCAAGTTGAGGCGGGGGATGTGATCTTTGCAACTGTTCGTCCATATTTGAAGCGAATAGCAAAGATTACTCCTGAGTTCGACAAACAGGTTTGCTCTACAGCTTTTTGTGTGCTCCGGCCTCGGTTGGACACAATTGATAGTAACTTTCTCTTCTATACTGTTTCATATGACCCCTTTGTTGAGCGTGTGGCTGAACATCAGCGAGGTTCGAGCTATCCAGCAGTCATCGATAAGGATGTTCTCAGAGAATCTATCCCCCTCCCACCCCTCGACGAACAGCGCGCCATCGCCCACGTGCTGCGGACGGTGCAGGAGGCGAAGGAAGCCACAGAGGGGGTCATCGCCGCGGCGCGGGAACTCAAGAAGAGTTTGATGCGCCACCTCTTCACCTACGGCCCCGTGCCCGTGGACCAAACCGACCGCGTCCCCATGCAGGAAACCGAAATCGGCTCCCTCCCCGCCCACTGGCGGGTGGTGCGGTTGGGGGAAGTGGCGGAAATTGTCTATGGTGTTCAAGCTGCAGTTGCACATATGAAGGATTCAACCAAAGGAATACCTATCCTAACAAATATAAACATTAACAATGATGGGCGTATCGATTTATCAACCCTAAGATATTACGATCTATCCAAAGAAAAGCGTGAAAAACTCTTATTGCAGAAAGGTGACATTCTATTCAACTGGCGAAGCGGTAGTAGAGCAGTTGTTGGTAAGACGGCTATTTTTGATCTGGATGGTGAATTTACGTTTTCTTCATTTATCCTTCGTTTTCGTGCCAACGATAAAATTCTAAGCTACTACCTCGCATTTTATCTACAATATCTAAAATCAAAAGGTTTTTTTTCATCAAAAGGTGACCAATCCTCAGTTAACGCTGTCTTTAATGCAAGTTTATCCTCGAAAATCCCAATTATACTCCCTACTATTCTTGAACAGCGGAAAATCGCCCGCATGTTGCAGGCAGTGGACGAGAAAATCCAAGCTGAAGAAGAGCGCAAGGCGGCGCTGGAGGCGCTTTTTAAAACGCTGCTGCACGATCTGATGACCGCCAGGCGGCGCTTGCCGACGGAATTCATCGCCCAGTTCACGGAACCATCGGTAGGGGCGAACAATTTTTCGCCCCTACCTACATCCCAACATTTGCAACACACATCCCAACAGTCGCCCCTGCGTATGTCCCCGCCCGTACGGGCGGGGCAATCATCACACGGGGCACAGACGCCATGACCCGATTCGACCCCACCCGCTATCACCGCCGGTCCATCCGCCTGCAGGAGTACGATTACACCCAACCTGGCGCGTATTTTGTCACCATCTGCACCCACGAGCAGATCCCCTTGTTCGGCCGGGTAGCGGATGGACACATGGCAGTGAACGCATTAGGGGAAAGGGTACGCGAATGTTGGTTGATGATTCCCAGCCATTTCCCGCATACCTCGTTGGATGCATTCATCATCATGCCGAATCATGTCCATGGGATCGTCTGGATTGTGGAATCACCGATCGACAATTCCATCATTGTTGGGGCGAAAAATTTTTCGCCCCTACCTACAACCCGCCATTTGCCCCATGCATCCCAACGTTCGTCCAGACACGCGCCCCGAGAACCCGCAAAGCAACCTCGGGGAACATCCAAAACCATCGGGTCTATTGTTCGGGGATTCAAAATCGGTGTCACCAAATGGGCGCGCGAACAGAGCGCTGTCCGTACCGTATGGCAACGGAATTATTATGAACACGTCATCCGCACCCAACGTGCGCTGAACGCCATCCGCCGCTATATCGCCGAAAATCCTCTGCGCTGGCATCTTGATCGCTACAATCCTGATGCTACCGGCCCTGACCCGCTGGCCCGCGAACTGTGGCGTATGTTGAAGGAAGATACGATGACCGTTTCGGTAGGGGCACAACGCTGCTCTGTCCCTACAATGCGCCCGGCACGCACGGCCGATCCGGATGATCGGGAGGCCTCGCTATGACCCTGGGCAGCGAACGCAGCGTCGTACAACATCCCTTCCTGCGCTATGCCGAGGAGGCGGGCTGGACATACATCCCGCCCACGGAAGCGCTGCGTTTGCGCGGCGGTGAAGACAGTCCCGTGTTGCGAACGGTGCTCATCGAGCAACTCCAGCGCCTCAACCCTGGCGTGGTGGATTCAGTGCCCAAGGCGGAAGCAGTCGCCGCCCGCTTGGTCCGCGTACGGCCGAACATCGAAGGCAATTTGGAAGCCTGGGAATATCTCAAAGGGCTCAAGACGGTCTTTGTCCAAGCCGAGCGGCGAGAGCGCAATCTTCGGCTGCTGGCGCTCGACCATCCCGAAGCCAATACCTGCCACGTGACCGACGAATTCCGCTTCGTGAGCGGCCGGACGGCCATTCGCGCCGATGTGGTGCTGCTGGTGAACGGCATCCCGGTTGTCGTGGTGGAGACCAAGGCTGCCACGAGGCCCGAGGGCATCGCCGAGGCCTTCGACCAGATTCGACGTTACCACGAGCAGGGGGCGGAACTGATGGTCCAGGCCCAGCTCTTTGCCCTCACGCACTTGGTGAAGTTTTTCTATGGCCCCACCTGGAATCTCTCTCGAAAAGCCCTGTTCAACTGGCGGGACGAGCAGGCGGGAGATTTCGAGACACTGGTCAAGACCTTTGTCGCTCCGCGCCGCGTCCTGCAGGTGCTCACCGACTATATTCTGTTCGTGCGTAAGGATGGCGAACTGACCAAAGCGGTGCTGCGCCCTCACCAGATGCGGGCCGCGGAGAAGGTCGTCGCCCGCTCGCGTGATACCGAGCGGCGGCGGGGGCTCATCTGGCATACCCAGGGCTCCGGCAAGACCTACACGATGATCACCGTCGCCAAGCGGCTGCTGGAAGATCCGCGCTTTGCGAATCCGACCGTGCTGATGCTCGTGGACCGCAACGAACTGCAACAGCAGCTTTTCCAGAATCTCGAAGCGGTGGGATTCGGCTGCGTGTATATAGCCCAAAGCAAGGAGCATTTGCGCGAACTGCTACGTGGAGACAGCCGCGGGGTGATCGTGTCCATGATCCACAAATTCGATAAGGCCGACGCCAATCTGAACACGCGGTCCAACATCTTCGTTCTGGTCGACGAAGCCCACCGATCGACCGGGGGCGATCTGGGCAACTACCTGATGGGCGCGCTGCCGAACGCCACGCTCATCGGCTTTACCGGCACGCCCATCGATAAAAGTGCTCACGGCAGGGGTACCTTCAAGGTCTTGGGCGGCGATGATCCAGGCGGATATCTCGATAAGTATTCCATTCGAGAGTCCATCGAAGACGGCACGACCGTACCACTCCACTACCAAATGGCTCCCAACGATCTCGTCGTGGACCGCGAAGCGATGGAACGAGAGTTTTGGGCCGCAGCAGAATTGGAGGGAATCGCCGATATCGATGAGCTCAACCGGATTCTCGATCGCGCCGTGACGCTCAAGAACATGCTCAAGAACCGCGAGCGTGTGGATAAGATCGCCCGCTACGTCGCCGACCACTTTCGCAACTACATCGCACCCATGGGATACAAGGCGTTCCTCGTGGCGGTGGATCGGGAGGCCTGTTGTCTATACAAGGAGGCCTTGGATCGCTACCTGTCTACGGAACTGAGCCGGGTGGTGATCAGCCGGGGACACAACGATCCGCTCGAACTGCGTCGCTACCATCTGAGCGACGACGAAGAAGCTTTCGTGCGGAAGGCGTTCCGGAAGCCCGACGAGAATCCCCAGCTGCTCATCGTGACCGAAAAACTACTCACGGGCTATGACGCGCCTATTTTGTATTGCCTGTATCTGGACAAGCCTATGCGCGATCATGTGCTGTTGCAAGCCATTGCCCGCGTCAATCGTCCTTACGAGGACGAGGGAGGACGCCGCAAAACGAATGGGCTGATCGTGGACTTCGTAGGTCTCTTCGACAACCTGGAACGTGCGCTGGTTTTCGACTCCAAAGACGTGGAGGGCGCGGTCGAGGGGCTCGATGTCCTCAAGGAACGGTTTGCGGCCTTGATGGAACGCGGTCGGTGCGACTTTCTTGCGCTCGTTTCGGACAAGCGCGGGGACAAGGAAGTGGAGGCGGTTCTGGAGCATTTCAAAGGCAAGGAATGCCGAGAAGCCTTTTATTCCTATTTTCGCGAACTCGAAGAGATCTACGAAATTTTATCGCCCGATGTATTTCTGCGATCCTTTCTCGAAGATTACCAGGAGCTGGTCGAGATGTACCGGACGCTGCGCAGTAACTATGAGCCGCATGTGCCGATCGACAAGTCGTTCCTGCGCAAGACCGCTAAAATCGTGCAGACACACACGGCGACCGACCACGTGTATGAGCCCAAGCCAACGTATGAGATTGGCGCGGGGGCGCTCCTGAGCCTGCTTGCGGAACAAAAGCCGGACACGGTCAAGGTGTTCAACCTGCTCCGAGAACTCCATCGCTTGGTGGAAGCCAAGGGCAAGGAACAGCCACATTTGATTCCCATCGGCGAGCGGGCCGAGGCGATCCGACAGGCCTTCGAAGATCGGCAGCTGACTAGTCAGCAGGCTCTGGCCGAACTGGATCAGCTTGTACACCGTTTGAAAGAGGCGGAGGATGAGCGCCGAGAGAGTACGCTCTCCGCTGAAGCCTTTGCCGTATCTTGGTGGCTGCGCGTGCAGAAGGGGTTATCCAGGGAAAAGGCCGAGGCCCTGGCCGCCGCGCTGGAGCCCGCGTTTCGCGCGTATCCGCACTGGGCGACCAGCGCTGTTCAGGAACGCGAACTCAGGCGTCTTCTGTATCAAGAAGTGATGAGGGCTGCGGGCATCGATCATGTCGTGGCCTGGGTGGACGAGATGTTGACGTTCATCAGAAGGGCTGCAGAATGAATGCTGTGTCCACATCGAGCCGCGCCGCCCGAATCGCATGTGCGAGCGACGCCGTAACGCGTGATCTACTCATCGCCGAAGTGCGTGCCTGGACCCGGCGCATCGGCGTGGAAGATCGTCTGCGCGAGGTCCATGTCCGCCTCATGAAACGAAAGTGGGCGAGTATTTCCACCCGCGGGAGGCTGACACTCAACCAGGAACTGTGCGTTCTGCCCGCTCACTTTCGTAGAGAGGTCATCGTTCACGAACTAGTTCATCTCAAGTTGAAGCATGGGGGGCACACCAAGCTATTTCGAGCCCTGGTGCGAGCCTACTTGGCATCGGTGACGCAATAGCCATGCGCGTCAACACGAACCAGAGCCCAGCGCTATGAAAAGGGTTTGGGACAGAAATATCGACGATCGTCGTGGGCAGGGGACGGGCAGTGGAATACGAGCTGCCCTTGGTTACGTGAGATTCTGAACGGACGGACCTAATGTTGCTCGACGAATTTGCCTCATGAGCTTTCGCTTTTGGCGACGACTGACCATTGCGCCGGGTGTGACGCTGAATCTGAGCAAGGCCGGTGCCT
The DNA here is from genome assembly GCA_003695915.1 of Nitrospirota bacterium. Lineage (GTDB taxonomy): Bacteria > Nitrospirota > Nitrospiria > Nitrospirales > UBA8639 > J017. The sequence continues at coordinate 28,053 of RFGF01000060.1, forward strand.
CGCTCTCGTTCGGACCGCGCGGGGCGAAGGTCACCATCGGGCCGAGGGGCAAGCGGGCAACGGTGGGCATTCCTGGCACCGGCCTGTTCTATACGACGGCCCTTCCGAGTACCGGCAAGCAGCGCCATGAATCGAGCGCTGCACGGGCGGTTCCACAAGTCCGCCCGGAAGATCGTCTGACCCTAGGATTTTTCAAGCGCCTCATCACGCCGAACGATGAGGAAGCGCTGGTCGATGGGTGTCGTGAATTGGCGCTCGGGCATGAGGCCGCGGCGCTCGCCCATCTCGCACAGGCCAGCCATCTGGCCGACGGCGCCTATCTCGCGGGCTTCCTGGCGCTCAAGCATGGGAAGCTGAAGGAAGCGGCCGCATATCTCGAAACGGCGGCTGCGCACCATCGGGAGTTGGGGCGCTATTTTTCCAAGTACGGCATCTCCGCCATGCTGAGCCTTCCCATTACCGACGAGCTCGCTGTGCATGTGGGCCCGAATCTTCGAGGTGTGCTGCTGGGCCTGGCGGAGGTATATCAGCGCTCGGGGCGCACTCAGGAGGCGATAGCCTGTCTGGAGAGACTCCAGCGGCTCGAACCCGACGATGTGGTGGTGAAACTCTCCCTGGCCGAACTGCTCTTGGATGTGGCACCGGACGACCCGCACGTCTGCCGAAGGGTGGTCCGATTGGCCGAAGGCATCGACAACGACACCCCCGTGCATACTGCCCTGCTGTTGTACAAGGCCAGGGCGTTGCGGAAACTGGGGCTTTTGGATGCGGCGCGCGAGACGTTGACCATCGCCCTGCGGCGGAAACGCGGGCGGTCTCGGGACTTGCTCCACGCGCTCAGATACGAACGGGCACTGGTCTACGAACAACTCGGGCGGCATCGGCAGGCCCGGAGGGAGTTCGAAACCCTCTATGCAGAAACACCGGGCGACGAGGAGCTGGCGGCGAGATTGGCGCTCTCGTCTCGTTGAGCGTTCGAGCAGCCGCTGCCATCGATCCTGCTCGGTCATGAAAAGTCGGGACAGTTCCATCTACTGCGTTTGAGAAAAGAATTGGACCTCCATGCCGACGGACTTCGAGAGGACGGCGAAAATCCTCGTCTTCGAGATCCGACTGATCCAGCGCCGTGACGAATGCGGAGGCTATCGAACGCGACGGGACGGCGAGCGACTTTCTCTTTAGAGCGCTTCAACGTTTTTGGTCGCGATGGATCATCGCGGCGTGGGCGGCTCCAATACTGTAGTGCAGTGTTAAGGGTATTCTCGCGGATCGGCGATGTGTCCTTCACGGCGTAGCACGAGTTTTTTGGGTCGGATCTTGTAGAAGCGATCGGGCTGGGTCATGCGGACATCCAAGAAAGACAGGGCGCTGGTTTATTGTGCCGCCTAGCCTGGCTGACACACTCTCTGCTCTCATCGCCCATCAGCAAACGTATTCTTCAGCGCCGGCTGTTGACGCACTCATTCTTTATCGCTGTCCGAAGTAGAAAAAGATTCTTCAGTGCTGACTGATTCGGAACGGTGTCGATCAGTCTTGGCACTGCAGCGTATGAATGACGATCTCGGGGTGGCAGAAGAGACGGACCGGGAGCAACGAACAGCCGACGCCCCGCGACGTATAGCCCTTCACCGTACCGCTCTCCCAAGCGCCTTTTACGAAGCGGCGCGCACACCAGCTTCCGGTTTTCAGGGGGATGCCGCCCGGAAGACACAATTGGCCGCCGTGGGAATGGCCGGAGAGGTAGTAGTCGATCTGCGCCGACGCGGCTTCGGGAATGAGTTCCGGCGAATGGGCCAGCAAAATTTTCGGCGCATCCGGTGGGATTCCTTTTAACGCGCGATCGAGATCGTCCCCTTCATACCAATGCGTATCGTCGACACCCACGACCCATAGAGTGTCGCCTCCGCGCGAGAGTGCTGTGGATTCGTTCAACAACATGCGAATTCCGAGCGCTTCCAAGCCGGGAACCATTTCCAAAAAATCGTGATTGCCCAGAATCCCGATCATGCCCTCGGGACAATGAATCGCTTTGACCAATTCGGCCATATGGGCGAGCGTGTGGTGATAATCGCCATACGTCAGAAACCGAAAATCGCCGGTAAACACACAGAGATCGTAGTCGAGAGTGCTCAGCACCGCACGGAGCTGCTGGCCCTGATCGACGATGCCCTCGATGTGCAGGTCGGAAAGATGGAGGATTCGGAAGCCATGGAAGGCTCGGGGCAGTCGCGCGAGGGGAACCGTGTGTTCGACCACTTCGTAGTTGGTGGAATTCCGGACCGCGCGTCCCCAGAGGCCGCTGATCTTGAGCAGCGCTTTGAGATACGGCGCGACGGCATCGAAATTTTCGATATAGACATGCAGGCCGCGGGCGCCGAATTTCACGGCGGTATGAAGCGTTTGCAAATAGAGCCGTTTGCTCAAGTGATCGGGACCGAGCCGGTCGAGAAAGCGGGAAAATTGTGCCGCGTCCATGGGAAGGTGATTGGTTTCTTGTCAAGGGGCAATTATTAACGATATGATCACGTCGTGCAAACGTTACATGTGCATGAGCCCGGCTTGCCGGATCTGCAATTCGTGCTCCTGGTCGTCGCCTTGATGACTTCGGGGCTCGATTCGCTGAACGTTCCCGAGGATGTGCGGGAGACGGTGTTCGATCGGTGTTGGGCCCTCCTACACGATAGTCCCCCTCCCAGTCGACGCGAAGAGCGAGTGCTCGATCTGCGTTTCGGCGATGAAGTCACGTTGCAGGCTTTGGTCGAGGTCATTCGACGCACGTTCGACGAACACGGGATTACCTGCCTCACGTGGGATCATCCGCCGAGCGAGCCCACGCAACGCACGACGCCGGAAGCGATGCCGTTGGTGGAACGCTTGGGAAAATTGTATCCCTTCGCCTCCTCGTCCGATCCATTTTCCGACAACGGTCCTCCGGGCGAGACTTCCTCGCGGTCGTGAATGACCGCATCCCCAGGGCGATGCGACGCGCCAAAATTATTTGTACCATCGGTCCCGCGAGCCGTTCACCTGAGACGCTCGAGCGGTTGATTCGCCACGGCATGGATGTGGCGCGTCTCAATATGTCTCACGGGACCTATGCCGAACATCACGAGGTCGTTCGGAATGTGCGCCGGTTGGCGAAAGAGTCGGGACGCGCCGTCGCCATCATGCTCGATCTGCAAGGGCCCCGCATTCGCGTCGGAGATCTGCCGCAACCGCTGACGCTCGAGTCCGGTCAAACGGTGCGGCTCGTTGCCGCTCACACGTCGGGCGATCTCGCCGAGAAGAGCGTCGCTGGCGAGCCGGTCATTCCCATCGACTACGAATCGTTGACGCAGAGTCTCCGGCCCGGTGCTCGAGTCATGATGGATGACGGCCTCATCGAGATGGTCGCCGATCGCGTCGAACAGGACAGCGTTATATGCACGGTGATCACGGGTGGCCAGTTGAAAGCCCGCAAGGGCGTCAATTTTCCGGGCACGCGTCTCAATCTGCCGAGTCTGACGGACAAGGATTGGCGCGATGTGCAATTTGGGCTCGATCACGAAGTCGATTACATCGCGTTGTCGTTTGTGCGGAGCGCGGAGGATATCCGAGCGCTCAAATTGGTGATTGCGGACCAAAGCAGCTCGGTTCCGATCATTGCCAAAGTGGAGCGGCCGGAAGCGATCGAACGTTTGGATGAGATTTTGGCCAGTGCGAACGGCGTCATGATCGCTCGAGGCGACTTAGCGATCGAGATGAGTCCCGAAGATGTTCCGATTTTACAGAAACAGATTATTCGGGCAGCGAATCGTCATCGTCGCATCGTGATTACCGCCACGCAAATGCTCGAATCGATGACCACCAACCCGACGCCCACGCGAGCCGAAGCCACCGACGTCGCCAACGCGATCTTTGACGGAACCGATGCGGTGATGCTGTCCGCGGAGACCTCTATCGGTCGCTACCCGATCGATGCGCTCCAAGTGATGGATCGAATTATCCGACGGGCGGAAGGCGCCGATCGTGTGCGGGAGCCCGAAACGCGGCTCGATTCGGGCGGAGCACGCTCGATTCCCGAAGCGGTCTGTACGGCCGCCGTGACCGCGGCAGATACCATTCGCGCCAAGGCGATTCTGGCTATGACGGAACGCGGAGCGACCGCTCAACTGGTTGCCGCCCTCAGGCCTGCGGTGCCCATTATTGCCCTGACCCCGTTCGAGCAGGTGCGCCGTCGTTTGGCAATGATATGGGGTGTCGTCCCGTATATTTTGTCGCCGATCGCCAATACGGATACCCGCATTGCCGCAGGCGTCGAGTTGGCGAAGGCCGCAGAAGGCATTCGGGCCGGTGATGATCTCGTCGTGCTCACGGGCGTGCAGGTTCAGCAGCCCGGGGGAACCAACCTCATGAAAATTCATCATGTGGAATGACTGCAGGCAGATGGAACTCGATGCCTGGCGCGTCGAGCCCCGTTAGTTCGACGTTGGCGACGAAACGGATTCCCCGGAGGACTGAGAGGGCGGGAGCATATGGCGGATGATTTTCCCTTCGACCATATAGACCACCAATTCTGCCACGTTCGTGGCGTGATCGGCGATCCGCTCGATGTATTTGGAAATGAAGGAGAGCCGGATGGCACGGGTGATCGTTTTGGGATCCTCGATCATGTACGACAACAGTTCGCGGAAGAGTTGTTCCGTCAATTCGTCCACCGTATCGTCAGCCTCCAACACGCTTCGTGCCAACTTGGAATCTCCGCGGACGAAGGCATCGAGCGCGTTCCACACCATTTTCAAGGCCTTGTCGGCCATGAGCGGAATGTCGATGTACGGTTTGAGCTGCGGTTCTCGGTTGAGTTCGATCGCGCGTTCGCAGATATTTTCGGCCAAGTCGCTCATGCGTTCCAATTCCGTGGAAATTTTCATGGCCGTCGTGATGAACCGGAGATCGCGCGCGGCCGGTTGATACAAGGCCAAGAGCTCCAAACAGGCCTCGTCGACTTCCACATCCAAGGTATTGACCCGCCGGTCGTTTTCGATCACCTGCCGGGCTAGCGCATCGTCGCGGTCGACGAGCGCTTTGAGAGCTTGCTGGATCTGTTCTTCCACCAAGCCGCCCATGCGCAAAATCAACCGCTTCAATTGATCCAGTTCTTCGTCGAAATGGCGTGGCATGGATCCTATCCTTTCCGAGAGGCCGCGCGTGCGGCGATCAGCCGAAGCGCCCGGTAATGTAATCCTCCGTGCGGCGGTCGTGCGGATTCGTAAAGATCCGCTTGGTCAGATCATACTCGATCAATTCGCCCATGAGAAAGAAGCCGGTAAAGTCGGATACGCGAGCCGCCTGCTGCATATTGTGCGTGACGATGACCACGGTCAGCCGTTCTTTCAACCCGTGCAGCAATTCTTCGATTTTGGCGGTGGAGATGGGATCCAAGGCCGAACAGGGCTCGTCCATGAGCAAGACTTCCGGGTTGACGGCCAACGCCCGGGCGATACACAAGCGTTGTTGTTGCCCGCCGGAGAGCCCCAAGGCGCTGGTGTGCAGGCGGTCTTTGACTTCCTCCCATAAGCCGGCGCCGATCAAGCTGCGTTCGACAATGTCGTCCAAGATCGCCCGTTTGCGGATGTTTTTCAACATCGGGCCATAGGCCACGTTTTGATAAATCGTTTTGGGAAACGGATTCACTTTCTGAAACACCATCCCCACGCGCGTGCGCAAATCGGTGACGTCCATGCTCGGACCGTAAATGTCCACATCGTCGAGCAGGATCTGTCCCGTGAGCCGCGCGCCTTCGACGAGATCGTTCAAGCGGTTGAGGCAGCGCAACAAGGTGGATTTCCCGCATCCCGAAGGGCCGATGAAGGCGGTCACCCGATTGGCGGGAATCGTCAAATTGACGTCGAACAGCGCTTGATTGCTCCCGTAAAAGAAATTCATCTCTCGGATAGAGATTTTCGTAGGCGTTTCCTTCAAGGCCTCCGTGGCAGGAGGGAGCGATGTGGTCACGGGGGTCATCGCGCGTTCGAGAGGGAGGGGTCGCTTAGGGGTATCGATGGTCGTTGAATCGGAAGACGCCACACTGTCCATCTTTGACCTCGCATGTTACACAGACGATCCGGCATACCGTTTTCTCATCCGATTGCGCAATGTGATGGCCGTCATGTTGAGCGTGACCACCACGAGAACCAAGATCAAGGTCGTGACATACACCATGGGCTTGGCCGCTTCGACGTTCGGCGATTGGAATCCCACATCGTAAATATGAAAGCCCAGATGCATGAATTTGCGATCCAAATGAATAAACGGGAAATGATCGTCGATCGGGAGGTCCGGGGCCAGTTTTACCACGCCGGTCAGCATGAGGGGGGCCACTTCTCCCGTTGAGCGCGAAATGGCCAAAATCAATCCGGTCAGAATGCCGGGCATCGCGCACGGGAGTACCACTTTGACCATCGTTTCGAATTTGGTCGCCCCTAAGGC
>RFGF01000061.1 GCA_003695915.1 Nitrospirota bacterium
CAGATGCCGTCTTGCGATCCTTTCACCGCCATGTCGAAGCGTTCCAAGCTGGCGCGGAGCGCCGCTTCGGCCTCTGCGCGCCGCTGTTCGTTTCGATAGCCTTCGATCAAATTGCCGCAGGTCGAGAGCAATGGTTGAAGAAACTCGATCATTGCGTCCGCATATCCGCCCGGGCGATTGGCGAGGGCGACCATCCCCACTAATTCGGTTCCTGCAAAAAATGGAATGCCGAGAAAAGCGGTGAGCGGCGGATCAATCGGCAGGCTATGGTATCGCGGATCCTGGGACGGGTGATTGTCGATGATGGGTCGGCCTGTGAGCAGGGGTTGTCCGAACACCGTCTGAAGGTTGACCACTGCCATGGGTTGATCCTGCGCCTGGAATCGTGCTCGGGTCTCCTCGTCCCACGAGAGATTCGATATCGCATGGATGTTGAGGTACGGCTCGCCGGTTTCGGTGACCAGCCGCTCCCCGATAAACCCGAAGGGACTGTCCGTCAAGACCAAGAGTTCGGTCAGCAGCGCTTGAAAGGTGGTATGCGGCTCGCTGGCGGCGATGAATTGGCTTTGCGCCCGATGAATGGCGTGGAGAAGCCGATGGGCCCGGTGCCATTGGGCTTCGGCCTGTTTTTGTTCCGTCATGTTTTGTGCGGCGCACACGAGACCCTGTGGGATGCCGGCCTCGTCGCGCATCACGCCAGCGGAAAACAGCATCGGAATGTGTGTGCCGTCTTTGGTCCGATACAGCACTTCCCGATACGCAAATGTCTCGTTTCGGTCGTGGGCGAGCAAGGCTTCCAAGGCGAGCACCGGTTCGCGAGTGGCAATGATCGTATCGATGGGGTGCCCGATGAGTTCGTGCCGGTCGTAGCCTAACACGCGAAGCGTGGCATCGTTCACGGTTTGGATCGTTCCGGACCAATCCACGACGACGAGCGAATCGAGGAGCGAGGCGATAATGGTCTCGACGTAGTGCTTGGAGACGGTCGTGCGATGAAGCGCGGAAGTCATGCGATTGAAGCATTCGGCGAGCGTGCCCAATTCATCCTCGCTGGTCACCGGGACCGAGACCATGAGATCGCCTTTGGCGATCTGCTGAGTGGCGTCGGTGAGCGAGGTGATGACGCGCAAGGATCGCCTGAGCAGGACCACGAAGATCGTGCCCCCGACCAACGCGACGAATGAACTGCCGATCAGCGTGCGAAGCAGGAGGGTCCGCAACCCTTCTTCCAACGGATGGCGATCCACCAAGAGCCGGATCCAGCCCAAGGGCGCGTCACCGACGACGGGTGCGGGAATCGCTTGGCCGAATTCGGCCAACCCCATCCCTTGTCTAGTGTGCAGATCTCGGTGCCAGACGGCCGTCGGCGCGACAAGCGCCAACTCGTCGTCGTGCAAGGCAATCGTCGAAAATTCGATCCACAGAGCGCCTGCCCGATCATACGCGAGTACGGCCAAAACTCCCTGTGCTTCGGCTAAGGCTTGGAGCAGGTTGGTGAATCCTTCGACATCCTGGCGGAGATAATAGTCCTTAGATTGATAGGCCAATGCCTTGGCCAATTCTTGGCCGCGAATGGCGAATTCGGCAATCATGGTGGCACGACTCGAATGATACGTAAACGAGGCCAGAATGCCGACGGCACACGTATACACGCCGAGAAACACGATCAACAGCTTTTTCCATAGCGAGGTCCGCATTAGCGTGCTCGAGTCCTACGGGTCTGGAATCCGCAATACGATTTTCACAGCCTGAAGATCGTCAGCCGTCAGCGACGCACGTGCGACATAGCCAATCGCCCCTTTGATGGTGGCCACGAATTGAATCACGGCCCTATCCGTTCGACGAATGAAACTTTGTATCGGGATCGGCGTGCCGGGCCGATAGAATGGTTGATCCGGCCGGGCCTGTAAGATTTGACGATAAAATTGTCGACGCGTTGCCGACGAGATCTCTCGATTCACTAATTTGATGCGAGAGCCGTCCGGCCAATAGAGTTGTTCACCTCGGTAGATGGCCGCCACGTGGCCGGCCGTAAGCTGCGTGACCGGAGTGTCGATGCGCACAATGACCGCGAGCGGTTCAGCGGCTGCCAAGCGTGGGAAGAGGGCGAGCACTGCGATCAGACACAGATCGGCCAGATGGGCGCATGTGCGTGGGAGTCGTGAGAGAAAGAGGAACGTCAAAAGAGCCAGCTCACCGACGCGAGAAATCCTTCCCAATTCCTCCGCTCGATGCTGCCTTGATTGATTTGATATTCCGTTTTGATCACGTAGTCTTCGATCGGCCGGTAGTTGAGCCCCACCGTAAACCGATCTTGTTCGAGATGTCCAGCGGCGGCGCTGTGGATGCTCGCGTGATCATAGCGGCCCACCAAGGTCAACGTCGGATGGAGAAACGGGGATCCCAGGATGGTACGATTCAGCCACGGCAACCAAAAATGATAGTTCACTTGGACATAGAGGCCGGACAGGCGTGAGAGGGTGTCCGAATTCCGGACAAGGAATTGGGCGTATTCTCCCTTGAATTCCCAATCCTCCAGGATCGGCGTATTGCGCGGCTTGAATTCCAGGTCGAGGCCGACGCCCGTGATGGGAGTGCCGTTCGCGGGACCGGATGCGCCGCGATACCCGCTGATGCCGATTTCATATTGATCGGCGAGCATCAGCGTCGCACGTCCCACGAAGGCTTTATCGCCATTGTTGTCTTTCCCCAGCGCCGAACGCGCACTGCGGAGCCCGGAACTCGGTGGATCGAACTGATTGGTCAGCCCATTGATCAATGCGGCCTCGTAGGTGACTTTGAGGTCCGGAGTGAGGCGAATGAGGCCGAAGACAGACGCTCCGAGATCGCCCCAGGTCGTCGGGACAATTTGTCGAGCCACCAAGGGGCGGTCGGTCAGATCACGGCGAGGATCGAAATGATCGAGGTTGAACTTCCCGAACGGGACGAGCACGACGCCGGCTCGCAGGTTGAACCATGGGATGAAGAGCAAATCGACGTAGCTTTGCTCGGCCTTGGCTGTGCCGGTCGGAACGCCGAGATCGATTTCGTTATAGATACGGATCCGGTCATGAATGTGACCGGAAATGATCACTTCCAATTTTCCCTCGAACGTCACATCGCTGCCGCCGAAGGCTTCGAATTCCAACGCCCCATAGCCGCCGAGCAGAATCCGTTCTGCCAAGTCGTCGAGCAACGTATTTTGTTGAGCTTCCAGTGCGGCGACGCGTTCTTTGAGCTGTTCGAGTTCCTAGTCGCGGGATGCGTCCGCCGAACTCGGTCGAACGTGCGCGGTGAGCTCTTGAGCGTCAACACTGGCGATGGGGAGAAAGGCGATGACGACGAACACCCAAAGGACTGACATCAGGAAGATCGAACCGGCCGAGCCATGACCATGGGCAGAAAGGGCTGAAAGCGATGGGGAACCGATCCTGATCGCGGGATGGCCCTCGAGAGCGGTGGTGAATCGGGTAACGGCAGAATGAACCAATTGGGTTCAGGCGCGCCCTTCGAGCGAGAGACGAATCGTCGTTGACCGGGTTGCGGAACGAGTTCCCAGCGTTTGGCAATCGGTTGGGGAGCCAGCTCTTTCGGTTGGACCATCGGTTGACGAATCTCTTCGAGAACGAGGTGCAGTTCCGAATCGATGAGAAAGCACCAGCCGATGGTCCGGCGCAATCCATCGGGCTCATCTCTCAGTCGAAAGTAGATCACTTCCTGAGGAAGGGCTTGCTCGAAGGCGCGCGGGAGATATTCGGACAGAAGGGAAAGTTGATACGGGGTAAATACCGGCCGAGGATTTCCCAACACAAACGCAAACACGGTGCTTTGGCGATAGTGCACCGATTGCAGGAGAGAGCGAAGCACGTTCGTGTCCACGGTAGCGGGATGCGTGCGGGGGGCACATCCTCGAAGCGCCGAGGCCATTCGCGGAGATCGATCTGGTCCTGTTCTATGTGATACACGATCATGTGCGGTGAGGGCGTGCACGACAAGCTGCCAACGAGGACGACGATGCCGGTCAGCCAGGGATTTCGTGGAGTTGCGGGAGTCATGATGTGTGTCTCAGCGAGGCGTTGCCTCCGCGGCTATAGCGAAGTGCGGGGGATAATGGAAATCTTGGAGATGGGCGCAGGCGGCAAGCCATGGGCATATCGATGGTCGCTTGTCGTGTGAAAGGCATCTCTGCGTTGAACGGTATCGTGATGAGCAAAAGAGTAGCCCCGTCGAATCTTCCGGCTCCAGACGTCGGCAAAATGAGACGCGTACATGGCGCAGATGCGTGTGTTCCATGCCATGAGCAGAAGCGAACGGAGCCGAGGCGTTCCGAAAGCCTCGGCTCTCCTTTGATCGGCTATCGACGTCCGCCGCGATGGCCGCTACGGTCCGCGCGGCGATCCATCCGCCGTTCGAACTGACGATCTTGACGTCGATCGATCCGACGCTCGAATTGTCGGTCCTCACGCCGGTCGGCTCTCCGATCGAGGCGACGATCGTCTTGTCGGTTCTCTCGACGAGCGATTCGCCGATCTTCCCGCCGAATCTCGGTTCGTACGAGAAATCGTTCATCGGCTGTGCTTTGTCGCAGTTCATGCTCTGACAGAGTCGAGATCGTGCGATCGCGTGCCGACATGGGAGCTGTGGAACTCGAGGAATTCGAATGTCCGTACCCCCATGTCGAGGTGAAGACCAAACCGGTCACGATGCAGAACGCATAGAACATCGGTCTGTGTATCATGGGTAGACCTCCTTGTTGGTAGAACATGATGGATAAACATGAGACGATTCTCGCCTCCAGCGCTGAGAGTGCTGCCTTGTTGTTAATTCACGATATAATTCCGTGCCTTCATGCATGCGGCATAGGCACGGTTGTAGGCATCATCATTCGATGCATAGGCCTTGGTTCCTGCATAACCTGCTCCACCGAGACCTCCTACTGCAGCCCCGACGGCCGCGCCCGTTCCGGGACTGCCGGCAGCGGCTCCGATGATGGCTCCGGCAGCCGCCCCTCCCAATGCCCCGACGGCCGCGCCCACGCCGGCATCGGTCAGAGTGTCTTCGACAGGTGTAGAGCCAGCTTCTTGTTCGGCCCAGGCTCGGCAATGCGCTTTATCCTGCGCCACTTGGGTTGCGCTTTGATGGTGGGCGGGGTACACCATGACCGCAGGTCTGGGTTTCGTGACACAGCCGGCCAGAACGAAGAAGATCGAAATCGCAATAGCGAACCATGGAAGCAGGACTCGCATCGTGAACCTCCTCTTTCACGAGATCGATGGATGATCATGGGGTGGCTTGCATGACATCGGCTTCCCACGACACGTGGGCCGGACACCATTGCCAAACTCCCAGAGTGATGATCCGCGTCAGTCCGGCCGGAATACACGCCGTCCGGCTGACGGTCACCTTGCGGTTGACGAGTCGGGTCGGATCGCCGCATCGGTTCAAATATTCGGCTCCGTTGATCTCGTCCAAATCCGCATGCGGCACGAAAAAGGCCACGAACGGGATCGGCAAGACGGCGATCGAGGAATCGTCCACCCATTCGCCGCCGGAACAGTGAGCGAGCGTGGCATCCGTACGACGGACATCGTCCTTGATCAAGGTCGTGCTGCATGCCGTGCTCATTGTCGCGATCATCAGCGTGAACATGACCTTGGTGCCGAGCCGAAAGGTGCATTTCATTTCTAGACCTCCCACGAGTTGTTGATCAGTGAATGCCTGTGGTCACAGGCTTAGACGAATGGATGTTCCAATGGTAAACGTCGGATGACGAGTATGAATGATGAACGGCATATCGGTTGCGAGACGAACGATCCTGACGCATGTCCGGCCCTTCGGGCGTTCGCCGATGCTAGACGGTGAAAGAGGGCAGGACGAGGAGCCGATCCGACCAGAATGTCCGATCGGGAGCGTTTGGCGGAGTCTCATTTTCATGATCGTACAGCAGACTGCGAATGTGCGGTGATCTCCGAGCCTGCGGCGCGTTGATGCATCCTGAACCCAGCCCCCATGCCTCGTCTTCGGCTCCCCGCCCGAGCGCATCGTTTACGCGGCACCAGGGGATTTCGTCTAAAGACCATCGGACGTGGTCAAGATCGGGAATGAATCCGCCCATGTTGACGGGGCAAGGAAGACATGAGTGAGCGACTCCGCCAACTGGATGATGTGGAATTGGTGGCTCGTGCCCGCAACCACGACCATGAAGCCTTCAGCATATTGGTGGATCGGTACGGTGAGACGATGTTCAACCTCGCGCAACGGATGATCGGCAATGCGCATGATGCGCACGATGTGGTCCAGGAGACGTTTGTATCGGCCTTCAAAGCTTTGAACGGATTTCGTGCCGATGCTCGGTTTTCGACGTGGCTGTACCGCATCGGTCTCAATAAATGTAAAGACTGGCTGAAAACCCATGGTCGACGACACGAGCGGGAAAGCGGGTCGACTACTGAAGAAGACGGCGAAGACGATCCGATTACCCGGATACCCGACGATCGCACCCCAGAAGCCACGCTCTCGCAGAAGCAGACAGCTCGAGTGTTGGAAGAAGCCATTCAGCGGTTGCCGCCGTTGTATCGGGAAGCCTTCATTCTCAAACACCTCGAAGGCATAGACTATGCCGAGATGAGCGACATGCTCGGAGTGGGACGCGATACGTTGAAAATGCGAGTCTATAAAGCGCGGACGCAGCTCTGTCGCGACTTGCAATGGTTGAGGGA
>RFGF01000062.1 GCA_003695915.1 Nitrospirota bacterium
CAGCGGCTGGCGAAAGCGCTCTCACGGAATGTGGTGAGCGAGGCGTTCCAAGGGATCGCCCTGTTGACTGAGGGCCGCGTAACGGTTGGCGAGATCAAACAAAAAAGCCCAGTTGGTGGGGTGTCGACATGGTGCATTCCTCCTTGAGAGGATTGATGCCAGAATCAGTCGAGGTTGTCAGTAGTTTTTAGAGGTTCCCTTAATATAGCGCGAGTTGGGGATGAGTGATGCGTCAGAATACACGCTACATAGCGATCAGGCTTTCAAGGATCTGAGATCTTGGATGGACGTTTGGGCTTATTGCCTTCGATGACAAGAGTAATTTCTCCCTTTGGCGCGCGCGATCGGAAAGCTTCGATCATCTCGTCGACCGTTCCCCGCACGACTTCTTCATGTAATTTAGTCAACTCTCTGGCAATTGTGATGCGACGAGAACCAAGCGTCTCCCGAACGAGCTCCAGTGTGTTTAGAAGTCGATGCGGGCTCTCAAATACGATCAGTGTTCGAGGATCATCGGCTAGACGAGCGAGTAATTGAGCGCGTGCCCCTCGTTTCCGCGGCAAAAATCCGAGAAAGATAAAGGAATCCGGCGGCAGAGCGGAAATCGTGAGGGCCGCAAGGATCGCGGATGGCCCTGGAACCGGGACAATGGGGATCCCGACTGCAACTGCGTGGGTGATTAAATAATACCCTGGATCGGAAATGAGCGGTGTGCCCGCATCCGAGACCAAAGCGACATCGGCTCCCTCTATCATGCGGTTGATGAGAACGGGCGTTTTTTCTTCTTTGTTAAAATCATGGTAACTCGTCAACGGGGTTGTGATGTGATAATGGGCACACAATTTTTGCGTGCGTCTCGTATCCTCCGCCGCAATCACCGAAACTTCCTTAAGGGTGCGGACAGCTCGAAACGTGATGTCTTCTAAATTGCCTATAGGCGTGCTCACGACAGCAAGTTTGCCCGTCATCGATTGTTTACCTTTGTCGAGCGAAAACATGATCGGATCTGCCGATCGGTTTTTCATCCTACTATCCAAATCTATCCGCTGTCCATTCGATCATGCTTCCACTATTTACGAGTCCATACAGACCGAACGCACGTTTGGGATCTTTCACATTCGCGGGCGAGGATGATTTTTTCGCCATATTTTTTTGAGGAAAATATGTCATGACTGTACAAGATCGTATTGCTCTCGTGACTGGAGGTGGCACAGGGATCGGTCGAGGGATCGCCTTGGCTCTGGCAGCACAAGGGGCCAAGGTAGCCATCTGTGGACGACACAAGGAAAAGTTAGACGATGCCGCACATGCCATCTATGCAGGTGGAGGAGAAGTTCTTGCTGTTCCGGCTGACGTCACTCGTCGTCCGGAGGTTGAAGTAGTCGTCGATACTGTTGTCCGACGATGGGGACAGATCGATATCCTGGTCAATAACGCCGGTGCGTCAGGGCGAACGCCTATCGATGATCCTGATGATCAGCGATGGCTCGGTATTCTGGATGTGAACCTCACAGGGAGCTATTTGTGTGCCAAGCTGGTTTTTCCTCATATGAAGGGGACAGGATATGGGCGGATCATCAACATGTCCTCGGTGTTAGGGCGATTCGGTGTCCCCGGCTATCTTGCGTATTGTACCGCCAAGCATGGCATTCTCGGCTTCACCAAAGCTCTCGCCCTTGAAGTTGCGGAACTCGGGATAACAGTCAATGCAGTCTGTCCCACCTGGGTCGACACGGCAATGGCTCGGCAAGGGATCGAAGAAACTGCCGCGCGTTTGGGCATTCCACCGGAAATGTTTCGTGAACAAGCTATCGCAGCCATTCCCATTAAACGAATGGCATCGGTCGAAGAGGTGGCTTCTCTTGTGGTCTACCTCTGCTCTCCGGAAGCTGCAGCTATTACCGGGCAAGCCATTAATGTATGCGGAGGGGCCACGGCAGGGATGGCTGGATGAGGTGCGCTTGGGCTCGTTCGGGCTGTTGAGATCGCCATGTGAGACCGGTGTGCTTCCCTAACCTTCTGATTTTCTTGACCTCCTTTCAGGTGGTGTCTATACTCGAATCGCTGATCACGCGATACGCAGTATCTGGTTCATCTGCAAGGATCCCTCCGTGGCGGACATTCTCTATCGCATGACGCTGGTCCTGTATTTTTTCGGGACCGTCCTCTTTTTAATCTATCTCCTCCGGCGAACAGAAACCGTGTCTAGGACGGCGTCCTTCGTCACCGGTACAGGATTTCTCGCCCATACGGCCGCATTGATTGGACGGATCGTTGGTTTAGGGAGCTTTCCCCTTCTGACGTTCCAAGATGCCGTTTCGCTGTTCGCATGGTTGTTGCTGCTCGTCATGTTCGGCGCGATTCTTTTCAAATCCCTTCACGTTTTGGGCGCGTTCATCCTTCCCTTAGCTTTTTTGGCCCTTGTATCGGCGATTGTCACTCCGGTGGAACAGCCCAACCTCCCTCCGGTCTTTCATGCCGTGTGGATCCATGTCACCTTGAGTGTGCTGGGTACTGTGGGGTTTGCCGTCGCGTTCGTGGCCGGCATTATGTATCTGATTCAAGATCGGTTATTGAAATCGAAACGATTCAATGTCTTATACTTTAAACTTCCGCCGCTCGATTTCCTGGATATGCTGAATCACCGTTCCATTCTGTTGGGCTTTCCCTTTTTGACATTGGGCATTCTCACCGGAGCGTTGTCGGCGCAGATGACTTCGGGATCGTATTTGAGCTGGAATTCCGAACAGATCTGGGCATTGATCACCTGGATATTTTATTTTGTGGTATTGCTGGGACGTGTGACAGCAGGGTGGCGAGCGAAAAAGGCTGCGTTGTTAACGATTGTCGGATTTGCTGGTGTGGTGTTAACGTTCGTAGGTGTGCTGTTAAAGAATCCTGGATCCCTGAGCCAGTGAGATGAATATTATCGTTGTCGGCGTCAGCCACAAAACGGCACCGGTGGAATTGCGGGAATTGTTGGCGATTCCCGTAAGTCGTATTGGAGAGGCCCTCAAACGATTGGTCGTGTATCCGAGCGTCAAAGAAGGCATGTTTCTCGCCACCTGCAATCGGGTGGAGGTATATGCCGTGGTCGATGATGTAGACCGCGGGGTCTCAGCCGTTCAAGAGTTTCTGGTCCACACGCACCTTGCCGTCTCGGAAGAAATGTTGCTTCCGCATTTGTACCGCTATGTGGATGATCGAGCCATTGCTCATCTGTTTCGAGTTGCGGCGAGCCTCGACTCGATGGTCATTGGAGAGCCCCAGATTCTCGGGCAAGTTAAAACGGCGTTTGAGTTGTCTCTCCTTCACCGCGCGAGCGGCGTGATCCTGAACAAGGTGGTTCGAAAGGCCCTTTCGGTCGGGAAAGGAGTGCGAACGCAAACGCGCATCGCCGAATTTGCTGTCTCCGTGAGCTCCGCTGCCGTCGAACTTGCGAAAAAGGTCTTTTCGAATTTACACGAGAAGACGGTTTTGTTGGTCGGAGCCGGGGAGATGGGAAAAATTGCTGCTCAACACCTTATCAGAAACGGTGTTCGGCAGGTGTTGCTCACCACACGGAATCTTCATCGAGCCCATGCGCTGGCAGAACGGTTCCATGGGAAGGCCATTCCATTTGGGGAGCTCCGCAGCGCATTGGTTCGAGCGGATATCGTCTTGTGTGCAACCGGCGCGCCCCATTATGTCATCGAGCGAGAAGATGTCGAGCGAGCTATTCGACAGCGCATGAACCGGCCGGTGTTTCTCATCGACATTACGGTTCCTCGCAACATCGATCCGGCGGTCAAGGAGATCGACAATGCCTTTTTGTTCGATATCGATGACTTGGAAAATCATGTGGGCCATAATCAAGAAGAACGACGCCGGGAAGCGACGAAAGCCGAAGCACTCATCCAGCAAGAGGTGGAAACAATCTCCTCGTGGCTACGAAGTCTGGAAGCGACTCCCACGATTGTCGCTCTCAAAAAGCGGGGGGACGAGATTAAACAGGCGGAATTGGAGAAAGCCTTGGGGCGATTGGGACCTCTGACGGAGCGCGAGCGAAGAACCATCGAGTCGTTGGCCACCGGGATCGTGAACAAGCTGTTGCATGGCTCCCTGGTCACGCTCAAGACAGAGGCGCAATCGCACAATGGTCTCCTGTTCATCGAAGCCGCCCGGCGATTCTTTGATTTACCCGACGATCTCCAGGAATCGAGCGAGCTCTCCGGACAAGCGGACCCAGCGACATCACAGCATATGACTGCCGACGAAGTTCCCCAGAACGTCGAGGATGAACCGCTTCCCGCTGAATTTTGGATGAAACCAGGAGATCCGGCATGCTGAGAACCACCGGTCGATGCCCGATGCCGCTAGCTGGTGCCATGAATTTGCCATGACGCGGGAGAAGCGGTAGGGTGTCGAGTGATAGCCGTCGATCTTCGCTGGTCATTGGGTCGCGGGGGAGCCGATTGGCACTCTGGCAAGCCGAATGGGTTCGCGCCCGCATTCAGGAACTCGCTCCGCACTTTCAGGTGACTGTGCGCCGCATCCAAACAAGCGGCGACAAGATCGTCGATGTGCCCTTGGCCAAAATCGGAGGAAAGGGATTGTTCGTCAAAGAGATCGAAGAAGCGCTACTGCGCCGAGAGATCGATCTTGCCGTGCATAGTATGAAGGACGTGCCCTCGGTCTTGCCTGAGGGCTTAGCCATCGTTTGTGTCCCGGAACGAGAAGATCCTCGTGACGCCGTGGTCAGCTGTCACCGACGAACGTTAGCCCAATTGAATGAAGGGGCAAGCATCGGGACGAGCAGTTTACGGCGTCAGGCACAGCTTTTACATTACCGACAGGATTTTCGAGTAACGATGCTTCGAGGGAATCTCGATACGCGGCTTCGAAAAGCCGAAAATGGGGCGTTCGATGCCGTGGTCGTGGCTGCCGCGGGGCTGCGCCGGTTGGGGTGGACGGATCACGTGACGGAATATCTCTCGCCAACTCTGAGTTTGCCAGCCATTGGTCAGGGAGCGTTGGGAATCGAAGGTCGGAGCGATGACGAAGTGGTCAAGGGCCTCCTTGCCCCATTGGACCATTTGCCGACCAGAAGGGCGGTCACTGCCGAGCGGGCGTTTTTAGCCAGATTGGAAGGCGGATGCCAGGTTCCCATTGCCGGCCATGCCGTTCTCAAGGATCAGACCTTGATCTTGGAAGGGCTCATTGCCAGCGTGGATGGAACACGCTATGTCCGCGATCGTGTCGAAGGACAGGTAGATGAGGCCGAACAACTTGGGGCCGCATTGGCCGAGCGTCTCTTGGAAGCCGGTGGGCGTCCCATCCTTGATGAAGTTTACGGCAGCGTATGATTGAGTCTCAGCGTCAGCAAGGAAAAGTCTTTTTGGTGGGGGCTGGCCCGGGGGATCCTGATTTGCTCACTCTCAAAGGCAAAGCCTGCTTAGAGCAAGCCGATGTCGTGTTGTACGATCATTTGGCTAATCCGGCATTGCTGGCATATGTTCCTGAACGGGCCGAGCGAATTTATGTGGGACGACGGGGACGAGACGCATACAGCGACCAGTCCCATATCAACGCATTGATGATCGCCAAGGCCTGTGAAGGCAAACGGGTCGTTCGGTTGAAAGGCGGGGATCCTTATGTGTTTGGACGAGGAGGAGAAGAGGCTGAAGCCGTAGCGGATGCGGGCGTGCCCTTCGAAGTGGTTCCCGGCGTGACCTCAGCAGTCGCGGTCCCGTGTTATGCCGGTATCCCTGTGACGCATCGCACACAGGCGTCGACCGTGGCGTTCGTGACAGGTCATGAAGAACCTGGCAAGGCCGAATCGGGTCTTGAATGGCCACGCTTGGCGACCTCGGAAGGGACGCTGGTGTTTTTGATGGGCATGAAAAATTTGCCCCAAATCACGGAACGACTCATACAAGAGGGAAAAGATCCCGAAACGCCTGTCGCCGTCATTCAATGGGGCACTTACGCTCGCCAACGAACGGTCGTTGGAACTCTGCGGACTATCGCCGCGCACGCCCGAGCCAACAATATGGAACCGCCAAGCGTCATCGTCGTGGGATCCGTGGTCCGACTGCGTGACCGCCTGAACTGGTTTGAAACCCGTCCGCTATTCGGACAACGTATCCTCGTGACCCGGCCACGGGCTCAGGCTCATGAACTTTCCAAGTTGTTGATCGCCTATGGAGCAGAACCGATCGAATGCCCCACGTTGGATATCCTCCCTCCCGAACACTGGGATGACGTCGATCGGGCGATTGAAGACCTCCCGACCTATGATTGGCTTATCTGGACAAGCGTCAATGGCGTACAAGCTTTTTTGAATCGCCTGCGAACTCGAGGGAAGGATATTCGTCGACTCGCCGGAGTGCAGGTCTGTTGCATCGGGCCGCGAACGGCCGAGGAGGCCGCTCGATATGGGATTGTGGCCGATCTCGTTCCCAAAGAGTTTCAGGCTGAAGGCATCGTGGATGTCTTTGCGAATATCGAACTGTCTGGCAAACGAGTGTTGATTCCCCGGGCAGCGGTGGCGCGTGACCTCCTCCCGAAGGCGCTCCAGCGAATGGGGGCGGAGGTCACGGTTGTGACAGTCTATCGAGCCGAACCTCCTAAAATCGAGTGCGATCGCGTGAAAGCGGAGTTGAAACAGGGGGCCATTCATTATGTCACCTTCGCCAGTTCCTCGACCGTGCGGAACTTTTGTCGATGGTTTGAGAGCAGCGAGGAGCTGCAGGAGGCGATGGCGCGCACCACGATAGCCTGCATCGGCCCCATTACGGCGAAGACGGTTATGGACGAAGGGTTGCCCGTGCACATCATGGCTGAGGAAAATACCATTCCGGCGTTGGTCGAGGCACTGGTTCGTCATAGCCAAGGGAAAAACGAGGGACGAGAAGAGACGAGATGATGAACGGGCATCGCCACCTACGATTGTGGATGAAGTCGACAATTTTCCATGGTTTCGCTTTCAGCGAGAGCGTCCTATCCAGAACCTTTTTTCAAGAAGGAGTCCCATTATGGTTCCTGTCAAGTCATGCATGGTCCCGCTGGAAAAATTTGTCAAGATCGACCGCGATGAAACGGTACGCGTTGCTGCCCAATTGATGCGCGATCGAGACATTGGAAGCGTGTTCGTCACGAGCAAAGGCGAGGTAATCGGGATTGTGACGGATACGGACTTGGTTCGACGGGTCGTGGCCGCTGGGGTAGATCCTGCTCAGACGACCGTCGAAAAAGTCATGTCCGCGCCGGTCATCAGCATCGAGGGAGATCGAACCTTGTTGGATGCCAACGACTTAATGGCCCGCGAGCATGTCCGGCATTTGGGCGTCACAGCGAACGGAAAGTTGATCGGGATGATCTCCGTTCGCGATCTGGTGGTGTTTCTCACGAATCTGCCGCGCAAGTGATGGCGTTGCTTTCCTGGTTTGCCTCGCGTCACGATTGGAGATCCGGCGCAACGACTCCCGTTGCGGTGGTAGTGTGGTCGGTTCCTCCATTCCCAAACACGATTCGGTCTAAACAGTAGAAATGGCATTTCCTCGTCAACGGCTTCGTCGCTTGCGACAGCATGGCGCTCTTCGGGAGATGGTTCGCGAGACCAGACTCTCTCCGAAAAATTTGGTGTTTCCGTTATTCGTGGTCGAAGGCGAGGGCCAGCGGCAACCGATTCCCTCGATGCCCGGTCAATTCCGATGGTCGATCGATCTCCTCGTCGAGGAAGTCGCGGAAGTCCGTGCGCTCGGCATTCCTGCGGTGATTTTGTTCGGCATCCCTGACCGGAAAGATGAACGGGGATCCTCGGCCTATGATCCCAACGGGATTATTCAGCGAGCTGTGAGGGCCGTGAAGGATCAGGTACCGGAGGTGATGCTCATTACGGATGTGTGCATCGACGAATATACCTCTCATGGACATTGCGGGATCGTCCGCGAAGGGCACATCCTCAACGATGAAACGCTGGAGTGCCTGCGGCGTATGGCTCGGACTCATGCCGAAGCGGGAGTAGATATGGTGGCGCCATCCGACATGATGGATGGTCGGGTTGGCGCAATCCGAGACGAACTGGATCAAGCCGGTTTTCACGAAATCCCGATTATGGCGTATTCGGCGAAATATGCGTCCAGCTTGTATGCACCGTTTCGCGAGGCTGCCTATTCCAGTCCTGCGTTTGGTGATCGCCGTTCCTATCAAATGGATCCAGCCAATGCTCGAGAAGCCTTGCAAGAGGTTGCGCTCGATGTCGAGGAAGGTGCCGATATCGTGATGGTCAAACCGGCCTTGCCGTATTTGGATATCATTCGACGGGTTCGGGATGAGGTCGCCTTGCCCCTTGCGGCCTATCAGGTGAGCGGTGAATACAGTCTGATCAAAGCAGCAGCAGAGCGTGGGTGGATTCAGGAGGAAGCGGTGATGCTCGAAACCTTGACCGCTATCAAACGCGCAGGGGCCGATCTGATTTTGACCTATTTCGCTAAAGATGCGGCTCGGCTTCTTGGTGAGAGAGGATGAGAATCAGTCACGGATTGCCGACGCCGCCGCCTCTGCATCCTGTCGCTACCATTGGTAATTTCGACGGTCAGCATCTTGGTCATCAAGCCTTGATCAAGGCAGTTGTGGATCTCGCTCAACGGCGGAATGGGACGGCGACGGTCATCACGTTTGATCCTCATCCTGCCGCGGTTCTTGCCCCGGAGACGCCTCTTCGGTTTCTGGCCTCTCAGGAAGAGAAATTTGAATTCTTCAAAAATTTAGGCGTGCAGGAGGTCGTGGTGCTGGCTTTTACCCGGTCATTAGCTGCCCTCTCGCCCGAGGACTTTGTGCGCGAAGTGTTAGTGGAGGGTCTTAGGGTGCGTGACCTGTTGGTGGGAGCCAATTTTGTCTTTGGCAAGGATCGGCGAGGAACCGTCGACGATCTTGTTCGCTTAGGGAAAATCTACGGGTTCGAGGTTCATCCTTTGACGCCGATCCTCCTGGACGGCGAGGTAGTGAGTTCGACGCGAGTCCGACACCTCATCCAGCAGGGAAACATGAAGGACGCGGCGCGCTGCCTGGGAAGGCCGTATCGGTTGAGCGGGCACGTGGTGCAGGGAGAAGGACGCGGAGCCGCCCTCGGCTGTCCCACGGCCAATATTCGAATCCCTGGAGACCGGGTGGTCCCTCCAGATGGCGTTTATGTCACGACCACTGACGTTCATGGTCATGAGGTGCCCTCCGTTTCTTACATTGGACAACGGCCGACCTTCGGTGGAGGAGAGCGGATGTTGGAGGTCCATTTATTCGCACCGCCGGAATCGTCGCTGTATGATCAACAACTACGAGTGAATTTCCTGGAGCGCCTTCGCGGCGACCAACAATTCGATAGTGTGGATGCCTTGAGGATCCAAATACAACGGGATCTGGAAGCTGCAACAGACGTGCACGCTCGTCGAGTGTGAGCTGGCAGGCATGGCGGAACGGACTGCGCTTCACCGAACGGACGAGAAGCATGCGAGTGCTATTACCTTTCGAGCGCACGGTCGAATCGACTATTTACAAACACCACCTCCTCCAACAGGGTGACCGTGTCGTGGCCGCCCTATCGGGCGGTCCGGATTCGACGGCGATGGTGGCCGCGTTGGCGGCGTTGGGTTCGATGTGGGAATGGGAATTGCTCGGGGTTCATCTCAATTATGGACTTCGCGGCAAGGACTCTGAAGACGATGCCGCCTTTGTTCGCCGTCTCGGGGAGGTGCTGAACATTGAGGTCCATGTCATGTCCGTACCCGTAAGCAAGAGAGCTGCTCAAAAGGCAAAGCGGTCTCTCCAAGATTACGCTCGGTTCCTTCGGTACACCGCCCTCGAGGAAGTAGCGATGGACCGCGGGGCTCATAAAATTGCCGTGGGACATACGGCCGATGATCAAGCCGAAACGGTGGTGATGCGGATGTTGCGAGGCGCAGGGGTAGGGGGATTGCGTGGGATTCCACCGGTGCGAGGGCGCACGGTTGTTCGACCGTTGTTGGAGGTGACGAGACGAGACGTTCTCGCCTACCTTCGAGATCGCGGTCTTGGTTATCGTGTCGATGCCAGCAACCATGAGCCCCTTTATCTTCGCAACCGGATCCGACATTCCGTACTGCCGATCCTGAAGGAATACAATCCCAATCTCGTTCATGTCCTCTCTCGCCAGGCGGATATTCTTCGCGAAGATGATGCCTATCTTGAGGCATTGGCACGGGAAGCTTGGCATCGCATGGCACGGCAGTCGTCGGGAAGCAGTGTTGTCTTGGATCGTCAAGAATTTTTGGCTTCGCCTCTTCCTCTTCGACGCAGAATCCTTCGTATGGTGATTCAACAGGTTGCGCATCTTCCATACGGTCCTGCCTTTGGTCCGGTCGAAGCGTTGATGACGCAGGTGGTATCTGGTCCGTCCGGTTCGATGATGCGCGTCGAAGGGGTTCTGGTTCGGCGAGAATACGAGGCATTGCAGTTCGAACCTTGCTCGGAGACGCGTGGTGACTGGCGGATGGAAAGTCTCGCTGCGCAAGAAGTCCGTATTCCATCACGGCTCCAATGGCCCGGTACCGGAGAAACATTGACGGTGTCTATCGCCTCCCCTGCCCCTCCGTGGGAGGCGTCCAATCGCAGGAAAGTCTGGTTTGATCGCGCGACGTTTTCCGAACCTCTCGTCATTCGCGCTTGGCGCCCGGGCGATTATTTTTGCCCATTCGGGATGCAAGGCAAGCGGAAAAAACTACAGGATTTTTTCTCCGATGCCAAAATCGCGTCATCGGAACGACATCGCATTCCCTTGCTGGTCGCACCGGAAGGAATTCTTTGGGTAGGGGGATATCGAATGGACCACCGATTCCGAGTGACGGAGATGACCCGCGACGTGCTCATTGCGGAGCTGACAAGGGAGGCCTCATGAGAACGATGGAGCCAGTGTTCGGGAGACCGTTGATCACACAAGAACAGATAAGAGCACGCGTGAGAGAGCTTGGCAAGGAGATTACGACTGCGTATCGACAAAAGGATCTCGTGATGATCGGTGTGCTGAAGGGCACATTTGCATTTTTTGCCGATTTGGTGCGAGCGATCCGACTCCCGCTCCACGTCGATTTTTTAGTCGTGAAGAGTCGATCAGTCCGGAAGCCGGCCAAGTCGGGAAAGGTCAAGCTCGTCTCCGATTTATCTGACGACATTCGCGACCGAGACGTGCTGCTTGTGGAGGATATCGTGGATTCGGGACTCACGGTGCAATATCTCTCTCGCGTATTGGCTAAACATCGTCCACGCTCGCTCGAGATTTGTACCTTGTTGAGCAAACCCTCGCGGCGTCAGGTCGATGTGGATCTTCGATTCGTCGGCTTTGAGATCCCTGATCAGTATGTCGTAGGATACGGAATGGATTATCACCAGCAGTATCGTAACCTCCCCTATTTGGCCGTTCTTGATCCGCATCTCGTGCAGAAGCAGGATCCGAGATAGCCTGGCATTAGTTGTCAGTATAAAAAATGCCATGCTACACTCTATCAGCTTTTGTTCGGCAAAGGCTTGCGCAGAGCGCGTGGAGGAGGCAACCGAATGAATTCTCGTGTTAAAAACTTACTGTTTTGGGTGGTAGTGGGCCTGTTTATGATTTTGCTCTTCAATTTGTTTACCGTGCCCTCACACCAACCTGAAGAAGAAATTATTTTCAGCGATTTCATGACCCACTTAGAACGCGGCGAAATCAGCAAGGTCATCATCAAGGATAACCATATCAGCGCGATCCTCAAGGACGGCACACGGGTCAAGACTTATGCGGTGGAATATCCAGATTTGGTCAAGGTTTTGCGGGAGCGGAACGTCCAAATCGAGGCGAAACCACCCGATGAGAATCCTTGGTATATCACGTTTCTCGTCACGTGGGGACCATTTATTTTATTCCTGGGGTTGTGGTTTTTCTTGATGCGCCAAATGCAGATTGGCGGGAATCGGGCTCTTTCGTTTGGGAAAAGTCGGGCTCGCTTGCTGACCGAGGACAAAAAGAAAGTGACCTTTTCCGACGTTGCAGGGGTCGAAGAGGCCAAAGAAGAAGTTGTCGAAATTATCGAATTTCTCAAAGATCCGCAAAAATTTCAAAAGCTCGGCGGGCGTATTCCTAAAGGTGTCTTGATCGTGGGACCACCGGGGACCGGGAAAACCTTATTAGCCAAAGCGATTGCCGGAGAGGCTGGTGTCCCATTTTTCAGCATTAGCGGGTCCGATTTTGTGGAAATGTTTGTGGGCGTGGGAGCTTCCCGCGTTCGCGATTTATTTGAGCAAGGGAAAAAGCATGCCC
>RFGF01000063.1 GCA_003695915.1 Nitrospirota bacterium
GTAGCGAGTGCGAATGGCTTCGGGAAGATCGTCGAGGGTGACGGGGCGGGCCATGAGTAGCGTGCGTAAGCGGCGCAGATTGTCGGAGAACCCGGCCACCAACCGCCGTTCGAGGTTGGCCAGCGCCGGTTCCGGCCAGCCCGGTGTGCCACGGAGACGTTCGATGGCGTGCAGGAGCCGCGCCGCACTGGCGCCGAGCGGTGTGTCTTTTCCTGCCTTCGATACGAATTCGGAAAGTCGATGCTGAAAGCGTTCGAAGGCCCGAAGGCGTTCGGCATCTGACGGGGGCGGTTGAGGCGTCTGCTCCATGAGCAAGGGTTGGAGCACCAATCCGAGTTCTTCGATCATGGCCAATTTTTCTTCCTGGTCCGAAGGGATATAGCTCGTCACGGTGATCGCTTTGTCGACTTCGTCGAGTTGAGCAAGCCGTTCCGCGAGGGATTCGGCTTCCGCAAGATTCTCCACGATCACCGAGGCTCGATAGGGGCTTGCGTGCGGATCTTTCAAGAGATCTAAAAATGTCGCCACCGATTCCAATTCCGGATCCTTCATGTGGAGCGGATTGAAGTCGAATCGGACATGGGGCAGAACCAGCGCCGCAGCGAGCAGCGTACCCCCCGAGACCAGTAGTGTCAGACGACGATGTCCGACGAGCCAGATCATGCCTCGCCACAAGGCCCCATCCCGCAGTTTGGTGAACGGCGGTTGGATAGGCCACAGCGTCAGAAGAGCGGGCAGCAAAGTAAAGTTGAGCCAAAGCGCAATATACATCCCGACACCGGCGATCAACCCGAGTTCGGCCAAGCCTTTGTAGGCGGTGGGGATAAACGAGAAGAAACTCAGAGCCGCGGCCGTAGCGGCAAGCGTGAGGGCATTCCCCACACCGAGTGCGGTCCGTCGGAGCCCCGTCGTGTGATCGGCTCCCTGCTCCCGTTCTTCTCGATACCGCATGCCGAATTGAATCCCGAAATCGACGCCCAAGCCGATAAAGAGCACGGGGAAGGTCACGGAAATCACATTCAAATGACCGATCGCCAGCGCGGCAAATGCGGCGGTCCACAGCAGTCCGATCACCAAGGTCACAAGAATGGCCCCGATGAGGCGGAGTGATCGCAACCCCACGAACAAAATGAGGCAGACCAACCCAAAGGACAGCACGGTAGCCAAACCCGCGCCTGAAGGAAGGCTGCCGAGTTCGTCATCGGCCATGGCCACCGATCCCGTGAGGCGAATGCGGGCATGTGCGGGTTCTGCCTCCGATAGTTCCGAGGCCAGCCCCCGCATCGTTTTCAGCGCATCGCCTCCAACTTCTAATGACGTGAAATCCAATTTCGGCTTGGCCAATACGAATCGTCGATGAATGGATCCTTCGGTGCGGTTCTCGTTGTCGAGCAACCGCTCGCGCCAAAACGGCCGGCTGGCCCGTCCCGATACCTGATCGTCGATGCGTTGGGCGAGCTCGTCTAAGATTGTCCCGAGCAAGGCCTGGTGAGCGGGTTCCGTTTCGGCACGCAACGCTCGTTCCAGAATCTCGAAAAGTCCGCGTAGGCTAGGGTCGTGGACCAGCGCCCCCAAAAATGGCTCAGCTTCAGTGAGCCGTTCGTCGAGTTTCCACAATTCTTCCGTGTCCAGGTAGAGCAATCCATGCTGGTCGAAAAACGGACCTTGTCCTGGTTGATCGATAAATTGAAACAGCTCCGCGTGGCGCTGAAGTTCGGAAGCATAGCGATTGGCCAGCGCCTCGGCTTGTTCAGCCGTCTCGGCTTCGATAACGGCAATGATGAGATCGTCGAGTTGAGGAAAGGCTCGATCCAATTCTGCATTGAGTTGGCGATAGGGCAGCGTGGGATCGATCATGTTGGAGGTATCCGTGTCCAAGCGGAGATGCTGCAGGGTGAAGAGAGCCAACGGAACAGTGAGGAGGAGTGTGCCGAGCGCGATCCAACGGGCCATCCGGTGAGAGAAACGGACGAGTCCGAGCAGCGCTTGGTTGTACGTCTCCATGAAGGAGGTGATCGCGGAAACGAGCGGCGGCATAGTTTACGGAGTTCGCACGTCAGGAATGGGAAGCGATGTCAGTGGATGGCGGATGTCTGGTCCCCGTGGTGGCGGAGTGCCCCTCAGTCGTCACACGGGCTCATCGTGCCGTAAAGCCGCTATCCGTGTGCGCGGGGTGCAATGGGCATGATCGTCTGGAATATACTGAAGCTCGACGAGTTTGTCCAGAATCAGGTCGAGGCATTGGCGGGGTGCGAGGCGATCCGTTCGTACTCTGATTTCCGGATTCATCGGGGGCTCGTAGGGATCGGAGATCCCTGTGAAATGGGCGATCTCCCCTTGCCGCGCTCGGGCGTACAAACCCTTAGGGTCACGACGACAGCAGATCGCTACCGGACAATCGACGTGTACTTCCACGAACCGGCGAAGCTTCTGGCGAGCGCGAGCTCGAGCCTCGGCATAGGGCGAAATCGCGGCTACGAGAGCAAAGGCTCCCACTCGAGTGAGCAGCTCGGCCACGCAGGTGATGCGTCTGATGTTTTCATCGCGCCCCTCCTTGGTAAAGGGCAAATCTTTCGTCAGCCATTGTCTCAATTCATCGCCATCCAGCACCGCGGCCGGCAAGCCCCGATCAGTCAGATGTTCACAGAGCAGTCTGGCCAGCGTGCTTTTTCCTGAGCTCGGGAGCCCCGTGAACCAGACTGTGCAGCCCGTGTGAATCATGATCGTCGATGAAGGAGCTTGTGATTTAACGAGAGGAAGTCGCACAGCCGATCGGCTTTGTTCCGCACGATATGTTCGTGCATGTGCGCCTTGCGAGTGGAGGGCATGCCGGAACCCAGCTCGTTGCAATTGTTCCACCGCTCGATGGTCGTCTCTGCTCGCTCAATATGATGTCCCGGATAGAACGGTGGCGTTACAGGTGGGAACATGGATGCCCCGCGTGGCGTGCACGGGCGCCATTACCGGCCTTCCGATGGCGGAGCGAGAGGAAGGAAAAGTTCCAGCGGTTGCTCCAACACGCGTTTGAAGGTCTGCAAGAATTGCGCTCCCTGCGCTCCGTCCAATGCGCGATGGTCGCATGAGAGTGTGACCTGCATGCGCCGGTCGCTGACGATGGCCTCGTCTTTGACCACGGGAACGCTGCGAACAGTGCCGACGGCCAGTGAAGCGGCCTGAGGCGGCATGAGCACCGCAATGAAATTGTGGACGCCATACGGCCCTAAATTCGAAATCGAGAAGGTCGCGCCAGTGTATTCCTCCGGAGCAAGGTGTTTGGCTTTTGCGCGTTCGATCAATGTTCTCAACCTGTCGGAGATCGTCAGAATGTCGTATTGTGCGCAATCGCGAATGACCGGAGTGATCAGCCCGTCGTCCAATGCGACCGCGACCCCGATGTCGATCTGCGTATGCTGATGCAAGGCCTCCCCGGCAAATGACACATTGATGTCCGGATGGTGCTGGAGTGCCAGTGTGGCCGCACGAACCAAAAGAGCGGTCAGGCTGAGGGGAGTTTGCCGGATCGTGGCGACTTGCTTGCGGAGGCGTTCGGCTTCCGCCATGCTGATCTCGGTAGTGAGGTAAAAATGGGGGACCGGCGCTTTGCTTTCGGTGGTCACACGGGCGATCGCCTTCCGCATTTGACTCAAAGGTCGAACGATGGGCTGGTGTGCGGTCGCTCCTGGCGCAGCCTGCAAGGCATTCAGTACATCCCGTTCGACGATGCGTCCGCCGGGACCCGAGCCGACGAGTGTCGAGATGTCGAGGCCATGCTCTTCCGCCAAAGCCTTGGCGCGCGGGGAGATTTTCTTCTCCCTGGCCACGACCGGTGTTTCGGTCGGCGGCGCAGAGGGCGGCGAGACAGGCGGTGCCTCTGGCGAGGGCTTGGTGGGGATCGGCGGAGATGCCTGAGGAGACGGTGTTGTCGTCGGCGGTCGGCTCTCGGATGTGGCTTCCGCCAATACGGCGTCGATATCGTCATCCAGTTCGCCGATGACGGCGATCAAGGCTCCGGCTTTGACGGCTTGTCCTTCGGGTACCAGGATTTTTCGAAGAAACCCTGAACCGAACGCTTCCAGATCCATGACCGCTTTGTCGGTTTCGATTTCAGCCAAGACATCGCCGACGGCAACCGGGTCGCCTTCTTGCTTTTTCCAAGCCACGACGATCCCTTCTTCCATGGTATCGGTCAATTTGGGCATCACAACGCGTGTAATCATCGGCTCACCTTCGGCATGGACTGGTTTGGTGGATGATTTCCCAGCAACGGACGTGCGCTGAAATGGCAAGGATCATGAGAGGACCTGCTTGACGGCGGTAATGATCCGATCTCGATCGGGAATGGCCAAATCTTCCAGTGGCCGACTGTAGGGCATAGGAACATCGGCGCCCGTCACGCGAACGATCGGTCCGTCGAGCGCATCGAAGGCGTGAGTATAGATGCTTTCCGCCAATTGAGCGCCCAGTCCGGCAAAAGGCCAGCCTTCTTCCACGATGACGACCCGGCCGGTTTTGGAAACAGAGGCGATGATTGTCTTCGTATCCAGCGGTCGTAGCGTTCGGGGATCCACGACTTCGGCTTCGATGCCGTCCTGTGCCAGGACGTCGGCGGCTTCCAGCGCGAGCAACAGCATTTTGGAATAAGCCAGGATCGTCACATCGCGTCCGACCCGTTTGACCTCGGCTTGGCCGATGGGAATCGTCCATTCTCCTTCCGGAATGTCGCCCTTGGTGGGATAGAGCAGTTGTGCCTCGATGAAGATCACGGGGTTGGGGTCACGAATGGCGCTGATCAGCAATCCTTTCGCGTCCCGAGGTGTGGCAGGGGCGATGACTTTGAGTCCCGGGACGTGACAAAACCACGCTTCCAGGCTTTGCGAATGTTGGGCGGCGAGTTGATGAGCCGCGCTTCCCGGACCGCGAATGACGATGGGGATCGCGAGCTGCCCTCCTGACATATACCGAATTTTGGCCGCGTTGTTGACGATTTGATCCATGGCCAGGATGCCGAAATTGAAAGTCATGAGTTCGACGATCGGCCGTAATCCTGCCATGGCAGCCCCGATGGCCAGTCCGGTGAACCCGGCCTCGGTGATGGGAGTGTCCACCACACGCTGAGGCCCGAATTCTTCCACGAATCCTTTGCTGACCTTGAAGGCCCCTTGATAATAGCCGACCTCTTCGCCGATCAGGAACACACGGGAGTCTCGACGCATTTCCTCCCGCATGGCTTGGTTCAACGCTTCGCGATAGGTGCCGATCATCGTTTGCTCATCTTCATGAGGAAGTGGGCTCTGCGTACACGTCATCGTAGAGCTCGGAAGCCGCGGGGAACGGACTTGCGTCGGCGAAGGCGATCGCGTCGTTGACAATCTGACCGATTTCGCGTTCGATGGCTTTGAAGTCGGCCTCCGTGCCGAGTGCCTGATCGAGGATCTGCTGCTTGAGAAGGAGCAACGGATCGTGTTTGCGGGCTTCCTCGACCTCTTCGCGGGTTCGATAGTGTCCGTGTGCCGGATCGGCCATGGAGTGGCCCATGAACCGGTAGGTCATCGCTTCGATAAAGAACGGTTTCGGCGTCTGCCGGACCGTTTCGACAATTTCACGGATGTGTGCGCGGACAGCCAAGACGTCCATCCCGTTGACGCGACTCGCTTCGATCCCATGGGCTTGAGCACGCTCGGTGACCCCTTTGTACAGCGCCATTTCTCGCTCTAACGGCGTACCCATAGCGTAGCGATTGTTCTCGCAGATGAAAATCACCGGCAGGCTCCACAATGCGGCAAGATTGAACGCTTCGTGCGCTTGCCCACTGGGAACAGCCCCTTCGCCAAAAAAACAGAGGACGACCTGCGGGCGCCGTTGGTATTTCACCGCGAACGCGAGGCCCGTTGCCAACGGGAGATGACCGCCGACGATGGCGTACCCTCCCATGAAGTTCCGCGGGACATCGAACAGATGCATAGAACCGCCTTTCCCTTTGCAGAGCCCCGTGACTTTTCCGAACAATTCGGCCATGACGGCTTTGGGATCGGATCCTCGGGCCAAACAATGTCCGTGCTCTCGATAGGCAGCAATGATATAGTCCTGCTCTTCTACCGCATCGATACATCCGACTGCGACGGCTTCCTGGCCGATGTACAGGTGAAGAAATCCGCCAATTTTGGCGAGGGCGTACATTTCTGCCGACTTTTCCTCGAACCGGCGAATGAGCAGCATTTGACGATAGAGGGCAAACCAGTCATCTCGCTGCGATGACGAACGGGCCATGGATGGACTCCTGTATGAATGTGTTCAGTGAGAATCGGTCCGGCCTGCGTCTAAGCTACGCCGTTTTCCGACCCTGCTCGATCGACATGCGTCGCATCCATTAATCTTGGCCGATTTTCGGTTCGGACACACTTTTATAATAAACCAACAAATCGCGAGCCGAAACGAGTCCGACAATGGCTCCCCCTTTGCGGACAACGAGATGCCGCGTGCCCAGGTCGGCCATCATATCCTGCGCGTCGTGAGCACTCCGGACCGATTCGATCGAGGCGAGCGGCGTGGACATGATGTCGGCAAGGCTCAGGCGAGCGAGGTCCTTGCCTTCGGCCACGGCTTTGCGAACGATATCCGTATCCGTCACAATGCCGACGATCTCGCCGTTTTGTTCGACGAGCAGCGAGCCGATGCGCTGATCGCGCATTTTCTGCGCAGCAGCGGCAACCGACATCGTGCTCGGAACCGTTTCGAGTTTTGTGGTCATAATTTGTTCCAATGGCGACATGACTGTACCTCCTTTGTCGTCGGTCGGGTGAATAAATAGAATCAGTGCGCAGGCCAGAGACCGTTCGGTTCCTCGTTGTCGACTGTCTTCAGCAAAGATCGATATACCATCATAGCTGCATGCTGAGCACGATCAGCCGATTCTGTGTAGAAATATGGATCAACGATGTCTGTCAATGCAAGGGCGAGGGAATAGGGGTTTGATCTCTATGACCTGTGGCGTAACGCCTGTGAATCCCGCATTGCCGCCGACTGCCGTCATGAACGACATGAACGAATGCATTCGTCTCCCATCCAGCGTCCCACAATGGAGCGCAGTGGCGCTCAGGACAGAGATGTCTCATGACGGTCTGGGCCATCTGCGAGTCTGCTCTCGTGTTCGGGATGGAAAGAGGCTCTTCACTCTGAAGACAGAGCCTGAAATCGCGATCGGATGGCTTCGACGCGTTTTCGATTCGCGCCAAAATCCCAATAGCCGATTCGAGATGCGGAGCGAACATGAATGATGCCTTTCGTTTCCTCGATCAGGAACTCGAGGTCATCGACGAAGCTGAAAAGGCGACTCCGGCATTCTGCATGAAGGTAGCGTTCGCAGTCGACCACGATCCGGATCTGGGGCATCGATTGCAGCACCGAGATCAAGCGGGCTTTGGCCTCCAGAAGAGTCCCACTGTAGATCAATGGCTGAATGAATTGGGCAGGATCGGCACTGAGGGAGCTGACGCAGTTCGGTGAGGAAGGGCAAGGGGGCAGCGCGTTCATAGGGTCGAAGAATTCGAGCCAGGTGTGTGAGCGATGGTCCGACGTGCGTGGTCTCGAAGGAAATCGACAATCCTATTTTCGGCCCAATACAGATCTTCACCCTCGCGCGGGCGTTGCAAAAACCCGCAGTGACCGCCGTGGGAAGGCGCGACCAATTGAATAGCGCTGTTGAACCGGAGAGGCGCGAGGTCGAAGGTCTCGAAGGGAATGAACGGATCGTCTTGCGCTGTGATGATCAGCGTGGGGACGGCGATCTGAGCCAAGACATGCCGGGCGCCGGACCGCTCATAGTAGTCGGCCGCGTCGCGAAATCCGCCATCTTTTGCTGTGTAGCAGTCATCGAATTCCCAAAGGGTTCGAATGGAGTCTAAGGGGGTCAGGTCCCATTTGTTAGGGAACCATCGAGCTTTCCGCTTGAGGCGGCGTTTAAGATGGGTGAGAAAGTACGTGTGATAGATCCAATTGCGCGGGTGCTGGAGTGCCGTCACGCAGGCAGCCGGGTGGATATTGGGACAGACGGCCACGATCCCTTTGAGTTGAGGAAGGGTAGCCCCGACCTCGCCGGCGAGTTTCAATGCCAAGTTCCCGCCCATGGAATATCCTACGACCCAGAGAGCAGGCAGTCGATCGCGATCGACGAGTTCTTTGATCACGGCATAGAGATCATGGCTCAGACCACCGTGATAGAGCGTCGGGGTTAGATGCTCGGTGCCGCCGCAATTCCGCTGATTCATACGGACGACGTTGAAGGCGGCTCGCCACGCTTTATGCCCGATACCGATCATGTAATGGGAATCCGTACAGCCTTCGAGTCCGTGCACCAGCAAAAGTGTGGGGTGGAGATGGGGGATCGGCTGCCAATGACATTTGGTGGAAATCCGCGAACCAGGTTCGACGTCGAAAAGCCGTGTGACTTCTGGGACGCTTCGGGCAGGTGGACGGGGCCACCATCGTGAAGCCAATGTCATCCGGTGGGGACCTTTGAGGAGAGGGTGGGGATCGAATGTCAGCATCTTAACCAAATCTACATAGCATGTGTGTTATGTAACCGAAGACCGAAGATCGATGGTGCGCAACAAAGGCGGCACCTTTTCACAAGATGCTAGCGAGGCTCGAGGGATTTGGCTACAATATTATTTTTAATTATAGCAAGACCGGCCTATACCAGAATCATTGTCCCTCAATATCTAGTAGCTGCTAAAAATTTGCCACTATGCTCATGAAATAAGCAGGATCAGAAAAACTGTGCATTCAAGAATGCGAATTGAAATATCATCCTCTTTGTTCACAGGATTATCCACAATTGCTGAGGAAAAAGATGATTGTAATTGGCATAAATCTTGAGGTGAATTTAAACCCAAGAAACCTGAGTCGAAGCCTTTCGAAATTTCGTGGAACAGAGCACAATTCTTTCCGACGGATGAGATAGCAAGATTTATGGATCGTGATACGTATCTCGTTGTGATGGTCATTGCCTGCGGTTTAATTGCGACCCTGTCCATGATGCTGTTTTCTGAACCTGATCCTCAAGCGGTCAATCGAAAGCAGACCATGGAACGATCGGCATGGAGAGACTCCACCCCTTCATTGCCGGATGAACGGGATGTTCAGTTAGTGACCGGTGACGAACCGATTCAAGAATTGTTGGTCAAGGCCGGATGTGCTGTCTGTCATAGCATTCCTGGAGTGCCTGCGGCCAAAGGACGCCAAGGCCCTCGATTAGTATTGGGCGAGACGGGACCTCGGCGGTTGTCGGATCCCAACTATCATGGATCGGCCACCACCGTGCGAGAATATATCATGGAATCGATCTTAACCCCAGACGCCTATATCGTTCCGGGCTATCCCGAGCACGTGATGCCCCGATGGTATGGTCGCAAGCTCAATGCCACCGCACTGAACAGAATCGTTCGGTATCTAGAAACGCTGACCTCTTTTGAATAACGCACTCATCGCATTGCACACCCGTAATGACTGTTTCTTGATCGCTGCATGTTCGCCCTGCACGAATGTTCGGGCTCGACGCGTCGGATGCGAAGCCATAGAGGGGCAGAAGGCGTTTTCCGATGATCTCGACGAAGCCCCCGCGGCAGTCCATTGTTGGGAGAAAAAGCAGAGCTTACGGTTCCGGTGAGGTGGCTGGAGCTTGCATGGCGCGAGCGCGTTTCTCGAGCAGAAGGGCTTCGTCTTCCCGGTTCGTTTCTCGCAAAAAGTCGGCATATTCCAAGAGGATTGTTGCGAGTTGACGATGGTTGGGAGTCAGGTGCGTTTCTGCGATCCTGAGGGCGCGCGTGTAAAAGGCTTCTGCGTCGGCAAGGCGATGCTGATCTCGGTAGCCTTCTGCGAGGATGCGCAATATGGGAATCACGTGAGGGTGGTCTGGGCCTAAAATTCGTTCTAAAATCGTTAGGCTTCGACGCCATAACGGTTCAGCGCGTTCATTCCGTCCTTGTCGTTGATACAGGGAGGCAAGGTTGTTCAAACCCGAGATCAAATCCGGATGCATCGGTCCTTGGATCGCTTCGATGATGGCGAGGGACTGTTGATAGTGAAGTTCGGCTTTTTCATATTCGCCCAAAGCTTCGTTGACCGCAGCGAGATTGTTCAAGGTCATGGCGCGGCGCGGGCTGGGGTCTTGCGTCGGGTCCAACTCAGCTAAGGCTTGCAGAAACCATTGCTTGGCATCGGTATATCGACCTTGTTGGTAGGCTTGCATACCCAGGGTATTGACGGATTCCCAGGAGTCGGCTGACGGGTACGCGATAGCACTGGAAGACCATAAAAAGCAGGAGAGCATTACCCAAAAGAAGGGAGTTCGTTCTATGCGATACGACCGGAGGGTGGATGTACAAGGAGCTCGTCGCCATGAACGAAAAACGTGAGGGCAAAATGCTGGCATCGCTACTCTTTCCTCAGTTTCCCGCTGCCGACCGCTTCGTTCGATCCGCTCATCGACCAGAAAAGCCGATCTCGGAAGATCAGAAAAGACGATGGGACAAGAC
>RFGF01000064.1 GCA_003695915.1 Nitrospirota bacterium
CTCGCGGAATTGCAGGATGCGCAGACTTACGGCGACGATGGCGACGATTTCGCCACGCTTCCGCGCACGGCCGTCGTCGATCGATTCGACATCCTGCAGCTTCTCGTGGCGGCGAAGATCTCCGACCTGTTTCAGCGCGGCGTGGAGGGCGAGCTGCACGTGGGACGGATGACCTTGGACATCGGCCGGCGCGATCTGGTCGGCCGACAATTTTTTGGCAACGTGTTGTTCAATTTCGATGGGATCCATCTCGCGCTGCATCGCGAAGAGGCATGGCGTGTCCGCCTCTTTCTCGTGAGACCGGTCGTCCATACGCCCTCGACGCTCGACCCCCTGTTCGCCGATTCCCAGGGCCACGCCGATGACCGGCTCTTTTGGGGCGCATACTCCGAGATGCCGTGGGCGGCTGAGCTGACGGCGCAGCTCGCGTATTTCGGGCTCAACGAGAAACCGGCTCAACCGCAACGACAGCGCCAAATCCAGACGTTCAGCCTGCGGCTGCTGCGCCCTCCTCATGCGGCGACCTGGGATATCGATATCCAGACGACCTGGCAGGTCGGATCGGTCTCGCCTGCGGGATCTACGACGCGACAGGATCTCTTCGCGCATTATCAACATGTCGAAGCGGGCTACACGTTTGCGTTTCCCTGGCAGCCGCGAGTCTCCGGCGTGTTGAATTATTTCAGTTCGAAGTAAGCTGCCTCAAGAAATCTCCCGGACGTTTAAGGAAGGCGTAAACGGATTTCGATATGGTCGGAAAAGGGCTGCGCTATGAACCGCCTCAAGACAGCTGGGCCATACTTCAACGCCTGTCGAGACATTTCCGGCTAGCGTACCCTTAACTAAAGAGAAGAGTAACTAAAGAGAAGAGATTGTGATACTACCAATGACAGCGAGAATTAGGGATTGTCAAGTGATGTCTGAGATCAATTCCGAAATGATCGGACCGTCTATGAAGGCAGAATTCTACCGAGGGGGAGGAAGAATTCTGCCTAAACGCATAGCGGGCGTTGCCTTGAGCGGCATATTTCAGAAATCTGCCGAATGAAGTTGCGGTGAGCTTGATTGCCGATGAGCTGCGTGTTTGATCGGGGAGAAGGGCTCATATCCATATTTCGCGAGGATCATTTGAACTCGCGTACTGCTCATAAAATCCACAAAAGCCTTGGCCACAGATTGCAACGATTTCTTTGCGGTTGTTGTGATCCCTGCTCCAATGCGATCATTGAATGCCGGCGTAAATTCTTCAAGAATATGAGCCCCGCGGTTGATGGCATCTGCGCGATACATGATCCCGACATCGGCCTTTCCTAGGCGCAAAAATTTGCTAATATCCTTGCCATCTCGAGTATAGACAAGACTAGCACGTTTGGCTGATCGAGGCATCATCAACAATTGCGATGTGAGCTCTCCCAAGGAGGAAAATCGCGAATCGGCCACGGCAATCTTGACATGGCGATCGTCAAGCATTTCTCGGAATGAAGAATAAAACGTCGGCAAAATTTCGGACGAGACCAGAACCAGAGAAGTTTCTGCAATAAATTGAGGCTGATTAGAGAGCAAGTTTGCCTGCTGAAGTAGCCTCAATTCTTTGGTCGATGTGATGAGCACATCTATGGCTCTACCTTTTACGATAGCTGAACGGAGCCATTTCGATGGGCCATAAACTACTTGGACCGGTTGCCCGTATTCATGCTCGAACAGAGGAAGAAGTTCTTTGAAAGCCACTTCCAAACTGGAATCTGCCCCGATCGTTAATGGTTCAGGCTGCGAAGCTGTGGCTGTCTGTATGTGAAGAGCGAATATGGATAAGGCAGTGAAAAAGAATATTCGTGCTCGTTTCATATCATTCATCCCCTCTTTGTTAGATTCAATGTTCAATCCCAAATGTTAGTTACAAAATATAATGCAATTATTGAACCAATAAAATTGGTATCATAAAGCATTGAATATAAAATAAAAATAAATCTTATAGATTATTATCTCAGCGATGTGTGCGCGAATTCGAACGACTGAGCTGAGCGAATCCGCACATTCGTTTTGGCGCGCTCAGCAGTCGAGCAGGAGTGAGATAAGGAAAGACTAGAAAACTTCAGAGTGAAGGCTGAAAACGTGGCTCACATTGGGTTTAAGACATTTTGACCTTATCTTCCAGGCTCATGAAGGCAATGTGAGCTTTTCTATTCGCGATCTAACATATGGATCGTATGAGTTGTTCAGTATCGGCCTTTCTTTTTAGGGTCGCAAAGGTCGGTATGATCCCTAGAGGTAATGACACGACGATAAAAACAGAAAGCAGGGGAGTGATAGTTCTCGTTCCCTCTCATAGATCCAGCTTCTTGGTCTTTTCAGGGAATGGCTGCTGCCTGCAGTGCTATTCCAGTGCCTATGTGTAATCTGAGTCATCGAAAGCGCAAGCGAATAATTAATCGATACAACCCCGCGATGGCTTTGGGAGGGATTAGAGCTTAGTTCCCTGCTCCAGCTTATGAGGTGAGACTTGTCGAGAGCTTTCGAAAGTGAGAGTCTTAACCCGGTCGGCAGCAAGCCATCTCGCACTGTCATTGGTCATTTCAGGAACCAAGGAGACAGGGCATTGCCATTCATTCTTTGCTTGGCGGTGCGGTCAGATCATTGAATTGCCAATTGTTTTCTGCAGGGACGTCGATGCCACCGGCAGGCGTCGGCTTATCGAGATTAACATACTGCAAAGTGCCAAAGGGTTGAATTTCTTCTTCTTTTGGGATTTGTTCTTGGTTCCATCCTCCGCCCAGTGCCCGCACAAGCGCTACGGAGGATCGTAGCAGTTCTGCTTGAAGCTCGACGAGCTGCATCCGTGCTTCTAACGTGCTGACCTGTGCAAAAATGAGTTCGAGGCTTGAGGCTAATCCTCCCTGAAAAAGTTCCGCCGTGAGGTTCTGTGTCTTGAGAAAGGCTTTGACAGCGGCTTCTTTATGAGCAACCGAGACGTTCAACCGATTTGTGAGGCTTAGGGCATTCTCAACCTCTCGAAAAGCATTGAGCACGACTGATCGGTAGCGATCTTCCATTTCCCGATATACTGACCAGGCTTGCTGCAATTGGGCACGACGAAAGCCACCTTGAAAAATTGGTAGAGAAACCAATGACCCAACCGACCACAAACTGTTGGCAAGCTTCGTTAGATTGATCCCCTCGTCTTCGAAGCCGCCTGCCAAACGAAATGCAACGTCGGGGAAAAATGCGGCGCGCGCAATGCCGATTTCACGATTCGCTTGGGCCATGCGTCGTTCCATGGCGGCGATGTCTGGTCGACGTTCGAGCAGAGTGGAGGGGAGAGTTTGTGGAAGGGCGAAGCGTGCGATTTTGAGTTCTATGTCCGTCATTGGTTCGATGCTGAAATTGGCAGGAGCTTGATTGACAAGGATGGCAATGGCTTGCTCCGTAACTTGTCGTTGGCCTTGCACGTTGGCCAATTGGGCTTCTGTGTTGAAGAGCAGCGATTCGACACGGGCCACATCCAGATTGGAGGCGAGTCCTCCAGCAAATTGAGTCTGCACAAGCGCCAAAGAATGTTTATATAATGTAATCGAAGTCGATAAGACGGCGATTTGGGCATCGAAGCCGCGCAATGTAAAATAATCTCTAGCCAGTTCTGCTTGAAGGCTAAGGCGAGCAAGCCCCCACTCGGCGGCACGTTCCTGGGCTCTGTAGATCTCGGCACGCGTGGCATTGCGGATCGCTGACCAAAAGTCCGGTTCCCATGAGGCCAGCCCTGACAGTGTAATGCTCGTTTCTTCCGTTGCCTCCCCTTCACCGCGAAACAATCGGTGTTCGGATTGTCGATTCCGTGACACGTCAAAACCGAGTCCAAACTGAGGAATCCGGCCTGATCGAACTTTCATCATCATATCCCTTGCTTGAACGAATCGTTCAGCGGCCGCTTGCAA
>RFGF01000065.1 GCA_003695915.1 Nitrospirota bacterium
GTTCCCGAAGACGAGCCATATCCCGTGACCCATTTCATGGCTCCGATTTCGTGGTGGTCGAGCCTCCGTCGTGGGAAGAGGCTTTACCTGCGCCCCGTCGACGATCATCCGGACTCTGCTATCTTGTACGATCGAAGCCTGCGCCTCCCATTGGCCCTATGGACGGAACCGGCTTCCCCTCGACTTCGCGCGTCGATAGCGCGCCATCCCATTCGTCGCCTGACTGCTTCCCGCCCCGGGCTTACAATCGCGGATATTGTCGAAGGATGGTCCGTCGCCATCGATCGGTGGTGCCGATCCGTGACTGGGCATTCATTGTTGCACGTCATTCATCGTCCTGCCTATGTATCGGCGACCCGAACGCATATCGACGTGATTTTTCGACTCGACCAGATCGACATCGACATTCGAAAAGGGGGATTGGACATCGATCCCGGCTGGGTCCCATGGTTCGGACGCGTCGTCGCTTTTCATTACACGGATGAGGAACCATAATCATGGACACCTCATCGACGGCGCAGCACTGTACACCACACCCGGAACGCACGATGCCAACGCAAGAGTCACTCCACGAGAGCCACGATGAGGCCCAACCCCTGATGCTTCGAACGATAGCCATCGGAGCCATAGCAGCGTTGGTGCCACCCCATGCCTCGGACGACGATTCACCACCTCCCGAGCAGGTCTACCTCGAGCATCATTTGCGGACCGTATCGCAGCAGGGCGACCGTTGGGATGAACGGCTTTCACGCTATTTCCAATCGCCCCATCCCTCCGATCATCCTCTTTTGCATCTCGCTCAAACCTTGCGCCTCAGCGTCTTGGAGGTGTTGACCGTGGCATTGGCCGCAGCCGTCGAAGAGGACATCCTGCTCGGTCGGGCCTTGGCGCGTGTGCAAGCTCCGCTCGGAGGATCTCGCCCCACGGTAGGATTGGTCGAAGCCGCCTTTCGGCCCTTCGTTGGACCAACGATCCGCATTCCGGCAACTCTGGCCACCGGCATTGCGGTTCAGTGCGGGCTGCTCAGCTTCTCGAACGAAGGAGCGCCACTCCCCGAGCGAGCGATCACGGTTCCCTTCCACCTGTGCATGGCCCTGCAAGGACACGAAAGCACGATCGCAAGCGCGACGATCGAGCCACTCGAGTCCCCTTCGATCGGCATCCTTCCGCCATCCATTCTCGAACAAGCTCGAACTCATGCTGCGGCATTGCGCGAGCGACCCCATCGAATCTTGGTCATTCGTTCGGGCAGTCTCGAAGAAGGGCGAGCCGTCGCTTCAGCCATCGCGCGCGCCTTGAATCTCCGCTCGGCCGTTCTGGAGGCCGAGACGACCACGAGCCTCACGCCATGGCTTCTGCTGCACGGTCTATTGCCGGTATGGCGCTTGACGCTCGGGCCAGCCGAACGCAAAACGTTGCCCGAGCTTCCCCATTATCATGGCCCGGTACTAGCGATCTGCGGGCCGGAAGGCTCGATCGAGGCTCGAGACGCCTCGGTCATCAATTGGTCCGTTCCCGTGCCGACGCGAACGGAACGAGTCGACCTGTGGACGGCTACGCTCGAAAGCCCCATCGATGTGGCTCGGACATTGGCGATCCATCACCGCCATCGAAGCGATAGGATTCTGAAGCTCGGTCAAGCCGCGCGCTATCAGGCGCACCTGAAGGGCCGAACGCAGCCGAAGATGGAAGACATCATCGCTGCGGCCCGAGCAGGCGAAAACACAGGATTGGAAGCGTTGGCCCAACCTCTGACCGATGACGTCTCCGATGATGCACTTGTCGTCTCACCGCCGGTGCGCCAAGAACTCTCCACGCTCTTGCTTCGCTGTGCATCCCGTGATGGCTTGACGGAGCATCTGGGGCCCTCGGCTACCACTCGGTATCGCCCCGGGGTGCGGGCGTTGTTCGTCGGGCCCTCTGGAACAGGGAAGACGTTGGCCGCCGGCTGGGTCGCGACCCAACTGGGCCTTCCACTCTTTCGCGTCGATCTCGCATCCGTCGTCAGCAAATATATCGGTGAGACGGAAAAGAACCTCGCCCAACTTCTGGCTAGCGCCGAGCATGCAGAAGTGATCCTGCTGTTCGACGAGGCGGACTCCTTGTTCGGCAGGCGCACCGACGTCAAAGACGCCAACGATCGATTCGCCAATACCCAGACCAATTATCTCCTGCAACGCATCGAATCCTACGAAGGCATCGTGATCTTGACCAGCAACAGTCGCAGTCGGTTCGATACGGCGTTCACGCGGCGACTCGATCTCATCGTCGAGTTCCCGTTGCCCGGCCCCGAAGAACGTCGCGCGTTGTGGCAATCCCACCTTGGAGATCAGCACTGCATCGCGCCCAAGGATTTGAACAAACTCGCAGCCACGGCCGATCTCGGGGGAGGGCATATTCGCAACGTCGTCCTGGCCGCGGCGGTCTTGGCCCGAACACATCACCGGCCGATTGCCTATGACGACATCGTGCAGGGATTGCGGGTGGAGTACCGTAAACTCGGCCGCCAGATGCCCGTGGCTCTGACCACCGATGCGTAACCCTAAGAACCCTGTATGAACACCGTCTTTGCCCGCCAATCCGACGTTAACCCCCGGCACATACCCTCCTCAGCAACCAAGCTGGAGACACACACTGCCAAACTGATATCCAAGGGCGCTGCCGATGGCCTGCCGCTGTTTTTGCAGCCGGCTGGCGGGCAGTCGCTCAATGCGATGGAGCAACGATATCTCGAATCCCGCTTTGGCCATCGGTTGACTGACATCCGCATCCATACCGGGCCTGAGGCGGAAACGCGGTCGCGCCATCTCCGCGCGCGGGCATTTACGCATGGTAGAGACATCTACTTCGGTGCGGGATACCAGCCGTCAACACCAGAGGGCCGTCATCTTCTGGCCCACGAAGTGGCCCATGTGGTTCAACAACGAAATCGTCTCACCCCGGGTTTCGACGAGCGCCCGTCTGCCAGCAGGCGCAATTTCCTTGAGACGGAGGCCGAGCGAGCGGCAGAATCGGTATGCGGCTCGCAGGGTCGTATCGGGTCGCTTTCAAACGCCGGACCGCAACTGCAGCTTCAGGCAGAAGAAGTAACCCCAGCCTCGCAAGCACGCCGCGGTGAGACGTCCACACCTTCGGGACCTCCGGTTCTGTTTGGCATAGACACCTCAACGCGCCAGCTCTACGTCTCAGTCACTTTCCCGGGACGCACCCTAGAGGAGGTCGCCACGTATCTCTATGGATCACCCGAGCAAGCCGTGCGTCTCCGCGATATCAACGGCAGTTTACAGGACACCCTGCGTCCGGGCACCACTTTACGATTCACGGGTGAGATGCTTACAGAGACAGCCCGGAACAGTCTAGACCGCGCC
Organism: Nitrospirota bacterium; assembly: GCA_003695915.1. GTDB lineage: Bacteria > Nitrospirota > Nitrospiria > Nitrospirales > UBA8639 > J017. The sequence goes on from RFGF01000065.1 coordinate 3,369, forward strand.
TTAAACAATGGAACGATCTTGCGATCCGAGGGGATTCCGGCCGAGTCTACGGAGCGGTTCCTTGTGTATCGGTTTGCCGCTGCAGGCCATCATTATGAGTTGACCGAGGCACAATTTCGCGGGATGCTCCAGGGTCTTGCACTTTGGCTAGTTCGCAAGGCGACCTATATTCGGGACATGGCCCAAAACGGCAAGTGGGTCCAGAAGGATCATCTCGACAATACCAATTCCGTCATCCGTGGCATCAGCAACTGGTTAGCTGATCAGAGTGTGCCATCGTTTCTGATCTGGGTGCAGCCGGAAACCCGGGCGAATGCAATCATCAATTCCCTCACAGAGATGAATGTTGCGGGCGATTTAATGCGCAGTGCGCGTTTGATTTCACAGCAGGCACAGCAACTCCAGGAAGCGGCAAGGCTACTTGACGAAGCCGAGTGGACCTGGCATCGCTATATCGAGGGCACGATCGCCGGGGCTGGGAGTGCCATTCACACGCTAGAAATCACCCGAAACATGTCCTTCGGAATCGCGGCGGGCCTCGCGGGTGCGGCTGTCGCCCCGGCGATGTTTGCTGCCGCCGGCACCGGTTTGGCCAGTGCGGGGGTAACCGGGACGACGGCGACGGTGATTGCAGGCACGACTGCGGTGGGAACCGGAGCCATCGCAGGGGGGACCTTACGTGGAACGCTGGAGGTGGTGGCACCGGGTGCACAGGCGGATACAAGCGTCGCGGAGCGTTTCGGCGTCGGCTTTCGTAGTGGTGCCATCCAGGGCGGTCTTGGAGCTGCTGGAGCTCTTGTCGCCCCCGGGATCTCGAGTGCCATCAGCTCACGCCTCTTTGGAACCGCTCCGCAGACCCTGACGACATTTGGAACACGAGCGACGGTGAATGTGCTCACCGGGGTGTCTATTGGCGCCCCTGCCGGCATGATTGACGCCGCCGCCACGACATTGCCAGACCTGATAAATGGACGAATTGGGACCGACGAATACCTATCACGAATTGGCTGGGGCGGCTTCTACGGAGGTCTGCTTGGAGGCGTGTTCGCGTTGGCGCACACAGCGCTCACACGTCCGGCACCTCCGACGAGGACACTCGCGCCAACCGAAACCGGGCCGCCGACACAGATCCCACCTGGCAGGGGCGGCGCATCGCCGTGGGAACCCGCCCGACCGCAGGTGGATCCCGCCACAGGCCGGGTCAGTCAATTCGTCCGTCACCGGCCAACTGGTGAGATCTTCGAGCTGCGCCTGGATCCGACGACAGGAAATGGCGCGATTACTCGAATGGCAACAGGTGAAGTTGTGCACATCGCCGGAGGACGGATTGTCCCTAAGCCTGCGGGGCTTTTGACGGCTGGGGAAGGTCAGGGTACGACAAGTGAGGCACTGGTCACACAGCCGGCAGAAGGCCTGCCCAGAGTACATTCTTTGCCTGGCCCGGTGAGCACACCGCACCCCTCTGGGACAGCAGCGGCCGGAGCCGCGGAAGGCACGCCTACTGCCAAGGGCGTGCTCGAGATCTTCGCCGAGGCACAAACCATGGCTCCGTCTTCGGCGCTCGGTGCAGAAGCCCTGGAGGCCACTGGAATGCGGATTACAACCGAGCCCCAGCTTTATGTTTACGACCCTGTTAGCGGTGACCGGATACCCCATCCGGGAGGGCGAACCGAAGCCCGGGATATTGGCAACGTCTTCAACACGCTCGCCCGATGGGGGTACCCGATGAATGAAGTCCCCCTGCGGACACGTGCAGGGCGCCTCGTCTGGCTCGATAGCTACAATCCCGTGAGTGGGGAAATCGTTTCGCGCAAATGGATCCAGCTCGGACGAGTGGACTACTGGAGGGCGCTTGAAGTCGTCCAGGAACTCCGCGTGAAATATCCGTCTGGTGCGCTGGTCGCGGATACCCCTAAGGCACGAGCGCTCGGACTCGCTAATCAGAAGATCAGAGGACAACTCATTCTGGAGGTTCCGCCTCAGACGGAGCCCATCCCCGAGGGCGTGCTACAATATGCTCGAGAGCGTGGGATCATAATTCGAGATACAGCCGGTCGGATTTATTAAAAAGCTTGCAATAATGAAACTCGGTATACAGCAATATTCGCAGTTTTTAGTTCCATAGTTTCATAACTGTGAATTGCGCTGAATAAAAAATAGTCGACAATGTTCGGTGATTGGGTCTATATGCTCTCAACTCTTTGAAGAAGTGTAGAGCATTAAACGTTTATTGAAGGCCGCTGGTAGAAGTAGAGGGTTTTCTGTATTTAAAAGAAATACAATAAGAAATTTTTGCATCTGTTAAAAATATTCCCCCAAATGGCGGGATCCTACTCCTGAAACTCTAGTAGATTCTGCATTCGATTTCGTGAGCGTTGATGGATAGATCGCTGTCGCCTACAAATATAAGAATGGGCATACCTATATCATCAGCGATGCTGACCAGCATGAATGAACATCTTCACAATATATTGCTCTTGCTGCCTTCAAGGATTTCACTCAGAATCGAATGCGGTACACAGATTTAATTTTCACGCCACCGCTTTATGTCTTCGTTCCATTCTACTCAAAACAAAGCCCTTCCAAAGGATATCAAAAGAAGAGAAGCACTATCCTGCCCTACGCTGAAACCTTGCTCGACTAACTTACCACCCACAAGGCGCCCTCCCGTCGGGCTGCCTGTATTCCTCCAATATGTCATTTCAGCACCGCCGCCAAGACATTCTCTCACCCAGAGCTCGAAGGCCGAGATCGCAAAATCAGGAAGAACGGCGAATCCCCAAATGCTTTCGCCGGCGAAACACAGCCACAACAAACCCACCATCGATCAAACAATCCGTATATTCGATGGCCCGGAATCCCACGCCGCCGCCGACCGACTCGGAGCCTATGCCTATTCATGGCAAGGAGATGTGTATCTGGGGAACAGATTAGGGCAACCTGGTGCCCCCAGTCGCACTGCTGCCCTTCGACACGAGCTTATTCATGCTTATCAGACAAGAAACACAGGGCCTTACGCCTCTGAAGCCGCTTTGGAAACCGAAGCCGAGGCACGTTCCGGATTGCATCCGACACTTGCCGCCGACCCCGACACTCCACACGGATTTTGGTGGGTCGTACCTCTTGGCGTGGGACTGTACATTTTGCTTCGTCCGAAAGTAGCGAATGCACCCGGCCCCAATGATCCAGTATATGAAAGTCCCTCCGATGCGCAAATCGTCGGCGAAGCACTGGCATTGTTTGCTGTTCCAGCGGGAGTCGCTGGGGCGCTAGGGCGGTTGGGGTTCGGCGTGATCAGCAGTTTTGCGATCACAGGGGCTACGACATCCGTGGCCTATCGCGGCGTTCAAGATGTTGGCAGCGGAGAATTTTCTGGAGTTGAAGCTTATGTCATCGATGCAACCACCGGCGCCGTCATCGGCGCTGTCGTCGGAGGAGTCTTTCGCCCATTTATCCAGCCAGCGACATCTGGTGCCGGCGTGCGCGCAGGCACACAGCTTGTTCATTTGACCTCCGAGGAAGGATACGCTGGCATTACCTCATCGGGAACGCTTCGGGGTTCGCAGGGCATTTACGCAGTCCCTGCGCATGTTGCACAAGAGTCCACAGCTCTTCGCGTCGCTCGAACGTTGCTTCGTCCCGGCCACACCCGGCAGGCCATTCCCATTCCGCAACGTGCACTCCCTGTTTTCTCTCGGCCTCTTCCCGTTGGTCCCGTGTCGGCTTATCAACGCCTCATGGGGGTGTATCGGGCGCCAGCGGGAGTGATCGATTTAGCATCTGGACAATTCACCGCATCCGGAAGTCGGCTGGCCAATATTACCGGCCAATTTTTCCCCTACGGAGCCGATGCCATGATCTGGATCAGTGGAGCCGCTATTGGATCTCGCTTGTCGCCCAGCACATCCAGCGATTACGAACGCGGATTGTATCGCCCCATTTACAACATGCTCGGCACCACTGCCCCCCTCCCCACGACTCAGCTAAGCGACGGCCCGTTTATCTTTTTAGAACAGCGGTCGGAAGGAGGGTTCGGCAGGCAGGAAAGACAGGTTCCCCCTCTTTTCCAATCACCGGCATTGCCCAGCGAAAGCGGCATGCGTCTCCCTTCAAGGATGCCGGCAATTATTTTCGTCGCTCCTCTCGCGCCACAAGGGCCAACACTTCAGCAGGAAACGAGACGATAACGGCGATGAAAGCATTTGGCATATCGCAACAGCCCCATAGAAATCTCGGCAGATCCCAGACGCCACCAAGACCTCATGACAACACCATCCCAGCACAACATCAATCGGCCCTACTTGGGAAAGACACACGTACCCCTCTTTTTCTTCGTCAAGACAATCAGCCTGCTCTTATCGAAGACAATTTCCCAACCATGTCTGCTGCGATTTCACAAACCAGTGCCCACCCCCTCCCAACTTCCCTTCGCCAGTCGTTCGAGTCTCAGTTGGGCTATGATCTCGGGCAGGTGCGCGTGCATGCGGATCGCGGCGCGGCAGAATCCGCGCAAGCACTTCGTGCCAAAGCGTATACGACTGGCACGAACATCGTATTTGGCGAGGGCTATTATCGTCCTGACACGAAAGAAGGGAAACGGCTTCTTGCTCATGAACTCGTGCATGTCGTGCAACAGGCATCCGGGCATGCGCCTCGCGGTCCCTCCAGCGATCGCCCGGTCATTCCGCCGCCCTCGCACAGCTCGGAGCGAGACGCGGACCGTCAAGCGGACACGCTCCTCCGGCACGCCACTCACCGAGCGCCTTCGTCATCAGCCGACAGGAACTCTGCCTTTCACAAGCCCTATTCCCCACAAGGCTTCAAGCCCTTGACAGCTTCTCCGGGCTCGACCATTCAACGCCAAGAGGAAGAAGACTGGCGCTTGCAGCTTTTTCCTCCGCGTCTTTCCGGACCCTTGGGCCCACTTTCGTTTTCCGCCACCACCAGCCAAGCACAATTGGGTTATGCCAGCGATCTCTTTCGCGCCGGCCTCGGCTACCAATACGGCGGAGAACTGTTCGCTACCGGACGCTATGGCGGTCTCTCGGGTCGTTTGGGAGTCAATCCTCAATCCGGCGCCTTTTCGTTGGGCGGCTCCTATGATCGATTCCGCTTCGGACTGCAAGGCAGCCCCAGCGGCTCGTTCGGTGCAAGCCTCGGGTATGGGGCTCCGCTCCTTCCCCTGCCCTCTGAATTGAGCCGCACCGTCTATGGCGGCGCAGCAGGATTGCACGGCGTCGTGGGAGCCATCCCTGAATTTCTCCAAAATCCTATCGGGACGTATGGTGCCCAAAGCGAGAATATCGATGCCATGATTGCCGCGGGCAAAATGCTCGGTAGGCTGGCCGGTCAGGAACATGGAGGACCGAACTTCGGGGCCGGCCTTCGCGTAGGGTGGGATCCGCAACGCGGCTGGGTCGTTTTCGGCGGTGTGCAAGGCAGTTTTTAAATCCACGCTGAACCATCTGGACCAACTGTTTTTTTTCCAAGCCTCATCACTGCCACGATTCCGTTCCAAAATATGACAAAGGGAATGGAACGAGGCAGACGAGCCATTATGTCGATAGCCATTGCTATCAAAGTGCCTTCGATATATCCTTGACCGAAGGAGCAAACTGTGCGCATCCCCCTTCATTCATCCCGACGTCCGGCATCTCCTATGCATGTGCGTCCCGTTTCGACTGTTCGGAGATCCGATGCCACGATGACAGCGACACCGGGGCTTCCCCGTTTTCTTGCACCAAAAGCCCGGGCGGATCGTCCCACCCACCCCCTGTCGTCTCCACCACAGCACGGCACGCCATCATTCGCGTCCTTTGCGCGGCCCATCATGCCCGACAATGCAAGACCCCATCCCACGGACGCCTATGAAGAGCAAGCCGATCGCATGGCCGATTTTGTTGCAAACACAAGCGGATCCACTCCGAAGATCCCTGCATCTGTCGGCAAGAACACTCCTACTCCACAGGCTGCACGCACTCCCTCTCTCCAGCAGCCGGATCGCGGACCGATGATCGGCAATCTGCCGACACCCCTTCGACAGACCGTGTGCAAAGCCGTCGAGCCGGTTAGAGGCATGGGCCGTCAATTGCCTTCGGCCATTCAGCAATCGATGGAATCGCTCTTCGGTGCCGACTTTCGTCAAGTGCGACTCCATACGGATGCACGCGCAAAGAGACTTGCCCAATCGCTCGGTGCCAACGCTTTTACCGTCGGCCATGACATTTTCTTCAATACCGATCGCGACCAGCTCGAAAACCGCGAAGGCCGACGATTGCTGGCACATGAATTGACGCATGTCGTGCAGCAAACAGGAATGGGAACGGAGGCCGTCCAATGCGATCTCATGCAGTCGCTCCCTACCGCATTGGGCGCCTTCGATGTCGAGATGGCGACACGCGGCGCTCCCCGACCGGGGATGGAAGGCCATATTCGTTTCCATCCCGATCCCAGCGGACCCTATTCGGCTCAAATCGGGTTGATTCAGGTCGTGAATTTTACAGACGTTGCCGGTCGTACCGCCCCTGCAGGTACTCCCGTGGACTGGCGTCGAGTGGGCGCTGCTGCCGGTCCTGGCGCTGAAGCTGGCCGGATGGAACTCATGACCACAGGGACCGATGGGGCGCCGCGAGGCTGGCAAGTCGATGCCAATACAGCAGCCCAAACACCTGGGGCTTCTGTTGGACCAAATTATATCGAACATTGGATCAGTCCTGCGCCGCACAATCAATTCGGCTGGTTGCGATCGCCCACGGATGTTCGAGAAGCCTCGTTATATGATTATCCCTGGTTTTCGTTCGATGTCGATTTCGAGTTCGAAACTGTAGCCAAGGCGACGGATACGCAAGTGATCTATGGCTCGCTGGAGTGGGGATTCGGCATTCGTTCCGGAGTCGTCCAGAACGAGTACGCCCAGGCATTCGATGCCGAGTCGCCGGTCTTTCGAGAAGCGCTCGAACGCTTTCGTGGCTACTATTCGCACGAACCGGTGGTCTTTTACTTCGACACGGCACAGGATGTGCCTCTGCCAGGCGAAGAGACGAAGCTCGACGAAGTCATGGACTACCTGAACCGCTATCCCGATGTCATGGTACGCATCGAAGGCTATGCCGATGAACGCGGGCGGGAACGCGATAACCGCGACTTGGCCGATCGCCGGGCGCAGGCGATCCAAACGCTCGCCTTGATTCATGGACTGGATGCCAGCCGAATCGACTACGCTGTTGGTTGGGGAGAAACGCGCGAATTCTCACCGAGCGGGGGTCGCAACGAAGGCTCGTGGCGAGCGAACCGACGAGTGGTCATGAGTTTCGTCCGTACCGCATCGACGCCGATTGTCATGCCATGACCGCTCACGTGCGTCGGCTCATTCGGCAACTGGCCGACTCCGATCCGGTCGCCAGGCAGGCTGCGCAACAGGCACTCCAGCAACTCGGCTCATCGATCGTCCCTGAACTCCTTGCCGCACTTTCCGATCCTACGCCCGCCCAGGCACGCCAATCTCTTGTCGATACGCTGATCGCCCTCGACGACGAACGAGTGGTGCCGGCGCTGCGAGCATGGCTCACAGCCGACGATGAAGACCTGCGAGCACTGGCGGCGGTGGGACTGCATAACCTGGATGCCGAGGATGCGATCCAAGCCTGCCTGGCCACGATCAACGATGCGCCTGATCCGCTGCATGCCGATGTCACCCCTTCGGTTCGGGCGCTGGCCGAACGTGGCCTCGCGGCTCTTCCAGCCGTGCTTCCGCTGCTCGAATCGCCGGACGCGCGCACCCGTCAACATGCCCAAAAAGTGCTGGAACTCGTGACGTTCCACGAGATCGTCCGGTTGAACCCCGAACGCGCGCTCTCGGATGCGGCTCGCATCCAATGGCAGGCATTATGGGAGGAACAGGGTTCGTATGCATGGGATGCGCCACGGGAGCGGCGCGAGCGCGCGGTCGAACGCTGGAAAGCCTGGATCGACCAGCGAATGTCTGCCGAGAGCCAGGACAAGGCCAGCCAGTGAACATCGGATTATCGTGTCAATCGTGATGCGTGGAATCATTTATCGATAGAGGAGAACCTCATGCCGACTCGATCGACAACCAAGCGACCAGGATCTGCTCGTCGTCAACCCTCAGCATCAGCGCGTGCTCGCGCCGCGCTCGCCATCGACGAACATCGTTTGACCGGTCCGCAGGTCGCCTATCGGGATACGCCTAACCGAGGAGGCGTCATCACGCCGCGCTACCTGGTCTTTCATTACACGGCAGGAAAAAGCGCGGAGAGTTCGGTCGCGTGGCTGACCAATCCGGATGCCAAAGCTTCAGCCCACTTGGTTCTCGGGCGCGATGGGCGCATCACCCAACTGGCACCGTTCAACATCAAAACCTGGCATGCGGGACGAAGCGCATGGGACGGCCTCAAAGGGTTGAATGCCCATTCCATCGGCATCGAAATGGACAATGCCGGCCCCTTGCGACAGGTCGGCGATACGTTGCAAGCGTGGTTCGGCAAAACATATCCGAAGAACCAAGCCGTCTATGCCCGCCACAAATGGGAGGCGGAGTCGCGTTGGTGGCATGCGTACACGGAACAGCAAATCGAGCGTGCCATCGAGTTGGCAACACTCCTCGTGCGCACCTATCACCTCATCGACATCGTGGGCCATGAAGACATCGCGCCCGAACGCAAGCGCGATCCCGGACCGGCGTTCCCGCTCGATCATATTCAATCCCTCGTTATGGGCCGACCCGAGGATGAACCCGAACGCTATGAGGTGAGCGCCACGGCTCTCAATATCCGCGGAGGGCCTGGAACGCAATATGCGCGTGTGGCAGAGCCGCTGCATCGCGGCACGATCGTCCTGATCCTCGAAAAACGAGACCGCTGGAGCCGTGTCGAAGTAGAGGACGAACCGGAGATCGAGGGCTGGGTGTGTAACGCCTTCTTACGGCCTGCCGAGGCCTCCCCATCCATTGAGTAACTCCTGGATCGTTCGCTTTTTTATTGTCGTCGACGAAGCTTGGAAGGGTTGACAAGAGATGATACCTGAGAATGTCGCGCCGCCCAGTCCGGCAAGGCGCCTTGTTCCATGGCCAGCGGCGGCGTCGGATGGAGACTGAGGCTCTTCTCCCATCAACTGGTTCAGAATTGCCCCGCACCGAGAAGCTCTTGCCTAGCGACGAGCACCGTGGCGTTCCGCTCGGGCCCTTACACACCGACCGCCGCTTTGCAAAAGCGCCCATTTTCAGCCCTTTTGCATTATGACTCCGAATTGCACTCTCCACATCGGACGTGGCACAACGTTTGTATTGATCCGGACGCGTCTCGACCGAATCGACGATCATGGAGGCGATACGCATGCAGCAAGTCTGGCCAGCGAGGATCGACGCTTCTGCCAGTCATCAAAAGCCACACCCTGCGCGTACGGTTTGCGCGGGTTCTCTTCAGGTTAGTTATGCATCATGAATCTTCCTGGTTCGAAAGCGACGACGGGCTAGAGGATTCCTACAACGATAAAGCCGTCGAAATCCGATTGCACAAAATTATTTATCGCGCCGACGATTCGCCGGCCGTCGTCCTAGCGATCAAACGCACGTGCGCCCTGAGCGGTGAAACGCAGATCGGACACGTCACCCTCGGCGAAGAACACACGCTCCGACTTTACCTGGAACGATAAATCGTCATCCCAAATCATCTCCCCACAATGCTTCTCCAGCTCATGGGAAGACGAGCGGCGCAATTCCATATCGTTGGATAATCGACCATTCGTTCCAAGGCCGAGCATCCTCCGGGCATGCGCTCTCGGCCCATCTTAACGCTGCCCTACATTCAAAACTCATCGCTACGCCACGCAATAGCGCATTGTAGCGACCGCGTTTCAATCCTTGTTTTAGTGGAAGTACCTATCTGACTATTCCTACTTGTCCTGTGTCTCGGAGAAGTTTAAAGTTTCAATCCTTGTTTTAGTGGAAGTACCTATCTGACACGAGCACTTCAAAGAACTCATCACCATCATTCAAGTTTCAATCCTTGTTTTAGTGGAAGTACCTATCTGACATTCGACGGGTTGGCATACTTGACTCCATTATTGATGTTTCAATCCTTGTTTTAGTGGAAGTACCTATCTGACCTCGAACATGCGCGCGAGCATGGAGCCAGTCCCGAAGTTTCAATCCTTGTTTTAGTGGAAGTACCTATCTGACTTATTATCAATATTGAATGAACGTGAAATAGTAAAGTTTCAATCCTTGTTTTAGTGGAAGTACCTATCTGACCATGGTGGCAATAACGAGAGGAGGAAAAATTATGAAGTTTCAATCCTTGTTTTAGTGGAAGTACCTATCTGACATTCCGATGAATCAATTATCTTAGGACTACCAAACAGTTTCAATCCTTGTTTTAGTGGAAGTACCTATCTGACTTTTCGGTCTGGCATCGGGCTTGCAGTCTTTTAGTAGGTTTCAATCCTTGTTTTAGTGGAAGTACCTATCTGACCGCGCACATTGCGGACACCAAGAGCGAAGAGACTGAAGTTTCAATCCTTGTTTTAGTGGAAGTACCTATCTGACAGTTTCCATTTGGCCATATGGCACTTCCCGAATCATGTTTCAATCCTTGTTTTAGTGGAAGTACCTATCTGACCCATCCGCCAACGCATCCAAGTTGGCATTATTCGTGCGTTTCAATCCTTGTTTTAGTGGAAGTACCTATCTGACTTCTCGACAATGGTTTCAATGCTCGACCATGGCGAGGTTTCAATCCTTGTTTTAGTGGAAGTACCTATCTGACCAACTGACCCATCCGTTTAGCTTTATCCACATCCGGTTTCAATCCTTGTTTTAGTGGAAGTACCTATCTGACACCATTGATTCGCTAAGCGAATACGGAGAACGCGTAAGTTTCAATCCTTGTTTTAGTGGAAGTACCTATCTGACGAGCGTTGGCCAATGGTAAATCGCTTGAGGCAATTCGTTTCAATCCTTGTTTTAGTGGAAGTACCTATCTGACCCGATGACTCGCGCGATAGCGACAACACGATCATGCAGTTTCAATCCTTGTTTTAGTGGAAGTACCTATCTGACCATGAATACGCGCATGAAGAGCCGATTCTTTCCAGGTTTCAATCCTTGTTTTAGTGGAAGTACCTATCTGACACCTTCGTGCCCCAAGCGATCTGGTCAAAGCCATCGCGTTTCAATCCTTGTTTTAGTGGAAGTACCTATCTGACCAGGCAATGCCACTGCTGCCGCTGCGTTGCAATCACGTTTCAATCCTTGTTTTAGTGGAAGTACCTATCTGACGGTCCTGACGACCTTGCAGCACTTGCAGCACGCGAAGTTTCAATCCTTGTTTTAGTGGAAGTACCTATCTGACTCAGAGAGCGTGATGGCCGTGAGGCGATAGTTGTCGAGTTTCAATCCTTGTTTTAGTGGAAGTACCTATCTGACTGAATGCTGGTATCCCCTCGCCCTCTGGCAATTTCAAGTTTCAATCCTTGTTTTAGTGGAAGTACCTATCTGACCTTTGATACGCTATCGCACAGCCTATGCAGACCCCTATGTTTCAATCCTTGTTTTAGTGGAAGTACCTATCTGACTCACCGACTTCGGCGACATGTTTGGCGATCCCGAGCGTTTCAATCCTTGTTTTAGTGGAAGTACCTATCTGACATCGCGGATAGTGTGCGGCACGCCGTCCGCACACTGGAGTTTCAATCCTTGTTTTAGTGGAAGTACCTATCTGACAAAGATACATCAAGCGGACAAATTTATAATTATCAGGTTTCAATCCTTGTTTTAGTGGAAGTACCTATCTGACTCAACGCTTCGCGCGGCTCCAATTCAAAAGCGAAATGTTTCAATCCTTGTTTTAGTGGAAGTACCTATCTGACTGCGTGGATTCGCCCGCATCGCAACGTGATCGTGATTGTTTCAATCCTTGTTTTAGTGGAAGTACCTATCTGACAGCGAAAAAACGGCTTTCGCCATGCGCCTCTTCGGTGTTTCAATCCTTGTTTTAGTGGAAGTACCTATCTGACCCGGTCCGTGGAAGGAGCTTGATCAGTTTCTCGGAGTTTCAATCCTTGTTTTAGTGGAAGTACCTATCTGACCCCGGTTGTGCCGAGGCCTCGGGCGAGAGATAGCGAGTTTCAATCCTTGTTTTAGTGGAAGTACCTATCTGACCTTCATGGTCCGTACCCACCCAGATGACACAGCGGAGTTTCAATCCTTGTTTTAGTGGAAGTACCTATCTGACCTCGTGGCGGATCGGCGATATCGTCTCAAGGCCATGCAGGTTTCAATCCTTGTTTTAGTGGAAGTACCTATCTGACGCGAATTTGACGTTGGAGCGCGTGACGGGGCAATCGATGTTTCAATCCTTGTTTTAGTGGAAGTACCTATCTGACACTCTCGAAGAGTCCGATAAACGCGGCGTGCGTATTTAGTTTCAATCCTTGTTTTAGTGGAAGTACCTATCTGACAGACGAATGTGTCTGCCGCTGCGAATGAGAGAATTTGTTTCAATCCTTGTTTTAGTGGAAGTACCTATCTGACAAGGTCACGCCTGCGCCGAGCTGTATAAAATTCGCGGCGTTTCAATCCTTGTTTTAGTGGAAGTACCTATCTGACGACGTAGCGTTTTCTCATTGCACGAGTTTCCATCCGAGTTTCAATCCTTGTTTTAGTGGAAGTACCTATCTGACACCTAAGCCTTCCGCCATGGTGCATGTCTCCGTTATGGTTTCAATCCTTGTTTTAGTGGAAGTACCTATCTGACAGCTCTCGCACCATTTCTTTTTGAAAATCCATAGGTTAGAGCTATTTCAGATCGAGGAATTTTGGCTTGACCGCCATCACTGTTGAGCCATTCGGTTTGCCATTTTACCGCGCTTTGCAATGCTTTGCCTCCCCTAACTTATTGTTTTATCGCGTGATTTAGCCTTGCTGTTATTTTATGCATATATTTTTATAGCAACAATCTCGACATCGAATGGGATACGATGTCCGTGCTGGAAACTTGCCCTGCTGGATAATGGTCAATATATCTGCCACGATTTCCATCGCCTCTTGGCGTTCTTGTACACCAATGCGCACATCCTTGACAACATTGCCCTTCCGTACATAGCAAACATATCCGCGCGTGACCGGCTGCCGATACACATCTTCGATCATCATGCCATAGAGAATCGTTTGAAACTTATGAGTCCGATACACCGTATCTTTATAGTCTGTAAATTTATAATCCAACGGGGCGAGGGTGCCATCCTGCAGTTGCAGCACCTCATCCACTCGGCCTTTGATTCGATAGCGATCGGAGACAAGGTATACATCTCGATCCTTGGCCACACAGCCTAGCTTTTTCCGGACATAATCGGGATTCCGCGTTCGTCGTTGCTCGTGCACTTCTCGTCCTTTGAGGACAATAAATCGCTGGTCTTCGTGTTGTGGAATCCCGAGGCAATTCATGAAATAAATAAACCGAGGACAGTAGAGGTACTCGATGACTTCTGTGGGCGTGAGATAGATCCCTTGGGTTTCAACGACGTTCACGGCAGGCGTGTCTTAGAAGAATTTGGCTAAAATTTCATCGGTGACCAAGGCTTTGTCAAATGCCTGTCCCAGCAGTTTCACTTTTTTAAAGTCTTCGTCACACATCGGGAAGATATAGAGGGAGTCTTTTTCGCGGTTCATGAGTTCTTCGCAGCGCACAGCTAGTTCCTCAACCTGATTGCGTTCCAGCGTCCCGAGGAACACACTTTTTTGTACGCGGTATAAACCTGCCTCTTTGCACGCTTTGGCGATTTTTGTCCGCATGGAGGTTGCGGCCACGTCATACACGACCCATGTCAACATCTTCCGACCCCTGGATGAAGGCGTTCGCGATCCGGTGACATTCGAACTGAATAATGTCCCGCTGTTTGATGTTGCGATTCCGATAGCGCACGCTGGTTTCGAAGGTTTCGTTGAGAGCGTGAATGAGTCCGGCTTTGCCTTCCTTGTTCAACGTCAAGCCGCCGGGCACCGTGTCGAACCAGTCTTGCTTCACCTTGCGACCCGAGAAGAGGTACACCACCGTCTGATCCGCCAAATACCGGAACATTTCCATTAGATCGAAGACGAGAGATTGTTTGTTGTAATTGTCGGTATGCAGAAAGCCGACATAGGGATCGAGCCCGGCAATCATACAGGCTTTTTCCACCATGGAGTAGAGCACCCCATAGGCGTAATTCAGGAGGCAATTGAACTCATCCTTGGCCGGTTGCCGCGAGCGGCCTTGAAATTTGTAGCGGTCCGGCATGATGTAGCTCAATGCCTCGAAATACGTTCGCCCAGCCGCGCCTTCCAACCCCATCACGGTGCCGCGTTGATCATCGATCATGCCCGTCAAGGCTTGGAGTTTGGATCGCCCTTCTTCCAATCGTTGGACATACACCAAAATATCCGCTTCTTTTTCCGGACGAGCATGCGCAAGTTTCTTGAGAAAGTCGATCTGATGCGTGAATTTGGCGCCGATCCACTCTTTGGCGAGATTCAACCCTCGCACATCGCCGGCATATTCCAGCTGCCGGCGGCGAATCAAAGTGGTGCTGCCGAGTTTGGGATGCCACACGCGACCATAGGGCTCCCCGAATTCGTCCATGAACAGGATTTCGATATTGTGATCGATGGCGGCCTTGATCGCGTCGGTGGATAAAAAGGCTCCGGTGGTGATCAAGATGCTGTCAACTTTCCGGACCGAGACTTCAAATGTCTTGTCCTCATTCTTCACCAAGAAGCAATCGCCTTGTTTTCGAAGATACGCGCCGAACGTGTTGATGACGAGTTGCATGGTGAAGCACCTTCTTATGCCATTGGCGGACTGACGTCGAGGACTTGCCCTTCACGCCACTTTGGGTGGTGCGAGGCGATCACGACAGCCCCCAGCCGCGGATCGTACACGGCCACGGCGCCTGCCGGTGAACCGTGCAGCCGGTGAAACGCCATGCCGTATCGCCAGATGGGCGCTCGCCCTTCAACCACCACCAGCGCGCCTCGGGGAATATCCGGAAGCAGCGGCAAGGGCTCGTCCGGCATGATGGGTTGATCGACCCCGATGCGGTAGAAGATTGGCTGTTCCCAATCAGCATCGGGATTGTCTCGTGAGATTTCCGTTGGGCATTGAACCGCATCCAGCAGACACCATTGCTCAATCAAGCGCTCTAGCTGCTGCTTGATTGTCTGAGGTGGCTTCGGATGAGCCCGGAACCCTGCGTGTTCAATATCGTTCCTGACCTCAGCAAGTGTACGGGCCATATCGGGATCTTGTTCTTGCCAGAGCTTTTCCGCTGCTTGCCGGTGAGCATCACTGAATCGCTCACTGCCTGGGCAATCTGCAAGGGCACAGGCGTATCGTGTAATCCATCCTTCTCGAAGAATCGCCGCCGCTTCTGCATAGCGACCCATTGAAAGGTAGGTTTTCGCCAGAGCTTGGAGGGCTTCTTGCCCTCTGGAGTCTGACAGTCGTGGCGAACCAGCCAATGGTTCAACCAGGGTCATGAGCTTTTTCAGAACGAAGGCGAGAGGCGGCAGAAAACGTGTGACGTCGTGACCTGCCTCTTGAAGAGCTTCGAGCAATCGCTGCGATACGGATGGTTGTTCGGAGAGCAAGGATCCGGTTCTAACGGTTGTAAATGCATCCCCAAATTCTCGAAGAGCTTTTCCCAATCGTGCGAGCGAAGGTTGAGGACCCTGTTGACCATTTAAGGCCCATTGCTTTTTGAGCTCATTTCCTAGGCGTTCGGTCGGTTCAGCAATACCCTCCGCTTGGCCCGTTCGAAGACATAACAATACCGCCCGTGACCAGCGAAGCAGTTCGACAAAAACCGTGAGGTCCCATATGGGGGTATCATTCGTTTCTTCGTTTCTGGCTTCATAGGCGCCATAGAAGACCCTCAATTCAGAAGGCGTTTGTTCGATCGACTGAAAAAACTGAATGACCGCCGAGGCGAAAAACGGTTGCGCCCGAAACCCATGCGTGATGTCAAAAGCCACAGTTCCTTGAGTTTGGAAGGAATCCAGCATTTTCCGGAACTGGTCCCACAGGTCGTCCGGTGAAGTGCCTGCTCCGATTTCCTTGAATGTCGGCTCGACCAATCCCGCCGATGAGAATGCTTGTGTCAAGGCATTACCATGCTTGTTCCATGCTTCAGGTGTGGCAAACACATGAACTTCTTGAGGCTTGAGAAACATCCCGAGTGCTTGGGCAACGTAGCAGGTTTCTTGGCGTCGATCTTTATAGACATACGTAGTGTTATCGTAGTGTGTCTTTCCAAGGAAGGTGATCAACCTTGAAGTCATGATAATAGTCTCCTTCTTCAATCTCGCTAACAACCGAGGCGGAGCGATCATTTACCGCTTGCTTTGAGATTCTGCAGCGCCTTTGGTTTTCCCCTTGAATTGCTGCGCCCGATGTTCATCCGTTGCGGTTGGATAGCGAAAGGCCATCTCTCGTTCGTTGGCTGAGGCAACGAGCAATATCAAGGTATCCCCTGGCCGTTTATCGGGAGGGACGTCGTGGCTGTTTTGAATGGGCCCGATTAAACCAGACGTTTCATGTTTGGCTCTCCACCCACCCTTTTTGGTTCGTTTCTCCAGCAGCACTGCCTGGACGGTTTCACCGGCTTTCGGTAATTCAATGGATTTTGATTGTTTTTGTTGGACACCGGTCTGTTTCTTGGTTGGATCAATCAATCGCCCATATCCGCTGCTGGTTTTACCGCCGACGCCCCAATCGGCCAACGCCTGCTTCAGAAGCGTCAAGGCGAGTGTGGTCCAGCGTGGTGACTGAGCATGTTCTGGGCCATTCCATGAGACGACAAGATGAAACGATCCGCTCACCGAGAGGAACGGCACCGGAGTCGGACTATCAAAGTCGGTTGGTGGTTTAAACTTCGGGCTTTCCGGCCCGCGTTGAAAGTTGGGATGGTGCGGAGTCATGACATCAAGGCATAGTCCGCCATCCTTTAACGACTCCGGTACTATCCAGGCATCGTGAAAGGTGATGGCACCGCCGTCGTCCGTGGTGCCGAAGAGGAAGTTATGGTAGCACTCACCACGACGGAACAACCGATTCTCCTCCTCCGGCACTTCGATATGTCGCTGCCCCCACATTTGATCGCAATAATGTGAAGCGAGTCCCTTGAGGGCCGATCCTGGAATGATCGGCGTCCCATAGGTGTGATGCAGACGAATACCGGTTTCGAGCACGTTTTCTGAACCGAGTCCGACGATGAGACGCCCCTGTGTGACCAGCGTATCCGAAACGGAGTCGGGCGAACAGGAGGCTTTCCATCGCTCGAAGGCGGTTCGATACAGCCCCAAGACGTGCTCGTTCTTCGCGGCGTTTATGGCTGCTTGCAAAACGGCTCGTCTTTCTTGCGGATTGCCATTCTGACCTGTGACCGGTTCGCACAGGTAACGTTGAAGGAGCAATCCGGGATGCTGACCCTGCTGTTTTCGCTGTTCTTTGAGCACGATCATGGCGTGGCGCATCACGTGCCCTCCTTCGCCGCCTCGACATACCGTTTGAGCCAATTGGCTGCTTCCAGGGCGTTGCGGCTCAGACGGATATACCCCGACACCGGGTGTTCACGCGAATGGCGCTCCAGCGTGTCGGCCTGTGTGGAGAGGACTGCAGCCAAATCTTCGAGGTAATCGCTCTTCTCTTTGGCCTTGGCAAAGGCGAGTGCCTGAGCCAATCCGCACGTATGGATCAACGACGGAAAGGAACGGGCGAAGCTCCGATACTCATCGTCCGGGTTCCGTGCCGCTATTCGCTGATAGGCTCGTTGCGCAAACTGCTGACTCCGCGTCTGAATCGTCATGTCTCACTCCCGTCTGACTGTTGGTTTTCGGTCAGGGGTGTAAACACGCATCGCACACGCCCTCGTCCCACGGTGGCCTTCCCACCGATCTGCAAGGTCAAGGGATCGGTGGCAAATTCTTGGAACAAGGCGTCCATGGTGACGTGCGCGCCGTTCTTGGCATAGATCCGATCGCCGACGATGAGGCCGGCCAGAATGGTCTCTGCAGGCAGTGCCTCCTCGTTCCACAGTTGCCCTTCCGTTACTGTTTTGGTATCGGGATCGATCTTCACACGTGTCACCACCTCCGTCCCGGTTTCCGCAAGAAAGTCAAAGATGGGATCGTGAAGCACCGCGAACCGGCTTTTGAAGATCTTTTGCCACGTCTCCTCTTCGGGGAATATCCACTTGCCAAGTCGAGTGGCCCATCGATCGGCCGCCTGGCATTCCTGCGCTTCGAAGTCCAGATCTTCCAGGTAGATGTGCGTGCCTTCTTTCAGCACCGTCGAGTTGGCATGACAAGCGACGGGTTCGGAAAGGGGCGAAGGGACGTCTGGGAGATCGGTAACGCCGGCCAGCGACAGATCGCGGTGCAGCATCTGTAAGGCAAGCGGCGATGTGCACCACGCAAACGTGCCGCGGAAACTGCGAACCGGCAGACAGACGAGCCGGGCATCTGTCGGGATCAGCGCACCGGCGTTGGATGTATCCTCGCCTATCCGACCGAACGCCCACGCCAGTTCAGCACGGGACGATCGATTGTCATCGGTGGCGCCATAGTGATCCGCCCACACCCCCTTGAAGGCGGAGGCGGGAATAACCGGCCAATTCGTCACCTTGTCCCGATGAATCGGCAAGTCGATGTAGCCCACGCCACGACCGGTCCCCACGTGCGTGGGAGAGAGTGCATGCAGCCAATACATTCTTATCTTCGTCATTGCACCCTTCCTTTCAGCAACTGATCACCATGTGCCCCATACAGCCAATCCAAACCCGTCTCGCCGATCTTGCTCATCGTCGCAGACGGATTCGAGCCAGCAGGAAGTCAAGGCGTCAGCGTGTCCGTTGATAAGCGTAAAATAGTACACACCCCCGGCGGGCACCATGCGACGAATGGGTTTGGGGCCGCGCGGGACCGCTAACGACCAGCCTGACACTGCCCGCCAACGCTGAATGCCGACTCCGACCAATTTCAACGTCACGGTGCTCCCCGGAGGCGACCCTTCGAGATTTCCGTCCAACCAACCGGGTTTCCATCCTTCACGAAAAATCGCCGGTGTGGCTAACACCATTCGAACCTGTTTGGCGTGCTTGAGAGTCGTACCCACCGCGTGCGGGCACGACCATCTCTGGGAGTTGTTCAACGATTTCCAATGAACCAGGCGCCGCTCCCCACCCAAGGGATGCCACATCTGGAAGCTCGTAAGGTGGTCGAATGTCCGGTCGTCCAGCGTGACCCTCGCCGTCAAGGTCACAGCAGCACATCGCTCTGCCTGGGGGAGCGTCGGTTGTACTCCAAAACGCGGCAGGCAGGTAAGGGTCAAACCCGTCGTTGCAAACAGTCGGCTTTCCTCTGCCGCCCCGGTACCGGCGTCGAGCTTCACATGCTCGCGAGATTCTTGGAATGCTCGGTTGAGAAAGGACGAATCAAACCATGCGGATGCTCGTGACGTTTCCGGATCTGTCAGCCATTGGGCATATTTGCGTAACGGCCACCAGGCCGGAGGAGTTTGGGGTTTAAAATCATCGGGGGCTTGCTCTTCTTTGAGCATGACCGGCTGGAGCGGGGCTTCCGGAAAATCACCGCCTTCTCCTTCCCGAAACGCAACGGGTTGCACACGATGAATCGTGTGAGCCTGATCATTCCAGAGACAATCATTGGGAGCCGGAAGATACAATTCTTCGCCTACGGCAGGGAAGACACCGGCTACATGAATGCGCTGGAGTCGCTGCGGTATATCACCGGAGAAATCAAGGTTCGGATGGGCTTTCACGAGTGCGGTCCGAAACGATCCGGCCACGACCGATGGCAAGAGCCAGGCTAATCCGCGCATGCGGTTGCCTTGCTCCATGCCAAACGGACGACCATCACGAGAAACAAGAGGATCGCGACAGGTGAGCTCAAGAATCGTGCGAATCATCCTGCCACCTCTTCGCTACGGTGTTCGCCACCGGATTGGCGCATGACCGCGGCAATCCGAGAAGCGACCAGCAATTCATCCGATATACGGCGCAGCGAAGATGCATCATGCACGCGATCATGGACGAGCTGTTCAATCTCGTCCATACGACTATCCCCGCGCGGTCGCTTCCTTTTCATGATCGCAATCGTATCCCGTTGTATGGCTTCCCGGACATGTTCCTCCGGCCAGCCGTCATACACGCTTGCAATACATCGCAGATCGTAGGCCACCCGGCCGGAGATGGCCTGGACGCTGATCCACCGAGCAAGATCCTGAAGATGGGCATCGGGGTTATCCGACCAGTTGGCCCGAATCATAATCGGGCTGCCGCTTCGTTTCCAGACGTGCATCGCCAAACCATTACGCGATCGCTGATGCGGCCCATCGGCAGGCTGCGGATTCTTGGCATGCTGCTCGGCCGCTCGCCCATAATCAAGCAAATCTTCCAAAGTCTCCAGAAAATGGCCGATGGCTATGCCGACAGAAAAGGTGAGCATGCCATAGTTCGTCAATCGCTCGCTAAACGTGTTGTGGAGTGCCCGAGCGCAATCCAGGCTTTGGTCCACGGGAAGAAAAGCCAACACATCATCGCCGCCGGCGTAGACCAGCACGCCACGATGCCGTTCGACAATGGCTTTGGCTTCTCCTGCGAACATGGCGAGTGCCCGGGAAAATGCTTGGTGCGCATCGGCACTGCCCAATTGAGCAATCGCCTTGCCCATATGGTCCCCATCGGCCACGAGGACGGCGAGATAGGGGTCGGGCTCGGTGTCGATTTTCTTGAGCGCGGAAACGACCTCGTTGAGATCCGATGGCGCCAATCCCAACTCTTCTCTTAAATCGGGATGACGATGTTGGTAGACAATGGTCCCTTCGTAGGGAAAATATTGATAGCTGGCCTCCCGGACTTTGCGTAGCCCCTTCTTCACCAACCTTTCACACGCAGCCTTTAATGGCTCCAGCTTGCCTTGTCGATGTAGCCCCTGTAGCCATGCCTCGGCAGCGACTCGCGACACGGAGGGATACCGTGGATCATTTCCTGCTTCCATCGTTCCGAGTCGTTTCGTGAGGCCGACGACATCGAGTTGTTCTCCTGAAGACAGTCTGAGTGCTGTCGGCCAGGCTGATCGATCCTCTTGCTTCAAGACGCTTTCGCGTTGCCCGTCCAGGGACGATTTCGGCACGCCCGCCCGACCTTTCGTCGGCAAAAAATTTCGGCAGGTTTTTCGCCCGTCCAGCAGGCGCATCAGCCGAGCGCGATCGTGTTGGTAACGCTGAGGATCGGCATGAGGAACCCATGCCGCGTAGAATTCGATCACATCGTCCACCTGGTCGTTCCATATGTTTTGGTCAATGACCGCTGCCGCTTCACGTCTCGCTTGCTCCGTAAAGCGGAGCCAGCACTGCTGCGAGGCCTGCCGCGCAGCATCGACAACCGCCTGAGGGGCCTGCGTCTGCAATTCAGCCAGGATGATGTTGGCCACGTTCAAAGACGATCCCGGAGCAAGGTCTGCATCCGTGTGCGGTGCGGGGAAAATCAGTTCCGCGCCCTGATCCTTGACGGCTTTGGCAACCGCCTTGCTGATTTCGGACAGCACATACGAGCCGAACCATAAATCCCGTGTGCGCCGTGCGGCGGCAATGAACTCTTGCACCGGCCCCACGGCTATGGCCAATAAATACGCTGTCATCGGCGCACCTCTTTGTAATCCCTGCTTCGTACGAAGGCCAGAAACGCGTCGAGTGCTGAGCCGGATTCCGCATAAGCAAGAGGAGAATGTTGGTAGGTCCGTAATCGCGGATCTCGGATTGCGGGTATTGAAAACAATTTCAGGGATTGGTCGTCCTTTCTGAGATCAACCTGCTCCAGCAAAGGCGTTGTCAATCGCAGGATGATGGGGATCGCTTTATCGGCGGCGAGTGCAAGGGGTTTAATGATCAGCGGACTGGCCATGCGCTCTTTACATTCCTCCTGGACAACGGGATACAGCGTTGTATCGGGTGGCTCTCCCTGACCTTGGAAGTGGAAGATGAGGGGAAGCCCGAACTCTGCGCGCGGAAAGGCATCATCGGGGATATGTGCCAACCGTTGGTGTTGAGCTGAACGTTGGCCGGTCACGCATCGAATGGTCTCCGGTTCCGGCCACCGCGACCGCCCTGGTCTCCGAGGCAATTGACCGGGATTTCGGCCTATCCCCGCGCTTTGCCGGAACTCCTGCAGGAGCTTGATGGCCGCCTCCCAGGCTGCGAGAGGGGTCTGAAGGGTTTGATAATAAAGGAAGCGATTCGGCAGGGTCGGCCATTCCCGGATTGAATGGACCGTTGTTCCTCCCCATGTTTTGTACCAATGGGCGAGTTCAGTCACATTCTGGGGCGCCAATGCTTGGCAGAACAAGGCCCCACACCCGCGGCGGGTTCGTGCGCCAAGGCCGCCGAAATTCAGCCATGCCCAAAGCGCAACCTCGACATCGCGCCGAAGGCTTTTGGGGAAGCGGAGGCCAAGCACGAAAGAACCACATTCAATAAACAGAGAGGGAGCCTTCTCGATGCTTTGTCTTTCCTTATTGAACTTCCCCTGGAACGGGAACAAGACATATGGCAAGGCAGAATCTTTCTCATTAAACGGTG
The DNA here is from genome assembly GCA_003695915.1 of Nitrospirota bacterium. Classification (GTDB taxonomy): domain Bacteria; phylum Nitrospirota; class Nitrospiria; order Nitrospirales; family UBA8639; genus J017. Next base: position 26,015 of record RFGF01000065.1, read on the forward strand.
GTTTCCATTGTAATCGCCATTTGCCATCGTTCTTCGGCTTGTATTCCGCACAAGGTTTCGGATTTGCCGTTTGCGATTTCCTCACTTCAACGATAACCGGACTAGCCTTGTCCGTTGTTCCCCAGACTTCAGCTTCTTGTTGAAATAATATCTGAGGCGTCGAGCACGCTGCGCCTCTCGTGGCTCGCCACCAAAATCGTAAATGCCCACGAATTGCCGTGCCCCGGATGGGCATGGCGAAATCCGGTTCCCCCGGTTCAACTCCGCCGCCGAAAAGAGGGGTGACGATCTGAATCGTATAGGTTCGCTCTTCCAGATTGGGCCTGATTGTAGGGAGCTGTTCAGGATAAGCGGGAATGTCTTTTGGCATTGTCGCGATTCCTTTCGTGTTCAATTAAAGGAGAGAGAAGCGGAAATTTCCCTCGCCCGGAACAGTTCGCTCAAACATTTCTCCGATAACGATCACGCCAAGCCCAGTCACGTTTTCATTAATGTGCATAAGATCTGTACAACCCCCTTGCGCCAGTAGATCTGGACCAAGGGTGGTCATGACCAGTCGTATAAGTTTTCCTCACGCCTACCGCGGCCCCAGTTCGTCCACAAATTGTCAGACGACTTAGCTCCCGTTCTTCTCCATGAGATAGGAAAGTTCTTCCATAATGCCAAGGCGACCGGCCCATAGATCCAGATAGGACCAATCTAACCGTTGGCCCTGGCGAACCATCACAGACAATGCGTCTTCAAAATCACGAGGGCGGCCAACTTTGAGCTTGTGTAAAATCACATCTTCCGGGCTCATGATCCAAATCCATCGGTTTCCCAGCTTTCGCTTTCGTCGTCGGGCAATCACCGACTCATCATGCGCATCACGAGGGAGTAGAACGTCTAGAGGCAACCTGCCTTTACGAAACCGAAGATGCCAGTCACGAATTATGGGATTATTCTCAGCCCAATGCATGTCGATGACAAACCCGAGATCAGATAGGGCAGAAATTAAGCTTAGGCGATGTGTGCCTTCTAGAAGCACCATAAAATCTAAATCGTATGTGGCACGGGGTTGCCCCCATGCGCCAACCGCCAGGGCCCCAATCATGCAATATGGGATTTTCTGTTTCCTCAAGCAGGTCACGACATCCCAGAGTGCCCGTTCAAGGGGAGCAACAGCAGCCTTAGGCATGGCGTAACATGCGCTGCGTACGGGAGCCGATAAGCCTGTTTCGGGCTTCTTCCCATTGCCCAACCTGCTGATAGGCCAATTGCTCGAGTTGACATCGTGTTGCCTTGGGGTAATGCAATTTGAGTTGAGCTCGCAACTGCCTCCATGCCTGATCAGATAACGCCAGGACCTCCTCTATCCCGTCTTCGGCAGTGGCAGGCCATATGTGAGAACGCATCTCAGCTTTGATACGGGTGATGTCCTTCAGCCAAGGGGGATGAGAAACCTTCGAGAAGCCGGGCAACCTGGGGTTGTGAGATGTTTTTCGCGCAAGTTTGGGAGACATTAGCTTCCCTCCCTCGATTCCGCTGACTAGTTTTTAATCCAAACGAACGCGTTCATTGTCTTGCGATGTCCCTCTAATCATTTCCACCCTTTCAGTTTCTGGCAGCCTCAAGTGATGAGAAGCCACCATGACCGAATCGAGTCGAGGGTGTTAGAGAACGACAGCACTTGCCGGCAACCCCTGGAGGAGATGAGATCTGATCAAAGAGAATTGGCCCCAGAGATTTCCGCAAAGTCTTATTTGTTGGCTTTTCTAATAATTGCCTAACTTCAATTGATGTGCCAGTCTCCTTAGGTACTGAAATGATCCGGTCGCGCGGCCTCGTCCCCATTGGCAATGGCAGCCAAGATATCGTCATGAGTCAGTTGTGGGTCTTCTACCAGTAATTCTTTTTCGCTCATGCCGTTCGCCAGGAATCAAGGATGAAGGACACCCAAATGCGCGTATCCCTTATGCAAGGCTTTCCAAAACAGACATGAGGATTGATGCTCATCCGATTCAATAGATTGGCCATTCGTCTTGTCCTTACTCGCAAACATCTACCATCCTATTTTCAACTTTTCCTTAATAGATTGGGCGATCATCCATTCCAACCTTTTGCGTCGTTCCAAACCCAGGAGAGCCGTATTTGCTAAGGCCAAGAAACTCTGGGATTTCAAAGTTTACCGCGAACCGACCCTTAAAGCCGGTCATGGTTCTCATCAATAATCACAAATTCGTTTAAGCCATCCATATCCATGGCTCACCGCGCGCCCAACGGCAATGTCATTCGGCAGAAAAATATTGGTTAGCAAAACACCCGTGAATCCCAGCAATCGTTGGTCCTTATACCGGCACGTGACGGCACGATGCACTTGGACCGTGGCATAGAGCCGACTGGGAACCTCGATCCCCAACCCCCGCAAGGTCGTGAGCAAATTTCCAACAACGATCCGGTCTCGTTCCTCGGCGCGCAGATTTTGCGGCATGGCCCGATATTTTTGGAAATTGTGTTGGTCAAAAGGCAACCATGGAGTGAGAAAACGATACCGCAAGAGCCGGTCTGCGATTTTCACTTCCTCCACTGTGAACTGCTGCTCGATATCGATAATCCGGACGGGGGATGTTCCAAGCTCGAACTGCCGCTCGAGTAATGGCAATTGGGGCAAGAGACGCGCACCTTCGTGGAATCCGATCAGGATGCCCCGGCCATTCCACCACCGATAATGGACCAGGGGATACCGATAAATGACACCGTGTTTCGTATGCTGATGGAGAAGGGGTTCGTCTGGGAATGCAGACGCCAGCGCTCCTCTTAACAAATGGGCTGGAGCAGGGCCCTTGACCGTATCAGAGAAACGGAGGCGCAACCGACTCATCGGAATTTGGTTCATAGGATCACCACACCCGGATCATTGTCGTCAGATGGAAGAAGCAAGCCGCGGCGAGGGTCGTAATAACCGTCTTTGAGAATCCATTGACCATACAGTGGATAGGCAATATCCTCCGGTACGAATCCCTTTTTCGCGTAAAGGGTGACTGAAATTCGGGCAATTCGTCCGGACAACTTACGCCAGGCTTCCCGCCGTTTCCAACGATTCTCCAATTGATTGGCCGCCGCCATGTCCTGTTTCAAGCGTGCATCTTGGTCCAAAACCAAGAACGTGACTTCTTCCCTCTCTTTACCGCGCAGCATATCGCGCACGGGCTCATCGTTTTCCCACCGGGCAAACCGTTCGACATGCTCGTTTCCCAAATTCTTCTTTTCTGCAAGCGCCGCGTAATACGCTTCGATGAGCGGAAGAATATCTTCTTCGTTCACCTGCTGAACACGGCTCAGCACACGTCTGGTTTCCTGCAAGTGAATCGGATCGTAAATCATGTCGGAAAACCGCCGACCGTTCCCTGCTACAAGATCGACAACTTCCACGGTCCCTCTCTCCTGGTTGCCGGCACGGTTGCATCGGCCAGCCACCTGAATACAGCTATCGAGCGGCGCAAAATCACGGATGACATGATCCATGTCGATATCCACCCCCGCTTCAACACATTGGGTCGACACCACAATGCAGGGCCCGCCCATGGCAATCTGTTGGATGGCTCTTAAGCGATCGAGGGGCGTCACATCCGCGCTGATGAACAGAAGAGGAACATGCCGACATTCACAAGGCCAATGGTCTTCCAAAGCATCCCGTACCGCCCGAGCACTTGCACGCGTATTCAGGACCAGCAATACGCGTTTTCCCGCTCTCAGCCACAGCGGCAACCGCCGTTGGAGTTCCTCGATAAAGTCTTGAAAAAGCATTTTCTCTCGGGCACGAAAGAGAATCCGATAACGACGACACGCCCGGAAAAAGGATTCATGATCAGGCAGAAGAGGGACGGCTTCAGCCAATAAGGAAGGCAGTGTGGCCGACATGAACAGGACACGACTATGCCCCACGTTCGTGAGCGCACTTAAAAGCCGTTCTAAGGGCTTCCAAAGTTTGCACGGCAAGGACTGCACTTCGTCCAGAATGATCAGTGCATCGCACAGATTGTGAAACCGCATCTGGTGCCGCGCCTTAGGACTCATCAACGTTAACAAGAATTGATCATACGTCGTGATGACCAGTTCAGTCCGCCAGGTGTCAATAAAAAACGTTTCGACTTCCTCCTCCATGTTCAGGGCATATTGACGGTCGGAAAGAGAGTGCGAGGCGAGAAACCATGATCCGTCCACATGCTGATTCCCCTGCCGAAGTAGCGCTTCGTACTCCTTGGCCGTCTGATCAATAATAGATAAAAACGGCAGGACAACGATAATTTTCGGCGCAACGCCACTTTGTTCAGTTATGCTCAATCGCTCTTTGAGCGCCCATGTGGCCGCAAGGAGCGTCTTGCCGATGCCGGTCGGAGCTGTGAGCTGAAAGAGTCGTTTGGACGTATGCTGATCGATCTGTTTGAGCAAAGCCTGCCTCGCCTTCCATCGTAACTCGTTGATCGGCGTCATTGCCGGGCAACCGATACGTGCGTCCACCCATTGCGGGTCCCAGACCCGTGGTTCACGATGCAAATAGGTAATGGGATCAGCAACAGCTAAAAACGCTTTGTCCGCCTCAAGGAGAATAGAAAACAACAACTGGACTTCCAAGCGAAACTCAATCGCTTGTTCGAGCGGGAGGGCATCGAACACGGGCTTTACGGTTTTATCCAAGAATGTTCTCACCTTTGCCCATGGTCGATCATTGAAATTCAGATCGTCTACCGGCATGCCCGTCGCTTCTTTCAGCTCGGCCAAATGCAGCATCGAGCATTGCCGTTTGAGCAGTTTGGCCATCTCCCCGCCCCCGATGTCTCGAAGATCGTCCATTGTCGGCAACTCCGAGTGGTGACCGCGACTCGAAGCTGCCATAGCCAGCGTCTCCAAAGGCGCCCATTGATCACGCTGAGCAAAAAGCACAATCAGGAGCACCGACAGGGGGGTGTGCGTTTTTTCTCGCCGATCGCCCTGAAAGGCATCGGGGTTCCGAATATAGTGCTGGAACGCTTTAGTTCCTTTCCCTAAGTCATGAACCCGAGCCAATACTCGACATTGCCTTTGAACGCGCTCTGTCACGACGAAGCTGGTATGCCAAGTGAAAATTCCCTCCATTGCGCGAAGGACCTGTTGCACATGTTCCCGAAACTGAAGGTGAGGATGCGAGAGCAGGCCCATCACAGAAACGCGATCACGGCTTCGCCGGCTCGATAAGCTTGACTGGTGCTTACCGGCACAGGCCGACCGGTCTTTTCTAAGAAATAGCTAGCATGAGTGAACACGCGATCGGGTGTCACTTGCCGGGGCATCCGTAAGGCATGCAGCACAAGCCGTTCTTCAAAGACCGCATCCATGTCGAGCGCTCCTGACTCTCGGGGGAATACACTTTCTATGCGGTGGATTCCGTGTGGAAGGGGTTCCGCTTCGAGCGATTCCTCCCATACCAGATCAGCCATGAGCTCGGTCAGGCCCAAGCACGGCTGAAAATGCCAGCGTCGTTCTTGAAGGCGCGTATTGAAATCGGTGTGATAGGGAGGCGGCAAGGCTACCCACACCTCATACCTGGGATTGAGCAGCCACTCTTGGGCGATCAGTGTGGCTTTTTCAGGTTTGGTGTGTTTATCCGCCTTCTGCGTGCGTTTGACAACCTTGGGAAGAGTCTCAGGCGGATCTTTTCGAAGTTTAATTTTATGCCAGTATGTAGGAGGAATTCCCCCGGCAAGGGCAATCGAAGCCGGTTCGAGCTCTGTCTGGGGTGTATCTTTGGGAAGGCCGAGCACGGCCCCGATTAATCCCAGTAAGGCAGTCCGCGGTGGAACGGGATAGGTGGGGGCGCTGGCATTCGCCTCCGCCCTCAGAAAGTGACCGAATCGCCCCTGCATACGGAAATGGATGACGTTCATGAGTCAAAACCAAGATTCACCCAGGTGTCCGGGAAGGTGTGTGTCAGCTTGATATCGGGCGACTGGCAATATCGCACTTGATGAATACGGGAGGATTGGGCCGCAAGGCGGTTGATCAACTTTCCAAGATTGACGAGGTAATCTTCCGGCGAAGCCCACGCCTTTGGCTCCTTGCCGTTGGCGGGCGTCAATTCCACATAGTCATGGAGTCGACCAAATTGAAATTCCTGATCAGGATTGTATTGGACATCAATGAGCACATGCGGAATTTGCCCACGCTTGGTTCGTGTATTGGCTGACGACCGCACGCCGTTCCACATCGCCTTCAAAAACTCGTCATAATCACTGTCAGTCAATCGAGATAATTTCGCCGAATGTTCATTTGCAACTCCAGAAAACCCAATTAAGGCGTACCGAAGACCGAAGTAGGTCGTGAACGTCCCTTGGGTTTTGTCCACATCACTACCAAAAATGGATGTACCGTGAATCTCTATTTCTTCAGCATGATGAAGCACTTCGCCCATATTGATCTGGACGGCACCCGTGAGCGTTTTTGGCTCCGGCTTTGGCTCCCACGTACTTTCTTTCCCAGACTGGTCTTTCACCTTCTCGGCTTTAAAGGCAAACGAACTTCCGAAGAGCCGCGCGTCGATAAAAGCCTCAAGCAGAATAGTGACCAGTTCGCCGCCTTCGGCTTTTGGCTTGTTGTTGGTGGCGAGATAATGCACAACCCGGTGGGTTAAATTGGTCGTCCTGCCTTCGATGTTATCAACGAGAATGTCCTTTCCCTGGTTTTTCAAATAATCCCGCACAAATCGTTTGAGGCGGACGTCCGTCACATAATATGTTCCATCCGGTAAGACACGCGGCCGATTCTCGTCCGGATCTCCATTGGGATTCCCCATTTTGATATCGTACAGAAACAGAAACTCCCTTCGCCCCGAAAGCGTCCGTTTTTCTTCATTCATGGATTTCCTCCTTGACATGGTCGTTGTCTTCTTTCTTCAGAATTTTCTGACTCAAGGATTGGCCTAATAGCAGGTAGTAGCAAGTCGTTGTGTCATCGAGTTCAATCTTGCTTCCCAAGCGCACCCCTAATTCGCCCACCTCTTCAATCAAGCTTCGCACCTTCGGACTTTTTTCCGTTTCATAGGCCAACAGTTTTTCGCGGATTTTGACGTAGAGTTGCGGCAAATCGGAGCCTGTAAGCGTCAATCGCTTCAGCCAGGTCAACGCATTCGCACTGACATTGACGCCTCGTGCTCCTTGGACACTTAAGAGTTTTCCGTAGAGCACGCCCAACAAGAACGCAAAAGCTTTTTGCGGACTATCAATGCCGCTCTCGTTCCCAAAATAGGGCTGCAACTCTGCCAGCTTCGGCTCATAAGTCATGTCAGGCATTTCCATCACCTCCAATCTCCGGAAATAGTAAATCCACCATGCCATGTACCGTATCCACCCAGCCGCGGTTACATATGGTCCTCGTTTACCCCTTCCTTCATTGAGGAGCCCATATGTGTTCCCTGTCTCAATAGCCTCCAGCCAGTACCAACGAGCTGTCGTCATCACTTCATCCCAAAACTGAGCAACAGGAATCGATTCACCTCGGTACACGCCGGCCGCAATCGATCGTCTCAAATGAAACAGCCGTCGACTCTCGTTGGCGTTTTGTGCTTTCTTGCCACCCGGCCGTCTAAATAGATGACGGATGGCCCCGAGCGAAAGCGTGGGCCGAAACTGTGGGATCGACACCTCTGGGAAGATCGCATGCGACCATGCTCGTGCGTGTTCATTAAACCGTGAAAGTTCTGTCAAGCGACTGGGAGGAACATCGGTGAGGATACCTCGCACGTCCTCAATGACCTGTCCAACATTGGCCCAGAGGAACGTCATGTTAAGAATCGCTTTTTGATCTTTGAGAAGATCGAGCAGCGTGCATTCATCTTCTTCCACATCGGTGGGAACGTTTCGGATAAAATCCTGCACAGCTACCACTAATTCCTGGCGGTCTCGCGGTGTCGCATTGGAATAGGGAATGATCAATGCCGGGTCCCCGGCAACCGGAGCCATGAAGGGTCGCTTTTTGGACACCGGGTCTTGGTTGAGGACGTGATATTTATAGACATACAGAAGGTCGGCACAATCTCCGCAAAGGGCATATCCCTTCCAGGCATTGGTCAAATTCATTCCTGGAAATGCGCCTTCTCGATCGACATTGCCAAGGTTAATACCCGCTCCTTTCACGGCATTGGGATACACCGTGACACTATCGGTTCCACATAAAGGACATTGGGCTCCTTCTTGTGCGGCCGTCGCCCCGGTGACATACCGAGCACCGGCTAACTTTTCTTTCATCAAATATTCCAAATATTCTTGGCGTTGGCCGGGCAAGCTCCCTTGGAGATCGGCAATGGCCAGGAACACGGTTTCCCGCTTTTCCCCGATCAACACAATGGCGGCGTGGAGCATCGAAGAGAATGCGTCCTTCCACCTCACCTCCGAGTGATCAGGCAACCGGAGTTTTGGTCGTTCAAGCACATCGCAGATTTCTTGAAAATATCCCGCCCATGCGTGATGTGTCTGGGCAATCTCACGAAAGGAATCAACGGTGGTTTTAATAATCTTTTCCGATGGACCGGCTCCCTGTTGCCTGCTATAGCTTCGCTTGATGACCGGTCCTACCTGGGCTCCTTGGGAGCCAGAAGGTCGTATGAAGGGCAAATAAGGCGCCAGATCGGCGGTCATCTCTTTCGATAAAAGTGTGGCAAACTCAGAATCATTCGAATCTGGACCAATAATGTAAACTTCATTCACTGTTTCAGGATCTTCGACCAGATAGGGGAACAGCATCTCCGGATGATCCTGGCGCAGGCTGTGGAACCAGTTCTCGAGATCCGCAGGAGGCGGACCATTGCCAAGTTGCTTGAACAAATAATCCAACGCTAGCTGACGCATGGCCTCGAGCATGATATCCCCTCGATCATTTTCTGAACTGTGCTGGACAGTTCTCTTTGCAGCCGACTCCCCCTACAACAACCAAACAGGCGTCCAGCCATCGATCTCCTCAGGCACATGTCCCTATTTTGGTTATCACATGTCTTCTATGCTCTTTGGGAGTGTCTGCAGACGTCACACCGAGCACGCTCATGGTCATTGCACTCTACATTACGGATATGACACATCAGGTCACAACGAGGTCGTGGATGTCTGAGGGAAAAATGCTTCGCTTTTTCAAAGCGTTCCGATCCTGACCTGCCATTGCGCCGTCTGGTGACTGTGACAAATCAGGTCACAATCCTCAGTCGCCGTCGGTCAACACGCACCTGACGCGATGCTGTGTGCTGGCAACAATCTTCCGAGCTTCTTCCCTTACGGCTTGTTGGAGGGTACGGGGCGAGACGACTTTGACACCGCTCCCAAAACTCAGCACCCACCCGATCAATTCCCGCGTCTCAGCTACAGTGAGACGCATCGTCAATCGGCCATCTTTATGGAAAGACAGCGATTGGCTGGGATGCCATCGCCGATCTCGCACCCACGCTGCCGTCTCCGGTCGAAATTCCAGCGTCACGCTCACGGGTCTGCCTTGCATGACGCCGAGACTGTGCTGAGTATAGTCACGAATGTCGAAGCCCAAGGGAATTTGATAGGGATGATCGGTCAGCGTCAGCGTGCGAATGCGTTCTACAGCGAACGTCCGGACATCTTTGCGCAGACGACAATACCCCACGAGGTACAACGCGCCATCGGCATAGAACAGTTGATAGGGTTCGACTTCTCGCCTGGTGAGCCGTCTTCGCGATGCGGAATAATATCGCAGTTGCACGGTCCGCTGTTTGGCAATCGCCGTGGTCAAGCATTCAATCGTGTCACGATGCCCGGTATACGTTTTGTGAGGACCGAGCTTAAAAGCAAAAATTTGCTCCAGTTGCTTGATGGTTCCTTGCTCATGGCCGGAAACGGCGGCGCTGGTTTTGGCCAAAGCGGTCACGAGCGCCTTCTGCACGGGCGTGCCTTCGAGGGGTTCGAGAAGATGCTGCGCCATCAACAGGGCAGCATATTCCGAGGGGGACAGGGAAAGGCATGGAATGTGGCGATACCCATCCATCAGACGCCAGCGCACACGCCCCCCGATGCGTTCGTTGACAATGGGATGACCGGCCGCTTCCAGGGCTTCGAGATCGCGACGAAGGGTTCTGGGGTGACGGGAATAATCGCGCGGCAGCGCGGCCGACAGCTCTTCGAGCGTTTTTCCTCGAGCAGTGCTGAGCGCCTTGAGAATCAGCCATTGACGGATATGCTGATCGTTCCTGGCCATAGAGCCACCAGACCTATTCTCAACCACGTACGGAGCGCCAACGTCTGAGTCAGACTAGCCGGGCACGTGGTCTTTAGGGGGCCGCCGATCACCACATGCATACCGCAATGGGCGAACACGATCAAGCCTGCGTATCGTTGGCGATCCCGAACACTCACATCGTCTTTCCGTATCCAGTCAGTATGCTATGATCATGCGTCATGCCGCTCTCCGCCTTTCATCCGATCGTCGCCGAATGGTTTCGCGAGCGGATCGGAATACCCACGGATGTGCAACGCGCGAGCTGGCCGGCGATTCGCTCTGGTGCGCATGCCTTGATTGCCGCACCGACGGGCTCCGGCAAAACGCTGGCAGCGTTTTTGACTTGTATCGACGAGCTGTTCAAGCGCGCGTTGGCCTGCGATTTGGACGATACGGTCCATGTTTTGTATGTCTCACCGCTCAAGGCGCTCAGCAACGATATTCAACGCAATCTTCAAACCCCACTCGCCGAAATAATTCATCGCGCCCTGTCGGCGGGATTGTTGATGCCTCCGCTTCGCGTTGAAGTGCGCACCGGCGATACGCCCCAATCCGTTCGGCAACAACAACTTCGCCGCCCGCCCCACATCCTTGTCACCACACCCGAATCGCTGTACCTGCTTCTGACGGCAGGCAAGAGCCGAGCGCTGCTCCGGCAGGTGCACACGGTCATTGTCGATGAAATCCATGCGGTCGCCTCCACCAAGCGGGGGGCGCATTTGGCCTTGTCGTTGGAACGGCTGACCGCGTTGTGCGATCGGCCACCTGTGCGGATCGGTCTTTCGGCCACGCAACGGCCTTTGGAAGAGGTCGCCCGGTTTCTCGTCGGAGAAGCGCGGACCGATGCACTCATAGAGCACGGTCAATCGGAGCAGCTCAACTGTCGCATCGTGGACGTCGGCCAGCGGCGGGATATGGACCTTCATATCGAGATTCCCCGTGATGCATTAGGTGCCATCGCGACAAATGCGGTCTGGACAGACATTTACGATCGGCTCGCGGACCTGGCACGTCGACATCGCTCGATGCTGGTGTTCGTCAACACGCGGCGCTTAGCGGAGCGCGTCGCCCATCATTTGGCCGAGCGGCTCGGCGAGGATCACGTCGCATCGCACCACGGTAGCCTTTCGCGCAAACTGCGTCTTACCGCTGAGCAACGGCTGAAGCGCGGAGACATCCGCGTGATGGTCGCCACCGCCTCGCTCGAATTGGGCATCGATATCGGTCATGTCGAGCTCGTCTGCCAAATCGGCTCCCCTCGTGCGATTTCCACGTGCATTCAACGGATCGGTCGCGCTGGGCATTGGATCGGGGCGGTGCCCAAAGGACGTCTGTTTGTCACGACCCGCGATGAATTGGCGGAGTGCGCCGCGGTGGTCCAAGCGATGCGCGTCGGCCGTCTCGACCCCGTCACCATTCCATCGGCTCCTTTGGACATTCTGGCGCAACAGGTCGTCGCCGAGATTGCCGCGCAAGAGCGGACCACCGACGATATCTATGCCCTCTGCACTCGTGCGTATCCATATCGGCATCTGACTCGCGATCAGTTCGAGCAGATCGTACACATGCTAGCCGATGGATATGTCCCGGGCCGACGTCGGCACGCCCTCATCGCCTACGAGACGGCGAGCGGTCGACTTCGCCCTCGACGCGGAGCCCGATTGGTCGCGCTGACGTCGGGCGGGGCAATTCCCGATACGGCCTCCTACACCGTCGTTGCCGAACCGGAGGGCACAATCGTGGGCGCCGTGGATGAAGATTTTGCTGTGGAAAGCTTGGCCGGCGACATCATCTTGCTCGGCACCGCTTCTTGGCGAATTCGCGGAGTGGAAACCGGAACCATGCACGTTGAAGATGCGCATGGGGCCCCACCGACCATTCCCTTTTGGCGCGGCGAGGCCCCGGCTCGCACCGGCGAGCTTTCTGCAGCCGTCGCGCGCCTTCGCGAACACATCAGCCAACTCCTGGAGCATGAGGGCTCCCATGCGCGACGCACGGCCCGCACCTGGCTGGAGCAAACCTGCGGCCTTGACGAGGGCGGTGCCGACCAACTGCTCGCCTATCTTGCAACCGGCAAACAACAATTGGGTGCCGTCCCGACTCAGGATCGTGTCATCGCCGAACGGTTCTTCGACGAAAGCGGCGGCATGCAATTGGTGATCCATGCGCCGTTCGGCGGCCGGATCAATCGCGCATGGGGCCTTGCGCTTCGCAAACGCTTGTGCACCACCTTCAACTTTGAACTTCAGGCTGCGGCCACGGACGACGGCCTTGTCCTCTCGCTCGGCGAACATCAGAGCTTTCCGCTCGACGCCGTTTTCGGATTCCTCCACTCGCACACCGTGCGCGACGTGTTGAGACAAGCCGTGTTGGGTTCGCCCCTGTTTACGACCCGATGGCGATGGACCGTATCCCGAGCATTGGCTTTACCCCGCTTTCAACGCGGGCGAAAAGTCCCGATCCACATCCAGCGCATGCGAGCGGAAGATTTATTGGTGGCAGCATTCCCCATGGCCGTGGCCTGTCAAGACAATTATGTCGGAGACCGTCTCATTCCCGACCATCCGCTCGTGCAAGAGACCATGCACGATTGCCTCGCAGAGGCGATGGATCTCGACGGCCTCGTTCACGTTCTTCAGGGTATCGAGGAAGGACGGATTCGCACCTTGACCGTGGAATCGCCGGCGCCTTCATTGTTTTCCCACGAAATTTTGAACGCCAACCCCTACGCCTTCTTGGATGACGCGCCTTTGGAGGAACGCCGTGCACGGGCGGTCAATCTGCGGCGGATGCTTCCTGATGTCCAGGACCAGGTCGGGGCATTGGATCCCCAGGCTATTGAGGCCGTGATCGACGAAGCCTGGCCATCCGTCCGTGACGCCGACGAACTGTACGATCTCTTGTCACTGTTAATCTGGGTCCCAGAGCATGAACCGAAAGCCACCGAGTGGGACGCCTGGTTGTCTCTGTTGATTCGAGATGGACGGGCTGCCGCGGTCGAGACGATACAAACGGACGGGGCTCGACTCCGCGGATGGACAACCGTTGAACATCTGCCTACGCTGATCCGGGTGTTTTCTCCTCCCCAGATCGCTTCTGCGCATCCCGTGCTGTCGTCGGAATCTCCCCGCAGCGAGCCACAGACCAGCGAAGGAAGCCTCTCAACCGACGAAAGCGTGGAAGCGATCGTTCGCGGGTGGCTCGAGGTCTGTGGCCCCATCACGGCTTCGGCGTTAGCGGCAAAGCTCCACCTAGCCACCTCGCAGGTTCGGGGCGCATTACTCCGTTGCGAGCGTGAAGGGCTCGTGCTCCGTGGACGCTTTCGATCGACGATTCACCAGAATGCCCCCATGGCATCGCTATCGCCACAGTCGGCTCCCCCACACGTGCCAGAAGAGGAATGGTGCCATCGCCGGTTACTGGCGCGCATGCATCATCGAACCGTGACCGCTCTCCGACGGGAGATCGAACCAGTGTCGGCGGCTGATTTCATGCGATTTTTGTTCCGTTGGCAACATCGCGCACCGGGATCGCAACTGCACGGAGACGATGGATTGCGGGCAATCATTGCCCAACTGGCGGGTTTCGAGGCGCCGGCCTCGGCATGGGAACGGTCTCTGCTCAAGGAACGTGTGTCCAATTATGAGCCTGAATTGTTGGACCGCTTGTGTTTGCGCGGTGAGGTGGCTTGGGGACGATTCACATGGCCGGAGGCACTGTCCGCCTCAAAGGCCTTCACTGCGACCAACCATGAGCGTCGGGAGGGACTCTCAACAGAACGGCTAGGTCGTATGGTGACGCCTAGCAGCGCTGCACCCTTGAGCTTCTGCCTACGTGAAGATCTGTCCTGGTTGTTGACCTTGGCCAGACGCAAGATGCCATCGGCACCCGAAGCTCCTCGCCTCTTCCTGAGCGAGATCGCCTCCGATGTGTTGCGCGACCTGCAAGCGCAAGGAGCCAGTTTTTTTGCCGACCTCCAACGCAGCACAGGCCATCTTGCCGCTCAAATCGAAACCGCGCTCTGGGAACTGATCTCGGCCGGTCTGGTGACGGCTGATGGCTTCGACAACCTGCGGGCCTTGCTCGATCCCCGTCGGCGACGAGCCGAAGGAAAGGACCGAGCACGCCGACCACGACATAGCGCGGGACGATGGGCTCTGCTTCCCTGGTCACCGCATCGCGGAACGGCGACCGATCAGAGCTCGAGCTCGGCGATCGAGCGCTGGGCCCAGCAACTCTTGAGCCGATATGGCATCGTCTTCCGCGACCTCATCAAGCGGGAAGCCATCTCGATGGCCTGGCATGAATTGCTTCGGGTCTATCGACGGATGGAATGGCGCGGTGACATTCGCGGAGGACGATTTGTCAGTGGGTGTACCGGCGAACAATTTGCGCTGCCGGAAGCCGTCGAGGCGCTTCGTGCCGTGCGACGCAATCCCCAACTCGGTGCGCAAGAGATGCTCCTCTCCCCAGCAGATCCGCTCAACTTGGTTGGCATCCTCATTCCCGGCGAGCGTATTTCTCCATACACCACCAAACCGCTTCACTTTCGCAATGGGGTGCCGGTTGCTGAAGCAACTCCCTTTTCCATCCGCCGATTGACGGGATAAGCACCCGTTAGATGAGTTCCAGTTGAAGCGCTGTCCTCTGGTTGCGTCCTCATTTCTTGGAGACCTCCTCCAATCTTGACCGATTCCAAAGCCTAGGCTAAGATTCATGCATGTCTCTGAACCCGTTTTCGTCCGGCTCGAACAATCCCTTTGCAAACAGGCAGGCGCAGCGATCGAGGGGATACGGCTATGCCCAAGAAGACCAATTCGGCGCCTTTCACGCGTCTTTACTGTATTGCCCTAAATGTCAAACGGCGACCCCCACGCGCGAACGTCTGTTGCTCGTTCTTCCTACCGGAAACCTCTACGAGTATTTGTGCGTTCAGTGCGGCACATCGACCGGCTCGAAAACCGATCATGAGCGGCAGGACATTCGTCTCTACGCACCGTAACTGTACTTCCCGCCTGCTCGATCCCCTGTGCAGCTATCGGCT
Organism: Nitrospirota bacterium; assembly: GCA_003695915.1. GTDB lineage: Bacteria > Nitrospirota > Nitrospiria > Nitrospirales > UBA8639 > J017. The sequence goes on from RFGF01000065.1 coordinate 41,301, forward strand.
TTCGTTTGAGCCCTCGGTCTCGTTGATTCTCTCATCGATCCTCTTGCACTCACCCTGCTCATCTTTGGGAACCGGTAAGCCTTCATACGCCATAATGCGGAGCGCATTGGTCGTCGGGCAGATTCCCGGACGTAACCGGTAGTCGAACTGCAATCGATCGGCCTCGAGCGTCTCCTGAAAATGGGCATTGGCAATATGCGGGCTTTCCGCTTCGAGCTGGGCAAGCTCCAAATCGTGCGTGGTAATCAATCCCAAGCCGTAGCCCTGCTGAAGCGCGCGGATGAAGGCCCGACTCCCGAGTAGTCGTTCCCGATTGTTCGTTCCTTTGAAAATCTCATCGATGAGAAAGAGCACCGGAGGACCGGCCCGATCTTGCATGGCATCCAGCAATACTTTGAGCCGCTTCACCTCCGTATAGAAATACGAAAGCCCGTCTTCTAGCGAATCGCTGACGGCAATGCAGCAGTAGACGCGCACCCAACTCCACTCGAACGATCGAGCACAGACCGGCGCGCCCGCTTGTGCCAGGCAGACATTGATACCCACCGTGCGCAAAAACGTGCTTTTTCCCGACATGTTCGATCCTGTCACGAGGAGAATCTGTCCCAGCCCTCGCAAGTCGAAATCGTTGCCCACACGCCGTGACGGCGGGATGAGCGGATGGCCAAGATTTGTCGCCGTGATCTGGGGAGACGAATCATCGTGCGTGCCTTGGCGAAGAACCGGCCAACAATAATCAGGATTGAGATAGGCAAACGTCGCCAGCGACACGGCAGCGTCCACGGTCGCCAACCGATCGATCCACAGAGGCAACACGGTGGTAAGACGCCGGCAGGTCTGTTGCAGCCGAACGCTGAAATACCAATCCCATGGGACGCAGGCATTGACCAGTAAGCGCGCAAACGGATGGACCTTGATGCTCAGGCCGTGAGACACTCTAGCCAACGAGGCGACAACGCTCGACAGCCGATCTGGCGCCGCCACCAGCGGGGCACAGAGTGCACCAAGGCCAGGGCTCATCTTCTTCCGACGCTCGAGAATGCTCGTGACCGCGTGAAGCTTCGCCAATTCATCGCGCAGGTCCAACACATACGCGAACAATGGCTTGAGTTGCCCAGAAGTCCTAAAGTACACCAAAGCATACACGCCAAACGAGAAAAGCCAGTAATTCGGCATTCCCATTCCCACAGACACCAGGAGCAATCCCCATGTGGTTCCACACAAAGCCAGGGACAAGACAAAGATCCAAAAAGCTTGCGGGAATGTTTGGGACGCCTCCACCAACGCTGTGATACGTGTTGTCTCGAACGTGTCGGCACTGATGATCCGTGCCGCTACAATGATCCGATCGCGCAGCAGCGCGAGCGGGGTGAGTTCCTTGATTAATGCCTGTCTCGTGCTCCAGGCCTCATCTGGCTTTTTTACCTCGTTTTGATTCAACAACCATTCCTTCAATCGCTTCTGTCCTTCCGATGACACCGTGAGATCGAGCAGCGCCAATAAGGAATGGGGACCGGTAATATCGAGATCGGCAGCGTAGGGATGATGCTGCGGGTGCGCGAACACACGCGGTGTCATTTGAGACCAATCCAAACGTAGCCGGGCTACTTGATCGACCTTGAGTTCGATCCAGATGCGGAGCCGTGCCAATCGACCTTCCAATCGATTATGATAATGTGCGATCAGCAAGAAGATGAGAAGGGCGAAGCCGGTCAGCGCATTTCCTGCGTGAAACCACGCTGCCTGGTACAATCCCAAAATCGTAGATGCACTGGCGACAAAGAACGCAACGCGCAAACGGCTGAGGCGTCGACTGACCGATTCCCCATGTCCGAGCAGGTCCCGAGCCCGTGCGATGCCGCGCTCGAACAGCGCTTCACGAATAGAAGGGCAGGAAGACATCATCGATTCGGCGGACCATAGCCAGATATCCGATCGCCGGTCAACCATCTAGACAGACGATGTTCACGTCCGCCACGGTGCGACAAGACCAAAGACAGATGCAAACGGCGGCGGGATGAACGGAGGCGAAATGGCTTTTTGCCGACAACGGGCAATGGTTCCCCAGCGCCTACGCTATCCCTTCAGGCTCGACGACGCATAGGCCCGTGCTTTCACGACATCGCCACGACCAGTCGCGGCAACAAACAATCCACCAAGCCCTCGACCATGTTCCACTGGTCATGCAATTGCGATGAACCCGCCTCCTGACATCACAACCATGCAAGAGGCCCAGAGGACAACTGACCCGGGTCGCTGTCTGGAAACGCGGGTGACAGCGTCAGTGAATGCCGAGGCGTTGATCGCGCTGATCCCGCATCCGGCATTTCTGGGAGGATGGGAAGACGATGGTGTGCTTCGCCTTTATTGGGATCCATCCGTATGGAGCGAGGAAATCTTCGCCAGCCTCCAAGAGGCCCTGCGCCAGTTGGGGATATACAACGCCGAGATCACGGTTCATGAAATTCACGCTCAAGATTGGAATGCCCGATGGGCGGCGTCGGTCCAGCCCATTCGGATCGGACGACGTCTGGTGATCCGACCAACCTGGCATCCGGTCCCCGTTTCCGGCCAGGAGATAGAATTGATCCTCGATCCCAAGCAAGCTTTCGGGACCGGACATCATGCGACGACTCAATTGCTTCTAGAATGGCTGGACGACCATATCCGCGGCGGCGAGCACGTGCTCGATGTTGGAACCGGCAGTGGCATCCTCGCCATGGCAGCGCTGCGCTTTGGCGCCGCATTCGCATTGGGCGTGGATCACGATCCGACCGCACTGGCTTGCGCTTGGGACTATGCGGTTCTCAATCATTTTGGCAAGGAATTGGTCTTCCGACACGGAACGCTTGCGGATCTCCCGTCCCAACCGTTCGGGGTCATTCTGGCTAACCTAGACTGCCGAACAATCATCTCGCATTATGAGCAGTTCTATCGTGTTGCCCACAAGCACACGGTTCTCTTGCTTTCGGGAATCTTGCTCGATGATCGACAAATCGTGATCCAAGCGGGCGCCGCACATGGATGGAAACCGTTCTGGAGCCGCACGCGAGACGGCTGGTTGGCTGTGGGCCTGCGTCGGACAGCTCAAGGCTAACAGCTACTCGGGCTCACGGTCCAAATACTCGATCAGCGTTTGATAGGTAAGCGACCGGGTCCGAGCTTTGGAATGGGGCCCATCTTCAAGGTTTTGCTTGAGCCATACGGTCTCTTTGATGGACCCGGCAGCCTGATCGCAGTACATCCACATTTCATGGAGCAATTCAGCGGAAAGACCGACCTGGACGCCTTCCGATTCGAGGCGATCGTCTAAAATCGCCAGCAAATCGGAAAGCGCTTCTTCCACTCCATATGCCGGCATCTTGAGCCCGAAGGTCCGAGCCTGTATCTCCTCCTGCCTAGCCTGTTCTACAAGATCATGCATGTATTCCTTGAGCAATCCGATGATGCGTCCGGGGAGCGCCATGGGGTGTTTCCAACACAAAAGGTTCGGCTAGCGCCAAAGCTTTTTGCCGATGCGCAATGCCATTTCGTTATGACAGCATGTTCATGGCCCGTCCAATGTGCGCCAACGCTTCGAGAGCAGCTCGTAGATGCTCCGGCGTATGTTCCGACGTAACCGTGAGCCGCAGTCGGCTCGTGCCTTTGGGGACTGTCGGCGGTCGAATCGCCGGGATATAGATCCCGCGTTCCAGAAGGAGACGGCTCATCTCCACGGCAAGGCCTGGCTCGCGCAACAAGATGGGCAAGATAGGGCTCTGGGTGGCCGTGACCTCAAATCCCAATTGCTTCACACCTTGGTACAGAATTTCACGATTTCGCCAAAGCCGGATGCGTCGTTCTCGATCCTCGCGAACCAGTTGCAACGCCGCCCGTGCAGCGGCGGAGGCTGCGGGAAGCGGCGCGGTGCTATACATCACCGATCGACAGACATTGACCAAGTACTCGATATACGTTCGCGAGCCAACCGTATACCCTCCTACACTTCCCAATGCTTTACTGAGCGTCCCCATTTGGATCAGCAGCCCGGGATCGACGCCCCAATGCTCCGCCGTCCCACGCCCATGAGCGCCCATGACCCCTGTACCGTGTGCATCGTCCACGAAAAGCAGGGCCCCGTATTCTTGGGCGAGCGCCGTCAATTCGCCAAGCGGCGCAAGATCGCCATCCATGCTAAAGACTCCCTCGGTCACAATCAACGCGGGCTGGGATGGCCGACGTTTGCGAAGCAGCCGCCGAACATGCTCGGGATCGTTGTGATGAAACACCCGTAATTGAGCGCGACTCAGCCGGCAGCCATCGATCAAGCTGGCATGCGAAAGCCGGTCCGCTAAAATGAGGCCACGAGAATCGACGAGCGCAGGAATCAACCCGAGATTGGCGACATAACCCGAGGTCCACACCAACCCAGCCTCTGTTCCTTTGAAATCGGCCAATGCTGCTTCGAGTTCGTGATGGGGCAGCAGACTCCCCGAAATCAGGCGAGAAGCCCCGGCGCCTACGCCATAGTCAGCGATAGCCGCGCATGCCGCCTGCTTGACGGCCGGATGATTGGCCAGGCCTAAGTAATCGTTAGACGCAAACTGAACAACCATCCGCCCATCATAATTCATCACCGGACCGCATGCCGTTTTCACAAGATGGAGCGTGCGCCGCAAATGATCGGCATCGAGCTTGTGTAAAGACGCCTCGAAGGAGCGCTGGATCATATTGCTTAATTTACCTGTAGAGTCTGACGTGTTCAGCCTCCGGGCATTCCGGCTACGATATTCTGTATCGAGCCGAAAGGGTCGAGAAAGCTTGAAGCTGGTCGTGGTTGTGTGGATACCTGTTGGCTTTGTCGACGAGAGCCACAACGATGCGCTTCCAGCACGGGATTGGTGAAACGCTCTCCATCATGCTACACTTGCAGTTGACTTAAAAAAGCCGAAACCCCTAACATAGTATATTTCTTTAATATCCTCCCTTCTTGGCCTTCGAGCTGAGAAGCGGAACCAAACTTCCAACCATAATAGCATCCTTCAACCAAAGGGGATACAGCGATGAAGCTCAGCGGCTCTGAGATTTTTGTCGAAGCATTGAAACGCGAAGGAGTCAAAACGATATTCGGCATTCCCGGAGGCGTCGTCTTGAAAATTTTCGACGTCTTGCATCAACAAAATGACATCGAGGTTATTTTGACCAGGCATGAACAAGGCGCAGGCCACATGGCCGAAGGCTATGCCAAAGCCACCGGTCAACCCGGCGTGGCGTTGATTACCTCCGGACCAGGTATGACCAATGTCATTACGCCACTCGCCGATGCATACATGGATTCCGTGCCGATCATCGCATTTTCCGGACAGGTGCCGACGCCTCTCATTGGGAACGATGCGTTTCAAGAAGCTGACAATATCGGTTTGAGCCGCCCCTGCACCAAATATAATTTCTTGGTCAAAGACGTCAACGATCTCGCCGTCACCATCAAAGAGGCGTTTTACATCGCGAAGACCGGACGTCCTGGACCTGTGCTCGTCGATATCCCCAAAGACATCTCCATGGCCAAGACGGATTTTAAATATCCGGAATCCGTATCCATCCGTGGATATAACCCGACGTATGAAGGCAGCAAATGGCAGATCAAGCAAGCTGCCGAGGCTATCCTGAAGTCTAAGCGCCCGATCTTGTATATTGGCGGGGGTGTGATTTTTTCGGGAGCCAGCCGAGAAGTGCGAGAATTGGCCGAAATGATGCAAATTCCTGTGGATATGACGCTGATGGCCCTCGGAGCGTTTCCCGGTGATCATCCGCTATCGCTCGGGATGCTGGGCATGCACGGAACGTACGTGGCCAATATGGCGATCCATTACTCCGACTTGGTCATCGCTGTAGGAGCCCGATTCGATGACCGCGTGACCGGAAAGGTCTCGGAGTTCTGTCCCCAAGCCAAAATCATTCATATCGACATCGATCCCACATCCATTCGAAAAAACATTCATGTCCACATTCCTATCGTCGGGGATTGCAAACGGGTCCTTCAGGAGCTCAATCAGATTCTCCGAGCCACCGTCAATGGCGACCAGAAAGAATTGCGAAAACCTTGGTGGGATCAGATCAATGCCTGGCGGGCCGAACACCCTTTGCGCTACGATCAACCGCCAGACGGAAAAATCAAGCCGCAGTATGTCATCGACCGGCTCTATCAGCTCACAGCCGATCGGGATCCGATTGTCGCGACGGATGTAGGCCAGCATCAGATGTGGACAGCTCAGTTTTTTAAGCTTGCCAACCCTCGAACATGGTTGACATCCGGCGGACTGGGCACGATGGGATTCGGGTTCCCTGCTGCTCTGGGTGCGCAGGCCGCGTTCCGAAAACGTTTGGTGTTATGCATTGCCGGCGACGGCAGCATCCAAATGAACGCGCAAGAACTGGCGACGGCCGTCGTCAACAAACTTCCGGTCAAAGTCTTCATCATGAACAACCATTTTCACGGCATGGTTCGCCAATGGCAGGACTTGTTTTATGAAGGTCGCTACGCATCAAGCTACCTCGATGTCGTCCCGGATTTCGTCAAACTTGCTGAAGCGTACGGGGCAGCCGGCTTACGGTTAGAAAAAGTGTCCGATGTGGACGACGTGATCCGTGAAGCTTTGGCTCTCGACAAACCGGTGTTCGTGGACGTCATGGTGGACCAGTTTGAAAACTGTTATCCCATGATTCCGGCCGGGGGATGCAACCATGAAATGATTTTGAGCGATCCTCCGGAGCTCAAAGAGCGCCAGAAAATGGGAGTTCCCAAACACCAAGAATCCAAAGACGGTGTGTTAACCGCGTAAATCAGATGGCACAGCACGATACCGAACATATCATCAACATCACGATCGAGAACAAATTCGGTGCGCTCTCGCGCGTTGCTGGTCTTTTCAGCGGACGGGGATTCAATATTGAAAGTCTTTCAGTCGCACCGACACTGGACCCCACCGTTTCGATGATGACCATCGTCACCAAAGGAGACGACTGGATCATCGAACAAATCATCAAACAACTCAACAAGGTGATCGATGTCATTAAAGTCGTGGATATCAGCGAAAGCGACTTCGTCGAACGGGAAACTGCGTTGATCAAGGTCCATACTCGGCCAGAAGATCGTGCAGAAGCGCTCAGAATCGCCGATATCTTCCGTGCCAATGTCGTGGATTCCTCCCCGACCTCTTACACGATTGAAGTGACGGGTGATGTGCGAAAGGTCCAGGCCATTATCAATCTGCTTCAACCGTTAGGGATCAAGGAATTGGTCAGAACCGGACGCATTGCCATTATGCGCGAACCCATCCGCACCGGTGCCGCGACTCGATCGCTAGCCAAAGCCAATTAACGTATTATCTGCGCATCATGAGCCGATGCGATCTCAACGGACAGGACGGCGCATTGTGTTCTTTTCCAACCGAAGGAGTTACCTATGAAAATATTTTATGAACAGGATGTCGACCGACAGCGACTCACGGGCAAACAGGTCACAATCATTGGATTCGGCAGTCAGGGACATGCCCATGCGCTCAATTTACGCGACAGCGGCATCAACGTCGTCGTCGGCCTCCGCGAAGGCCCTTCATGGCGAAAGGCCGAAGCCGCAGGGCTCAAAGTCATGCCCACAGCCGACGCCGTCAAAGGAGCCGATATCGTCATGCTCTTGGCCCCGGACGAGCGACAGCCTGCGATTTATGAACAGGAGATCGCTCCGCATCTAAAAACGGGAGCCTATTTAGCGTTCGGTCACGGCTTCAACATCCATTTCGGTCAAATTCAGCCCCCGCCGGCAATCAACGTGTTCATGGTCGCTCCCAAAGGCCCGGGACACTTGGTCCGGTCGGAATATACAAAAGGCAGCGGCGTGCCGATGCTGCTCGCAGTCCATCAAGATCCCAGCGGAGACACCGCAGCCGTGGGATTGGCCTATGCCAGTGCGATCGGCGGCACGCGAGCTGGTGTCATTCACACCACATTCAAGGAAGAAACCGAAACTGATTTGTTCGGTGAACAAGTCGTACTCTGTGGCGGGCTTACCGCTTTGATTCAAGCCGGATTTGAAACGCTCGTCGAAGCTGGGTATTCCCCGGAAATGGCGTACTTCGAGTGTCTTCATGAAGTCAAACTCATCGTCGATCTGATCTATCAAGGCGGGATCGCCAACATGCGTTATTCCATCAGTACGACGGCCAAATACGGCGACGTCACGCGCGGCCCGCGGATTATCACGGCTGAAACGAAGAAAACGATGAAAAAGATTCTCGCTGAAATCCAAAGCGGCCGATTTGCTCGCGAGTGGGTGCTGGAAAATCAAGCGAACCGTCCGGTGTACAACGCCTTGCTCAAACGAGGGGAAGAGCATCCGATCGAAGAAGTGGGCAAACGTTTGCGCGCGATGATGCCGTGGCTGCAAAAAGATCAATTGGTGGATAAAGAGAAAAACTAATTGGACACAGCACATGATCTGCATATGAGCAGGAGGACTCGCAGACATGGCTGATCGAGCAAAGGGCCTTCCGATCGCACGTGAAGGGGTGCCCTTTGTCGCCCTCACGGGCTTGCCAGCCGTGTTAGCCTTGTGGTGGGGATGGAGCACGCTTTCCATGACGTTGCTCCTCGTATCTGCCTACACGGCTTGGTTTTTTCGAAATCCGACTCGGGCCATTCCTGAGGGTGAGCACGTGCTCGTCTCACCTGCCGATGGAAAGGTCGTCGCTGTTGAACAGGAGTTCGAGCCTAAATTTCTCAAGGACCATGCCATTCGAGTCAGCATCTTTTTGAATATATTCAATGTGCACATCAATCGGACTCCCTGCGCGGGCATGGTCCTCGATTGCCTCTACCAACCAGGATGCTTTATTGCCGCGAATCGACCAGAGGCTTCGATTCGAAACGAGCAAAACGCCATCCTCATCGAGCGGACGGACGGAAAGAAAATTCTATGTGTGCAAATCGCCGGGTTAATCGCTCGTCGCATCGTTTGCTGGGTGACACCGGGCGAGCGAGTTGCGAAAGGCGAGCGGTTTGGGTTGATTCGATTCGGATCGCGCGTGGACCTGTTTGTGCCGCATTACACGCACGTGACCGTCAAAGTGGGCGACTCCGTTTACGGTGGCACGTCGATTATCGGGGAGCTGGTATGAGTAGCTCGTTTATGAGGCGCATGCGCGCCAGGAAAAACCGTGAACCCCAAAAGCGGCGGGTTGTCTATTTGATTCCGAATTTGTTGACGACGGGCAATCTGTTTAGTGGACTCGCCTCTATTCTTTTTACGCTCGATGGCAATTTCCCGGCCGCGGCAACGGCGATCTTAGTCGCAATTGTCTTCGACATTTTGGACGGCACGTCAGCTCGCTTGATGCACAGTACCAGCCAGTTTGGGTTGCAATACGATTCGCTCGGAGACCTAGTTTCTTTCGGCGTGGCTCCAGGTCTGATGCTCTATGTCTGGGCATTGCAGACACCTCGGATGCTCGGCGCCGCCGTCATGTTCGCCTTCGTCGCTTGTGGTGCCTTGCGGCTTGCCCGCTATAATGTGTCAGCGACCACGAATGAGGGGAAACCCTTTACCGGTCTTCCCATTCCCGGAGCCGCAGGAGTCATTGCGACATTGGTCATTGCCGATCATTATGTCCTGGCATTGGGATCGCACGTCCGTCCGATCATCGGAATCGTCCTGAGTTTATTGCTGTCGTTTCTCATGGTCAGCACCGTGAAGTATCGGAGCATCAAAGAGTTGAAATTTAAAGAGAGCCATCACTTCAATTATTTGGTCTATGCTATCCTCGGTCTGATGGCGATTCTGGCCTATCCTCAACTGATGCTCTTTGTCGTCTTTATGGCATATGCATTATCAGGAATCGTCGAACTCGGGGTCCACATCGTGGCCAAGGGATTCAAAGGAACCGCCGAGACAGAACTCGCTCCAGCGTCCGAGCCAGGAACGGGGAAGGAATAGACTTGTGAATGTTGTCGAGAAGGTGAATCACGATGCCGCGCATGATTAGGATTTTCGATACGACTTTACGGGACGGTGAACAGTCTCCCGGTGCCAGCATGAACGTCGAAGAAAAAGTGCTGGTTGCCAAGCAACTTGCTCGCCTCAATGTCGATGTCATCGAGGCTGGCTTCGCCTATAGCTCTCCCGGCGATTTCGAGGCTGTGCATCGCATCGGCTGTGAGGTCGAAGGGCCGATAATTTGCAGCCTGGCCCGTGCCAAACCCGAGGACATCGACCGAGCTTGGGAAGCCCTGAAAGACGCGCCACGACGTCGCATTCATACTTTTCTTTCGGCCTCGGATATCCATCTGAAATATCAGTTCCGCTTGACGCGAGAAGAGGCACTCCAACGAGCTGTCGCGATGGTCCAGCATGCCCGGGGGTATGTCGATGACGTGGAATTTTCTCCTATGGATGCGACACGCGCGGATTTATCCTATTTGTGCGAAGTCGTGGAAGCCGTGATCGAAGCCGGCGCGGGTACGGTGAACATCCCTGATACCGTCGGCTATACGACGCCGCAAGAATTTGGGCGCATTATCCGCACGTTGAAAGAGCGCGTACCTAACATCGAGCGGGCGATCATCTCCGTTCACTGTCACAATGATTTGGGCTTGGCCGTCGCCAACTCCATGGCTGCGATCCTGGCCGGTGCCGGACAGGTGGAATGTACCATTAACGGGATCGGCGAGCGGGCGGGAAATGCTTCTCTCGAAGAAATTGTGATGGGACTGCGAGTCCGCAAAGACTTTTATCAAGCGGACACCCAGATTCGCACAGAGGAAATTTCAAAAACCAGTCGGCTGGTCAGCAACGTTACCGGCATGGTCGTCCAACCCAACAAGGCCATCGTGGGCGCCAATGCGTTTGCCCACACATCGGGCATTCATCAAGACGGGCTGCTCAAAGAAAAGAGCACCTACGAGATCATGCGTCCTGAATCCATCGGCTTGACACAGAGCCGGTTGGTCATGGGCAAATTATCCGGTCGTCATGCTTTCCGGGAGGAACTCGCTCGCTTAGGATATTCCCTATCTGACGAGGAATTGCAAGAGGCATTCGACCGGTTCAAGCGACTGGCTGATCAAAAGCGCGAATTGTTCGAAGAGGATCTCGAAGCCATCGTTTCCCATGCAGCTTCCAAAGTGCCCGAACGGTTTTCTCTCAGGGCCCTACACGTGGAAAGCGGCCTCCATCGAGTCCCCACTGCGACCGTCGAGCTGAACGTCGACGGCCAAGTGATCCAAAAGACCGGAACGGGCGATGGACCTGTCGATGCGGTCTATCGCACCATTGCCAGCATCACGGCGACCAAAAGCCAATTGCGGGCGTATATCGTCAAAGCCATCACCGGGGGCACGGATGCGCAGGGGGAGGTCTCCGTTCGAGTCGAGCAAGATGGAGAAACCGTCACGGGTCATGGGTCCGACACGGATATTATCGTAGCCTCCGCACAGGCATACTTGAACGCTTTAAACAAGCTGGCTTCCGTTCTGGAGCGGAAAGCCAAGTCGGGCGAAAAAGTGCAGCTCTGCTAGCCTTGATGCGCAATCGATCCTCCATGAGGAGTTTGGCAACATGACCATGCGTATCGCCGTGCTGAGCGGCGACGGAATCGGGCGAGAGATCATGCCTCAAGCGATCGGCGTTCTCCGAGAAGTCGAAACGATCTTTGGGCATCATTTTGAGCTGCTCGAAGGACTCGTGGGTGGAGCTGCCATCGACGCTGTCGAGGAACCCCTTCCCAAAGACACACTGGATCTGGCCAAACAGAGCGATGCCGTTCTCCTTGGCGCTGTCGGCGGACCCAAATGGGAAAACTTACCGTATCACCAGCGACCCGAACGTGCATTGTTGGGCCTTCGTGAGCACCTGGGGCTTTTCGCGAATCTTCGTCCTGCACGCATGTATTCAGCGCTCGTCGATGCTTCGACATTGAAGCCGGAGGTCGTAGACGGCATCGATATTTTGGTCGTCCGAGAACTGACCGGCGGCATTTATTTTGGGAAACCCAAGGGTATCGAGCCGACACCCACTGGCCAGCGGGGTTTCAACACCGAAGTGTACACTACGGAAGAAATTGTCCGTATCGCCGAAGTGGCGTTTGAAGCGGCCAGAAAACGCCGACGGCTGGTGACGTCCGTCGATAAAGCCAACGTGCTGGAATCGTCGGAACTCTGGCGTCGCGTGGTCACGGAAGTCCACGAACGGTATCCGGATGTCGAATTGCGGCATATGTATGTCGACAATTGCGCCATGCAGTTGGTCCGAAACCCCAAACAATTCGATGTCATCGTCACCACCAATATGTTCGGCGACATTTTGAGCGACGAAGCCGCGATGCTGACCGGCTCGATCGGCATGTTGCCGTCGGCGAGCCTCGGTTCCTCTGTCGGCATGTACGAACCCATTCATGGCAGCGCACCGGATATCGCCGGACAGAACATCGCCAACCCCGTCGGGATGATCGCTTCCGTCGCCATGATGCTCACCTATTCCTTCGATTTGCGCAAAGAGGCTGACGCCATCGAGCAGGCCATTGAACGGACATTGACTCGAGGCTACCGAACCCAAGATATCGCCGGCCCAGGTACCCGAGTCGTCGGGACTCGCGAAATGGGGGAAGCCATCTGCCGAGAGCTTCGCGCTGACGCATGATCCCTTCGTTTTTGGCTCCAGGATATATCGGCACGTTGGCAGGAACCGGAGAGCCCGGCTTCTCCGGCGATGGCGGGCCGGCAGTTTCCGCTCGACTCTCCGAGCCCAAACAGCTGGTTTTCGATCAATACGGCAATCTCTACATAGCCGATTCCGAAAATCATTGCATTCGCATGGTGGATCGACGAACGGGTATCATCTCCACGGTGGCCGGCCTTCCTTGCCAAACCCATGCCGAGAACGAGCCCCCGATCGACCAGCCTTCTCAAGCCCACCTGGAGGAGGATCCACTGGACAAGGGCCTGGACGTGCCGACCAACCAGTTTCGTCATACGGCCGATTTAAGCGGCACCGTGCGATATTCCATTGGACAAGGCCATTCTGCGATTCGATTTGCCGGTGACGGTGGCCCGGCCGTCAATGCCCTGCTCAACTTTCCATCGGCCCTCGCCGTCGAAGAGGGTGTCGCGGTATACATTGCCGATATGTTGAACCATCGGATTCGACGAGTCGATCTTGCGACTGGGATCATCACGACCCTAGCGGGCACCGGGCAAGCTAAGTGGAAGGGTGACGGAGGACCAGCCCGCGAAGCGGCACTCAATGAACCGGTGGCCCTCGCATTGGATCGCGCGCGTCGTCAGCTGTATGTTGCTGATCAAAGCAATAACCGTGTGCGTGTCATCGATCTGACCACCGGGATCATCACGACCATAGCCGGAACGGGCGAAGCTGCATATACGGGCGATGGACCAGCGTTAGAGGTTGCCCTTGCAGGACCGAGCGGGCTCGCCTTGGACGCTGTGGGACACTTGTATATCGCCGATACGTTCAATGGGCGAATTCGGAAACTCGACACCGATACCGGCATGCTCGAGACAGCGCTGGGGGATGGTCATGCCTTTCGATTCGATGGAGCAGCTTCGGAACAATCGATGTCCGTGGCCAGACCCTATGGCATTGCATTCGATCGTCAAGGACAGTTGCTGATCACGGATTCGGACAATCATTTGCTCAGAAAATGGGACCCTCGCGGATCCATGATTTCGATCGTCGCAGGGGATGGACAAGCGAGATTTGCCGGTGACAACGGCCCGGCCGACAAAAGCAGCTTGAACTATCCCTTCGGCGTGGCAGTCGATCCCTGGGGGCATATCGCCATTGCCGATACCTTTAATCATCGCATTCGCCTGATCGTCGCACCCTCACCTCATCAACGGTGAGACCGAGAGTATTCGACTTTACGAAAGGAAGAGGATCCCGATGCTCACACACAAATCTCGCTATCATGTCGCAGTCGTTGGAGCGACGGGAGCCGTGGGAACGGAGATGTTAGAGATCCTGGAAGAGCGAAAGTTTCCTGTGGAACGCCTGCTCCCCCTGGCCTCGGCTCGCTCTGCTGGGGGAGAGGTAACATTTCGAGGAGAAGACTTAACCGTCAAATTGCTCACCGAGGAATCGTTCAAGGGCATCGACATTGCGCTATTTTCGGCCGGAGCTTCGATCAGCCGCGAATTCGCGCCCAAAGCGGTCAAGGCCGGAGCCGTCGTGATCGACAACAGTTCAGCCTGGCGGATGGATCCCACCGTGCCATTGATCGTGCCCGAGGTCAATCTGCAGGACCTCGCCACCCATCAAGGCATCATTGCCAATCCAAATTGTTCGACCATTCAAATGGTCGTGGCCTTGAAGCCGCTACACGACGTCGCACGCATTCGACGCATCGTCATCACGACGTTTCAATCTGTTTCAGGAACGGGCAAGGAAGCCATGGACGAACTGGCCGAGCAGTGCCGACAGTTGCTCAGCTTCGGCACCGTCGAAACGAAAGTCTATCCGCATCGGATCGCCTTCAACTGTCTCCCTCATATCGACGAGTTTCTTCCGTCCGGGTACACAAAAGAAGAAATGAAACTGGTCAACGAAACGAGGAAAATCATGGGTGACTCATCGATTCGGATCACCGCGACCACCGTTCGCGTGCCGGTCTTCATCAGCCATGCCGAATCCGTCAATATCGAAACCGAACGGAAACTCAGTGCGAACGAGGCTCGGGCCATTCTCTCGACGGCTCCGGGTGTGCAGGTGTTCGACGATCCTGCGCGTAATATCTATCCATTGCAAACCGATGTCGCTGGGACCGATGCCGTGTATGTCGGACGTGTTCGCGAAGACGAATCGATCCCTAGCGGTTTGAATCTTTGGATTGTGGCCGATAATATCCGGAAAGGCGCAGCGCTCAACGCTGTTCAAATTGCCGAAGCATTGATTCGCTGATCGACGAATGGACTTGAGCGATCTCGGCAAAATGATCCTGATCATGGGCGTAGCCTTGGTGGTCCTGGGTGGACTGTTGATGCTCGCCAACAAATGGCCAGGGTCGGACAGTGGATGGGGCTGGCTGGGTCGACTGCCCGGCGATATTTACATCAAACGCGACAACTTCACCTTTTATTTCCCGATCACCACCAGTATTCTGTTAAGCGTCGTCGGCAGTTTAATTTTGTATTTCTTGTTCAGACGTTAAATCTGATGGCAATCCGATCCGCATGGTTTTTCGGCGTCTGGCTTTGCTGTTCCTTGATCATGGTCCCGGTCAGTCAGGCAGAGCCGGTTATCAGAGTGGCGTTGTCTCAAGACGCTGTGCAGCTGCGCATCATTGCCGATCGATTCCTGCGGGTTCGATGGTCATCGGGAAGACACAGTACGCTCGATTCTTCTGTCATGATCCGCTGGTCTTCCGAAGGAATCGCGATCAACGAGCGTATCTATCGCGAAGCCTGGGGACAGTTTCCAAGCCGCGACTCCGGCTTGACGGTCGAGTTGGTCGACACTCGTCGTGACCACCGGCTCCGCTCATGGGAAGTCAGTGGAAGCGTGGTTATCCATCACCGAGAAAGAGCCCTGTTAGTCGTCAACCATGTGCCGCTCGAGCAGTACGTGGCTGGAGTCGTCGCAGGGGAAATCGACCCAACGTGGCATTCGGAGGCCCTGAAGGCCCAAGCGATTGCTGCACGGACGTATGTGCTCTACAAAGCCATACAAGAAAGCGAACACGCGTTCGATGTGGTGGCCAGCGTGCAAGATCAGGTCTATCACGGGCGCCGCTCCATCAATGGCAACGTGACACGGGCCGTCGCCGCGACGAAAGGGATCGTCATTACTTATGAACAGCGGCCCATTTATGCAGCCTATTCCTCGACAGCAGCAGGTCTGACAGAAGATGCGTATTATGTCTGGGAACTGGATCTCCCATATTTGAAAGGGGTGGATTGTCCTTTTGACGAAGCTTCCCCCCGGTATCGATGGGAAACCGCCGTGCCCATCGAAACGTTGGAACATCGGCTTCGGCAAGCCGGCTATCGCATCGGCATCGTGGCGACCGTGACTCCCTTTTCCTTTACCCCTTCGGGACGTGTCGATCGTGTTCGTATTCTCCATTCTGAAGGCGAATTGATCGTCAGCGGGCAAGATCTCCGCCGAGCTGTCGGCTATTCGACCATTTTCAGCACCCAATTTACCGTCACACGGCTTGACCGAGCCCTCGTTTTGCATGGGAAAGGAGCCGGACATGGAGTCGGGTTATGTCAATGGGGCATGAAGGAAATGGCGGAACTGGGATATCGACACCAGGCCATTCTGCGCTATTACTATCCTGGCACGCAGTTGCTCCCCTTGCATCGAGTCCGTCTCGCGCTCTCCGATTGAACAGTCATTGCCGCTCGATTCGCAGCCAGACGTCCAGCTTTTCCACAATCTCATTTCATGTACTTGAACGAGTTTCAATTTCCGTTCGATGCCAGCCTGATCGCCGACCGCCCGGTCAAACCGCGCGACCACGCCCGTCTGCTGATCGTTCCGCGGGAGCAAGGACCGTATAAGGACCGACAGGTCTTTGATCTTCCAGAATTGCTCCATCCTGGCGACCTCGTCGTGGTGAACGATACCAAAGTCATCCCAGCCCGAGTGATCGGCTACAAAAATCCCGGAGGCGGTAAAATAGAGGTCCTATTCGTCAGAGCGATTCAGCCTGGAACATGGGAAGTGCTGCTCAAAGGCAAAGTTCGCACCGGTCAACTTCTTCAATTTTCCACAGATGTTCAGGCCATGGTTGCAGAACGCAGTTCGACCAGAACGATCATCCATTTTCCCGACGAACGGTCTTGTCAACGATTGCTCAAGGAACGAGGGCAAATGCCCCTTCCTCCCTATATTAAACGCGAGCCAACCGAAGAGGACCGATCAGACTATCAGACCGTCTTTGCCAAAGTAGAAGGGGCTGTTGCCGCTCCTACGGCCGGCCTTCATTTCACCGAACGCTTGCTGAATGCCTTGCAGGCGCGAGGCATCACTCTTGCTTCTATTACGCTCCATGTTGGTCCTGGAACCTTTCGTCCCGTCACGTCTCCGATGATCGACGAGCATCGAATGGAGCCGGAATGGTATTGCATCCCGGAACACACCGCTCACACCATTTCTCTTGTCCGCCAGCACGGAGGACGAGTGGTGGCGATCGGTACCACAGTCACTCGGGCATTAGAAGCGGCCGCCGATGGTTCAGGCATCGTCAGAGCTGGTGCAGGAGAAACCAACCTGTTCATTAGACCCGGCTTTCACTTTCAAGTCGTCGATGGGATTCTCACCAATTTTCACTTGCCCGGCACGACGCTGATCATGCTCGTAGCTGCGTTTGCCGGCTTGGAACGCGCTCGGGCCGCCTACGAACATGCGGTGCGGACACGCTATCGCTTCTACAGCTATGGCGATGCGATGCTCATCATTTGACGGAGGACAAGAGAATGTTTCGAGTCGAAGCCCGCTGAGATGGGGCCAGCGATACAGGGACTGCGCTATCGTTCCGGCAGGATAACGATTCCAACGGCAACCGAAGAATGGCCTTCGCGCGGAGGAGATGGAGGACGTACGCGAGACCGATGAACGCTGTATCGCGCTCAGAGCAATTCTTCGTGTGTTTCGACTTCTAGGCTGGCTAGCAACGCCGATTGAAACGCTTGAAGGGCCCGTTGCTTTTTTTGCATGAGGAATTGCATGCGAACTTGTTCCATCAAGACAGGATCGG
Source organism: Nitrospirota bacterium (assembly GCA_003695915.1). Taxonomy (GTDB): domain Bacteria; phylum Nitrospirota; class Nitrospiria; order Nitrospirales; family UBA8639; genus J017. Next base: position 59,048 of record RFGF01000065.1, read on the forward strand.
GGTCTTTTCCTTCGCCGGCGCGTCGTGTGGCCAAGGCTTTAACCTCCTTCTCTTCTTCTGGCGTCAACGTGGTCGCCTCCATAACCAGCAATCGAGCTTTTTCAGCGAGCAACTGCAAGCGCTGTTGGTGTTCATACATTCGAGGCGTCAATCGATTAGCGGCCAACAATCGCTGATAATAGTGCGGATCGAATTTCCCATCTTTTTGAAATTCGGGTTGAGACGTAATGACCTCATGCAGTTCCTCCGCTGATACATCGACACCGAGGCGATCCGCAGCAAGATTCCAAATTTTGGATTCGAGCAGGCTTTGTAACACTAATTTCTTGATGGTTTCCTCATCCACATCCTCTTGCTTCAATTGATCTCGATAAAAGCGATACGCTCGTTGGTAGGCACGTCGGTACTCATCGAGCGTAATCTTATATGGACCGACGGTGGCGACGACATTGGGTTGCGATGCTTCAAAGCCCCACCACCCCATCCCGATGATAAACGTCACGGCGATAATGAGCATGACGGTTTTGAGAACCCATGGATATTTTTGCGACCCTTCGCGAATAATTTTAATCATACACAAACCTTTTCCACTTACTTTTTCAGGCTGTTTATCCTACTGAACCGCATTCTAAGAGCGAGATTCCAGAAAGGCAAGCGCACGATGCGCTGGGCTTTACAGCAGAACAGTCTCATGGTAATGAAGAACAACGCATGGTTAGTCTCACGCCTTCCTTCAGCATACCTTCGAGGATACATGATGAACTGTAAACATTATTGCCTCATGTGCTCCGCTCCCACGACACTGTCTTGTTCGGAAGAGACTCTCACCTCGCCAAGACCTCGCCCATGACCGACATTCGAGTGCGTTTTGCTCCCAGTCCTACAGGCTATCTGCACATCGGCGGTCTGCGCACCGCCCTCTTCAACTGGCTGTTCGCTCGTGGCCGGCATGGCACATTCATTCTACGAATCGAAGACACCGATCGCGATCGCTCGACTGAAGAGGCTATTCAGGCTATTCTCGAAGGGCTGACGTGGGCCGGTCTGGATTGGGACGAAGGCCCCTATCGACAAACCGAGCGGCTCGCCTTGTACCGACAGGCCGCCATGGATCTGCTCCATTCCGGACATGCCTACTGGTGCATTTGTTCACCGGAAGACCTAGAAGCCAGGCGGAAAGAAGCTCAAGCCAAAGGCGAACCCGTCAAATACGACGGACGATGTCGGAATCGAGGCATCCTCTCGCCCGATCAACCAGCGGCGCTCCGTTTCAAATCGCCACAGGAAGGGCAAATCATCTTCGATGATCTCATCAAAGGCACCATAGCCTTTGATAGCGCGGTGTTGGACGACCTGATTATCCTCCGATCGAACGGCTATCCCACTTACAATTTTTCGGTTGTCGTAGATGATGCACTCATGAGAATCAGCCATGTGATTCGTGGCGATGATCACGTCAACAATACGCCGCGGCAAATTCCCATTTTCCAAGCCCTTGGCTATCCCATCCCCCAATTCGCCCATCTTCCTATGATTCTTGGGGCCGACAAGACCCGGCTTTCCAAACGACACGGTGCCACCTCCGTTCTCGCTTACCGAGATATGGGCTATATGCCCGAAGCCTTGGTCAACTATCTCGTCCGCCTCGGATGGTCGCATGGCGATCAAGAAATTTTCTCTAGACAAGAAATGATCGAGTTGTTCGACTTCAAGCATGTCCAGAAAGCCCCGGCCGTCTTTAATCCCGACAAACTCCGGTGGATGAACGCTCACTATCTGCGCACCTCGGATCCCAAGCGTGTCGCGGCGTTGCTCGAACCTTTACTCCGAAAAGCCGGCTACGACGACCACGATTTTGCACGTATCCCCGGGGGGATCGAAGCCTTGATTCCTCCGTTGCGCGAGCGTTCGGAAACGCTGTTGGATTTCGTATCCGGCGCAGAACCCTATTTGCGCGAGACCATCACCCTCGACGAAACAGCCGCGCGGAAATATTTGACTCCGGCCATCGTTCCCAGTCTCAAAAAATTCGCAGAGCGATTGGAAGCCGCTCCGGCGTTCACGAAGGAAGAGCTTGAACGAATCGTCCACAGCGTTTTGGAAGAAGATGGGCTCAAACTGAGCAAACTCGCTCAACCGCTCCGCGTCGCCTTGACCGGTCGGACCGTCAGTCCCGGAATCTACGAAGTGATGCAGCTATTAGGAAAACGACGAACGATCGAACGCATTCGAAGAGGTATCGCGTTCGCTCAAACGGTTGCTTCGCCTGGTCAGCGCACCGAGACGTCGGACGGGTAAGCGCCAAAGAAGGCCATACACGTTCGGAGAATCAGCGAGAGACGGGAAGCGCCGTCTTTTCGCTCCGATGAGCAGCCTCCGCTCTTTTGCTTGACTCGTTCTCGGATACTCGACTAAGCTGGTTGCGGTTGGGGGATCGTCTAGCGGTAGGACGTCAGACTCTGGATCTGACTGCCCAGGTTCGATTCCTGGTCCCCCAGCCAATTATCAACTTCTCCTCACCTTCAATCCACAAATCGCTTATCCTCATCTCCCCCTGACCACCGGCTGAGGCCGATTTCTTCAGCTTCCCATAAGTCGGCCTGCTCTTTGGCGGCAAGATCAGCCTCTTTTTGCTGGTCTTCGGAAGAGGCGAGCGGAGCTGTTTTTTGTTCCGGCGACCCACTGGGTGGTGGACCTTTCCCCCTCGGCGTCGATTTCCGTAGCACATTGACAGGCATATCATCCCTCCTTGCGATGTTCTTCCACCAGCACGCAAAAGGCTTATCGTTTTCCGCTGAGCACTGTCAAGATTCCAAAAAACCGATCGCATCTCGATCGAACCATAAGCTCCATGGAACGAAAGAGAGACGGGAAGGAAGCCGTTGTCAATCAGCTCCTACAGATCACCTCTCAACAACTATGATCAGGTGTCAGAGCCTGGTGACTCAGGAACAGTGAGAATTTCGGCATCCGGGTGGCCTTCGCCGGCTGGTACCCACACAAACCCTTTCCGTCTCATGCACTGTTCGATTTCGGCCATGGTCAGATCCGGTGGAGGGCTTTCTTTTCGCGAGGGATCGACAAAAGGCTGCAGAATCATCGTCCGGCAATCGCGCAATGCTTTCTCTGCCTCTTCCTGCGTCACGCCAGGCTTTACCCACTGTCCACTTGCCATACAAGCCGACAATCCAACGAACCAGCACACGATATGCTGGAACTTTCCATTTCGTGCGAAAAGAAACATCTCACGGAATGATCCACGACCAGCAGTCGACTTCGGTCTGAGAACGCCCTCCCTTCCGTGGATCATTTCATAAGTTTAGCACCTTCGAGAGACCGACTAAACAGACCGATCGCTTAGACGATCCGCATCGCTCATTCTGTCTTTCTCTTTTTTGCAGATTGGGTAGCAACAAAGACGGAAGGCTTTCTCCTCCAGTCGCATGTCCGAAGGGAACACGCAAAGTTTTCTATCTCGTTGCATGACAAGCATTTTATAAGCGGAGGATCGGCGGTATCGGCTTTGCAAGACAACCACCAAGAGGATCATGCCCTTCCACGGCATCGCAGATGCTGTTCAAGCGCTCGCTCATCTCGAAAGAAACAAGCACGCTCGAGGACATCGTCCAGACGTTTCTCGGACAAGACGTCTACATAAAAGGACAAGCCCGATTTATCGGCTCCGTGCGGATCGATGGCCGATTCGAAGGAGACATTGTCGCGGAAGGAACATTGATTGTTGGCCCTCATGCATCTATCAAGGGTACCGTTCGTACAAAAGTCCTCATTGGCGGAGGGAGAATCGAGGGAACGGTTATCACATCACACAACATTCAACTTCTCAAGTCGGCAGTGCTCCTTGGAGAAGTCCAAACACCCAACATGTCCATTGAAGAAGGCGCCACTTTCCACGGCTTTTGCAACATGGGAGCAATCGATACAACCCTGGAGAGCCTCGCCGAACCCGACCGGGAACCTCTCCTCTCGGCCCCAACGACAACCAAATAGACCCGGCTCAGAGAAAAGAAGCTGATACGCCGGCCACCCTGAAGTGATGGCACGTTGCTCTTCGTGAAACGCTTGCCGCATACAGCAAATCGCATTCCCATCGTCCCCTGCACCTCGCTGACGCACCTCTCACGGGAGTGATCTTTCGTCGTCGCTCTTGTCAAAGACAAAGACGGTCAGGTTTTTGGGATCGAGGATTCGCAATGTCCAATTTGTGATAGGCATGAAAAGGCATGTTCTCATCCGACAAGATCACGACGAGGCTCAGAACCCCCTGCGCCCTTTCAGATTTGAGATCGTTGCATGTACTCATACCTGTATCTACCATGCCGTCCTGCAGGATCATGGAGATCTTGATAAGATACGTCGACATTCCACAACGCCCGAACGCTGACGGCTCCATGCGTCGAACGTGTGACCGATGCACTCGCATGGCATGTTCCGACCATATGCACGAGACTGATTCTCGAAACCATGACTCGGGCTCGCGCACAAGGAGGTTATTCGATGGCGTACCAGCCGATTGAAAACTACGGATTGATCGGAAACATGCGATCCGCGGCCCTCGTCGGCACCAATGGATCGATCGATTGGCTGTGTTTCCCGCATTTCGATTCCCCGAGTGTATTCGCCGCCATTCTGGATGAGCGCCGCGGGGGCTACTTTCGAATCGCTCCAGAGAACGATGGCCTCTCTTCCAAGCAATATTACTGGCCGGATACGAATGTCCTGGTAACACGGTTTCTGTCGCCGCACGGCGTAGTGCAGATCATCGATTTTATGCCCGTCGGTCTGGAAGAAACCGCGCCGGGCTATCACGGGTTGATTCGCCGAGTGCAGGCCATCCGAGGAAGCATGACGATGAAGGTCGAATGCCTGCCGGCATTCAACTACGCCCGCGATCCCCACAACACCACGATCACTCGGGACGGGGCTTGTTTTGATGCTCCTCAGTTAAGCTTACGCCTTGGCTCACGCATTCCTCTCAGGCGGTGTGAAAACGGCGTAATAGCCACGTTCGAACTCCATGAAGCACAAGAGGCCGATTTCATCCTTCAGGAGGTCGAACGCGGGAGTACAGATCGAATTTCGATCTCGCAGACTCAAGCCGGTGAATTGTTCAAGCAAACGGTCAGCTTCTGGCGTCGGTGGCTCGCAACTTGTACCTACACCGGTCGATGGCGCGAAATGGTCTACCGCTCGGCCTTGACCTTGAAACTGTTGACCTTCGAGCCAACCGGAGCCATCGTGGCCGCTCCCACCTGCAGCCTTCCCGAAAGCATCGGCGGTTCTCGAAACTGGGATTATCGTTATACATGGATTCGCGATGCCGCATTTACCCTCTATGCGCTGCTCCGAATCGGATTCACCGATGAGGCGAAAAAATTTATGCACTGGCTGGAAGGCTGCTGTCATCGGCTGAACCCTGATGGTTCGCTGCCGGTCATGTACGACATTCATGGACATCCTGTCGAACAAGAAGAGGTGCTGTCGCATCTCGAAGGCTACAAAGGATCCAGACCGGTGCGGATCGGAAATGACGCCGCTCACCAACTGCAATTGGATATTTACGGGGAACTTTTGGATTCTGTGTATTTGTATAACAAATACGTCACGCCCATCTCCTTCGATCTCTGGAGCCACCTCCGGCAACTCATCGACTGGGTCTGCCGTCATTGGCAGCAGCCTGACGAAGGGATCTGGGAAGTTCGTGGTGGACGGCAACATTTTGTCTATTCCAAGCTCATGTGCTGGGTGGCCCTCGACCGGGGCTTGCGACTGGCGGACAAACGGTCTTTTCCCACCGACCGCACTCACTGGTTGACCGTCAGAGACACGATGTACGAGGACATCATGACCAAAGGCTGGAGTCCCTCCCGACGCGCTTTTATTCAGCGGTATGGTAGCGAGACGCTCGACGCCGCCAATCTCATGATGCCCTTGGTCTTTTTTGTCTCTCCGACCGACCCGCGCATGCTCAGCACACTCGATGCCATCAACCGGTCTCCAGCTCAAGGAGGCTTGGTGGCCAATGGGCTGGTCTACCGATATAACGTGAGCGAGACAGGGGACGGGATCGACGGCGAGGAAGGGACGTTCAACATCTGCACGTTTTGGCTCGTCGAGGCCTTGACGCGAGCCGGAAGAATCGATCGCGCCAGGCTGGACGAAGCGCGATTACTGTTCGAGCAAATGCTGGGCTATGCCAACCATGTGGGATTGTATGCGGAAGAAACCGGGCCGACCGGCGAAGCGTTAGGCAACTTTCCTCAAGCCTTCACCCATCTCGCGCTCATCAGCGCCGCCTTCAATCTGGATCGCGCGCTGGGGAAATAATGTCCGACACCGTCTAGCCCTCCCATCGTTCGCGGCATGCAGTGCCTTCGCAACCCGATGCGGTGGTGTGGGAAACCCAAGAAGAGAAAACATGCCGACGGCTAATCGGACGCGGCGAGAGAACAGGGCCGTCGCTCAATCAGGATGAATCACCACGCCGGCATATCCCACCGCCATGTCCCCTTCCCCGGTCACATCAGCGGACGTCCTATACCCGACCAATTCCGCCCGCCGTCCGCCTAGCAGGTTGGCCGCCACGAGCATTGCGGTCGTGGCATGAACCCCGCACATCGAAATGTCGTGCTGTTCGACGGTGCGATAGAGACGTTCTGGATCCAGCGCGAGAATGGCCTCGATGGCCAACCGATCTTGTTGCCGAGCATAGTCCGCGGCCGTCATGCCCGGAGGAGGCAATTGATGGTACATCGGGCCACAATGAGTAAAATCCGTCGAGGCGATCATGGTGACGCGTGACTTGGGATCGCTGGCTTGAATGGCCGTCGCCACGGCTTCTCCAATGTCTTGGCAGACATGATAGGGACACGGCATCAGAGCGATGGGGACAAAGCGAAACGGGATTTCAAAGGCCTGTAACAGCGGGAGCTGAACCTCGATAGCATGTTCCTGGCTGTGGCCAAGGCTGTCCACCTCCAAAAACTGCGAAGAATCGAGAATGCGTCGTGCCAACTCGGCGTCAATGGAAACGGACCCCAGCGGCGTCGTCCACAGCCCTTCAGGCATCATGCTGGCAACTGCACCGAGGCCATAGTGATTCGGACCGAGGATGACGAAGGTGTCCGGAAATCGCACGCGTGAGTAGACAGCTCCGGCAATGCTTCCGGAATATTGATACCCCGCATGGGGAACGACCACCGCGACCGCCTCGCATTTGGGAGCTGCGGGGTCGATAAGTCCTTGAATTTGCGCCCGAAGCTGCCACGGCAATGCGGGATAAAAGGTGCCGGCTGCGGCCGGCGATCGAGTCCATTTCATGCGACTACCTTAGCGCGACGTATCTCGTACTGTCACGAGCTCCACAGGCTATATCGCAGAAGGCACCAGATATTGTGAATGCCATCGCGCCAGGTAATTTTTTTGCCTTCGGCGTAGGTCCGCTCCCAATATGAAATGGGCACCTCGTAGACACGCCATCCTCCTTTAGCGATCTTGACCGTGATTTCCGGATCAAAGCCAAACCCCTGTTCACGAAGGGTAAGGTGTGCCAGCACCTCGCGCCGAAAGACCTTGTAACCGGTCCAGACATCGGAGAATTTTAAATTCGTGAAAATATTGGCGAGCAGCGTCAAGAGGCGATTGGCGAGATAATGCCAAAACATCAGGACACGATGGGGCCCGCTGAGAAACCGCGAACCATAGACGACATCGGCACGGCCACACTCGATCGGATAGAGAAGTTGCGGATAATCCTGAGGATCGTATTCGAGATCGGCATCCTGCACCAGCACGATGTCGCCACGAGCTTCCTGAAACCCTCGGCGCATGGCCATCCCTTTGCCATAATTGCGATCGAGAAACAGGATCGTTAGATTGTCGCGCCGTACATCATGAGCGACTTCGGACTGCGACGCATTGGTGAGCGACGCAGAGGCTTCTTGGAGCGATCGTAACCAATCGCGCGTCCCATCGGTCGATCCGTCATCGACGATGATGATTTCTTTCTCGATCTTGACGGCCTGGACACGACGGAGAATTTCTTCGATCGTGGCCCGCTCGTTGTAGACGGGGATGACCACCGACAGCCGAGGGCGCTGTCCTTGGTCGCTGTGCAAAGATTCTCCAGTCATGCGTGCCCGTTTTCTCTTCCAGCTGATCCCACACGATCATACTCCTCGGAACAGTCGGGCGCCATAGCACATTCGGGGACGGATGACCGCATAGCCCAAAGACCACCGCGTTCTCATCGATGGGCAACTGTGCTGCGTTGGCTTCGATCACTGATTGTGTAACGTCCTACAAGCTCCTGCATCGGTCCTTTCACAGGAAGAGGCCCCAAAGGTGATTGAGCAAACCTAAGGAGTTCGAAAATGTATCTTGACAGTCAGCTCGCCATCGACAGGCGTGTCGCCATCCATTTGCGGAAGAAACGTCCATCGTTCCAACACGTCCACGGCTGCGAGCGTTAATTCCCTGTGATCGGTAGGTTCCAAGACCACCATAGTCGCTTCGCCCGTGGCCTTCACCAGAAAACGCACACGCATCCACGCATCCAAGGGTTCTCCACGAAGGGAAGGCGGAATGGTCGGCAAGGGCATGCGTAGAGGAATCGGCCTTCGTTGTTGACCGGCATGCAATCGAAGTCCATGAACATGAACTTCCGGCAGCATGTCAACGTCGTCATCTTCCATTGATCTTGACTCCGGTATCGAGGCTGGTTGAGCCAGCACCCCAACGCTTCCAAGTAGGAGCGTCAGCA
>RFGF01000066.1 GCA_003695915.1 Nitrospirota bacterium
ATCCGCCGTCTTCTTCACGTCGCCCTTCGGGAGCTTGACATCCTCCATCGTGCGGGCACGCGCGGCCTCAAGGAACCGCCGGATGACCATCAGGGCACGCATTTCAGGATCCATCATCTGTTCATGCGCAACGCCGCTCTGGCGTTCAAAGAAATCCTTTCCGAACATTGCGCGTGCAAGATCCGGGCCACCGAGGCGCATGGTGAAATCCAAGTCGGCGCCGGTTGACGGTGCAACTTCCACGATCCGCTCGATCTTGATGCTTTCGATGTTTTTGTCCTTGAAGTTAATATTCCAACGGAACCAACAAGTCCCGGGTTTCTCGAGAAAGAAACGCGCCTCTCCTAAGCCAAAAGCAGCCACAGCAGGAACGCTGATCGTTGTCCACCCTTTACCATAACTCACCGAAGGGAGGAGTTGCCACGGACGCGGGAGTCCCACATCGGCGGAGTGAAAAATCTCCCCGTCCCAACTGAACTGCACGGATACCCCACTTACTTCCCCTCGAGTTGGAAACGAGACTTGCAGGATGTTAAATCCTTTCGCGGAGAGACGGGTTTTGAGATACGGAGGCCCAGCCCAACCCGGAGCCAGAAGGGCGCACACGCCTCCCCCAGTACTATATATTTCGCAAATCGTGTAGGCCTGTTGTTCATCACGACCTCCGTTGTTTATCAAGGCCCATTGTATTCTCGCAATCTTTTCAGGTTTTCCGCAACGAAGGGGAGCTCATGGCCGTCACCTTGGGGATCCATGAGCCCCATAGGTGGATCATCCGGACCTACCGGGTTATGCGGAAGTCCAAGCGTGTGTCCGATTTCGTGAGCGACCGTATATTTCTCCTTGGCAGCGAACGCAGTTTCACCGAACACCGCGCTAAACACAGCACAAATGCCCGTATATGCACTTCCAATCGGTGACGTAGTTCCTGTGGCCCCAAAGAGCCCGCCGTGTGTACTGATACCCTTCGTGATTCCGATACCGCGTTGATCTTCGGAGTCCGGATCGGCGTCTTGGTTCTCCTCGGCCTGCCAGGGGATTCCCTTTTACGGATTCGGGGCATCGTCCTCACGAGTCCCGTAGGGCATAGGCGGCCAAGAACCGTCATCCAATGCTTTCAACAATGCCCTTGCCTGATTCACATATCGTCCGTTCGGAAAGCGTTGCAAATACGTCTTGATCATCTCGCGTGCTTTGGGCACGTCGCCCGCAAGCGCCGATCGTCCGGCAGCTTCATACAACAGCATTTGTTCGTCAGGAGGCTTCGGGGGCCATGCGCCACGGTCAATCGCATCGATCAGCTTCTGTGCCGGCGCTGCGTACTGGCTCTTGGGAAAACCTCTTATCAGTCGAGCGAGTTGTGTTCGGGCGACACCAGCAGATTGTTCGTATCCGCTCAAGATTGCCCAACGATAGCCACTCGCCGCGCGATCCCCGGGATCTCTTTCATCCAGCGCCGACAACAAAGATCGAACCAGATTGTATTTCCGGTACCTCAATCCGAGACTCATTGCTCGGTTACCACCCCGGTCCATATTCCATTCAAGGAACTCCTCGGCGTAGGCCCCGCCCTGTTTCAGGCAGAACGTAAAGCACTCCTCGAAAAGGTCCACCATCTTTGCGACCGCGTCGCCCTCGATGGCATCGTTGCCCAGCAGCCTCGCCAGCAGTTTGGCCGTCTCCCAGCGGATAGCACGGGCGTAGGTGCAGTCCGGGAACCGCTTCAAGAACTCTCCGTAGATACGTACCTTCTCCACGCCAACGTTCTCACGACTCGGCTTCGGATTTCTTAGCCACTCGTCATAAGCTCTCAGGCGGGGTTCCAGCCACGCCCACGCACGACGGTCCAGCGGACCCATTGGAAGCACACGCACCTCCGCGATGGGACGGTCCCAAGCGATGGGATACCACTCTCCGTCGGCTTCGAGGCGCACCTGAACGTTGAATTGCGGCTGGAGCATGTATACTCCGGGCTCGCCGGGCCACCGTAGTGTGACGCCTTGGTCATGCCATAGAAACCGGTGTATTTCGAGAGCCTGTCCCGCTGCAATTATAATTGGGAACCGCGTCCACGGATTCACGGTTGGCTCGTTTCGAAGTACCATATCTTCCTGGTCATCTCGCACCCAGTAGATCGTCGGCTCGACATAGTAATCGAGATTGATGCCGGGGATGATCACCGGAAAGTCGTTGGGATTCACGACACGCATTCTGAATGCGAAGTTTTCATGGACGATGCACGTGGGACTGTCTAGGATGAGCTCGATACGCATAGGAATCGGCGTATGAGCCTTGTCGACCTGCGCATCGACGCCGGCACAAAATATCCAAGACGCGAAGCCCAACGTAACGACGCGCACGGGACTACGATGACATAACATTCCTAATCTCCTTGCGGTGGAAACGCGATACTGCGAATCTTTTTCAGGCTTACTGCTGAAAAGGCCACGTTCGGCGCCATTCCCGTTTGGTCCAATTTGTCGGTCATGATGTAGTCATCGGACGGATCCATATCATTGGGATCAGGAAAACGCCCATCTGTGTGTTCGAGCTTGAACTGATGCCCTACTTCATGGGCGGCCGTGTAACGCTCCAGCGTGGCCATCGCGCCGACGTCGGCCCGCTTGTCGTCGCGGATGGTCTCCAGGAAGATTAACGACCCGGCCCGTCGGGTGTCAGAACTGTGAGCGCCAGTGATACCATATTGGATTCCCTGCATCGTAGCCTGCTCCGTGTCGGGGTCGTTATCCTTCACCACATACCCTTGAAAGGCAGTGGTGATGTGGACTGCCCAAAAGGCTGCCCCCGAGGTCAGATCGCGATTCTCATTCCCTTTACGCACCGCCTCGAGATTATCCCGAATGTTTCTGTCAAACAGTGTATTCGCGTCGTAGTACTGCATGTCCGGTGGGGGAACGTCCACGTAGGCGTTCTGGAACACCTCGGCCATGAGCCCCGTGTCGGGCACCTTCGGCAGGGTTACCGGCGGTGCATCGAAGCCAACCATGATGAAACCCCCGCTACTGCCCGCATCATCGTCCCAGAGCGTATACCAGGAGTTTGCGGCCGCAGTGATGCCGGGCGGAGCGCCGATGATCTGCACGCGATATGGTTGTTGGCTGACATCGGTACGCGAGGTCACGAAGGAACCGAAACCAATGAGATCGATACGCCCGACTTTGTGCTGGTCCGCGCTCTTGAAATCATCAGGTAAGTCTGCTATCGGGATCCAGGCACGACCTGTGACCGCGTCATAGCTCGGTGCGACGGGAATCAGTCCGTTCAATGTGTTGGTGAAGTCAACTTGAGCCATCGAATCAACCTCCACGTGCAGTTTGCGCC
>RFGF01000067.1 GCA_003695915.1 Nitrospirota bacterium
ATCGAAACCTACCTTAAGACGGGCGAATCGCGTATCCTCGGAGCCCGTCGGGACGTGTTGGCTCGGCGGCGAGACAGATCGACCATTCCCATCGCCCTTGCGGTCACGGAAGTCACCGTGAGTGGGCGTCGCTTGTTCATCGCCACCGTCCGGGATTTGACCGAAGAAAAACGGATCGAACACATGTTGGCCGCGCAATACGCCGTAGCCCGTATCCTTGCAGAATGCACGACAATCGAGCACGCGACACCAGCCATTCTCCGCGCCATTTGCACCAACCTCGGATGGCAACTCGGAGTTTTCTGGCAAGTCGATGAGACGCACGATCTGCTTCGCTGCATCGAAGTCTGGTGCCATGCGCCCGAATGCTATGCCGAATTCATCGCTGCGACCAAAGAACACACCTTCGCCAGGGCCCAAGGATTACCGGGGCGCGTCTGGCAAAGCGGACAGCCCTGTTGGATTCCCGATGTGGTCAAAGACGTCAATTTTCCAAGAGGACGTGTCGCTGCCAAAGAGAATCTCCATGCCGCCTTCGCCTTTCCCATTCAACTGCGGGGAACCGTGTACGGGGTCATGGAGTTTTTCAGTTTTCATATCCAGGAACCCGATCAGGCCTTGCTGCAGCACATGCAAGCCGTCGGTACGCAAATCGGTCAGTTGATCGAACGGTTGAACGCGCAAAAAGCCATCGAAGTCCTCGCCAGGTTCCCGGAAGAAAATCCCCATGCCGTCTTGCGCATCGCTCGCGACGGACAGGTCCTCTACCGCAACAAGCCCGGGACAGCCTTGCTGTCCGCCATAGAACGAGATCCGCACTGTGCATCCGAATGGCAAAAGGCCGTGGAGCAGGCATTCCGCACAGGCGGCATGACTCACCAGGATCTGAGGACCCTCGATCGCATCTTCGCGGTGACGCTCACCGTGATCGAGGGCACGGATTATTTGAATGTCTATGCACAAGACGTCACGGACCAGCGGCAAACCGAAGCGGCCTTGCGACACCGAGAAGAACAACTCCGCCAATCCCAAAAACTCGAAGCCATCGGCACGTTGGCAGGAGGCATTGCACACGATTTCAACAACATTTTGACCGCGTTGATCGGATTTACCGAGTTGGCCATTGCGAAAACGCCAGCCTCGGCACCGATCCTGATACATCTCCAAGAAATCATGAAGGCGAATTATCGTGCAAAAGAGTTGATCCAGCAAATTTTGACCTTCAGTCACCGGCACGAGGGCGGGAAAAAGCCCCTGCATCCCCAGCCCGTCATCGAAGAAGCCCTCAAACTCTTGCGGGCCTCCTTTCCCTCGACGATCACGATTCACAAGGATCTCCAGCCGACCGGTCCGGTCTTGGCCGATCCCACCCAAATTCATCAAGTGGTGATGAATCTCGCGACCAACGCCGAACATGCCATGCGGGGACGAACGGGGACGTTGTCCGTCACGCTCGCAGATGTGTCCATCGATGCCGAAACCGCTACCCTCACTCCCGGGCTCGCTCCTGGCCGGTACGCACAGCTCGTCATTGCCGACACAGGTTGCGGGATCCAGCCCGAGCACCTCCCGCGCATTTTCGATCCCTTCTTCACCACCAAGGGCGTGGGCGAAGGGACGGGCATGGGCCTTGCCGTCACGCACGGGATCGTCACCGACCACGGCGGCGTCATTACGGTGAAGAGCGTCGTCGGCGAGGGCACGACGTTTACCGTGTATTTTCCTTACACACCGGACACGCCCCAAGATTCTTCGACTCGTCCCCATGTTCTCCCGCGTGGCGAAGGTCTGGTTTTCTTCATCGACGATGAACCGGCCATCGTCGCGGCAGGCACGGCCATGCTGGAGGAACTGGGTTATCGCGTCCGAGCTTTTACAAGCAGCCGGGAAGCCGTCGATGCGTTTCGTCAAGCTCCGGACGATGTCACGCTCGTGATCACCGACCAAACGATGCCCGAATGCACAGGAGAACAACTCGCTCAGGAACTCTTGGCCATTCGACCGTCTCTCCCCATCATCCTCTGCACAGGATTCAGCCATACCATCGACGAAGAGAAGGCTTTGAAGATGGGGATCCGCGTGTTTCTCCAGAAGCCATTTCTCTTTCACGAACTGGCTCAAGCCGTCCAACACGCGCTCGGCACGCCCGCTTTTTGACGATTATTGCTCCTTCGCCATCTTCTCTCGTGGTTGATATCGAAACCGGGTGAGCCCAACACAACCCATTAGGACTGTGCATCAACCGTATCAGAGTTGGCTTCGTCGTTCGCGAGCTTGCTGCTCGTTACTCTTTGGCCCGCCCGTTCTCATCCGCCTCTCAGACAATTCTTAGGAATTTTTCATGTCTGTCTCATCACGTGTTCATCTGTCTTCGGTATCATGCCGCGCATGGTCGCTCAACCAATATCGCGTCTCGGCAACCGGTGGGAGTGCGCATGATGCACATCCTGCTTGTCGAAGATGATCCACGAATGGTGCGCTTCATGAAGCGAGGACTCGAAGCCGAGCACCACACGCTTCAGTTCGCCCGCGATCTCGATGAATGTCTGATGTGTCTCAGCACGACTCAATTCGACATCGTGATCGTAGATGTGTATCTACGCCATGCCGATGGGCTCGAGATCTGTCAAGCGGTTCGGCATCACGGTGGCTCCATCCCCATTTTGCTCCTGACTGCCCATGCCACGTGCGAAGCCGCTTCGAGGTGCCCGCATCCCGCAATCACGGATTGCCTGGCTCAACCCTTCGCCTTTGACGAATTGCTCGAAAAAATCAGCACCCTCGTGTCCGGCGCGCTTGCCAAATCGTGGGCTGCCTGGAATGGCCCCGACCAACACACGACCGTAACGCCGTGAATCGACCGTTTACGCAAACCGTGGTGCATCGTCTAAGTGAGCATGCACAAGGCTGAACCAACAGTGCTTCCGCAATCCGAGATGAATCATGTTGCGCAGGAGACTTCTCGTGTGAAAGGCGTCCGATGAAAAAGCTCCTGTTTTACTCCCACGATACGTACGGACTCGGCAACATTCGACGGACGTGTCCATTTGCCGGTTCCTTATGGCCTCGATTCCCGATCTGTCGTGGCGCCAGCATTGCCGAAAATATTGCGTACGGCAAACCAGACGCGACCGCCGACGAAATCGAAGCGGCTGCCAAACAGGCGCATATCCACGAGTGGATCGTCACGCTTCCCGACGGCTATGACACGGTTATCGGAGAACAGGGATGCACCATGTCCGGAGGGCAACGCCAGCGCATTTGCCTCGCGCGGGCCTTCATCAAACGGCCATCCATTCTGATTCTCGACGAGCCGACCTCGGCGGTCGATCCCGTCTCCGCCTCGCTCATTCATCGAGCCATCGCACAAAGCCAGCAAGGGAAGACCATCCTTTTCATTGCCCATCAGTTGACCGCCATGCACCAATTCGACCAAATCCTGGTGCTGCATCACGGCCGCATCGTCGAACATGGTCCCCATCGCGAATTGCTGAACTTGAAAGGGCATTACTATGAACTGTACCGCATGCACATCGCCTGACTGCCACAACCATGACCGTCCGCTTCGGCTTCCAAAAGGACCAGGCCTCGACGGCCCTTGTCCGCAGCAGGCCATCGCCATCGAGCCGCCCTCTCGTCTTCACGCCCTCGCTCCTCAACGGACTCCATGTTCCTCAGCCGACTCGTGATGTGGATAGGCCGACTGCGTGCCTTTCTCTTTCCATTTTCCTCGAATCCTGAAAGCCGGCCTTGGTTGTGGTGTGCGATGGTGGTCTTGATCGGCGGATTCGAACTGTTGGTCGCCCTTGCCGAAACGAAAGCTCCCCCGCCCCCCGTGGAATTCGATCCTGCCTTGAAAGACCAGGAGGTGGAACCGGGCACCAAGGCTGTGGCACTGCGCGGTGACGACGAGCGCTTGCGCCCCGAAACCCAACTCCAAGTCATGATCGGGAGAACGCTCGTGACGTTCACGGGTGCCTTCACGTTGGATTGGAATTTCCAAGACAATCTCAATCTCGAATCCGCTCGAGAACGCGATCGTTTTCGATTCAGTCCCGAATTGCAGCTCAATCTCATTGCCGCGTTCCCGGACGGCTTCTATCTCTTTACGGAGTTGGGCCTGGAGGATGAACTGACCGTTCGGCAAGGCGACAAACCCACGAACGCCTTCGACCTCCAAGTCAACGAATTCTTTCTACAGGCCCCGCTTCCGTTCGACGTGCCGAGCGCCCTACGAATCGGACGACAACAATTTTTCGAACCTCGACGCTGGTTTTTAAACGAAACCCTGGACGGGATCCGCCTCCTCGTCGATCCGGCGCCTTTTCACTTTCGGATGTCCGTATCGACTCCCGTCCCCAGTCTGGACCGCCGAGTGCGAGTGTTCGATGACATTTTCGAGTCCAGAAATCAAATCGACCTGCTGGCCGAAGCCATCATGGACATTTTCGCTCCGAAACAAAAATCCAAAGCTGCGATCTACCTCCTGGTCCGCGACAACGACACGCCACGTGATGACGATCCCATCTGGGTGGGGCTCCGGAGCTTCGGACGCCCGAAGTTCAGTTTCAAATGGTCCACAATCCCATGGATCAAACAACTGCTCAAGCCCCGTCTTCGCTATTGGGTGGACGCCGCTTTTGTCGGCGGGACGCGCGCCTCGACTTCCATCCGCGGGTACGCGCTCGATATCGGCGCCAGCTACATTGCTCGGAAGCTCCCGCTTCGGCCATATCTCACGTTGGCGTATGCGCAGGGCTCGGGCGACAGCCATCCCGATGACGGGATCGACGGGAATTTCCGCCAAACCGGATTTCACAGCAATTCGGGGAAATTCGGTGGGGTGGTGAACTTCGATTATTATGGAGTCTTGTTCGATCCGGAGCTCAGTAACATGCGGATCTTCACCGCCGGGTTCGGCTTCCGACCCCTGTCCCGCACATCCATCGACGTTGTCTATCACCATTACGAACAAGTCGAGTTGGCGAGCGAACTCCGGAGCATCGATGTCGGCGCGGACCTGACCGGACGGAGCACCAATTTGGGCGATGAATTCGATCTTATCGTCGGCGTGCGCGAATGGCCCACCGTTCGTGTTCGATGGCGGAACGGCTACTTCATCCCGGGCTCGGCATTCGAGCAAAAAGACCATGCTTTTGAAACCCGGCTCGATATTCAATTTGCTTTTTGACCGTCAGGATGCCCCGGTGACATGGTCCATGATCATTTCAAGAGTTGCCTTGGTTGTGCGGGCATCGGTCAGCAGCCATCTGGCCGTTCCGAGCAGTTCCGTCTCAAGACAGGGATCGATAGGCAACAACCTCTGCTGCACGGCAGCGACGATCGCCGCCCCGGCAAATCCGGGAACCCGATCCGCAATGTGAGGCCAGAGGAGAGGGGTCCCGTCTCGATAGGCGCGAATCAGTGCAGCGAGCGCCGCGCGACAGGGACGAGCGGCAGACGTCATCCGCCCCCCGATCACGTAGGATCCAAGCAGCCAACCGAGATCGCAGGCTGGATCGCCGATGCTCGAGGCCGATTCCCAATCGATCACGCCGACGGCTTCCTGCGCGATCACGATGTTCTTTGGACTCAAGTCGAGGTGCAACAATCCACGGACCTCGACACTGTCGCGAGATAGCTCGTGCAATCTTTGATGAATGGCCGAGTCAGACAATGCGCTCGCGGCCTCTACGGTTCGCAGGGCCAACATGCGTGCCCACTGTCGACGATCCGCCGCGTCATCGCCCCAGAGCGGCGGAACCGCATCGCCCAGTCCATGGCAGCGGGCCAACCATTGACCGAGCCTTTTGGCGACCTCCACATCGAACACACCGTGCGCACACGCCTCGGCCAACGTTCGCCCGCCTGGACAGACTTCGCTCAGCTCCAACGTCCATGTGCGTTTGTCGAAAAACAGCACGTCAGGCACCAGGATCGATCCCGTTTCGATCCGCTGCAACGTGACGAGCGCCCGCCGCTCGACGAATAACCGTTTGCGGGGTTTGAGACTCCGAGGATCCCCCATGGTTCCCGCTTCCGCGGTATCGCCGGCATATTTCACGAAAACCTGCCGCCCGTCGAGATACCGCGCGACGAACACGGGATCCAATTTTTCACTCCGAACAGGCCGAAGCTCGA
>RFGF01000068.1 GCA_003695915.1 Nitrospirota bacterium
CTGCTGATGAGCATCAGCGAACCCGTTTCCCAGGAGACTGATGCACCCCACCACCGCCAGTATCACCCACAGTCTGGTCAAAAGGGCCTTGTTCATGGTTTTTCCTCCATTGCACATAGGGTACCTGGAAAGCGCGAGTCAAGGCAAAATCCCTCTCGCCTGAATCGACCTGGTCTTGCCACCGTCGATCTCCTCCTCCCGCAGTCGCAAGGCTATGCAGAGTGAGAACAAGTCAGGTTATGCTGATTACCCCCTGGCATCCTCCTGATGAGAGCCGGCTCATACACACGTCGAAGCACGGGTCACAGGGGAAAGGAGAAAAGCCTTTTCCTGCAAAGAGGTCGCTCATCAACGGCTCCGGAGAGCACTATAGCATGTCCTGGACGCCCAAACTTGAAGATTGTGTGAAGATTTGGTGAAGATTTTGTTTTGTGGAGATGATGCCGCCGGGCGTGGCTAAGCCAAAGGCCTGGGTGGTATGGTCCACATCCCCCAGGTGCATTCCCCGGTTCCACGAAGTCGTCTAATGCTGCGGCTCAGCGGTGAACAAACCGCGAAGCGGGTTGACCAGTAGCTACAGCGTCTTGTTAGGATCGTTTCCGAAGCAGTTACAGCAAAACCTATCCTACTCGCCGAGTCAAATACGTGTAGTAGTTGCATGAACCGAAGGAGCTTTTCGACAAAACGGATCGACGATAAAGGTTTAGCCATTCCCTTGCTTTGTCTTCGGGCATCAGTTGAGCTCTTATGGCCATTGAAACGTACGATTCGGCCAGATTTAAGAAGAAGGCGACTTCACCGGCCTCAGCCAGTACGTTCGCCATGAAGCCCTCCAGGTCGAGACCGACCTCTTGTAGAATAGATGGCACCTGTCGCATGACGTATGGATTCGCAACGACCGCAGATAGAATGGCTTGCACCATCTCGGAATCTCCCTCGTGCTCCCCGGTTGCCAGCGATAACGAGGCGTAATCCCCATCGAATATCGCCACAGCCCCACCCGGCCGTACGACCCGGCTCGCCTCCGATATGACGGCAACCGGATCGGGAACGTGACTAACGACCGTGTGCAGAATGACTATGTCAAACGTCGTGTCAGAATCCTCTAGAGCCGAGGCATCGCCAACTCGAAACTCGACTCGTTCATCGATTCCTTCTTCAGTGGCGAATCGTGTTGCTGCAGCAACCAGGTCCTCGCTAAAGTCGACTCCCACGATCGGTTGATGGAAAGTATCGCGGGTAGCCAGTGCGCGCGCCACAACTCCTGTGCCGCATCCCAAGTCCAGGATACGCGCTTCCGGAACAATCTCCAGTCGGCTCAAGTACTCTTCTCGCATTGTAACGAAGGCTTCGTCCCTTCCCCGATACTCGAGCCTGTCAACAACTCGCTGCACGCCGTCGGAGTCGAGTGAGCCGATCATCTGAAATATGTCTCTGGTCATTGCTTTCCCTCCACGCAATGGTTGTACGATCCTGGCACTGCGGCTCAGCGGCGAGGTTACGAGTCTGCTGCAGCCGCTTGTTATACGACACATGCTTCGAAGAGATGCGTATGCTGTGGGATGACCAGCCCTCCGTTCGTCTCTGCTGATTATGCCCAGGGGTTCGAATTGTGGGGGCGCGAGGGAATCACGCCCCGCTATGGCTACGGACACTGCGGTTCGCCTGGGATCGAGGGAATCGCACTGAGATATTCATACACCGCACGGAGATCCCGATCGGTCATGTCCTGGTACACCGGCCACGGCATCACCTGGAGTAGCCGCGGCGGAGGGTGCAAGTCGTCGTCATCGTCGTCTAGATCTCCCCCAGTGCGCATGCCATCTGGATCCTCCCCAGTGCGGTCGTCCGGATCTTCCCCAGTGCGCATGACGTACAAAAACTCCTCAAGCGTCAACCCAGCAGGCTTGCCGTCTTCAGGCGTGAGGTTGCGCGAGATGACACACCCATTCAGAGCCACGGGATAGGGGGCAGCGAAGAAAAACCGTCCGCCAGCCATGTATCCATCCGCATTGACCTCCTTCGGCTCCCCCTTAAATGGATCCCCACCAGCCTTGTATGACGGCCACGTGTGGCAATCATTGCAACCACCTTGACCGTTGACAATATAGCTCCCTAAACCGACAAGGTTTCGGTCCTTTCCATGCAGATTGAGCGGCACGGGAGCAATCTCGAAACCTCTTTTCACTCTGCTTGCGTCATCACCTCTTTTCCCTTTGCCTGCGTCATCGGCCTGGACAGAACCAATCAACCCGAAGACGATAATCAACCCTGTAAACAGAAGAGCATTGAGACGCGACGTAGAGTTTCTCATACCCTATCCTCCTTTTCACGAACGGCTAAGGTGAGTCATAAAGTCCTCCTCCAAGCGTCTGTTGCCATGATGGAGGAGCACGTTGGCAAGGACTGTTGCTGTACGTATCAGGGAATTGCTTCGCCATCCAGGTTTATCTCCTGTCCAAGGTGCACTCCAGGGCGGTGCGAATCTCTTGGAGCGTTGTCATACTCGGTAATGCGAGTTTCCTCGGGTTTTCTCCTTTCGAGCAACACTTGCGTGACCTGTCCTGCCAACAGCGCCGTTGCTTTTTGTGAGGTCTCGCAAGGTTTGGTCGCCTAACGAAAAGCATCAGCCGCGGGGAAGTCGCGCAGCAGGTTCCCCGTCGGCTGGATGCGCTGGTTAGGCTTGATTTTTGCTCTTTATTTGCCACCAACGCTCATGCGATCAGAAGGCCTTCCCTTCCTGGAACTCGAGGAGTTCGAAGGTCATGTCGCCATCCACATTGTATTTCTTCACAGTGCTGTCTTGCTCTCTTAACAGCGTCAAGCAGCGTAGTCGGCCCTTGTCCTTGCTCATCGAGAGGCAAACCCGATTGTCGTCGGTGATGCCGTAATAGCCGGTGTCGGACCAGCCTCCACCGATCAGTTTGCCCGAAAGGACGTTATCCCTACTATAATGGAACAAGAACTTCTTCTCTCCGGCTCTGGCCGTCACCGTCTTCCCAACGAGAAGATCCGCAATCTCCTCAGCCGTGAGTTGTTTCGCGCCGGCATTAATAGCCTTCTCTTTGGCTGTCTCCGCTGCCGCGCTGACTAATGAAACTGCCAGTACTGCAACTGCCAACGTCCCGATCAAAGTCGCCTTGGTGCTCATCGATCCACCTCCCTCTTGTCTGTGATGTCGCTCACAACCCGAACGAGCATCTTCCCTCCCCTCGAGCAGCGTGAGTTCGCTTGTTCGAGTCGCCTAACCATTGATTAACCTGACATGTTGCCCTGATCATGTGATATTGGAGTCGTTTACGGGCCGTTTTCCCGATGTTTGTTCTCCGTCATCTCAGGGCACCACCACGGAGGGATCGTATGCCTACCTCGCCAGGCATTCACCCCTTCAAACTCCTCGACAACGTGTGCCACTTCCTTCGCCACTACTCTCGCCACACCGAGCGCTCCTATACGGACTGACTTTTCCGTACTATGCCCTCCGCGAGTATTCAAGAGGCTTTCCCGTCTGACGATTGCCATCGTCAAAACGGTGAGTTTCTTCATGTCTTTCTCCTTTCCTGGTTGTGGTGAAAGGTTACGGTATCCCCTCTCACCTGAAGAAAAGATGCATCGGCCGCTCATCTCCCCGCCACCCTACGCACGGCGGAAACGTTTCGAGCGATCTCATCGAGGTGTCGCTCCCAGGTTCCGCAGCAACCGCCCCAGATATCGATATGGGGAAAGCGCCGTGCCAGCTCTCCCATCTGCGCACCGAGTTCCACAGGGTCCCCGTCTTCCAGATGGCCAATCTGGCAGAGGGAGATCTTGTCCATCATCGCTGCATTCGGGCGCAGGCTCCGTACCCGCTCGACCCAACGCCCAGGCTCGAGTGCCGGCTCGAATTCGAGAGGATGGGAACAATTGATCCCATAGCAGTCGGGGCGTTCTTTCCCTGCCTCCCCATCGACGGCTTCCACGGCTTCCCGGAGGCTCGGCCCGGATTTCAGACGATGCAAGCTGTCCAAGGTGAAGGAAACGCAGATCGGTAGTCCAGCTCGCGCCGCTGCCCGCGAGACCCCTACAGCCTCGGGGATGTTGTTGAACGTTGCAGCCCAGACCAGGTCTACCTGCGCCGTTCGCAGTGTATCGAGCTGCACGCTGTGATAGTCTTCTGCTTCATCGGCAGTAATGGTCTGATTCCACGAATAGGCATCGCCCCTCGGACCAACGACCCCCACAATCAGAATCTGAGCAATCTGACTCCTGTAAGGTCTGGCGACATCGCGCAGAAAGGCGATGGCGCGAAGCTGCATCTCCGCCAGTCCCTCGCTGGAATATCCTAAGAGTTTCCCCCAGTCAGGGCTTGCGCGGTAGTCCAACCCGCCCATGAGGGCAGCAAATCCATGTTTCGCCGCCGTCTCGAGGTAACGCTGGAACATCCCCTCCATCTCGGCGACAGCCTGCGGGTTGTCCAGCAACGGAAACATCGCGAAATGCGGCAACTCATAGCCATACTTGTACATGATCTCGGTCTCTGATCCTCCCTCGGTCAGATAGAGAACACCATCTTGCTGGTCCGGAAAACGGTTCTTCATCTGCTCTCC
>RFGF01000003.1 GCA_003695915.1 Nitrospirota bacterium
CAGGAACGGCCGATACCGAGGCGGCGGAATTCGCCCAGATCTACAATCTCGACGTCAACGTGATTCCCACGAACCGCCCGATGATCCGCGTGGATTATCCCGACGTGGTCTATCGCACGGAAAAAGAAAAATTTCAGGCGATCGCCGACGAAATCAAAGCCTATCACGATCGGGGGCAACCGGTGCTGGTCGGCACCATTTCCATCGAAAAGAGCGAACGCTTGTCGGCGATGCTGAACCATCGCGGCATCAAACATCACGTGCTCAACGCAAAATTCCACGAGAAAGAAGCGGAAATTATCGCCCAGGCCGGACGGAAAGGCGCGGTGACGATCGCGACCAACATGGCCGGTCGAGGGACCGACATCGTGCTCGGCGGGAACCCCGATGCGCTGTTCAAACAAATTCTCTATCGGGGCGAGGAGCTGACCGAGGAGCAGAAACGGGCGAAGTACGAACAGATCAAGGCGGAGTGCGAGGCCGAGCGGAAAGAGGTCGTGGAGTTGGGTGGACTGCACATCGTCGGAACCGAGCGGCACGAAAGCCGGCGGATCGACAATCAGCTCCGAGGCCGTTCCGGACGGCAAGGCGATCCGGGATCTTCGCGCTTTTTCGTGTCCCTGGAAGACGATCTCATGCGGATCTTTGCCTCCGAGCGGGTCTCCAATCTCATGCTCAAGCTCGGCATGGAGGAAGGCGTGCCCATCGAACATGCCATGGTCACGAAGGCCATCGAAAACGCTCAGAAAAAAGTCGAAGCCCATAACTTCGAGATCCGCAAGCACCTGCTCGAATACGACGATGTCATGAACAAGCAGCGCGAGGTCATCTATCGACACCGCTCGAGCATCCTCGGCGCCGAAGATCTCTCGGACGAGATTCACGACATGATCGAGGAGGTCGTGACGTCGTTGATCGACACCTACTGTCCCGAGGAGCAATATGCCGAAGAGTGGGATCTCAAGGGCTTGGTCGAAGCGCTTCATGCCCAGTTCGGGCTCAATGTCGTGCGCGTCGACGAACTCCAGGACATGGGACGGGATGCCATGCGGGACGAGTTGGTAACCCGCGTGCAGCAGGCCTACCAGACCAAGAAGCATCACCTTCATGACGACCAGGGCGCGAGTCCGGAGCTCGTTCGCTACCTCGAGAAAATGATCGTGCTGCAAGTGATCGATCATCACTGGAAAGATCACCTGCTCGCCATGGATCAACTCCGAGACGGCATCGGGCTCCGGGGATACGGTCAGAAAGACCCCCTGGCCGAATACAAGCGGGAAGGCTTCGACATGTTTGCGGACATGATGGGCCGCATCAAGTCCGATGCCTTGGAACGGTTGTTCAAGGTCCAATTAGTGCGGGGCGAGCGCCCCGACCCCGTTCGAGAACCCTCGCGCACGCCGCAATTGACGCTCAATCGTGGCGAGACCGCTCAAGCAGCGGCACCGCGCACCGTGCACCGCGCACAGCAAAAAGTCGGACGCAACGATCCCTGCCCCTGCGGAAGCGGGAAAAAATACAAAAAATGCCACGGGGCCTGATGCCCATCGCGCACCCCAATCTCGTGACGCTCGGCTCGTGACTGCTCCGGCTGCTTTCCCCGACAGAGAGCACCCCTCTCCACCAGCCTGAACATTCCGGCCGGTTCGCTGAACTACGTTCGATCAAAAACGAAGAAGCCGCGGGAGCGCGCGGCTTCTTCCCAGCCCCGCCGAAAGACAGAGAATCAGAGGGAATGTTGTTATTGGATCGTAATTTGGCGGGGCCGTGCGTGGGCCTTTTTGGGAACGGTGATCATCACCAGCCCATCGCGGAACACGGCTTTGGCTTGATCGGGGTCCGCACTCGGCGGCAAGCAATAGGACCACGTAAACGCACTCACGGGAATCTGCCGCACATGATAGGTCCGACCGTTCATCTGTGGCGTCTCACTCGACGGCTCGGCTTTTCCTTCGACACGGAGGACCCCGTTTTCAACTTGGATATCGATCTGCTCGGCCTTCCAGCCAGGGATGGCCAATTCGAATCCATATTGCTCATCGTCCTCCCACACATTGCAGGGAGGCACGCCCATGCTCGTCATTCCAGGTTGTCGGAACATCTGCACGGATTGCAGAGCCTCGTTGAACATGCGTTCGATTTGAGCCTCGAAAGGATCATACGCTGTGAGTGCCATAGCAATCCCTCCTTGTTACAGCTAATGAGTTATTGCTGAATAGAGAACGCACCCAACATTTCAATCAAGGCGGCAATCAAGTAATCCTCTTTCTGAAAAAGTCAAGAGGGGGTTTTGCTGAGCCGTCCTTCTCTTGAAAAGAGATTCAGCCGGCAAGCTCTTGCGGTTACGATAAGTAACCACTCGCTTCACCGGCTGCATGCCCTCCTCACCGAAAAAGCCGTTTCCACTTCGTTATCTGTAGCCAGGCGATCCAAGGCGTGAGCGCCTTGGAAAGCGAGACCACGCGAGTAGAAGCGAGAACCTCGCTTGTTCAGACCTCAATCGACGGCGTCGCTTCCCCTACAGGCCCTTCTTCGTCAGGAAGGTCGATGCAACTAAGGGGAGTGCGTTTTCCGTATCCAGAATGATGTTCTTTCAGTTCCCCCTTCGTAGGAAGGGCAATGCAACACCGTATATGGATCTGACCACCATGGGACACATCATAAAGAAATTCCCTTATGTGCGGGGTTGAGGGTCGTAATGCACAGAGATGGTTGACTTTCAACAGGCATGCATGAAAATCGATAGAGTGCTGAAAGTTGTGGATGGTTATGGTATGACCGTGTCCTTGAGTTTCCTCGCACCTAGAGAATGGGTTACTTCAGTACCGCATTACGTGATGTGCCGTGAAAAATTCTGAGTCCGCCCTATTCCAAAAGTTTTGGACCGTGGTGGTGTTGAGTTTTCTCATCACTTCCGCGATTTATGTGTGGGTGCCTTGGCTTCGCAAACCGCTTGTTCGGGAAAACAATATTCTGGAGCTAGTGACAGCCCTGCTCTTCCTGACGGTGGCTATCCTTGGAATAAAGCATTTGGTTAGGTGCGGGCTGACCTATCATGGAAAAGTCGCTTGGAGTATCCCGTTGTTGGGGCTTTTGGGGTTTTTAGAGGAAATCAGTTTCGGACAGAGTTTTTTGTATTATGAGGTGCCAATAGTGAAGGGGGCAAAAATCGATGCACTACATGATTTTCTACAAGTGCTGGTTAACTTGCTGCGGAAATGGCCCTCAGTTGGTTGTCCATTGGGTTGGTATTTGGGGCGTGTTGTCTGCTCGGGTATGCCATCGTGCGTTTCCGGCTTTATGATTATCAATTCTATGCCCAACAGTTGCGATCATATCCTCCTTTGAAATTTGTAGCGCTCTGCCTAGGATTTTTAGCCGTAGCGACTGTTTTGGATTTGGAATGGCTAGAGCATCATTATTGGGTCTTTCTGGAAGAGTTTTTAGAAGCTGCTGCTTCTTTGGCCTTGTTGTTTGCCTATCTGATGATGCGCAGTTTACCGATGAAGCAGCGGGTGGGATAGGATCGCTCCTCCCTAAATAAATGCTACTGGCTAGCGATCATGCCCTAATTATGAAACCGCTTTGGATTCGCCATACGGAGTTCATCGTTGGAATCGGGCGACCAGGACGACGTGCTTCCTGAAGCAGCTGGTATAAAGTAACGGGGCCACCGTGTGTGGTTAGCGGTTCAACCGAGCAGCCAAATCGGCGCGCAGGTACGGAGTTGGGAATTGGGCTTGAAGAGTTGCCCATGTCCCTCCTGCGAGCCGCCATCCTCATCGTGAAATTTCTGCGCCTCGTCAACCATCATGGCATTGACGTGGTGCGACGCATGGCCCTACTAAAAACAGGGGTACGGTCATGATAGCTGGACGGCATCGCTGGCCAGCCAACTGGCTCTTCGCCGTCCATTGGTGATCCGATCCCGTCACAACTCTACGCCCGTCTCTGCCACTGCGACGCGCGATCGCCCTCGTCGTGCCACATCTGCGGCGGCACCTCATTCGCTTCCATAGCACCAGGCCCCAATGCGGCCCTCCGCTCTCAGATCATCCCCGGCGAGTCTGAGCAGGCGCCGCATTCCTACCCTGAGGACGGCGATTGCTCCTCAGCCTCCCCGCGGGCTCGGATGAACCGGCCTCCTCCTGAAAAGAGATTCAGCCGTCGGGCTTCTATGGTTATCACAAGTAACCGCTCGCTTCACCGGCTGCATGCCCTCCTCACCGAAAAAGCCGTTTCCCCTTCGTCATCTGTAGCCAGGCGATCCAAGAAGTGAGTGCCTTGGGAAGCGAGGCCACGCGAGTGGAAGCGAGAGCGCCTCTTGTCCAGACCCCCAATCGACGGCATCGCTTCCCCCAATAGGCCCCTCTTCGTAGGGAAGGTCGATGCAACCAATCGCTCACTTTCGCCGCATTCCCGTATGGATGACTTTCAGTTCCCTCTTCGTAGGGAAGGTCGATGCAACTGCGTTACGAGAAATGCCGCGTTGGAATCCCAGAGAATTGATCTTTCAGTTCCCTCTTCGTAGGGAAGGTCGATGCAACTCGTCTCTTCGAAGAAAACGCCGCGCATTATTCGCTCTTTCAGTTCCCTCTTCGTAGGGAAGGTCGATGCAACCGAAACCGAGCCTCAGTCTCCGGAAGCCCCCCAGTCTTTCAGTTCCCTCTTCGTAGGGAAGGTCGATGCAATGTGTTGCCTGACAGACCGGACACCAATGAGCATCCTTTCAGTTCCCTCTTCGTAGGGAAGGTCGATGCAATAACGAGCGCGAAATCGTCAAGCAGCAAAAAATCAAATCTTTCAGTTCCCTCTTCGTAGGGAAGGTCGATGCAACAAGGTTTTCTGCGCATGATTCGCAGAGAACCAATCTCTTTCAGTTCCCTCTTCGTAGGGAAGGTCGATGCAACTTTGACGGAAAATTGGAGTCGCAATATCGGATATTGCCTTTCAGTTCCCTCTTCGTAGGGAAGGTCGATGCAACTGACCGTGTTCTCATCGACCATCACACCTAACCGGCGCAACTTTCAGTTCCCTCTTCGTAGGGAAGGTCGATGCAACTTCTTCAGCTGCCATCTTCGACGGAGGTTTCTCGTGCTTTCAGTTCCCTCTTCGTAGGGAAGGTCGATGCAAAGCTCACTCCGTTGTGAGAACCAAGTCGTGCCTTTGCTTTCAGTTCCCTCTTCGTAGGGAAGGTCGATGCAATTTTCAATGGATTCCCCCGAATGCCTCCCCGTGGCCCTTTCAGTTCCCTCTTCGTAGGGAAGGTCGATGCAAGGCGGCATCACGAGCGGCCCGACCATCGCTGGCGACTTTCAGTTCCCTCTTCGTAGGGAAGGTCGATGCAATTATTCGGAGCGCGGACCATTCACCGAAAATAATATGTCCTTTCAGTTCCCTCTTCGTAGGGAAGGTCGATGCAATTCGTGATGGCGATGGTATGGATCGTGGTGATCTGGCTTTCAGTTCCCTCTTCGTAGGGAAGGTCGATGCAATGCTTTGATTGCACCCGTTGTGCTTTATATTCGACCTTTCAGTTCCCTCTTCGTAGGGAAGGTCGATGCAAACCCTGACTGTTCAGCCATTTTGATTGAGGAACTCACTTTCAGTTCCCTCTTCGTAGGGAAGGTCGATGCAACTTGAACGGCAATGTAAGCAGATCGGTGTGAATGTGCGACTTTCAGTTCCCTCTTCGTAGGGAAGGTCGATGCAACTGCAGAAGGAGACCGACGCCTACGTCAGCCTCTACACTTTCAGTTCCCTCTTCGTAGGGAAGGTCGATGCAACTCAAGGACTTTCTTGACGTGCGAGCGCGGGTCATAGGCTTTCAGTTCCCTCTTCGTAGGGAAGGTCGATGCAAGCTAACTCATCGGGACTAAACAAGCCCCGCCCCTGCCTTTCAGTTCCCTCTTCGTAGGGAAGGTCGATGCAACCGGCAATGGTAAAGGGCATGGGTTCGATGAGTTCCACTTTCAGTTCCCTCTTCGTAGGGAAGGTCGATGCAACTTGGGCATGGTTGATGTCTCCGGTTAAATGATGTCTTTCAGTTCCCTCTTCGTAGGGAAGGTCGATGCAACGCTCGGTAAGTCCCCGGAAAATCGGCACAATTTGCGGACGGTTCGACCAAAAATATCGAAACGGGAGAAATCGTTCAAGAGGGGGAGGGGTTTGCGAAAATTCGCTCTCGCGGCCGTCCTATGCCATCGAGTGCCAATCCGGAGGTCTCGTATGGACCACATCATTGTGCTTCTGATTCTGTTTTGACTTCTCCGGCAGCGGGGGTGAGACTCCCGCTGCCATTCGCTTGCGCATGCCGCTTCGACCGAGCATTCCGACACGGTCGTGCATCTTACCAGATGTCGCCGCAATAGTTCCGATATTCGCAGTCGGTGCAGCGCGCACGGACGTTCGTCGCCTCCGGCAGTCGCTGGGTCACGATCATGCAGCGAATGGCGTCCATCGTGTCGCGGGTCTGCGCGCGCAGCGCGTCGGTGATCACGATGCGCTCGATCCGATCGCCGGGGATGAGATAGAGAAACCCTTCGGTGACCTGGCACGCATAGGCCTCTTCGACCAGCATCGCATACCCGCACAACTGCATCCGATGATTGGTTCGGACCGGCCCTGCCGTCTCCTTGAAGTCCACGAGATACCATCCCACGGACGATTCGATCAAGAGATCGAGTTTGCCGGATAGGCCGAGCCGTTCGGACGTCAACCATACGTGGAAATGCCGGCGGCCATCGGGCAACCGGTAACGCGCGAGCGTACGGCGCTGCTCCAAACGATCGATCCGCGCTTCGGCGGTCTGGCCGTGCGCCATTTTATAGGTCGGCGCTCGATCGACCGGCATGACATAGTGGTAGAAGACGATGCGCGGGCAATATTCGTACTGTTTCAGGTCAGTGACCTGCAGCATCAACGGTGCGGTCATCGGACGGGTCGTCTTCGTCGAGCGGGTTGTCGATGGTCAGGCAGGTTCGCAGATCTTTGTCGCAGACAGGCTGGATGAGGATTTTGCCCGATGCGTCGCCCAGTACGTCGCCGATGCGCAAATAGAGTTCCTCGCGTTTGTTGCGCGTCAACGTGCCGAGAAACGCGCTGAACTGCACGCGCTGGAGGCCATAGTCTTTGCACACCTCGGCCACGCGCGTTCGAATCGCATCGTTGGGAATATCGTACAGCACGTAGGTGGTCACCTCGTCCACGATCTCACCTCACCATTTGAAGCTGAAGGGACGATAGGGGCCTTCGCGCCGGAGGAAGGCGCAGAGCGCCCGGGCTTGCATTTGTATGATCGATTTGATCTGAAATTTTTTGCCGCGGACCGATTCGGTCGATTCCAGGCGCTCGAGAATTTTGGCGGCGTAGCGGGCGCGCGTGTCTTCGTCCAGCAGACCGCCTTTCAGGACGACGGCCTCTCCCAAATTGATGTGGGCGATCACCGTGCGATCGACGACCGGCTGCCGGAATTCTTCGACCAGATCCAGCACGAGCGACGGTTTGCCCGGCCGGTCGACATGGAGAAAGCCGGCGAACGGCTCCAGGCCGGCATTGAGCACGGCGCCCCAGACCTGGGCATACAAAATGCCGTAGCCGTAATTGAGCAAGGCGTTCACGGCGTCGGTCGCGCCACGATGCGTGCGGCCCAAAAACTCGGTCCGCTGGCCGATGATGATTTTCACGCCTTCCCAATACAGCCGTCCGGCTGTGCCTTCGTACCCCATCAGCGTCTCGCGCACCGCATCCGCGGTCGCCCCGTCGATCTGCTGAATGGCCGGTCGCAGTTGGCGAATTTGACCAGCGAGGCGCGCGACGGATTCGAAGCGGGCCGGATCCTGCTGCTTGAGGTATTTCCCGAAATAGCGGAGCAGGCGCTCCTGGTTTTTGAGTTTGCCCAGCACGAAGAGTTTGGCGAGATCGCGCCCGCGGTCATCGTTCATGGCGGCCAATTGTTCGCGGCGGGAGACGACCGTGGCCGTGAGCATCGGCGAGGAGAGCATGGCATAGGGTTTCCCGCTATTGGTGAGAAAACTCAGGCGGATGCCACGCTTGCAGAGTTCTTCGATCACATCCGACGAGACCGTGATCCCGCGCGAGGCGACGACCACTTCGCTCAGGCGGAACAGCGGGACTTCGTAGATCGCTTTTTTGCCTTCCCGTACGATGAGCCGCTCGCTCTTTTTGGAGAGAAACATGCCGAACCCCGACAGCACGATCTGCGAGGTATCGCCGGTTTTGACCATGCGAATGCCTTCGTCGATGATGTAGGGCTCGCCTTCGTCGGGTTCGATCTCGAGCGGAATGACGACGGCTTCCGGCTCGCCGGTAAAGAGATTGAGCTGGGGCGGCGGACGATGCCAAAGACGAGACGGGGCGAAACGCTCAGCGGAGGCGGCAGCCGACTCCGGCGTCTCGGCGTGATCGGGGATTCGCGTAGGTTCGGGAGACTCCATGGCATGCATCCTTTTCCAGACGATCGGTGTTCTCCTTTCTCTGTCGGGAAAAGCGTGGAGAAACTTCACAACGGTGCGAATACACTATATGCCAGCACGGAGCAATTACAGCGGTTTTCCGCGCATAACAATAATTTCAGCGGCGATAGAGGAGGGTTCAAAAACCTTGTCGAGGGATCGAAACTGCGAATCGCTTTCCCGAGATCTTCTCGAGACAGTCAGAGGTAGTCGCAAGGGAGCCATTTCATCGGCACTGCGCGAAGAATTTTGGGGGACGAGCACACCATGGGCCGAGCGCTGTCACATCGCTCTTTAAAATTGTCCGCTGCGGCTTGCTTCTCAGCTGATTTTACTTACGCCTGGACAGTTCATTACGGGGAAGAATGGAAAATCGGCCCAGCCTGGCCGGTCGGTACACGGTGAAATCCCGCCGATCTAGTGTAAAAATCCGACGGAGTTTTTCCCGCTCAGCCACCCGAACCAAGGCCGCATCGGCAAGATCCATAGGGAGATTTTTGTATTTTCGCATCAGATCTCGCATTCGGGGCACGTCGGCACGATCGAGAGGCAATATATCGAGGGCCTCTGCCTCCACCATCTCCCAAAGCGCTTCTTGCGCATTCTGAAAGGGGCGTAAAAGGTACATTGCCTCGGTGAGGACAGGCCATACCGTTACTAATGGATCGGTGATCGTCCGGAGTGTCGTCCGGCAAATATCATGGTTGGGATCACTTCGATCCAATAGCGCAATCAATGGCCCGGCATCAACGAGAATGGCGGGCATGAGCGTTTTCTCTCAAGAGGGCAGCAAATTTTTCTCCCGTTTTTTCAGAAAGCTTGGCCCCTCGGCTATCCACGCAGCCAATCAAATGGGCAATCAACTCATACGGGCGTTTACTGGGTTCCTGGCCTGTAGAGTGTTTCAGGAGAAGTTCGATTGCCTCGCGAACGACTTCGGATTTCGTCTGCCGCTTTTGTTTGGCGAGGCGTCGAACACAACGCTCTGTTTTAGGATCTAATCGTACACTCAACATCGAGATTGTCTCCCCATAATGGATGACAGCATCGCATGGCGCCAGCGCTGAGGATTTGCGCGCTTCTTGCTCTCGATACGATGTTTCGCATAGCAGTCGTGGAGCGCCGGCATCGCGTAGTCATCCTCATCGTTCCCCACGAACAGAAAAACAGTATTCGAGAACAGCCACATTCCCCATCATTGCCAGCGTGGTTTTCAGGTCGGTTATCGACGGTGCTGGTACGATGTACGTAGCTTGGACGATTCGGGTCCCTCACTCTCTCTGTCAGACTTCATTGTATGACAGAGAGAGATTCTTGGCAATTTTTTTTGAACATCTCCCCATAGAGGGAAGGCTCTCTTTACACTTTGCCGTCTACCCGGCAGGATCGTGCACTATGTCTTCGCCGCCATAGCTCAAGCAGGAGCAACGCCGCTCCGTCGAAGGCGAGGAGGTATGATCCGGCATCAAAAACGGGAATTCGCCAATCGAGCGCCTGCTCGACCGCCCTACGAGGGACTACGACAAAGATATGATTCTCTCGGGCCATGAGGTCAGACACGGGCGTGGCTTCCCCATCCTGATAGAGAAGCAGGTTCGGAAAGTCCTTCGTCTCCAAAATGACGCCACAATCGTCGTCGGTGAAAATTTCGCTCGCATGCACCCGCCGGTACTTTCCGATGCCTTTAATCGTCAGCCTGCCGAGCTTTTCATTCCAAGCAAGGCCAACCGCGCGCTTGAGCAATGTAGCAAGATCGGCTTCATACTCGCCCATTTCCCAATCCTGCCGCCGGTGTTGTTCCATAAAGTCATGCACCTTCACAGCCGGAAGAGAAGTCCGGAAACGATTGAGTCTCCGATACGCAGCAAGCCAGCGGCTGTGCTTCTTACCTTGAGCACATCGCTGAAAGGCCTCCTTTGCTTTTGCGTTCTCGGCCTCACATCCAAGGCGCTGAGCATGGTCGGCCAAAATAGCTTCAATCTTTTCCCGTAACTGGGTAAGAACCTCAGGCCGGGTATGGCTATCTCGCTCCACGACAGCTATTAGATTCTCGGCTAAGGCCCTGGTAGTAAGCATTCCGGATTCGGTAGTGACGAACCAGGCATAAGCGTTTGCCGATGGATACCAGGCATGGATCCGTTCTTCAAAATAGCTACGGTCAATCTCCGGAGGCAAATTGGCCATACCAGTGAACACATTCGGAGGTACAAGAGCGAAAGCCTTTCCTGGGCTATGGCGCCCAACGCGACCGAATCGTTGGAGGAAGGATGCCGCCTCTAATGCCTCGAACAGCAAATAGTCGCATCGAAAATCGACGCCCACTTCGATAGCGGACGTGCCGAGAGCCAATAGCTTATCTTTTGGGGTTCGAATTGCTCGATGGGACAGGCCCCGGATGACGGCTAATGTGTCTCGCGGAAACCCAACTTCAGCCAATCGATCTTCCAATCGGATAGCATTTACAACCGAGTTCACGATGACCACAGCAGGCAGATAGTCATCATCCGGTATTTCACAACGGAGCCGTTCTAACTCTGGTTTGAGGCACAGGATCTGCTCAAGCAGAATTTCTACCGGGTCGTTGCCGAAAACCTGGATAGGTGTGATCTCTACAGCATGTACAGCAGTACGCCAGCCATGTATAGCAGCATCAGGCATTACCCGTGGATCGATAAGCAAGGGATTGAGTACCTTTGCCAGTAAAGTACGAACATCGGGATGGGGCGTGGCGCTTAATAAGGTAATGCGCTTGAATATTTCAAAGCCACGAGCCAAAGATGCCATAGCCAGTGCATGGGCTAGTTCGACACCGTGGTATAAATGAAATTCATCCATGATGAGCGTTTCATATCGTCGCAGGGGCTCGAACGGTTCGGCATGATATTGAAGGCCAAGAATCAGGAAGAGAATATCTGGATTGGTGAAAACGATTTTAGGCTTGTCGGGATTGAGCAGACGCCGAAGCGGCTCGCCCCGGCTTTCGTATTGCATCGCCTCTGCAATGGCCCGTGGAGTAAATCATACACGGACGCGACCACGCGAGCCCTTCAACAATCCTGCGTACAGGTTTACGGCCCTCTTTGAACCTTCAGAGTTCTAGTCCCCTTATAGAGGAGTACGGCGAGCTAAGAGTCCACGGGTCCGTTGAGGTATTGAGCTTATCTCTAAGGTAACTTAGTGATCTGACCCGTATCGGTACCAAAAGTGCATTCGCTTCGATCCACAGCCCCTGGGCCCGTTTGTTCTCATATTTCTCAACGAGGGATGTAGGTAACACCTCTAGAATTCCATCGGTGCTCTCAATAACCTGTTCGACCCAATCTTGGTGTGCGCCAGCGAGAAGGCGTTTTTCAAAGTCGGCAATGTCTGGGTGATTCAATCCCTCTTCAAAGGCTTGCCTCTCCTGACCCCGATACCCGACGCCATAAACGTAATCAGCTGCCTTCATAAGATCATGCTCGCTGACTGGGTTTGGAATAGCCCGCAGCCTCTCAATTGAGATGAGAACCTTGCAACTTTCATCATGGGTTTCACCAGAGCATTCACAGTAAAGGTGATGTTTATTCACTTGCTTCGTAAACACCACTATCTTGGCAGGTTTTCTTTTGCCTCCACGGTTCACACGTCCCATACGCTGGATAATTGCATCAATTGGAGCTGGTTCAAGAAACGCTTGGTCAAAATCCACGTCTAAACTAACCTCAACAACTTGGGTAGCTATGAGAACGCGTGGCAGTGGAAGACCAATCAACCGGCTTTCAATTCGATTGCGATCCTCATTGTTAAATCGACCATGGAGCAGGCAGACCTCGTCACCCAGATGAGATTGCAAGTGATCAAATACCTGCTGGGCAGTACGAACATGGTTGCATACCAAAAGCGTCCTTCCTTCAGATTTCACAGCTTCGAGGATCTCATTTAGGTTGTCCCAGATGTTTCCTTCACGAAGCTCGACCATATGCCGCTTTCGGTCAAGAACTTCGCGATCCTCTTGCATGGAAGGATCGGGCGTAACAATAGAAATTTCTCCTAGTGAGTCACATATTAATACTTCCAAGAATTTAGGCAGCGTCGCGGACATAAACAGACAGCGCGCACCCCATCGGTTCGCCAGTTTTGCTGTGGCCAACGTCAGGCCAACCATGCGGGGATCATAGGCGTGTACTTCATCAAAAATGAAGCATGCCTTAGGGAATTCTGCCAGCATTAGTTCCCAACCTTTCCCCCTCAGGGCATAACGTAGGATTTGGTGAGGCGTACAGATTCTTATTGGGAACCATATTTGTCGGGCTAGGTCACTTAATGTTCTTGCGCCCTCTTGACGCTCAAGCCGGGAACAGTCATCTTCACTCGATTCCAACATAGAGTAGAGAGCCGCTGTAGCTCTGGAGTGAAGTAGACCCACGTGCTGTTTGCCGAACACGCCTGGCATACTCGAGGATGTCCCAGGGCCGAGCCTCTTATACATTGCGTTGATGCTAGCGGTGTAGGGGAGCACATAAAAAAGACGCGCATTAGGACATTGATTGCGCTGAGCCCAGAGTAAGGCGGCCTCGGTTTTCCCCGATCCGGTTGGTGCCCGTAAAATCGCCGAACCTTGTATTGACCCTACGCGTTCCTGAAAAGGCCGCGGGTTCTGATGAAGTACTGTGAAACTTTTTAGGTCCGGGATCCAGCTAGGGATATAGCGCGCGCTCCCTAGATGATCGCTTGCTATGGTCAGACCACGAACCAGCGCCGCGCGGTAGCGCTGGATGAAAGGTATTGCGTAGAGTTGCCCTCTTTTGCCGCTTCCTCGGATGAGCCATTCTCGGGCTAGGGAAAGGCCCTTCTTGAGTTCGAAACGAACAATAGTCAGGTCGTGCCGCCCAAGAACCCCGCAGATTTTCTCCCACTCATATTTAAACAGTGCTCTATTCTCTTCCCACTCCTGAACCATTTCTTCAAAAATTGGCGTCACATCTCCCTCGTACGGAATTTGTTCAGGAGGTAGACATCCGAAAGCGGGACTTGTGATACCATCCGAGGGTAATGCCTTGTGATGCGTTAGGATTGCAAGGAGAACGCTTGGCATGATCCCAGGCAAAGACGACGCGAACGCTGCGGATAAGATTTCGTGTCGCTTTCCACCCCAGTTCTTCTGTTCACCGCGCAAAACGCGTTGAAAACCCGAAGCTGCTTTTCCCAGATCGTGAAGTGCAACCGCCAAAAGAACTTCTTGCTCAAGTGTTTGCCTTTCGGGGTCTGGAAATGGGAGCGTCGCAAGAAGCTCTTTAGCTGCCCGTAAGCACCATTCAGTATGTTCGGCGAGTGTCTCGCCTGAGCTTTTCGCCAATAACCTACTCATCCTGTCAGCCAGCGATGCAAGTAGATAGCGTCGTCATCCCGTTCTGAATCTAATGGGTGGAACAGATCTTCCCGCTCGACCTGAAAGCGAAGATCTCTTACTATCGGCGGCATTGCGTGGTAGTGGCCGAAGGGCCCGGATCGCCGTGGCTGGCCCACTGCTGTGTTATCAAACCATTCGGGCAACCTGACGGCCAAACCAGGAATGCCCTCTTGTGGGTAGGGAATCAATGTAGGACCTACTGCGCCCGTCTTTAC
Source organism: Nitrospirota bacterium (assembly GCA_003695915.1). Taxonomy (GTDB): domain Bacteria; phylum Nitrospirota; class Nitrospiria; order Nitrospirales; family UBA8639; genus J017. The sequence continues at coordinate 14,079 of RFGF01000003.1, forward strand.
GGGGCGGAGATCTACCTCCCTAACCCACTTGATCCACGCGATATCCTGGGATCGACCGAAACATGGTGTTGCTGCAGGTTTTTCAAATGCAATTCTGAGATCAAGGTTGGTGACGTACAAATCAAGGCGCGGCCCCCAGTAAACCTGGCGGTAACTGATCCCTTGCCCTTTACTGTGTGGCCTGAGTCGCCTTTGTTTGTCGAGCTGCCAGCGAACCGTCCGCTCCAATTCCACATCGTGCGACAAACAGTGGAATTCAAAACCAATGCGCGTCTCGGACGGCGCAACTATGCGACCAGCGCAAGCGCTCATCATGCCTAATAGATTACTGTAAGCGGGCATGGGTGTACTCACCTGCGTCCCACTGATTACCAAAGGGTGCCGAAAGGACGCCGTTAACCCCTCAAGTCTGACATGCAGGACTTTGATCGAGCTCAAGGCAACAAATCTCCCATACACTTCACGCCGTCCATAGGAGTCAGCACCCTAACTTCAACTGCTGTAGTTTCGGATGGCTTCTCTCGTTCAGGCCCGACCAGCTTCGTTTTCGCACAAGCTTCAGACGGTCTTTCCACGCGGTACCAACCTTCGAGCGCACGAACATCAGCTTCATTTTTCAGGTAACCAGCACGCACACCTATTAGAATAGGCGTTGCAATGCGATCGGCGTAATCTTTGATAACTTCCTTGAAAGCCTCAATCTTGAATAGGGGCGCATCGCCATCGTCCTGAAAAAGATGGTTGAATATGGGATTGCCACACGTGAGCCCAGCAAGAACGAGCACCTTGGGCGCGATGTCTGTTCCAAACTGCGCCTGCTTGGCTCCGCCACGAAGGACCGCGAGAGCCCGAAAGAGATCCGCAGCACGTTTCTTTCGGATCTCGTCTCGGTTTGCTAGTCGGTAGACACGGCCGATAGCTCCGCTTTGAGTCAGCATGTTATAAGGCTCTTGGTCTGTCACGTCCTCGATCTTGAGTTCTTGTAGAAATTTCTTGACCTTGGTCTCCTCCAGCTCAATCCGGTCGCCCACGTTCCAAAACACACCCAAGCGACTATAATCCAAGCAGAAGATTCCCTGCAGATGCGTGTTGTAAAAACGCGTTGTGTATGGCAGGGGACTTGTAGCGCTCTCAATGAAATTGACTTGTTTGCCCTTCTCTTTTGCTTTGCCAGACAATAATTCGCGAAGTTTTTCCAAATTCGGCTCTTCCGCTGCGGCTTTCACTTGCTCTACCCATTCCTTCCCAAACTCCTCCAGCCTTCTCCAGAGGTCCCCTTTCTTGTCCTGTTTCTTTTCCGAAACCGAACTGAGAAATCGCTCCACCTCGGCCTCCGCCAAGGCCTTGGGATCGTATTTGGTCAGATGGACAAATCCCTCGTCCTGCCCCCTCCATCCTGACGACCGTAGGGAAACAAGCAAAGAGGCTGCGAAGGGAGAGGCACGCATTACTGCCCTGGTAGTCTCGCTGCCCTCTTCCTCGCCTTCTTCATCATCTTCTTCGGTAGCCCTGCGGCGCCCCTGACCCTCTTGGGCCCGCATGTAGCCAAAGATGTCATCTTCAGGGAACTCGACGGGATTTAGTTTGCCTGCAATCTTGTTGACGTTCCCCTTTGGGTTCCAACCGATGGCTTGGGGCTCACTGGCTGGCCAGCCTGCTTCCTGCACTGCCGTTGTCCGTAGCCATCGCTTCCAGGCCTGAGCGGAAACGTACGGAACTTCGTTGCGGCCGTCACGAAATGTCTTGGGAACAGTGACGTTCCGATCCTCTCCTTCACCTAGACCTGCGCCATTAAGAAACGCGCCATCGGCCTGAATCAAGAACGTTCCCGCCACATGAGTCAACTTGCTGTTAGCGCTCATCAAAACTCCTCCTTCTCAAGGTTTGTTGGCTTGTTGATAAAGGTTAGCAAGTACCAAATGCATCTGGAATAACCGCTCTTCAGCGCATGAGCGACCCTCCTCGTCCTTAAGGAAATCCTCCCACTCATCTTCCGAAATGGGTCCTTTCGTCGAGCCTTCATCCTCCTTTCGTGTCAACTGCCTCTTGAACCATAAAATGCCGAGTTCTCGCCGGCGAAGGCGTAACAGCACATCGCGGTGAAAACGATCAAGACCCCGGCGCTCAACATATTGCGAAAAGGTTGTCCGGAGTCGTCTCTCCACGGACATTGGGAGTCCCGATTTTTGGGGCACGGTAGGTGCCACGGCCGCTGGCCCCTCACCTCTTATCCACTCGCTCCACAGGAGCCGCATCTGGAACAGCAGCTCACTGATTACGAATTGCCCACGGTCATTCTTGCAGAGGGCTTCCCAGCCACCGTAAGTGAAGTTGGAATCTTCCTCTCCCAATACCAGAAACTGTCCCCTGAGCCACCGGATACCGGAGCCGCTGCGGCCCAATCGACCGAGTGCTTCCTTACGAAATCTATCGAGCCCCCGCTCGCCCTGATAGTGCTGGAAGATGATCAAGGCATAGTACTGAAGCATGGTCAGTTTGGAGTCTGGGTTTGTGGCGGTCGCCAGCCGACCATCGGAGGGAGGTTCAAAAGCGTCAGAATGATGTAGATAGTACCGAATGATGTTCCACCCATCGCAGCTCACGTGGATACCGGGCCCATCTTCCCTCAGGGGAAAAAGCTCCAAGTAATCAGTATGGCTAAACTTCCCCTCCTCCGCCAGTTGAGTCATTAGACGCCTTACCTGATTGCGAGCAGCACCGTCAAAAAACGCTTCTTCTCGCTGGAGTCGCTTCAAATCTCTGGGGGTGAGCCCTTGTTTAAGCTGACGAGCCAGATTGCGCGCGGTTACTAGTGCATGAGGAGAGCGTCCGCAGACCTGGGTTTGGTAAAGCGTGAAGAGCTTTGGACTGGCACCTTGCCTTTTGCCGCGAGGATACAAGCCAAAGTAATCACGCCGCTCGGTGATGCATCTGAAAAACGACTCCTTCTTCCTTTCATGGTCGATAAGACTTTCAACTTCCTGACGGAGCCCTTGGCGCACGGCTCCCCACAGAAACACTAAAGCAGGGTTGGGAATCTCCTGGATCTTGCACTCTGGCGATGCTCCGGAGTTCGTAAAGCGCCACACCTGAAGCGTCGTTCCTTGTGGAATATCCCCGAAACGGGCTGCACCTTGAAGTCGCTCAAAAAGCGCCAGTAGACGCTTTGCAACAGCCCGACTCCCTTCTTTGGCTCCAATGGTTGCGTAATTGTCAGCTTTAATCCTGCTTTGAACCTCAATTACGATATCGCGCACAAGTTCATACCACAGTTCAACTGATGTGGACTGAAAGACCGCAAGTCGTCCCTCCAGCAAAATCATGCCCAGAGGCAGGTAGTGCACAGCAAAAAGGCACGTGGCACACAGGTGAACAGGCCTGGAGGCTGCGGGAAGAGCTTGAGCGTCACTCCCGAGACTACCCGACAAAGGAAACCAATCTCGGCCAACGAATCGTACTTGTTCTTTAACCCCACGACCTTTCAAAGCCCTCCGGCAAAGGCTGTTAAAATCCACGGACCTGGCAGCACCGCAAGCTTCGCAACGACGAGAAAGCCCCTCCCTGCCGATGTCACTAAGTAAACCATGCAGAATATCAACATAGATGCGCACACGGAGGTCCGAATCCTTCATGGATGGATTAGTAAGTAAAGAATTCTTGGTAAAAATCATCGTGAAGTTTTTTAGCTGGCTGTTCCAAGAGGCGAGCTGACTGCCATCTCCGTGAACCTTTGTGACAGCGTCGACAGTGAGGGTGCGAATATCGTCTAGGCCAGCCAATGCTGCGAGCACAGCGAGCCCTGTATCCACGAATGGGTTTCCTGTTAAATCCACGTTTACCTCGGATGCACGCATGCCGTCTTTCTCCTGCTCGAAAATTGCAATTTCCATGTCCAGTTAATGGTGTTCGCCACCCCTCTCACAGGGACAAGGCAAGAATTGGCCAATTTCTGTTTTCACCCGCGCGCCTGCATCCAGGCGGTAGCTTGTGTCAGTAGTGCTGTTCGATCCATTTCTTCGAACTCCCTTGGCAATGATGAGATCGTTTCTTCCCATACCCTCTCTGCATACCAAGCACTTATGATTTCGTTCGAATCTTTGCGGCAAACGAACATGGTCTGCCATTCCTGGACGTAACCGTTTTCGTAGGCATGATAGATCGGCGACCAGAAATCGCTTTTGCAATATGATCGAGCTGGATGACGATCATCGGAACCTTTGGCGCGAAATAGGCGCTCATTGGTGCAAACCTCCTCCTTGCCCAATCGACGGGGCTCGCCATGCTCATTCGACTGTCACCGTGTACCATCCATTGCCCCACACGGCGTACTTTCCCACATGCGTGTATTGACCGAGGAGCAAAAGGGGCAGGAATTCCGCAATGGCCCCTTCATAGGTGGCTTCGCCGATGAATCCTCCCATGTCATGCTGATGGCCGGTTTTCCACGAGCGCCGGGATCGATCTTCCCACTGCACAGCCATTCGTACCGTGCGGACATGCTCGGCACGCACGCCGAAGTGTTTGAAATCGAGCGCGAGCGTCTGATGCGCGTAAAAATAGGCGAGGGCATTGATGCGATCGCGTACGCGCTTGACGAGATGATGAAAGGCCGGCTGGCGAACGATGGCTCCCTCGCTTTTGAGACAGGTCGGCGTATGAAAGCGCACGGTCACCCGTCCAATGTGCTGCATCGCGAGCTCATGGGCCTTTCGTTCGCATTCCGCGTAGGTCAGGCTGAGCGTGTGCGGGCGCACGATCTCGTCCTGTCCGTTGTAGATCTCGACGCCCTCGTGTGTCAGAGGGTGCTGCTGCACGACCTGGCGAATACGAAACCGACCCCGTGCGTTTCCCATCCCACGCTCTCCCAATTCGCGAAAGGTCACCAGAAAATAAGGAAACATGGCCATGGCCTTTCCCATCAGAATGAGGTCGAAGCGTAAAGGATCCATGAGACGGGACTGAGCTTCGATATCGAGCGGACGATAGACAAAGGGGCGAGGGATATCGGCGTTCCGTCGCAACTGCTCGGCATCCGGCGGAGGACTCGGTTCGAACAGTTGGCCGTAGGGACATGTCTGTTTTTGTTGACAGCGAGCCCGACATTCGCGAGGCGTTGAACACACGAGGCGCTTGAAGGCCAGGCTGAATGCTCCGCGCAAGGTATTGCCGGGATTATCGGGATGCAGGCACAGACGATCTTCGGGGACGAGGAAGAATCGATACTTGGCCAAGGAAAAGCCGTCGAGCATGCGTGTGGCTCACGGTTTGCGGCGTATTGTCGACTTTCGGCCGAAGACAATCAAATCGCGCCCGATGCTGCCCCGTCTTCATTCGATTGCCGCGACGAGAAAGCCCTGGCTATGCCTGCGCTTCTGTCGTGGCATCGCCCTTCATCGCTTTCGACAGCGTTCTCGAGGGTTCCGCTGGGAACCTTCGAGAACGCGGTGCATCGCGTTTCCACGATTTAACGCATGCCTTCGTCCGGCGACGCTTCGGCTAGAACCTGGGCAATCGCACCCGCCAACGTGCGGAAGTCATAGGGTTTCGGGATCACTTTTTTGGCCCCGGCCTTGAAGGCCCGCTGGACGAGATCCTCGGTCAATCGACCGCTCACGAGAATCGCCGGGATTGTATGCCAGACCGGATGTCCTTGGAGTGCCTCCAGCAACGCGAGTCCATCCATGACCGGCATGTGCAGATCCGTGATGACGAGATGAATCGTCTGGGTGCATTCGAGAACGGCCAAGGCCTCCGCGCCGTGTTCCGTACAGACGTGATCGTACCCGAGATAGTTCAACAGATCGCGCAAAAGAGCCTGAGCGAACCGATCGTTTTCAACAATCAGAATACGGCGCATCGCACACAGAGAGACCGTTCTCTCGCTAGACAGGTCTTCTCGAACGATCAGGACAGCGCGGAGGTTTCGACGGCCTGACCTGATCCCTGCTCGTTTTCGATGGCCGGCGACTGCTAAGACTCGCGGCTGACCGGTCGATCTTCGAAGGTCACATCATCAAACGCCACACAGTACCGAGTCGTCGATCGTGCTCGTGTTGCCCTTCCTGGACGTGTGTTGAGATTCCCGCCGACCGTGACGAAAAGACTCACAGGCCCGTGTAACACATTCGTACAAAAATGAAAAGCAGGCACTTTTTGGTAAGGGTTGAAAATTTAGCCATATGTGTTAATACGTAACAATACATTCGACCCCTGCCTGGAGGCGCAGCGATGACCACGAGAACAGAGAATGTCTTTTCTATCGCAGAAAAGGTCTTGGGCTGCAAATGGATGCTTCAGATTCTTCACCACATCAGCAAAAACGTGAACCGCCCGAGTGCCTTGGAACGCGCGATTCCCGGATTGACGACCAAAGTCTTAAATGAACGGCTTCGCACGTTACTGCGTTTTGGCATTCTGGAGAAGAACAGTTTTCGCGAATCGCCGCCGCGCGTCGAGTATCGGCTTACGAGATTCGGTCGGCGTTTGGTCTCGATCCTCGAACAACTCGAAGCGCTCCAGCACGAGATCGCGCGCTCGAATTCCGAACAGCGGCGGTCATCCTGAGACTTCTAGAGAGACCCAGCATCCTGGCTTCACGGGTAGAATCGAGAGAGCTGGCCTGCTGCGCATGCACTCCTCGCATGGAGCGCATCACCGATCAGGGGAGAGGAATGGCTGACGAAAGCGTGACAGCGACCAAGGGACCGGGATAGAGACCGAGGATCACCACTCCGGCGACGGCGCAGGCCAGAACCACGGCTGTCGCCGGGGTCAGCGCTAAGCGCGTCTCCTGCAGTTGCGCGGCACTGGGTTCGCGCATGTACATCACCATCACGACCCGCAAATAATAAAAGGCCGACACGGCGGCAAAGATCAGTCCCACGACGACCAACCACGTAAGCCCCGCATCGATGGCAGGCATGAAGAGATAGAGTTTCCCGATGAACCCGGCCGTCGGCGGAATGCCGGCCAAGGACACCATAAAGACCAGCATGAGAAACGCCGCGCCTTTGTGCCGCCGCGCCAAGCCGGCAAAATCATCGAGCTCGTCGCCTTCGAGTCCGCCTCGCCGCAAGATGGCGACGATGGCAAACGCTCCCAACGTCATAAACGAATAGACCGCTAAATACAGCATGACGCTCGAGACACCGCGCGCAACCAGCGGGTCGCCATTGGCGGCGGAACTCGCGACGACGAGACCGATCAACGCATAGCCGGCATGGGCGATGCTGGAATAGGCTAACATCCGCTTGACGTTCGTTTGCACGACCGCCACGATATTCCCGAGCATGATCGTGACCAAGCACACCGCAAGGATCAATCCATTCCAGTTCGGTTTCACGCCTCCAAAGCCTTCGAGGAAGACACGCAGGAACGTGGCGAAGCTCGCGGCTTTCGATGCGACAGCCATGAAGGCCGTAACCGTGGTGGGCGCGCCTTGATAGACATCCGGCGTCCACATGTGAAACGGCACCGCGGCGACTTTGAATCCGAAGCCTACGACAAGGAGTGCCAAGGCGATCAGCACCAGGGGATCGTCCAACCCACGGGCCGTCACCCCCTGCGCAATCTCCTCGAGGCGCGTGCTCCCGGTGGTGCCATAAAATAGCGAGATGCCATACAGCATGATGCCGGATGAAAAGGACCCGAGCACGAAATATTTCGCCGAGGCTTCGATCGACCGTGGTTCGAACCGCTTGAAGCCCGCCATAACATACAGGGAAATGGACATGAGCTCGATGCCCAAATAGATCGTCAACAGATCGGCACCCGAGACCATGATCATCATGCCGGCGAGGGACAGGAGCACGAACCCGTAGAATTCCGCCAGGTCAATGCGTTCTTCTTTCAAGTGGGTGAGCGAGAGGAGGATCGTGAGTCCCGAGACCAGATACAGCAACAGCTTCCAAAAAGCCGCATAGGCATCGAGGACCACCAAGCGATTAAAAGCGAAGACGCGATCGCCCATGGATCCAGCCGTAATCAAGAAGCAGAGGAACACAGTCCCCAATGCGGCCCAGGCTAAAGAGTCTTTCTTCGATGCCGGCGTGATGGGGTCCAACACCAGAATGAGGCAGGCCGCCCCTACCACGAGCAATTCCGGGACAATGGCAAGAAGATCGGCAAGAGGGAGCGTCATGGTTCCTGATCTAGCCTACTTTCAAGACCTGCTGGCTCGAATGGTCGAGTGCCGCTCGATAGGCGGATGACGTTCTCTTGAACCGCACGCGGAGCCTCGGCGGTCATGACTAAGCCCTGACGCGCCAGCAATTGGTCCACGCTGGCATGCATCACATCCAAGACAGGCTTGGGGTAGAGCCCGATCCAAAACACGAATCCCACGAGTGGCACGAGCATCCCGAATTCCCGCCAATTCACATCGACCAGTTTCCGTGACGGCTCCACCCCTGGCATGCCGTACACGACGCGTTGCACCATATAGAGGATGTAGGCCGCAGCCAAAATCACGCCCAACGCGGCCAATGTGGCGACGAACTTATCCCACACGAAGGCCCCGACCAAGACGAAAAACTCGCCCACGAAACTATTCATGCCCGGCAACCCCACGGAGGACAACGCGAAAATAACGAAGAACGTCGCATACCGCGGCATGGGCTTCGCCAAACCGGCGTTGTCCACGATCTGCCGGCTGTGCGTCCGCTCATAAATGATCCCCACGCACATGAACAAGGCACCGGTCGTGATTCCATGATTGATCATTTGCAAAATGGCGCCTTCGATCCCTTGCGGGTTCATCGCGAAAATCCCCAAGGTGACGAAACCCATATGGCTGACGCTGGAGTACGCGATGAGTTTCTTGAGATCTTCTTGCGCCAAGGCCATGTACGCCCCGTAAATAATGGCAATGACCGAGAGCACCATCATCAGCGGCGTAAACGTCGCCGACGCATCGGGAAGCATCGGGAGCGAAAACCGGAGAAAACCGTATGTGCCCATTTTCAACAAGACGCTCGCCAGAATGACGCTGCCCGCCGTAGGGGCTTCGACGTGCGCATCGGGCAACCATGTATGAAATGGAAACATGGGCACTTTGACGGCGAACGCCGCGAACATAGCGAGAAACAGCCAGAACTGGAGATCCTTGGCATAGGAAGCCTGGCTGAGTGCCAGGATATCGAACGTCTGTCCACCTTGAAAATATAGGACGATCAAGGCCACGAGCAGCAAGATGCTTCCGGCCAACGTGTACAAGAAGAACTTGATGGCGGCATAGATCCGATTGGGTCCGCCCCACACGCCGATCAAGAGATACATGGGGATGAGCATCGTTTCCCAGAAAATGTAGAACAGCACGAAATCCAGGGCACAGAATACCCCGATCGTCGCCGTCTCCATCACCAACAGGCTGATCATGAATTCCTTGACGCGCTTCTCGATCGCGGTCCAGGACACGAGCACGCACAACGGCGTCAAAAACGTGGTGAGGAGCACGAGCGGTAGGCTGATGCCATCGATCCCTAATGCGTAATAAATGGGCGGAGAGGCGATCCATCGATGCCGTTCGACAAATTGCATGCCGGCAGAGGATGGATCGAAAAGCGCCCAGAGTGGGAGCGACAGCAGGAGCACCAACGTGGAGCAAGCCAAGGCGATCTGACGGGCCAGGGATTCTTTCGCCACGGCAATCATGCCTGCGCCCACCAACGGCAGGAAGATGATCAACGTTAACCAGGGGAACCCGTTGGTCATGCTGGTCGTCTCCCCTTGTCCGACACGAGCGAGCAAGCTCCGACGTGCCGCGGCGGCGTGTTCGAGTATGGAACACTCGTCATGCTGTTACTCCACCCCCCAGGTCTCAATACAACAAATAGACGGTCAAAATGATCATGGCACCGGCCGTCATCCCCAATGCATAATGTTGGGTCTCGCCGCTTTGGAGCAACCGGATAAGCCATCCGCACCACGCGACGGCACGGGCCGTGCCGTTGACCGCTCCGTCGATCACGGCCATATCGATTCGTTTCCACAAACGGTTCGCCATCTGGAACGTCGGATTCACGAACAGCGCATCGTACAGATCGTCCACATACCACTTGTGCAAGGAGAGCTGATACAGGGACTGCCATCGTGCCGCCCATCGATCGGGCAAGGACGGTAATCGGACGTACGCGACATAGGCCATGTAGATTCCGAAGATCCCCAACACCGTCGCGACTCCTCCGATCAGCCAGGCCTCGCTGCCATGATGATCGCCGATGCCGGTGGGGAAACTCGGCCGGAGAAAGTCCGGGATGCCCAGATAGCCCGTGACAATGCTCAGCACGGCGAGAATCACTAACGGAACCGTCATCACCTTGGGGGGCTCATGGATATGGTCAGCATGATGGGGATCGACGCGCGATTCACCCCAAAAAGTCACGAACACCAATCGAAAACTGTAAAAGGCCGTCAAAAACGCCGTGAACAATCCCAGAACCGTAAGAACCTTTCCCAAGCCGCCAGCCATCCAGGAGGCCACCAACAATTCATCTTTACTGAAAAACCCTGCTGTGAACGGGAACCCGGCGAGCGCCAGCGACCCGATCACGAATGTCCAATAGGTGACGGGAAGACGGTCTTTGAGTCCGCCCATGCGTCGCATGTCTTGTTCGTGATGCAGCGCGATGATGACCGACCCGCATCCTAAAAACAGCAACGCTTTGAACGCGCCGTGGGTCAAGAGGTGATAGATGCCTGCCACATAGGCCCCGAGCCCGCAGGCCATCATCATGTATCCCAACTGGCTCAGCGTGGAGTAGGCCACAATGCGTTTGATGTCGGTCTGGGTGAGTGCAATGGTCGCTCCCAACACCATGGTTATTCCGCCAACGAGCGCCACGACGTCCATGGCCATTGGAGAGAGCGAATACAGGGGCGCGAGACGGGCGACCATAAACACCCCTGCCGTGACCATCGTCGCGGCATGGATGAGAGCGGAAATGGGCGTCGGACCTTCCATGGCATCGGGAAGCCACACGTGCAAGGGCACTTGGGCGGATTTGCCGACGGCTCCGACGAACAAGAGCAGGGTGAGGAGGGTGATCGTCGAGACTTCCCAGTGACCGCCGATGCTCGCCAGGAGGTTGATCGGCGTTGTGGCCAACGATGGGGCTTTGGCAAACGCCTCGTGATACGCCAAGCTCCCGACGCTCGTCAAAACCAGCAAGATGCCCAGTAGGAAGCCGAAATCGCCTACGCGATTCACGATGAAGGCTTTAGTCGCGGCGGCACGCGCGGATTGGCGCTCGTACCAGTGCCCGATCAATAAATACGAACAGAGTCCCACCGCCTCCCAAAACACGAACAATTGCAGGAAATTATCGGCCATGACCAGCATCAGCATGGAAAAGGTAAACAACGCGATGTTGGCAAAAAATCGGGCATACCCCGGTTCGCCGTGCATATAGCCGATGGTGTAGATGTGGACCAAGGAGCTGACAATGGTCACGAGCAACAACATGGCGACCGTGAGCTGATCGACATAGAGCCCCAAGTCGATGGTGAAATCACCGGAGACTGCCCAGGTGTACAGTTGAATGGAAAGCGTCCGGCCTGAGGCCACTTCCCAAAACGCGGCGACCGATAACACGAAGGACAGCAGCACCGCGGGCACGGCCACCCAATGACTGCGGTCTCGCAACCAGTGACCGAAGAGCCCGATGACGAGAAAGGCGAAGAAAGGTAGGAGCGGGATTAAGACGTATAGCATCCCCTTACCATTTCAACAACCGAAAGTCGTCCACATTGATGCTGACGGCATGGCGGTAGAGCGCAATGATGATCGCTAACCCCACGGCGACTTCTGCGGCGGCGACGGTAAGGGCGAAAAACACGAAGACTTGGCCCGACAGATTTCCGAGGTAGGACGAGAACGCCACGAAGTTGATATTCGTAGCGTTGAGCATCAATTCGATGGACAACAAAATGATAATAATATTCCGACGAATCAAGACGCCGACTAGTCCGATGACGAAGACCAGCCCGCTCAAAATCAAATAATAGGTAATCGGGACGGCCATCAGGACTTGGGCTCCAACAATCCTTTTTTGGAAAGAATCACGGCACCGATCATGGCGACGAGCAGAATTAACGAGGCGATTTCGAACGGGAACAAATAGGCGGAATACAAGACCTCGCCGATGGATTCGGTATTTCCAGCCACCATCGTGTCCGATTGAACCGCGGGTGTAAAGAACACGTGCTGAGTGCCCTTTTGGAGCGACAACACAAAGGCTTCCCCCAGGAGAACCAAGCCCAACAGTACCGCCACCGTCGCCTGCCGATGAAACCGTTCCTCGCGCTTGACGTTCAGAAGCATGACGACAAAAAGGTACAGGACCAGGATGGCTCCGGCATAGACGATAATGTGAATGGCGGCAAGAAACTCGGCGTGCAAGGTGACATAAAGACCGGCGACGTGAAAGAACATCACCAGCAGCGACAGCGCGCTGTAGACGGGATTCCGAGAGGCCACGACCAAGGCGGCCGTGATGACGATGACGCTGGCGAAGTAACAAAAGACAAGCTGAGCCATGATGCTGCGGTTAGGGGTTAGCCACTCCAACGCATCCAGATAATTGCCGTCGCCGTGCACATCGGCTTTGCTGGCGAACCCTCCGGCACTTCCCCACAGGCCGTTCAGCGCGACTCCCCTCTGCCTCTTTGTGTACGACATTCATCGTGGCACCTCAGTCGTCTTTTGGCGGCAGGTGGTGAAAGGCGACGTTGAAGTACGCCACGTTCGGATGCTGAAATTCCAACGGCTTCTCGCGCACGGGAAAGGCACGGTCGCCGATCGCCAATAATTGTTCTTTACATAACAACAAATCCCGTTTGTCGTACACGGCCCATTCGTATTCCTGCGACATCCCCAAGGCATCGACAGGACAGGCCTGCACGCATAAACCGCAAAACAAACACCGCGTCATATCCATATAATATTCTTTGGCATACCGCTTCGTGGGTTCACCCGGAACCTCCGCGCTATAGACCCGAATGACCCGAGAAGGACAGGCCGCCTCGCACAGATCACAGCCCACGCATTTCTCCGTCCCATCGTCGTATCGCAGCAAGGCGAGCATGCCGCGATAGTTGTGCGGAAGCGGTTTCCGCTCATGCGGATATTGGATCGTGACTGGACGATAGTGAAGGAAGTGCATCAACGTGGCCTTCATCCCCATGAGAATTTCATAAAACGTGAGCGTTTTGACCCATTGGCGGAATTTGACGCTCGCTCCCCTCATCGTCATGCTCCCGGGAACAAATAGGCCAACACCGAAGTGACCACGATATTGCCCAATGCAATCGGCAAGAGGACTTTCCACCCGAATCGCATGAGCTGGTCATAGCGAAGCCGTGGCAACGTCGCACGCAGCCAGAAGAACAAGAACAAAAAGAAATAGACTTTCAACGTAAACCAGATGAGTCCCGTCAGCCAGGCCCATTCGCCTGGCGCTTGCAGAAAGGGCAAAGGCGCATGCCAGCCGCCGAAAAAGAGGATTGAGGCCACACACGACACCAGAATCATGCTCGCGTACTCGGCGAGAAAGAAAAAGGCAAAGCGCATCCCGCTGTATTCGGTAAAGAAGCCGGCGACCAATTCGCTTTCAGCTTCTGGCAGATCGAAGGGCAGACGGTTGGTTTCCGCGACCGAGGCAATCAGAAAAATCACGAAGGCCACAGCTTGAGGTGCCGGCAACGCAAAGAAATACCAATTCCAAAACCCGCCGGCTTGCGCTTCCGCGATCTTGACCAAACTCAACGATCCGGCGAGGAGCAGCACGCCGACGATCGACAATCCGACGTTCAACTCGTAACTGATCAATTGGGCCGCCGATCGCAGTCCGCCCAGCAGCGAGTATTTGCTGTTCGATGACCAGCCCCCCAAGATAATGCCATAGGCCCCGATCGAGGCGAACGCGAGAATGTACAGAATGCCGATATTGATGTCGCTGATAATGAACGGCTTGAATTCGACGCCGGCCATGTTGATCGTCAGGGGAGGGCCGAACGGAATCACGGCAAACCCGATCAAAGCCGGAACCAAGGAGATGACCGGTGCCAGACTGAACATCAACCGGTTTGCACCGGCAGGGATGATATCTTCCTTAAAAAAGAGTTTGAGCCCATCCGCAATCGGCTGCAGAATGCCATACGGCCCGACTTCCATGGGTCCCATTCGATCCTGCATCCAACCGAGCACCTTTCGTTCCAACAAAGTCAAGAACGCCACGGTCAGGAGCACGACACCCATGACCACGCCGATCTGAACGACCGTCAATGTCAGTCTTACACCCGTCTCGATCACGAACCGCTTCCTCCTTTACTCGATTCTCGTTGTGTGGAGACCGCTCTTTTCGTCTGTGACCCGTGCATGATACCGACTCCTGGAGAACCCTATACCTTTTCCACACTCACGCGGGCCAATTTGCAATAGGGCACCCCAGTCCGGGGATCGACGGTGACAGACATCACTTGGCGGAGATCCTGGTCGAAATGCTCCGGGAAGACCACCACACCCTCCGGGACGCGTTCCCATGCTCGGACCGGTGTGATCGCCGATCCGCCCTCGTTCCGTATTTCGATCCGATCGCCGGTCCGCACTCCCAACCGCTCGGCATCCTGGGGATTTAAATTGGCTACTCCTGCCGATTGAATCTTCAGCAACCCTTTTGCCTTGGTCGAAAACTTTCCCGAATGGAACAAGGATTGGGCAAAGCTCAACGTCATGGTCCCGGTGGTTTTCGTGACAGGCGGCGGCGTCAGCCGACCATCGAGATCGTCCCTATATCCACCGAGGATGTATCGGCGCAACACCTCTCGATCGGGCCGAGGCGGCAATGGCGCTGGACCAAGCACACGGCTCGCGGGAATCATATTTCTGATCTCTTTCGTTAAATCCTTCGCGGTTTCATATTCCATCGGGCTATCCAACAGCACAGACAGCGCGGAGAAGATTTCCCAATCCGGTCGACTTTCGCCCAACGGTTCGATGGCTTTTCTCACCGCCTGAGTATGACCTTCGGTATTGATGCATGTCCCATCTTTTTCCGCATAGGAACAGGCCGGCAACACCACATGTGCGCGCTGAGCCGTCTCCGTGAGAAAGAGTTCCTGACAGACCAACAACTCCACACGATCGAGCGCCTCCGCGACGCCGGCCGATGGAGGAAGGGACCCCAGCGGATTCTCTCCCACAACAAATAGCGCTTTGAGATGTCCGGTCTTGGCTCGCTCGATCATCTCCATCATCGTCAAACCAGGTGTCCGTGGCGGTTCCTGGCCCCAGGAAGCGGCCACGGCCCGGCGGGCTTCAGGATCCGAAACCGGTAAGGCCCCGGGGAGCAGATCCGGCACGGCTCCCATTTCGATGGCTCCCTGCTCGTTGTTTTCTTCAGCCAAGGCGGCGATCCCGCAGCCTGGCCGATCGAGACGCCCCAAGAGCAGCAGGACATCGTGGATATTGACCATCGTCGCGTAGCCCCCTGGCGAGCGCAACACGCCCTGGCCCACCACAACGATCGATCGGGCGCCTTGCTCGAAAGTTCGGACAGCCGCATGAAACATTGACGGGGTCAACGTCGAATGCGCCAAGAGGCGATCCCACGTGATCGCCTCGATTTTTGTCCGCAAGGCACCGACATACTCCGGCGCTTCCTGTTCGAGAGCCGAATCGACCAACCCCTGCTCGAACACCGCTTTGATGAGACCGAGCACGCCGATCCCAAATTGATCAGGGGAAAGTTCCAGATGATGCGTCGCCAACGTCGCAATGTTGCTGATGGTCCCACGCACCGGCTTGAGAGATTCGAGCGTGATCAAACGGGCGCCGCGTTGCTTGACGGCTTCCTTGATCTTCAGGCCAGTGATGGGATTGGTTTCCGTCACATTGGTGCCGATCAGCATCAAGGTGTCGGCAGCCACCACGTCATCGAACGTCACTGTCCAGCGATGCAGCCCCTGCACACGACGAAAGGCCTCGATGGCATTCATATAGCCATAACGCACGCTGCTATCGAGATGATTGGTCCCCAGGACCAGTCGCATGAATTTCTGGAACAGATAGAGATCCTCATTCGTACAGCGGGCAGAGATCAGGCCGCCGATGGCCTCGGGGCCATACTCGTCCTTCACCCATCCCACCTGCGCGGCGACGGTCTCCAGCGCTTCTTCCCAGGTGACCTCGACCAAGTGTCCATCTTTGCGGACCAGCGGGGTGGTCAGCCGGTCCGGGTGCGTACTGGCATGGTAGCCGAAAAATCCGCGCGCACAGAGGTCGGCGTTATTACGGCCACCGCCGAGAGTGGAATTGACTTCGATCAAACGGTTCTCTTTCGTTTGCAGCGTGATTTCGCATCCATCCCCGCAATACCCGCAGATCGTTTCCGCTCGTTTGAGCATCCAAGGCCGGAATTCATACATCGACAGCCGGCTGGTGATCGCCCCCACTGGACAGATCTGCACGCAGCCGCCGCAAAATTCACAGTCCAGCTCGTGATGGCCGAACGATTTGATTTCCGTCAGGGTCCCGCGTCCTTGCGGCGCCAAGGCTTTGACATCCATCACTTGGTCGCAATACCGGACACACCGCAAGCACTGCACACACCTGTTCATCTGCGTTTCGATCAGCGCGCTGAAGTATTCCTTGGGAAAGACCCGCTTGAGCTCCGTAAAGCGGCTCACCGGCGGAGTGTATTCATGGGAAAAATCCTGAAGATCGCATCGGCCACCTTGATCGCACACCGGACAGTCCAAGGGATGATTGGCCAAAATAAATTCCAGCACCGACTTTCTGGCTTGCTGGACCGTCGGCGAGGTGGTGCGAACGACCATTCCTTCGGCAACTTTGGTGCTGCACGAGGTTTGGAGACGTGGCATCTTTTCGATCTCCACGAAGCACATCCGGCAGTTGGCGTCGGGAGCCAATTTCGGGTGATAGCAGAAATGAGGAATCATGACCCCCGCTTGCCTGGCCGCTTCAATGACCAAGGTATCTTTGGGCACCGTGATCGTCATGCCGTCGATCGTGAGGGTGACGGTGGGTTGTCCTGTTTCCTGACTCATTCGCGACAGCGCCTTTTCTTTTTCCTGTCCTAAGTTCCTATCTTAAGCCACGACCGGCAACTCTTTCTTCGACGATCGGCTGGCTTCAGCTCGTGCGATGAGCTCTTCGTACTCCGAACGCCAATAGCGTAGTGTACTGAGAATCGGGGCCACTTCCGCATCGCCGAACGCGCAGACCGTGCGTCCTTCGATGTTTTTACACAGATCCACGAGCAGATCCAGATCGGACATCCTCCCCTCCCCTTGCCAGATCCGTTGGAGAATCTGTACGAGCCAGGAACTGCCTTCCCGGCACGGCGTACATTTCCCGCAGGACTCATGATAGAAAAACTCCATCAGCCGGAGCGCGGCCCACACCATGCTGGTCCCTTCTTCCATGACCGTCACGCCGCCGGAGCCCAACATGGATCCTGCCATCGCGACCGATTCGAAATCCATTTTGACATCGAGATGGTCCGGAGTGAGGAACGGCGCAGATGCCCCGCCGGGGATAAAAGCTTTCAGCGGTTTCTCGCCTCGCATGCCGCCGCCGTGTTCAAAAATCAGTTCACGGAAGGTCGTTCCCATCGGCAGCTCGTAGTTCCCCGGCCGTTTGACATGGCCGCTGAGACAAAAGACGCGCGTGCCGGTGCTCTTGGGCGGCGAGCCGATCGAGGCATACCACTCGGCTCCGCGCATGATAATGTGCGGGATGTTGGCGAGCGTTTCCACATTGTTGACGACGGTCGGCTTTTGATAGAGCCCATGCGTCGCGGGAAACGGCGGTTTGAATCGGGGCAGTCCACGCTTGCCCTCCAAGGATTCCAAAAGTGCGGTCTCCTCCCCGCAGATATAGGCACCGGCCCCGGCATGGACATGAATTTGGACATCGAGTTCGGAACCGAGAATTCTCGAACCCAGATAGCCAGCCGCTCGGGCCTCTCGAATCGCTCGCTCCAAGATCTTGGCCGCCAACCGGAATTCCCCTCGTATATAAATGTAGGCGAGCGAGGCCCTGATGGCATAACAGGTGATGATCATGCCTTCGAGGACCTGGTGGGGATCGCGTTCCATGAGCTGGCGATCCTTGAACGTCCCCGGTTCGCTTTCGTCAGCATTGCAACACAGAAATCGTGGGCCGGGATGATCTTTGGGAATGAATCCCCACTTCACGCCGGTCGGGAATCCTGCACCGCCGCGGCCCCGAAGCCCCGACCGCTTGACGATGTCGATCACCTCGTCGGGCGGGATTCCTCCCAGAACCTTGCGCAAGGCCTGGTAGCCTCCCGCCTTTTCATAATCCTGGAGCGAGCCCGTATAGCCGGGCTGTTCCATATTCTTCAGCAGAATTTTCTCGTATTTTGAAGCCATCAGCTTAGTCGTGCCGTCTGAGCCTGGATCCATCCCCGGTCGGTTACGATGTCGGTTCCGGCACCATAAACGGACCGCTTTTCAATGGGCAATCGCCCTGCTGTTTGAGCTCATCGAGAATCCGGCACACGGTTTCCTTTGTCAGGCGTTCGTAATAGTCATCATTGATCTGCATCATGGGCCCGGTGGCACAGGAACCCAGACATTCGACTACGCTCAACGTAAACAAACCGTCATCCGTCGTTTGGCCGACACGGATTCCCAGTTTTTCTCGAATCCACTCGATGACGTCGTCCGACCCCACGAGGGCACACATGAGCGATTTGCATACTTGCACATGAAATTTCCCGATGGGCTTGAGATTGAACATGGTATAGAAGGTGACGGTCTCATAGACCTGCGGGGGTGTCAAATCCAAAAGGGCGGCGATGGCCTTCATGGCTTCTTCGCTCACATATCCTTCTTCGCGCTGCGCGAGGTTCAGAAGCGGAAGCAAGGCGGACCGCTTCACCGGATACCGACCGATGATATCTTGTACTTCCTCTTGCAGATGATCAAAGATCGACCCGGCCATCCGCCACCCATCGAATGTTCAACGATCGCATTCGCCCATCACAATATCGTAAGTACCAAAGATCGTCACAATATCGGCAATCAAATATCCGCGCGCCATAAAATCGAACGCTCCCATATGCACGAACGAAGGCGAGCGGATTTTCAGCCGATAGGGACGAGGACTTCCATCACTGACAATGAAAAAGCCTAGCTCGCCTTTGGGCGCTTCAGTGGCACAGTAGGTTTCGCCTTTGGGCGGCTTAAACCCTTGGGTAAAAATAATAAAATGATGGATCATACTTTCCATATCGCGCATGACTTTGGGCTTCGGTGGCGGGATCACACAGGCATGCTCGGCCATGATGGGCCCGTCCGGCAGTTGATCGAGGCATTGCTGAATGATCCTGGCACTTTGTCGCATTTCTTCCATCCGGACCCAATAGCGATCATAGGTATCACCGTCTTTCCCTACCGGCACTTCCCAGTCCACTCGATCATAGGCGCCGTACGGTTCGAGCTTTCGCACATCATACGCTACGCCGGACCCTCGCAAGACCGGGCCGGTCAAGCCGAAGTTGATCGCATCTTCCCCGGAAATGACCGCCACGCCCTTGGTGCGGGCCAGCCAAATGCGGTTTTGCTGCAACAAAGTATCGTATTCATGAATACGCTCGGGAAAGGTTTTGAGAAACGCTTTGAGCTCGCCGATGATTTCCGGCGTCAAATCATTATCAACGCCCCCGATTCGATAATAGTTCAAGGTCAAGCGGGCCCCGCACAGTTTTTCAAAGAGATCCAACAGCACTTCCCGTTCCCGAAAGGTCCAGAAAAAGACGGTCATGGCTCCAATATCCAGCGCCTGCGTCCCCAGCCAGAATAGGTGTCCGACGATCCGCTGCATCTCCGCCACGATGGTCCGCACGTATTCGGCACGCTCCGGGACCGTGATGCCCACGAGTTTTTCGACGGCCCGGACATAGGCGTAGTTGTTGGTCATGGCGCACACGTAGTCGAGCCGATCCGTATGGGGAATCACTTGCATGTACGTGAGCCCTTCGGCCAGCTTTTCCACTCCCCGATGCAAATAGCCCATATCCGGCGTGGCTTTGGTAATGCGCTCACCATCGAGTTCCAAGACCACGCGCAAAACCCCATGCGTACTGGGATGTTGTGGCCCCATGTTCAACAAGAGTTCAGCCGTCTGTGGAGATTCTCCATTATGAGACATGAATTGCCGGCGTTGCTCTTCGGGGATTTCTGCTTCCAACCATTCGCCTGCCGGCTCGTCGAGGCGCGGAAGAAAATCGAACCGACTGCGCCAGCCTTTTCCTTCGGCAGGAAAATCTTTGCGCAAGGGATGCCCTTCGTCATAGTCCTCGGGCAACAAAATCCGCCGGAGATCCGGGTGACCCGCAAAGCGAATGCCCATGAGGTCATACACCTCGCGCTCCATGAAATTGGCCCCTTTCCAAATATCGCAAATCGAGGCGATCGTCGGATTGTCTTCCGGCACCCGGGCCTTGAGACGAATGCGGGTCCGATGAGGAAGCGAGAGGAAATGATAGACCACTTCGAACCGCTCGAGCGCATCGGGATAATCGACCGAACACACATCCGTAATATGGTCGAAAGCTATCGAAGGCTCGTCGTGAAGGAATTGCGCCACCTCTCGCAAACCATCGGCGCGAATGTGCGCGACGAGATCGCCACGCTTCGGGTCTTCCCAGACGGACAACACTTGCTTCGGGAATCTTGCTGCGAGTGTATCCAACACACGATGCACGGTCGAAATTCCTTCGTCTAGTAGCTCCACCGAACGGCTCATCGCACGGTCGGAAGCGCCAGAGCAGATGCAGCGTTCTTACTTGACAAACACCTTTTCGCGTTGAATTTTTTCTTGGAGTTTCATCAGACCATCCAATAAGGCCTCGGGCCGCGGCGGGCAGCCAGCAATATAGACATCGACGGGGACAATTTGATCGACTCCTTGGACGACACTGTAACTATTGTAGTGATTACCGGAGGTTGCACAGGATCCCATCGAAATCACATACCGGGGTTCCGCCATTTGATCATAAATTCTCCTGATGACCGGTGCCATTTTCCGACAGACCGTCCCGGCTACGATCATCAGATCGGATTGGCGAGGCGAGGCCCGGAACACGCCGGCCCCGAACCGATCGATGTCGTAGCGCGAGGACACCGAGGCGATCATTTCGATCGCGCAACAAGCAAGCCCGAACGTCATAGGCCATAAAGCGGATTTTCTCGCCCAACTGACAAGATAATCGAGCTGGGTCGTGATGATGTTGGGCTCGAATTGCCGTTCAAGAACACTCATAACACTCGAACACTGTTATTAAAGATTTCTCCAAAATGTGCGCTTCATTGTATACGGATAGAATAAGAATACGCTAGGCCTAAAGACCTATTTTCAATCCCATTCCAAGGCTTGTTTTTTCCAGGCATACCAAAATCCTACGACCAAAATAGCAATGAATACGCCCATTTCGATGAGACCAACTATGCCTAATTTATGGAAAACCACCGCCCAAGGAAACATGAACACAATTTCGATATCGAAAATGACGAACAACATCGCAATAATGTAGTAGCGCATGGGAAACTGCACACGCGCATCCATAAACAAAGGACTTCCACTTTCGTAGGGAAGCAATTTGGCACGATAGGGTCGCCGCGGTCGAACGAGCCATCCCACCAGCAACGAACCCAAGCCGAAGGCGGCCGCCAGCGCGCCAAAGACCAGGATGGGCAGATAATTGAGCGGGACCGATTGGGCATTCATGCGTCGCTCCGTCGAACATCGAGTACGCCGTCGAAAAACGGGCGAAACCGCAAGCCTCGCAACGTCGGAGCAGACAAGCCTTTCTGCTGAATGAGCACTTTAAAAGTTCCTCCGAACCCCTGTGGGCGAAACAATTCAGCGGCCCGGCGCAAGTCATGAGAGTCGAAGGAGCCGTCAGCCAGCAATTCTTCCGCCCCCAACCCAATCAGATAGTGAGACAGGTTCGTAAAGCCCGCGACCGATGCCCCATGCTCCTCGCCTGCGAGTGCTAAAGCCGAAAAATTCACATGAGCGGTCATATCCTGTTCGCCGATCATCGTGTACGGATCGCGAACAATCCGGTGTCGTGAATAGCACAAGAGGGTGCCATCCCGCCTCGTTGGCGCATAATAGTCCTGTGCCGTATGTCCATAATCGATCGTGACGAGCAGCCCTCGATCCAGTGCCTGGGCTACGGATTTCATCCATCGCACCGCCTCGAGATGAATTTCGGTGGTATAGCCTTCCGGCAACGTGATGCCCTGCCGCCGTAAA
Organism: Nitrospirota bacterium; assembly: GCA_003695915.1. Lineage (GTDB taxonomy): Bacteria > Nitrospirota > Nitrospiria > Nitrospirales > UBA8639 > J017. Next base: position 36,388 of record RFGF01000003.1, read on the forward strand.
TACTCCCCCAACTCCGGCGTCGAAGGATCGGCGAGCGATTCGATGAATTCAGCACCCGCGACATCGACCATGATCTCTTTGAGAGCGCCTCCTCGAACGGTTACGCGATGGATGGGCAAGGCATCGACCAGCTCGTTCGAGTAAATCAGCCCAGTCACCGCTCGGTCGCCCAATTCTTCGACCGCTGTCACCCATTGGAGGTGATTGCGTCGCCGCTCATACGGAGCCAGCATTTGTTCTTGTGCCCTCCGCATCATGGGACTTCGCTCGACGAGTACATAACGCAATCGCGTCAAGAGATCAGGATCGGACCGTGAACAGGCATGCAGCAGGTCGCGGACAAGCGTGCCTTTTCCCGGACCGATTTCGACGACCGTGAGCGGGCGAGGATGATCGAGAAGCGCATCGACTTCGCGAATTTGCCGAAACAGAATCATCCCCAACAAGGGATGAACATCAGGCGCCGTGAGAAAGTCGCCTTCCCACCCAAGTCGTGTTTCCGCATCGGCACCCCGAGCACGCTCGTTCGCTCCCGTCATGTAATAGCCGTGCTCCGGATCGTACAATGCCAATTCCATGAATCTGGCAAACGTGATCGGTCCGTGCTCGGCGATTTCAGCCCTAATTCTGTCGACTAAGACAGAATCGCTTCGGTGTATCCGTGTCTGCATCGCAATGTTTCCAAGCGATTCCAAGCAATTAGGAAAATCTCGGGCATTCACAGAAGCGCGGTACCTTAACTTTCCACTTGGAGCAAGTCAAGGCAAGAAACGCGCAGAGCCCTTGCCTTACATGCCTGTTTGATCATAATAGCAGAGGGTGCCCGCGACCGGCGAAACGCCTGAGCCCGGCAGCAATTGTCGGACCGCTGCCTCACTCGTTACACTCACATCACAGCCAAGCTCATCTCGCAGAAGGCTGGCGAGAGCGAACCAGGGACAGCTGTGATCCTGACCAAGAACGAAGCAATGGACTGAAAAACTCGCTCGAGGAGCCGACCATGATCGAACCGACCATCGTGTGTCCGAATTGTCAGACAGAAATCAAGTTGACGGAATCCCTGGCCGCCCCACTTATCGAAACGATACGTCGCGAGTATGAGCAGCGCCTGGCACAAAAAGATGACGAGATGAAGCAACGCGAAAGAGCTTTGCGCGAACAGGAGGATGCCATCGCTAAGGCGAAAGCCTCGCTCGATGAACGAGTGGCTGAGAAATTGAAACAGGAACGAGCCAAAATTGCAGAGGACGAGGCGCGAAAAGCCAAGCTCGCTCTGGCCATGGACTTGGAAGAAAAATCCAAAGAACTGGCCACCCTTCAGGAAGTTCTGCGACAACGTGACGAGAAGCTAGCCGAAGCCCAGAAGGCCCAGGCCGAACTGCTGAAAAAACAGCGGGAACTGGATGATCGATTGCGGGAACTCGATCTCACGGTCGAACGGCGCGTCCAGGAGAGTCTCGTGGCGGAGCGCGAAAAAGCCAAAAAGGAGGCCGAAGCGTCTTTGAGTCTCAAAGTGATGGAAAAAGACCACATCATTGCCCAAATGCAGCGGCAAATCGAAGAACTCAAGCGCAAAGCCGAGCAAGGCTCCCAACAACTCCAAGGCGAGGTGCAAGAATTGGAGCTCGAGGCCTTGTTAAGCGCGAAATTTCCTCTGGATCGTATTCAGCCGGTCCCGAAAGGCGAGCATGGGGGCGACATTCTCCATCAGGTAATCGGCCCCATGGGGCAATCCTGTGGAACCATCTTGTGGGAATCGAAACGCACCAAAAACTGGAGCGATGGCTGGCTTGCGAAACTTCGCCAGGATCAACGAGCGGCCAAGGCCGAGATCGCCGTCTTGGTCAGTCAGGCTCTGCCCAAAGATGTCGAATCGTTCGAGCTGATCGAGCAGGTGTGGGTCACCCACCCCCGGTCCGCCCTCCCCGTCGCCGTCGCCCTTCGTCATCTGTTGATGGAGGTGGCGCTTGCCAGACAGGCCAGCGAGGGGCAACACACGAAAATGGAACTTGTGTACCAATATCTGATGGGACCCCGATTCCGCCAGCGCGTGCAGGCGATCGTGGAAGCCTTTACCACCATGCAGGAAGATCTCGATAAAGAGCGAAAGGTGATCATGAAACAGTGGGCCAAGCGCGAAGAGCAGATTGACCGTGTCATGCAGGCGACTGTCGGCATGTACGGAGACCTCCAAGGTATCGCCGGCAAGAGTTTACAGGAAATCGAAGGATTGAACTGGACCGCCTTGAATCCTCCCGAAGACGAACAGGCGTCGTTGTTGTAGAGCGAACTCGTTGTGCATCGAGCACCATGCCGAGTCTGATGCTTAACCGTTCATCCTGAAAGACCGCTGTTGAACAATGGAGAAAGATGTGCCTGTTTCCGCACAGCCACGTCACGATTTTAGACGTAATCGAAAAGAGAGAGGTATCGTGAACGATCCGGAAACTTCTCGCTCAGTTTGGGCCACGCCGACATCGAGAAGGCTCGCTACAGACGATAGTGCAGGATTCGTATGTTGGGCGTGCTCTGTGCAAGAACGGCAGATCCTTCTCGAGCTTCCCATATCAATTGAGCAGGTCCAGCCATGTGGTCAACCCTCAAAAATCCATTGGCGGTTCCTTTGGGAGGCTTTTGGGCAAGAGGGCGCGAATTTTTGCTTCTACCACCTCCGGATCTTTCACTCCTCGTAACCGCACATCTCGATCAGACCCAGCGCGGACAATGATCGTACCGATGCCAAACCATCTCGCGATCGGCCCTTGCCGACACTCGATGGCCGTGATCTGTTCCAGCCATAGCGCTCCGATGTCACGATTGGTATAACCGTTTCGGATGATCAACTTGGTCGGGGTGAGCAAGTATCGCGCCCAATGCCGCACAACTGCTGCCAGCCCGCATAAGATCGCAGCCCCTGCTATCCATGCTTCCCAGCCAGGAAGGTCGACGCGGTAAAAAAGGACGCCGCGCAAGGCCGCCAAGGCTGCAAAAAAATACAACCAGCTAAAGTGTGCCCAAGACGGAAATGCCTGCCACACCACTCGTTCTTGTTCATCATGGCGAGTCATAGTCTTTCGTGAACTGGACGGCGAGTACCATTCACCACTCCTCTCAAGCGTGCCGTAAGATCGCGCTGAAAGGCACAACCCAAGCACATCGGTTTTCTGTGTAGTCTCGAAGCGTCTGCCACCGGCGCAAGGCCATCTGGCTGCATCAAGTCTGTGAAGCTCCATCCGAGTAGTCAAACAAAACGTACACTTTTGTTGGCAAAAAGCACTATACGATTCGAGAACGAGCCATGAGACAGGTATCCAAGAGGCCACGCAAGAATCACATGGAAGACCTGCCCATAAATCGGCAGCTATATCTTGGCAACCGAAGAACCTGTGAGCTTTGCTTCATGTTGGCAACATATCATGTCTTCCTCCTGTGCTGTCTATCAATGATCGTGGGCTCCCTCCTTCACGCAACTCCTCTTCACGCGAGCAACCGTGCCGAGATGCCGTCGATATGGATTGGTACAGTTCCCGCACAGCAAGGAGAGCGATTGGACTTTGCAGCTGGAGATCCATCACAACACAGACTTGTGGCAAAGGATCTTGGCGCTCCTCCGAAACTCATCTCCCAAACCGACATCAGATTGAATTGGCTCGAGCGGGAACTGCATGATTTCCTGATTTCCGCGGGAAAAGGAAATTTCGTAAGAGGCCTCATCAAGATGGGCCGCTCGTTCGTGAGCCAGGCGGGACAGCCTGGCGAGCCCTTGGCATTACCCTGGCTCACGACGCTCTTTCCTCGCTTTGACATTCCTCCTTGGATGAAACGCATCGATCTCGACATCGATCTTCAGGGACACGAAGGCTCCATATACTCTATTCGCACGCGGCAGCCGTTGTTTCAATCCTTGAACAGACACCACACGCTGTTTACCCAAGTGCGCTGGGGGAAGATCTATCAGCTTGGGCAGTGGCGCGACACCACCAATCTGGGAGTGGGCTATCGCCGGCTTTTGCATGACCGCACGATTTTGCTCGGGGCCAATGCCTTTTATGATCGGGATTGGAGAAAGGATCACAATCGGATCGGTGCTGGATTGGAAGCACGGTGGTTCGGCGTCGACGTGTATGTCAATGGGTATTGGGGCATTTCCGCCGACCATTCAGTGAACGCCACCACAAAAGAAAAGGTACTGGATGGATGGGATGCGTATCTCCTGCTCCAGGTGCCATACATACCGTCCATGCGCCTGACGGGACGTGTGTTTCAGTGGGATACCCGTTCAGGAAACAACTGGGATGGGTGGAGTGCGGGCCTCGAAGCGGATGTGACGCCGTTTGCTCAGCTCCAAGCCGGCGCGACGGACAGCGACCGCGATCGTCTTGCGGCGTTCGTTCAGCTCCGCATCAATTTCGGCTATTACGAGGATCGTCCTGTCTTGCTCAGCAAGCACCCATTTAGCAGAGAAGCCTGGCGCTTGCGCGATATGAGCGGATATACCCTCGATCGAGTCCGACGCCAGGAAACGATCGTTCTCGAGCAAATCCGGACGACCCCTGGCGGGACAGGAGGCATTACCATAGTCGTAGGACGAAGCTGAGCGGCCGACCGGTGATGTAATACGCAAACGATGATGACGCCCAAAGAAAGGAGAACTGGCTATGACCCGAGGACTGTTGCAACCACGCAAGATCCGGTGCCTTCTAGGCTCCACGATCGTGGGTGGATCGTTGTTGTTGGTCACGTTGGCCTATGGAGAAACCTGCGGTGTATTTGGATTGCCCTGCTGCAATACGGTCGCCTCGACGACCAATGGCGTCTGCGTGGCACCGGCGAACAACAAATACGAATTCACTCTCAAACGATTTTGTTTGGAAAAGAGCGATGGAAGCCTAGTGTGCGTGGGATCTACCACGACCTTTAATGCGGCCTCGGTGACTGTTGGGGCGGATATGGGAAATTTTATCTCCGGCGCGACTTCTGAGCATCTGAACGTGGGAGATACGATTGTTGCCATGCGGCCCGAAGTCTCCAAGACGTTTACGGTCAACGGTGGCGCAGGGAGCCAGCATACCACGAGCGATGCCGTGACATGCTCCACAGGCGGAGATCAAACCGTGATCATGGCCACCGATCCGAATCACCAACCATTTCCTTCTTGTGCGACATCTCCATCCGCTGATCCCTGTGAGACGAGCGATGGATTTCTGCGGATTCGCGACACCAGTCTAGGAACCATCACGGTGACACAAGAGCCCTTGGTCATCCATTTCGACTTCGATGTCGGCAGTGGTGTGACCTTTGCTACCGGCGGCGGAACCTGCACCTATCAAGGGATCGGGCCATTATCCGTCACGATGTCACGTCAATAACCGCACCTTTTCACACATCCGGATTCCGCTCATGACACTCGTCAGGAGCGGAATCCAGCAAGCCCATACGCCATTGAAGGATACAGCCGAGCCATCCACTACAAGGCTGGCATTGCGAGGCCATCTGCGCCACATATTACGGACAAGACAACACATCAGCAATTGGGGTTGAGTGCAAAGATCTCAAGGCAGGATGTCGTAAAATGGCTTGTAGGTGTTCCTGCACGGATGCCCTGTCGTCTGCGTTAGGTATCTGCTGATGGAAAAAGTGGGTCAAGCGAATCAGGACATCTTTGATCGTGGGCGAAGGAAGCACCGGATTGTGCCCTACCTCTTGCTGAGGCAAGGTCTTAGCCGCGCGCTCGCGCTTCAGAATCCCGCTCTGCATATAGAGACACACGGGCGCCGAATGGAGCACCGACTCGGGCGGTTGCGATTCTAACGTCGTCACCATAGTCCCCAGATCATGGATCACAAAATCAAGATGCCAGGAGTCACCATGGGCCGAAAATGCCAAGCGATAGACATCGAGAAGCTGGCCAGTCACCATATCCAGACGATACGGCCCTTGGCTAAGGGCAGCAATCGCGTCGGCCAATTGATCGTATTCTTGGCGGAGTTTATCTCGAGAGGCCTCAATGTCGGCGGAGACCATGGGTTCACGCTCATCATGAGTCGAGCAATGGTCTTGCGACACGAGGGCGCGATACCGCACGACCTGGTTTCGAAAATGGGTTAAACGTTCCCAAAGATTTTTTCTCGTCATCAACCCGTCCTTTCTTCATCCAACCTCCACGCCAGCCCACAATGCCGGGCACATGCACAGGGTTGCCAATCACAGTACTTCATGGCACATGCGAGAGGGAGCTGAAATAGGCAGAAAACCGCAGCCCTAATGGACGCAACCCGTTCAAACCTTTTCCAGTAGCGGGGTATCTGTTTAGCATAGGAGATTTAGTGTTCTCAACTTTAATGTTCTCAACCACCGCGATGTTACTAATCCTGCTTGAAAAAGCATGGAAGGGTCAGGATCATCCGGTCATCCTGACGGATGGGAGGAGGCAAATGCTGAGAGGATTCTCTACGATGTCTCTATGAAGCGGATTCGGAGAACATGGCAACTATTAGGGCTCACCCTAGCCCTGCTTTGGACGGTAGGCAATGTTCAGTTTGGGGCTGGTGCTGAACCTGGTTTCCATCGCCTGCCGATTTCGTTCATCGTAGAGGCGCCTCCAGATCTGGCACCGATCGCAGACCGCATCAGGAACCTTCCAGCGTCACGGTTCAGCCATGTTCTCGAATGGGTGTCACCGATCTCTTCCTATATTTCGCATCAACCGATCCGTGTCATCCTGGCCAAATCGCCATCGCCCTGGGCCCGGACCGCTCCCCAGTGGGCGGCTGCCTATGCGCTCTCATCACAGAACCTCATTGTCCTCTTTCCCGATCGAATCGGACACTATCCCTATGATTCGCTAGAAGCCGTTTTAATCCACGAAGTGACACATATTCTCATTGACAGGGTGGCCGGAACGCGTGCTCTTCCCCGATGGTTCGATGAAGGAATGGTTATGGTAGCCGCGCGAACCTTGGGGCTTGACGATCATGCACGCTTGATATGGGCGGTGATTGCTGGAAATCCCGTGTCTTTCGCGGAGGTGGATGCCTTATTCCTGGGAGATCGCGCATCGGCTCATCGCGGGTACATCTTGGCCAATGCCATCGTGCGATTTTACCTCCAGCAGTTTGGCGCACGCTGGCCACAGTACATTTTGACGGCGTTAGCCCAGGATCGGCTGTTCCCCGCAGCATTTGCAGAAGCGAGCGGCCGCTCACTGAAAGCCGTTGAAACAGCGTTTTGGACCTCTCAGACGAGCTGGACACGATGGGTGCCGGTCATGGCCAGCTCGACCACCTTATGGATCGGAATCATCCTGCTCGTTGTGTGGTTGTTGACCCGTCAGCGCGGTCGGACACGCGCGATTCGGCAACAATGGCGAAAAGAGGATGAAGACGGTCCATAAAAGTACAGGGGGTAGGAACAACGATTCGGCCTTAGTTCATAATCTGTGAGCCGTTCGAATTACATTATTTTCACCTCATAAGCGGTTACCGCTCAAGGCATTGTGCTTGACAACGTGATGCCATGCAGTTTCCAACCAAGTCTGTCGGGCTCTCGATCAGGCATCAAGAAAAAGACATTCACGAGACATCAATATTCTCGCCTCCGCCCTTGAACCCGCACAGCCCACATGGCACAATGCCGCGTCGCTATGCAAGCCACATGCGAGACCCCGCGCACTTCTCGTGTTCACTGACCAAGAAGGAGGTTGCCTATGCGTATGAAGACGGTCGGAATCGTCGTCGTCGTAAACCTCTTAGGGTTAAGCACGCTCGGCTGGACGGCAGGAACACAGCTCGACGTACATGATGGTTCGGCCATTACCATTACCTCACCTAAAAACGGTGACACTGTACCGCAATCGTTTCCTTTGACCTATGTCCTGCGCAAAGGCCTTCAGGCGGATCATGTTCATGTCTATCTCGATGGACAATATCAAAAAGGATTCAAAGGTCGCTTGGAGAATGTCCCTCCAGGACTGCATACCATTACGGTCAAGGTCGCGACGAAAGATCACGACATGGTCGCCGTCTCAGACTCGGTGCAGATCGTGGTCCAATAACTGCGCAGCCAAGAACAGCACTAAAAGAAGTTTCTCGCCGACAATCCAAGAATCCTGTGTCAAATGTTGACCAATGAAAACATCCTCAGCGTATCACTACCCGTGTAGCATAGAGGATTGGGTGCATTATGTGGCGTCTGATTTTGTGCAACGCCAACCACAGGGTTGCATGTGGATAGAATCGCTTACGCTCGGCAGAAGGCTAGCAAGGCGTCCTTGGCCCCACCAATGATGGGATCTCCATGGGCAAAGAGAAGATGATCAAAAGTTTCTTCCTCGCACAGCCGGAGGAGAGCGGCCTTCAACCCGCGCTTGACAGCCGGCGGATCGTCGCCAATTAACGTGTCGGGGACGAAACTCAGCTCTCCATCTTCATGAATGACGGCGTCGCCGATCGAGAGGACTCCGCCCGATGTCGGGAGAAGCAAAGCGGTCTCTTCAGGGCACAAGACATTCACTTGCAGGGCTTTGATGCCACCCGGCAACGCATCGCCGAAACGAAATCCTTTGACGGCCAGGTCCCCATCGGCAAATTCGTGCAAGCCGGCCTCATGACACCAGACCACGGTGCCAAATGCACGGACGAATTTCCGACTGTCCCGGTCATGGAGGCGATTGGTGAGATAAATGTGTTGCGGGGGTTGCGCGTTGAAACAGTCCAGCCCTTCCGGCGGCACGAGCGGATCGATCAGACACGCCGGTTGAACGGCAGACACAAAATAACTGTCCACTTCGATCTGAATGTCGGGATGCACGACCCGCCAGTGAACGATGCCTGGTAAGATTTCTCGCATGGAATTAATTTTATCGTATCTCTCTTGTCGAGGAAGCCATTGCCACCAGCATTATTTCGGCATCAGCAAGATCCGATCAAGTCTTGCGGTCTGACGATGTCAGGGCTATCGATGACCGTCAAGGACCGATTGCCCAGTGCTGGAGCCTCGCTCGTTCGCATTCCTGAATGTCGGACCCGTTCACCTGTCCTCGAGGCATACACGCGACCTGTTCCGATCATCCAGAAGAATCTATCTGAATGAAGACTCAGCTTTGTTGAACCATTGCCGAGTCGCATCCCCTCCAATCAATCGGCCCAAATCATGGCGAACTCGTGGACGGTCTCGTAACATGTTCTTCTCTTCTCACCACGAAACATGCTTTCTGCCTCAAGAGAAGGTATGCGCCAACATCTGCTCAAGACTTCGGCGTATCGCATCAAGCGGTTAATATAATTCGCAGAGATGCCCGGAACGTGGGATCCGAGTCTTCTCTTAGCTTATCCGGTTCCGGGACCCATCGCTCCGGATATCCGTTTCGCGCCTCCCTAGTGATAGGGAATCGTTCGCAATCGGCCGATAATATCGGCGACCATGAAGAGCATCCGGGAAATGCGCCTGAGCTTTGGCGCCTTCGGGATCGTCATGGGCATAGCGATAGTCCTGACCATAGCCGAGTTCGCGCATGAGGGTCGTCACCGCATTGCGAAGATGCAAGGGAACAGGAAGATGACCATGCTCACGAACATCGCGACGGGCCTCGAGGAGTCCAACGTAGGAGGCGTTGTCCTTGGGAGCCGTGGCGAGATAGGTCGTTCCCTGGGCCAGGTTGATCTGCGCTTCAGGAAGCCCAACAAATTCCACGGCCTGTGCCACCGCCGCGGCCAGGAGGAGTGCCTGCGGATCGGCATTGCCGATATCCTCGGAGGCAAAGATGACCATCCGCCTGGCAATGAATCGGGGGTCTTCTCCGCCTTCCAGCATCCGCGCCAGCCAGTAGAGCGCCGCATCGGCATCGGAATCGCGGAGGCTTTTGATATAGGCGGACACGATGTTGTAATGCTCTTCGCCATCGCGATCGTAGCGGAGCGATTTTTTCAACAAGGCCGCGTCGACCTGCTCGTGCGTGATGGTTACCGGTTCGCGCGGAGTCGGCGGCAGTTGTGCGGCGATGAATTCCAACATAGTGAGCATAGCCCGCGCATCCCCGTTCCCGTACCTGACGAGAGCCATCCGGGCCTCGGGAGTCAAACGAAGCTTCTGTGTTCCCAAACCGCGAACGGGATCCTGCAACGCACGATCGAGGATCCGTCCCATGGCCGTATCGTCCAATGCCTGGAGCACCATGACCATGCAACGCGACAACAACGGGGCGATCACTTCGAAGGACGGATTTTGGGTGGTTGCTCCGATCAAGGTGACCTCGCCTCGCTCGACGTACGGAAGAAAGGCATCTTGCTGGGCCTTGTTGAAACGATGAATTTCATCGACGAACAGGATTGTTCGTTGGCCGGAAAGGCGCTGCCGCTGTTGCGCCTCTTTCAAGACCCTCCGCAGTTCGGGCACGCCGCTCAACACGGCCGAAAATGGTACGAAGGCCGCCTTGGTGTTGCGGGCAATCAACCCAGCAAGTGTCGTTTTGCCCGAGCCCGGGGGTCCCCACAAAATCAGCGATGGAATCTGATCGCGTTCGATGGCGTGCCGCAGGGGTTTTCCTTCCCCGAAGATGTCCTCTTGGCCTTCGAATTCGTGAAAGTGCTGAGGACGCAAGCGGTCAGCTAGAGGCGCGTGTTTTCTGCTTGCCTCTTTGGGCGATCCGCCAAAAAGATCGGCTTGTTCGTCACGTGGAACCATCGTTCAGGCATTGGCTTTGAGGTGCTGTTTTTCAGGATTCATCGCGCTCGTTGCCTTTGCTATGCTAACCTGCTCCGCTCAGAGGTCGCAATCGTCGCTGATTGTATCCATCGCATGAGCGCACGGCACGAGCACATCGAACCATCCACTAACTCGTTCACCGATCGAGGAGGACATCATGCGTGTATCCGTTCGAGGCATCAATTTGGGCTATACCGATGAAGGACACGGCGAACCGCTGGTTTTCATCCATGCTTTTCCCTTATCTCGTATCATGTGGGAGCCGCAACGGGAAGCGCTCGCTTCTCGATATCGGGTTATCAACATCGATCTGCGCGGACATGGAGAGTCCGATAGCATCTTGTGGCATTTTACCCTAGACGATTATGCGGAGGATGTCGTCGCGTTGGTTCAGCACCTGCATATCGAACGCGCGACGTTTGTGGGGTTGTCGATGGGAGGCTATATCTTGTTTTCGCTCTACCGCCGACGTCCCGAGCTCATCAAAGCCCTGGTTCTAGCGGATACGCGAGCCCAAGCCGATAGCGAGGAAGCCAAAGCCGGACGAATGGCGCTGGCACAAGTCGCTTACCGAAAAGGGATGTCCGCCGTAGCCGACCAGATGCTGCCCAAGCTGCTCGCTCCCGGATCGTTGAAAACACGACCGGAGCTCGTCGAACGCATTCGTTCGATTATTCTCAACAATGATCCCGCCGGAACGATCGTCGATCTGATGGCCATGGCCGAGCGCCCGGATTCGACACCGCTACTGGCATCGGTGACGTGTCCCACGCTGGTGATCGTGGGCGAGGACGATATCGCAACACCCCCATCTGAAGCGCATTACATGGTTGACCGTCTTCCTCAATCCAAACTGATCACCATTCCCGGCGCCGGACATTTGTCGAACATCGAGCAACCCGAGCGGTTCACTCAGGCGCTGATGGATTTTGTGTCCGCTCGATAGCGACAAGACGGGCGCGGTCAATCTGGAAGTTCGATGGCCCCGCCTTCCAGATCCATATCGACGCCTTTGAGTTCCATTTTGTTTCCCACGCGCCACCATTCGGACGTCGCTTCGGACAGCACCCCTTTGGTCGTGTAAAATTTGGCTTGGGGAACACGCACCTGATCATGATCATCCTGCACCACTTCGATGACCACGTTTTTCAACATCGTGTCGGTCAACACGACGGATCGGCCTTCTTGCGTGAGCACAAAACGATCGCCTTCGTTCGAAATCCAGACATTTCGTTCCAGTTTCCCGACCTCACGCCCGGTCGGCATACAGAGGGGCATAGTCAGGAGGGGAGGACCATCCGGCTGGCATTCGATTCGAAGCTGTTCTTGGCCATGGGCAAGAACGATGCCGTTGGTGTTTCGCAAGACATTGGTGCCAATCAGAATTGTCACAATTCACCTCTTGGTTGAGATAGGGACGAGTTATTGAAGCATCTGTTGCTCTTGAGGCCGTTCACTCTTTGGTGGATTCGGGTATGCGTCAACTCGGCTTTGCTGCTTTAACCAGACAAGACACCCCAGACCAATCAGAATCCACAGTATTTCGCGGAGACGGCGCACCAGCGCAAAGGTCACGCCCGTGATTTCCGAATAGCCGAACATCATCAACAACAAGACATAGCCGCCTTCTTGCGCACCCAAGCTACCGGGAATGAAAAACGTTCCCCCTTTGATCAACACCGTCAAGGCTGCCAGCGACACGGATGCGAGAATATCCGTCTCCTGTCCCAAAAAATACAGAATGGCGTAGACTTCGAGCGCTTCTGTCATCCATGCCAGAAAAAATGTGCACAACGCAAGATAAAAGGTGCGGGCATGGTGCGTGTAAAAAGATTGAATCATGCGATCCAGATCACGAAGCTTCGCTTTACGTTGTTCCAAATACGCGATCCGGATCCCCACTCGCTCCAGCAGTGCGACGCACCCCATAACCAACCCATAACGCTGAAACGCCACGAACATGCCCACGCCGAATCCCAGCAACATCAGGCTCACGATCATGGCCATCAAGTGGTGATCGACGGAGCCCAACAGGCCCACCGCGAGCCCCATCCCTAACAGGATAAACAAGACTTGCGCCATGGTCATGGTCGTTTTGGCGGTAATGACGGAGGCCAAGGCATCGACCATCGGCACGCCGTAGTGTTTCAGGAACAACGCTTTCATCGGTTCGCCGCCGATATACGCAGTCGGAGTTGTGACGTTAATGGTCTCTCCGGCCATTCGAATCGCAAACAACCGCGCGAATCCGATCCGAGCTGAAAAGGGACCGAGCGTGAGTCTCCATCCCCATGCCTCCAGGGCATAGACCATCATCATGGGGATCATGATCACGAACATGGCCGGGAGGCCAAACTGCGCGATGGCTTCAAGAATGGACTGCGGTCCTGCATGCCACACCAGACCGACGAGGAAGACAAGACCGAATGCGAGGCAAGCGAGTTTAAGCACGAAGGCGAATAGCGCCACGCAGGAGCCATCCCATGGTTGCAGCAAAAAAGAGGGAGCCGGGCGCGGCTAACCACAAAAACCAACTCAGCATGTCGAGACAGGCAAAGACCATGACAACGATGGAAAAATCACGATTCGCCACGCGACTGAGCATGAATTCGATGCGATCCCTGGTTTGGACACCCAATCGTCGAAGCACATGGGGACGCGAGCGGAGCGAGCGAGCATAATTCACAAACAAAAACGACAAGACATTGGCCATAACGGTCACGGCGCCGAGTATCAGAGGGATTTGGCTCCCCGCCCAAGGACCATATCGATACGCTCCCCACGCTATTCCAGCAAACACGGCAATATGCACGACATTGTCAGCCCAGATGTCCAATTCTTGGCCGAACTTGGTTTCCGAATAGGTCAACCGCGCCACTTCTCCGTCACAACAATCAATGATCACAGCCAGTTGCAACAACAGTGCCCCGAGCACACCGAGCGCATAGCTGCCGACGGCAAAGCACCCTGCTGACACCAAACCCAACAGCATGGACAGAATCGTGATGGCATTGGGAGACCACCCTGCCTGCAAAAACCACCGCGTCAAGATACCGGAAAATTTCCGGTTCAGGTGCGTATCGATAAACCCGTCGAGTCCGCCTTTCAGGGACTGGAGCGATCGCAATAACTTTGATTCCGCGAGACGAGGTCCGTCTGGACACCGAATATCACAATATTGATGAGGCTCCCCATCGATCGGCTGCAAGACGCCTTCGACGGCCGCCTGTTCCAAGGCCAACCGCAATGGATTGCTTCCGTGTGCTCGTAACATACCTGACACCCCGAACAGGCGTGCTGGCAGAACGACCACATCGCCGGCCACTAACCGTGGTTCCTCTTCGTTCGCAATAGGCTGGTCTTGGGATGCTGATGATCGATCATGAAAGACGATCTGAGGGATATGCCTGAGATGCCGAATTTCCTCCGCCGTGATATTCACACGCGGATTATCCGGATAGCCGCCATGCCCGACGTAGCCCACAACCACGAGAACCCGACCATCGGCCCCTTCCTTCCGTAATCGATGGATCAAGGATGGCGAACAGACGGCATGGCAACTCATTACCACGCACGAACCTTTGATTTCTTCTGCGAGCGTTTCCCAGGTTTCCGCTTGCGCGGGAGGGAATTCTCGGATGGGAAGCCACCGAACAGCGGCGTGGATGCGATGATCCCGCTGGAGAATCGCTCGAAGCGCCCGCTCTTCAGGACCCGCCAGCACCCAAATTTGAGAGATGCCGCCCCGTTGAAGAGTCAAAAGCGTCCGCTGGAAAGGGGAAAGCCCTGCCACGCACTGTGCATCGCCATGAGCCTGTGAAGCATCGGGACGCGTTTCAGTCGTCAAAGCGAAGAGACCGGACGACGTCAAGACGATGGCGGTATCAATCGTTTTCGTGGCTGGTTCATGGAGTGTGCGGTCCATCGTATCCTCGACGTTCCCGATTACGTGGACGTAAGCTCAGGTCTTCTACGATACAGAAGAGGGCTCCATCGCCGATATCGCGGGGAGGATTTCCTGCTCGGCTCGAATCACATCTTCCGGAAAATCGATTTCCATCCAAGGAAGTCCGCCCACGCGCTCGTATCCGACGGCGACATGCTCAAAAAATTCCTTCAAGGCATCTTCGTATTCCATATCCCAGGCGCCGGAGTCCATGCACCTCGCGACGGCATCGAGCAGCACGGGAACGTCCGTGCGAGCGACTTTCAAAAAGCCGACCCCTTCTCCCAGACAATCGCAATCGGCCGGCACCTGTTTGGTCAGTGCCTTGATCCGTCCGTCGCGCGCGACGACCATACATTCTTCCGTCGTCTGCGTTACCGTTTCGTCGACAAGCAAGGCAGAGGGAAATGGCGATTCGACCAACCGACGCAGAATCACCGGATGATACAAGACATCGGCGTCCATGATGAGGACATCTTGGGTCATTTCGTTGCGTGCAGCCCATAAAGAACAAATACTTCCTCGCTCATATGCCTCGTTCACCACATAGGTCACCGTTCCGGCACGCGATTCAGCCGCTACCGCTTCCTGTACCGCTTCGCGCCGATAACCGACAACGAGAGCGATCGCGGTCACACCCAAATTCGTCAGGTTTTCCAAATGCCGCGACAGCAAGGTTCGTCCACCAATGTTCAACAAGCACTTCGGACGCCCACCACTTGCAGCTTGCAATCGCTTCCCTACTCCCGCAGCCAGAATAATGGCTTTCATACATTCCGTTCAGCTTTTCGGACCACGTCCTGAAAGGCGTCTAAAAATTCGAGAATATGGCGATCCTCAAGCGCCCCAATATTGGCTACACGAAAAATCTGGGACTCGAGTCGCCCCTGCCCAGCATAGATCACAAAACCTCGAGCTTTCAATCGATCATGCAACGAAGCATACGTCATGCCGCGAGGCAAGGCAAACGCTGTCAAGGAATTGGACCGATATTCTCGTGGGACGATGGGCGTAATCCCCATCTCCTCCATACGACGGCGAATCAGCTCTGCATGGCGTCGATAGCGACGAATCCGATTGGCGACGCCTTCTTCCAACAACTCGGCCAACGCTTCCCGAAAGGCATAATACACTTGGATGGCCGGCGTAAAGGGAATGCTCCCTTTCTCCTGCGCTTCATAGTACGTCGCCAAGTTCAAATATATGCCCCTTTTCGGGTATTTGAGCATGCGTTCCATAAATCCCTTACGGACGAGAACAAACGCGGCCCCGGGAAACCCCTGGATACATTTTTGGGCAGCGCCGGCCACAAGATACAGATGAGCCCCCGCAATATCCAAAGGCTCGCCCCCCAATCCGCTCACGGAGTCCACCAAAAACACCCGATTATGGCGATCGACAACCTCTGCCAGTTCCTCGATGGGGTTAATCACCCCCAAGGAAGTTTCGTGATGAACCGCGGCAACCACATGAACTTCAGGATGTTGTTTCAAGGCCAAATCGACTTTGGCAGGGTCGAGACGGGTTCCCCATTCGAATTTCAATTCCGGAATACCTAGACGTTGCGTGTTGACAATGGCGCTCAGCCGTTCACCGTACACGCCGTTATTCAGCACCAAGGCGCGTTTGGCTTGGGGAATACTGGACAGCAGGGCAGCCTCGACCGCTGATGTTCCAGATCCGGTCAACACGATGGCCGTGTATTCGGATTCCGCTCCCGGAACAAAAGCCTGGAGCAGCTTGTGTCGGATATCCGCCAAGAGATCGGAAAATTCCGATTCGCGATGACAGATGTCCGGTTCGAGCAACGCACGCCGGACGCGATCGGAGACATTGACCGGACCAGGATTCAATAAAATCATTGGACGGATCTCGACGGATCACGCATCGAGGCAAGAGCCGCCGACCGAAAACCTGTACGATGCTTCGGAGATCGGTGCTCACAGTCATGCATCCGTATGATCATGCCCATCTTCATCCAAGATTGTCTCACTGGCTCCGCTATCGAGTCGATGACCGGTTGAGAGCGGTTTGGAAGCGTGCAGCGATCGCGTCAGGGTCAAGCGGAACGCGGTCGACATCCTCGATCTGTTCATTCACTTTAATGAGCAGCATGCTCGGCCCATCCTGATTCAACATCGCCTTGAATTCGTAGAGGATATCATCGCGTTCCCTGACGCGTTCGACGTTGACATACCCGACAGCTTTGGCCACCTTATCCAAACAGACTACGCGCGAATAGGTCGGCTGATTTCCCGTGCTCCCATATACCTCGTTATCGAATACTACGTGAATGAAGTTTTTGGGTTTCAAGGCTCCCACCGTGGCGAGAGTCCCGAGACTCATTAAGACATTCCCGTCGCCATCAAACACAATTACCTTCTCGTGTGGTCGTTCCAATGCTACGCCCAACCCAATCCCCGCTGCCGCGCCCATGGAACCGATCATGTAAAAATTTTGGGCTCGATCGCGGATTTTGTAGGCCTCCCGCGACGGAAACCCATTGCACACGATTACCGGTTGATCCGTGATCAAGGAGAACACCGCTTCCATCGCTTGTGCACGACTCTGCATGACACCTTCTTCGGGACCGAGCATGGATCGCATCGCCTCCTGGTCGACTATGGTTGGACCGTTTTGACGAGCCCCTTTTTCAAGAGCAGCGCGACGGGGATACGCTGATCCATAAACGTTCGCGCTGTCCACGAGAAATCTTCGGTCAAGGTTTCCAGGGACAATGTTCGGTAAGGAATCTTGAGCGTCTCGAGCAACTGCGGAAGCGTTTGTCCGATAACCAAATGCTCGGGCGCGTCTTTTCCTTGAAAGCCTCGCCAGGAAATGATGAGCAAGCAGGGAATTCGATAAATGAGATTGAGCGAAGCCAAGACGTTTAAGGAATTGCCGAGTCCGGAATTTTGCATCAGCACAACGGGAATGCGGCCGGCCAGATAGGCTCCTGAAGCCATAGCCACCGCTTCATCTTCTCGGACTGCCGGAGTATACAGGCGTTGTTCCATGAGATAGGCGATAATGCCGCCTAAAATAGTATCGGGCACCCCCGTAAAAAAATTGCATCCCATGTGCTGCAACGATTTCACGAACTCGTCGCTCTCGATCATGGCCGTATTCCAAATCTTTCCGAGTAGGGATCGGTCTTTTCGTTCCGCCGACGACTAGCCACGCTGCCCACGTCTGCTTGAGTGAGACGGATAAGGACGAACCCATTTCGTGAGACGGTCTCAGCGAGGAGCAGATTATATCCAACTGTGACAGATCGACTCAAGAAACGGTGGGTATCTTGCGAGCAGCGAATCGAGCGGCTACACTAGCCTCACTGATTGCTTGCACAGCGTGAGAGACAATGGGAACAACGAAAACGCGTTCACGTCGTACGTCGCCCTCTCGTTACACGGAGCGTCATGCAAAAAGCGGATTGACAGCCAAATTGCCGCCCCTGGAGACCTGGCCCAACCAATACAAGGGATACGAAATTACCATCGATATTCCCGAGTATACGGCCATTTGTCCCAAAACCGGGCTGCCCGATTTCGGCACCATCCGCATCCGATACGTACCAGATAAAGCATGCATCGAGTTGAAGTCCCTCAAACTGTACATTCACGCCTATCGCAATCTCGGCATCTTTTACGAAAACGCGGTGAATCGCATTCTTGCCGACGTCGTCGCCGCTTGTCGCCCGATCACTGCCACAGTGATCGGGGAATTCGCAGCCCGCGGTGGCTTGCGGAGTACGATCGAAGCCAAATACCCCTAAAGCAAGCGGAACCCATGCCGCGACACGCGCCCACTGCTGCGCTTTCCCTAAAAGCTCGGGGTTTCAATCTGTGATTTCTTTTTGGGCACGGGAGGTTCACCCACCTTGCGGGTGAACGCCAAGCTCGCGCTCCCACGTTCAGAGCAGAATCCGATGACCAGGAGCGATTAGGTGGCGCAATAGAAGGTTTTGATCGTCTCAACGACCAGATGCTGCTGATCGACACTGAGCTCCGGATAAATCGGCAAAGAGAGCACTTCCCGAGCCGCTTGCTCGGAAACCGGAAATTGACCCTCTCGATAACCGAGTGCCCGGTAGCATTCTTGAAGATGAAGGGGGATGGGATAATAGATACGAGTCCCGATGCCCTGCGCAGCAAGGTAAGCGTGTAATCGATCGCGGTCCTGCACCCGGATCGTAAATTGGTTGTAGACATGATAGTTGGCCGGATCGACAACGGGCAGTTTGATCCGATCCAAGAGCCCCGCCTCGTGAAACAGTTTTTCGTATCTCGCTGCATTATGCCGACGACGTTCCGTCCACCGATCCAAATACTTGAGCTTGACTCGCAAGACTGCAGCTTGAAGGGCATCGAGTCGGCTGTTGATCCCGATCGCATAATGATGGTACTCGTATCGGCTTCCATGTACTCGGAGCTCCATCAGTCGGTCAGCAAGATCGACAGCATTTGTCGTAATAAGTCCGCCGTCCCCAAATGCTCCCAGATTTTTTGACGGGAAAAAGCTGAAACAGCCTAACGTGCCGAGCGCGCCAGCTCGAACCGTCCGTCGGGCAGCCCCGATAGCCTGACAGGCGTCTTCAATGACAGGAATCCCGTGGTGGACGGCAATCGCCGAGATTTGTTCCATATCGGCGCATTGACCGAACAAATGCACGGGGATAATGGCTTTGGTCTTAGGGGTGATATGGTCGGCGATCCAAGCCGGATCCATGTTGAGGGTATCGTCACAGATATCGACGAAGACCGGCTTGGCTCCTAAACGCGAAATGACTCCTGCCGTCGAGAAAAACGTAAAGGGAACAGTGATGACTTCATCCCCAGGCTCTACTCCCAATACCATGAGCGACAAAAGGAGCGCATCGCTTCCAGACGCAACACCGACGGCGCGCCCAGTCCCCACGAACTTGGCCATAGTCTCTTCGAAATCGGCAACACGGGTCCCAAGAACGAATCCCTGTTCGTCGCAAACTTCTTCGATTGCCGAAAGAATTTCCTCTCGAATAGAGGAAAATTGAGCTCGTAAATCCAACAAAGGAACTTTCATAGCTGGCATAGTGGGCGCTGTAGGTATCTCACTAAAGCGTGTGTCAAATACGACACAGATTGATTCATGTCGTTATCCATTCTTTGTGGACGTAGTTTCAGTAAACGAATAGACTTTGTTCATGCTATCGTGGCTCGGCATGAGAAAAATTCACAGCATCGAAATGTATTTAGCAAAATTGAGACCAATTCAAACAAGAAAGCTAGCGTCTGCTTCATCCGCACTTTTCGAGCCCTAAACCATGTTCAGGAGGACGGCATAACGAACCAATTTCCCTAAGCCTATCAGCATCAGAGCGAGCCATCCATTAACGCCGAGCCATCCGCCAGCCAAACACAAGGGATCTCCAATCACCGGCATCCAAGCAAAAAGCAGCACTGGAGCCCCCCATTTTTTTATCTGTCCCAAGGCCTTGAGATCCCATGGCTGCCATAGCTTTTGGCCCGGGAATCGCCACCGCAACCAACGTCCGAGAATCCAGGATGTCATCCCGCCCAATGTATTTCCAGCCGTCGCCACGAGAAGAAGGGGCCAGAAACCGTTAGTCTGCTGGGCCTTGAGGATGACGAGAACGATTTCTGAGCTTCCTGGCAAGAGCGTCGACGAGAGAAATGCGCTGAGGAATAAACCGCCAAGCGTGAATGTGTCAGAAAACATCGGTGAATGTTAAGGTGTATCAGACTCGCGTATAACGGAAACAAATTTGTGGTCCGGTCCATATTCGATGACGAACGTTCCCACAATGCCCCGTTGGGTCAAAAATGGACGAAGGACTCTGGCAGGAAAGCGAACGGTTCGTCCATCATGAGCGAGAGCAAAAATCTCCTCCGCCGCTCCTCGATAATACATCAGATACCGATGATGGGGAATCTTCAATGTCACTCGCAGCTTGGCCATGGGCATGCCTATCGAACAGAATATCGAGCAGACCGAAGTGATCCTTCAAAATCTTTGGGCAACGATGTCATTCCGATGTGCGGCTCAGTATAATGCCTGGCTGTTATGCGCGGCGCCAGTGTCTAGTCATGACACGCTTGCGCATGAACGGCTCACTCTCTTTCTATGATATTTCCCTATCAACACGAACTCGAGACGTTGAAACCCCTTGTCCGAGAGGCAGGCAACCGTGTGCTGGAGTTATCCCGCACGGGCTTTCATGTTCACAGAAAATCCGACCGATCTCCTGTGACCACCGCGGACTTGGAAGTCAACCGATATTTGAAAGAACAGTTGCTTCAAATCTATCCAGACGATGGGTGGCTATCCGAGGAAGAGCCTGACGATCACACCAGGCTGACGAAATCACGGGTGTGGATCGTCGATCCGCTAGACGGCACCAAATACTTTATCGCCGGTGTACCCCAATTCGCTATTTCCATCGCCCTCGTTGAAAATGCGGAGCCTGTGGTCGCCGTCATTTTCAATCCCGCCACGAATGAATTTTTCTCGGCCGTTCAACGCCAGGGCGCTTTTTTGGATGGCTCTCCCGTTCATGTTCGGACGGAGACGCCACACTCGATAACGCTTTTGGTCAATCCGCCGGCGCTCCATCGCGGATTGTTCCGCAACATGGATTCTGCTGTGACGTGCCAACCGATGGGATCCATAGCTTATACATTGGCCTTAATTGCATCCGGCAGGGCTGACGGCACCATCAATGTGGCCAGACAAAACGAATGGGACCTAGCCGCCGGGACCCTTCTCGTTCACGAGGCTGGAGGCCAGGTAATGGACCGATACGGTCACCCCCTCCGATTCAATCAACGCACGCCCTTCGTTCGGGGAGTCATTGCCACAAGACCGGATCTTGCAAGTCGGCTCTTGGATCTTGCCAAGCGTCTATTCTCCAAATAATGTTCTCCTGGCAAGGCGAGCAAAAAGTGCGCCCCGACCGGATTCGACAGTTTTCGATATCAAAAGACAATACCAAAGCAATTTGGACGACGAATCCTTTGCCACGCATATCAATACAGCCTCTCGGTCTAGTGAATCGAGAAAATATTGGCAACCTTTGCAGGATGATGTGCAGGCATAGTTGTTCATCGTACAAACCGAATCCCCTTGAAACACACCCAAGTGCTCTGCCTGCGGCCTTCACCTGTTGCTCTTATTCCGAATCAGACTTTCGCGATGGGAGCCCACTTCGATTTCTGAGAAGTTTTTCAGCGAATTCCAGATCCATCGGCGTATTGATATTCAGAAACGATAATCCCTGCGGATCCCATGGTTTAATCTCATCGCCGAGAAGAATTCGAACGGCCAAATCTTCTCTTGTGCATAAATTTTGTATTTTGAATTGCTTCTCTTCAAGCATGGCGGCGAGGACCGGTACGCATTGCTTCGAATACAGGGCATGCATGGGATGGACCTTTCCCGCCATGTTAACCATGAGGACATCGGCATTCGGATCGAACGCGCATAAATGACGAACAAGATCCGGATTGAGAAACGGCATATCGCAAGCGACGACAAACGCTCGAGGAGTCGGCGAACATGCTAATCCGGTGTACAGCCCTCCAGCAGATCCGCAATTCGGGATCAGATCTTGCACGATTTCGACACCGGCAGGAAGCTCGCTATCGGGCATAGCGTCTCTTCTGGCCACAACCACGATAATGCGTGTAAACACGGCGATCAGAGCCGTTAAAGTCCGATGGAAAAGCGGGATACCTTCGAGCGTGACCCAACGCTTATCTTGACCCATTCGCCGACTCTGTCCGCCCGCAAGAAGAATCCCGGTTACATCGGGCGTAAAGGGTGTATCCCTATTCGCTGACATGTTCCGCTTTGCCAATTCGTTTCTTCTCCACCTGCTCAAAGCTCTAATCGACAACAGATATGCTCATTGGAAGGTCGCTCGACAACGTCGCTTGAAAACTTGCAACTGTGCATAACCTGTTTCGGAACGAAGGAACCTTCATTCGACAATCTATCTGCGCATTGTGATCTAACATATTAACATATAGCTCTTATTTCTCTTTAACTACCTGTCAATGGTTCCTGCAAGCGGACGGACTGTCTCTAGCGGTTGCAGGCTTTGGTTAGTGTGCGGCGCACAGCGCGTCTCCCTTCAAGGCCTCTATATGATGGTGGTCTCATTGTGGAGAGTCATCGACTCCGCAATGATCTCGGTCTCTTTTTGTCCCACTAACAGATAGCGATCGAGCACTGCAATCCGATACGTCCGATTCAACCGTGTCACTAGGAATCTTGCATCGGGCGTCCCGCGTAACTGTCAGAGTTTGGTATCCCCTTAGCATTCCTCTCATCTTGCAGAGACTGCACAGGCGACCCCAGTGTACGCGCAAACCATATGCGGAGATTCGCGTTCGGTCTTCACGCAATGGAGAACCCGAAGCATCCATACTACTCTGAACGAAGTCAGCATCTCGATCGCAATGGCTTCCTGGAGACTGCTCCCCTAAGCAATCGGGCACGTTAAAGCGTCAGTCGAATCTATCTTCCAAGCATTTGAGTACGACGAGCACGGTTGCTCGGTGTATAAAGTGCAAAAAGCCTCGGCGTACTATTACCATCGGACTTGGAAGCGGCGTTGCGCGCGAATCTCTGCAAAGGACCGTTCCATCAACCCGACATTGGTATTGGCGCAGCCATCTCCATCTGCCGCCGCTTCCGATTTCGGTGACGCGGCGCGATCATTCCGACACCTCGCAGTCACAACTTGTCCTTCAAGTCATCGCTGTCATACGCACCATCCCTCATCATCAGATGATCCAGTTGGGATTCCCGCATGGAACAGCCAAACTCCGAGGCACCAGGGTCACTTCGTGATGACAAGCCGCATGCGGACC
This sequence comes from Nitrospirota bacterium, assembly GCA_003695915.1. Lineage (GTDB taxonomy): Bacteria > Nitrospirota > Nitrospiria > Nitrospirales > UBA8639 > J017. The sequence goes on from RFGF01000003.1 coordinate 59,908, forward strand.
GATCGTCAGCGGTAACGCCTGGAGCGTTACAATCGCCAGGAGCTTCACGCCTTTACCACGTTTGGTCGGCCCGAACGGTGTTCCTCCTCCCCAGAGCAGGAATATCGCCGACCTCGCTCAAACATTTCTGTTCATCCGAATGATCGTCGTTCCGGAGCGAATCGGCTAGATCGACCAACACCTCTCCTAAGACCGCATGTCGACACTACCGGTCAACTCTCCGATGAACGGTTTGTCGCTGGACAAACACTCAAGCAACCTGTGCCATTAGGCTCAGCGTTGAGCATCCACACCACAGGAAAACCGCACGAACCGGGACAGGGATTGGGGCCAAGCCTATGGCCCAGCCTATGGCATTCAAGAAGAATTGGCGAATACGCGCTCATGTCCCATCGCCCACGAGCAGCATTGACCACCCATATCGGTTAAGCCATCAGGTTCGGTAGGGTGCGGGTCTCTTGAACTTGACCCCATTGTGGGACCATTGGTGGTGAGAATTGCTCCGGGTCATGGATGACCAACATTCTTGTGCATGGACCGGCTGTCACAATGCTCAGGGAGTGAGGGTGCCTAACGCGCCATGAGCCCGAACCAAGTTGTCGGCTCGATGCCATGTTTCGAGCGTTGCCGTGCATCCGCTATCTCCAATAAACCAGTGTGGATGCACGCAATCCAAGCGCAAGCGGCTATTCACTGCCTTGGTACAGCCAGTGTCAGGGCGGTCGAGGACAATCCAGCTCTACCCAGTGCCCATAGGTCCAACCGTCGAGCGCTCATCCGATAAACGCGGGCCCATTGTCAATGCGCAGACTCTGGGGACCCCCCATACACCTGAGTCGCGTGTGCCAACGCGTGCTCCTTCTCACGCCCATACTTACCAGTGCCTCTGCCTATAGCCGGACAGATCTTCCAGGAGCCAGCGAGCACGGTCAGCAAGTTGAGCGGTGCTCCGTGACCACTCGATGCGGGACAAATTCTATCGCCCAACACCCATTCGTAGCCTAAGCCTCTCAGTCTGGGCTACTCGGCCTTTGACCGTCATGCGGCGTTGAGGGACGCCTGCAAGCCCTCGGCCCGATCCAACCGATACACACGGTTTCGCTGAATCGCCAGTCTTCTCGCCGTACCAGTGCATCAATCCGACGATCTCTATACCGGGTGCAGGGGTACCAGCTTCCGGATCTTTTTCCGCCAGGTGCAGCGGCTGTTCTCCCAAAGATTGGCCTCCCCTTTCAGGCATGGGACCGCGATCAGTCAATCTGTTCCAGCTGATGTATCGATGTTCTGCTATAGGCAACACTTGATCTCTTACTGGTGATCTGGCATTCAAGAAGTGCATGACAATTTCTTCGAAATTATAATGTAATTGATAAACTGCTTGGACATAAAAAAAAGAGGGAATGCGAAAACCCATTCCCTCTTTTCGTATCTTGCTATTGCCTAGCGGGTTTTACGTTGTAATTTTCCCTTTTCGCCGATTGGCTCGCCTAACAAGCACCCATCCTTCGACAATCACCAAGCCGATTGCCATTAATACCGGATAAACATAGGCTTCGGTGGGAATTTCAGGCTCGAGTACGAGATAATAAAAGGCTGATACCGCCATCTTTCTCCCGACATCTCCATTGTGCCCATCCCAGGCAAAGAAGTTCATAGGTATGTATTTGCCGAGCTCGATATAGGCATCTTCTTCATAATCCCCTTTCAAGGGTCTTTGAATGATGACGGTCCAGCGTCCGTCTTTCCATTCAGCTTTTTTCACCTCGATTTGATCGGCAAAGTCCCGTTCTTCGAAATCCTGATCCCAGCCCGTACCGGTAAACGTATATAGGTTTCCGTCCGCATCCCACTTGGTGATATCGACAGAAAATTTTTCATCACCCCAGAAATACCGCGGTTTCTGTGGCGCTGGGAGCTCTTGCCACTTCACAGGAAACTGGAACGCAATGGAATCGTTGTAAACGGGATATTGGTTCTGCTTGGCTGCAATCGATTCCGAATGGAATGGATCGTCTTCGAATAACGACCCACCGGGTGGCTGTTCTTCCACACCATAATCCTCCAGATTCACCTCTGTTGGATCCCATTCCACTTCTTCTTGCAATACACTTTTTGTCCGATCGTCCCATCGGAACATAAACACGATATGGGTATCATTATACAGGGATTGAACCCAGATATCGTCGATGCGATTCACGAAATTTCTCGGTTTATGAGTAATCTGGCCGCCCATCGCGACCCATCGTCGGGGAACGATATTCCATCGTTCATCGTGTTCGTCAGATGGAAGATCACCTTCGACATATTTTGAAGGAATAACGAAATTGATCTTGGGCTTATCGGTCAGAGGATCGATCTCTAGCGCTTTGCCTTTGGAAAGTGTTTCAGCAATTTCTTCGGTCACCTTTCCACCGGCAATATCGATATCTTTCTCGCGCTCACACAGCGAGTTGACATAGTTCGCGATATCCCATCGCTCCTCGATGGTCGTACTGTCGGCAAAGGAGGGCATGGGCGTTCCGTTCAATCCAGTCGAGAAGGTCCGGAAAATATTTCGCACATTGTAAGGATCTTGCCTGCTTCCTCTGAAATTCCAGCATTTATGCCAATCGGCCGGTTGAATAGGAAACCCCCAATCGTCCTTTAAATTAAAGGCATTGCCATCCCCACGGCCTTCAAGCCCATGACACTCGATACATTTTTTTTCGACTACCAATTCGGAGCCGCGCTTGATGGATTCTGGCGTCGCTTCTTTTGGTTGAATCTTATCGAGCTGCAAGACCGTAAACGTTTCAAATTCTTCGTCTTGCCAATCTCGGTCTACGACGAGTTCTTCGGTCACAAACGCCAATACATCCCTGCGTTGCTCTTCGGTCAAAATTCCATCCCACGGGGGCATGGCTGACCCGGGAAGACCATGGGTCACCGTGCGGAATAAGTCGACATCGATCAGCGGCAATTCACCACTCGCCGTATGCCGAATTTTAAAGGTTCCGGCATTGAAATTCCTCGGTCTCGGCCACAACCTATCTGCTGCCGGCCCATCTCCGGATCCTTTGACTCCATGACACCACACACATTTGGTGAAATACACCCGTTTACCAGCTTCGATCTGCTCCGGCGTCGGAGCCGACGGTGGTTGTTGCTTGACAAAGCCTTCAGGAATTTCCTCTTCCTGAGCAAAGGAGACGGCGAATCCTCCAAAAATGAGGACAACCGATACAAACAAGACTGACGCCACGGCCAGGCCGCGAAACCAGACTCCTTGGTGTTCGTTCTTTTGCTCTGTTTTACACATCTCGTCCCTCATTGTTCCTGTTCCGGGTGGCAATTCGTTCACTAGCACGTCCCTCCATCAATCCCAGGTCCGTGGGTAATACCCGGTATGCCAGTACTCGAACATGATGACTTTCCAAATTTCATCGACCGTCAAATGTTGCTCCCATGGCGGCATAACCGATGCCCAGGGAAACCCTTCGCCAGGAAGACCAATCCCGCCTTTTGCCACTCGCCAAAACACAAATGTTTCTTGCAACTGCGCGATTGTTCCCGCATCTGTAAAGTTGGCAGGAATGGGATTGAACGCGTAAGCCCACAAGCCACGACCATTCAGATTGTCGCCATGGCAGAAATGGCAATTTTGGAAAAAGATTTCTCCTCCTTCACGAACATACTTGATATACCCTTCTGCATTGGGATTCCAGGGATTATCCTCGGGCCCTAGACTCTTCATGAGGCGTCCCATCGCCTGTTCCGTAATATGGGCGTTCGTGTACTCCTGATCATATTTACCTTCTTTATTCACTCTATAGGGGTTTTGCGCGACTTGAAGCACATATGTTTTTCCATGCACTTTCGTCGTAGCAGGAGGAGCGGGATGCACCGTGCGAAGCTCGATAGGTTCCTCAAAGCTTGGCTTGAATGAATTAAATGCAAATGCCCCTAAGCCTATAGGCAAGGCAACTAATAAAACTGCCCGCACCGCTCGATGAAGGGGAGTCTTCCCATCCAATACATCGAGAATCGGTCGCCGAAATTCTTCCCATTCAGCTTGGGACCCCGATACCCACATGAAAATACCGCAGAGCGAAACCGTCCCGTAAATGGCCCGAATACTGAATGGGAGCGGAGGGTAAATTCGGTACTTCAAGTACAACTGAATGAATACCCACACGCCAATGCCTGCCCAGAATTTTGGGATTCCCATTCCCGCCTTTTTCAACATGTAATTGAGGGCGGCGAAGAAGAGAATACACAACGTCAATTCTGCAATCATCTGCATTGGCATGTAGCCTTCGACGAGTTTTAACCAGGTCATGCCAGTGTACTCCTTGAATTAGATTTTAATTAATGTAAATGTTGATACTCGATCATTATACGCTTGTCTATTTTAAGCGTATTTAAATTCTTATTTATTCTACCGCCGGCGGGGGCTGCCCTTCCTTCAACTGAGAAAGATAATTGACAATCTTTTGGACTGCTCCAGCACTCAATTTTTTGCCAAAATCCTTAGGCATTTGATTATCAGGAAATCCCTTGACCACATATGCACTGGGCTGAAGAATGGACTCCGTTATATATTCTTTGACCGATTGCGCTTGGCCTTTATAATCTGGATCCTTCAGTCGCTTGGGAGCATTGCTCCCTTCAACTAACATCGGGCCAACCTTTCCAGTCGCGCCTTCGATACCGGGAATAGTATGACAGGCTACGCATCCTGCTTTCATAAAGATTTCATTAACCGGTTCATCGCCTGTCGCCAAGACGCCTCCTGCAGCCGCCTCTTCTTCCCCTCCAGTAGCTTCTTTGGGTCGCTCTGCCTCAGGGATGAACTTTTCGTAGGCTGCCACAATTGTTTCATATGGCGGAGCCTCTTTTCCTTCCCGGACAAACATCCACGTATCGACCGCCGCCAACTCTCCTAATGTGAGGGAAATGGGTGGTTTGTGAATTTTCGGCATGGGACTTTCTGTATCGTTGGTGCCCTTGACTCCGAAGCCCGGCACCACATAGCAACTCGGACATGCATGAGATTCTGCAATATATTCGATGGCATTGGTGGCAGTTCCGGAACCCGGATACGCTTCCTTCTGGACAGTCGGACGCTTGTCCGGTTCGTTCATATGATAATTCGGCTCTTTCAATCGCTGCTCGGCTCTGTCAGGGATTCCATATAAATTCGGTGCCCGCTCGCTCAAAAATCCTTGTTGGAATCCATGGCATAAAGGACATTGTCCCTTACCAATCGCTCCCTGCACTTTACTTTGCCCCAGACCACCGAAAATAATTTTTTCGCCTTCATCTGCCAGCTGCTGAGCGGTCATGCTTGCAAAATCGAGCTTGACCTCTGGCGGAGGGAAACCACCTTCCACTTGGGGGAGCCAATTTCCATACCCGGAAAGCGCCGCGGCAACAAAAAACATAAATCCGCCAATTTTCATCAAAGCACCGATGTTCGTGAAGTAAATTCCCATGATATAGGTGGCTACCGTTATCATCACCAACGAGACCGGGAGCAATCGCGTTTCACCGCTAAAATTCTCTTTATAATTGGCAATGGCGATAAAGAGCAGGAATGCACAAAGCATCCCGATCATGGTTTTGAACATCGCATTCTTTTTCCGGTCTGGATCGGGGATGGATGTCTGAAAATAAAAAAGCAAGCCGATCAGCAATACAAAAACGGGCCACCCCATCCCAATTGCTTCCCAAATAAGTTCAACCACCTTTCTCCTCCTCCTACTGAGGTCTGGCTGCGAGATGACTCGCAACCAGACCCGAGCATTAAAAGATAAGTTGTTATTATCGGCTTACAGCAGGTTGTGGCGCTGGCGCACCTGGAACAGGCTCGACAGCGGGGACTGGAACCTTTTTCGTTCCAAGCGTTCCAAGCCAAAATACGAATAGGATGGAAATCCAGAAGAACAAGACATTGAACGAGATGACATTGGCCGCAAATCCAATGGTATGGGTATAGGCCCAAGGAGAATTGTCCCTCATGATTTCGTTAACATGCCAGAAAAGCCTGACCGACGATCGAATATACCCCATGAGACCCATCATCCACGTGAATGCTGTGGCCAACATGATCAGAGCATATTGCGACCGAGGAGGGATCCTCCCCCATTGAATGGGTCCGAGCACTTTTCCGCCCTTCAACATCGCTAAGTTCAGCGGAGACATGAAGAACAAACACGAGAGCGTTCCCGCGACTTGCGGAACCGACAATCCAATTCTCACGTTGGCAGGAATGTAGTACCCGTAACAGGCCAGCCAAATATTATTGAGTTGAGCAACCGTAAAGAAACAGCCCATAAAAATATTACCGAATTTGGCCCACTTGACCGTCGGGATGCGATTTCCACGTTGATACCAGATATAGCTTAAAATCGTGGTCATAATAATCGCGTTGATTCCGCCGTTTTTCGCCGACATCACCCCATAGTTTCCGATGACCGGATGTTGCTGGCCACCCATAGCCTTTAATTCCGCAGGCGTCATGACAATCGTGTGAGGGGTAATGAATACGAGCAGCCCAACGACAAGAATAAATACGAGATATTTAATATATCGCTGGAACCTTTCTCCTCCAGTCATTCTTCCCAACGCTTGCCATAAGTAATAATTCGTGGTCAAAAAGAGAATACCGATCATTGTCGCTTGGATAATGAACAACCAAGCAAGCAATCCCCCCATCAAAGTAATTCCCATTTGCTGACGATAGGCATAAACTTCCCGCATCAGCCAGTATCCCGCAAAGGGCAGAGGGATGAGAAATGCAACACCCAAGCTCATGGCAATGTAACCCATCCAATCGTAATGAGCCCGTTCCTCATCGGTCTTGGCGGAAAGAAACCGGTACGCAGCATAGGCCGCAACCACACCACCCCCGAACGCCATATTGCCTAAGATCCGGTGCACATTCAGTGGATTCCAAAGAGCGGTATGAATCACATGCCAAATGTTTCCAAGATACCGGCCTTGTTCATCGACGCCGGCAGGAGACATCATGAACCCAATCCAGGAGTTAGCCAAGAACATCAACACAGTTCCGATGACATTCAAAATGACGGACATCGAAAGATGGAGCCATTTCAGCAAGCCCTCTTTCATCTTGTCCCACCCATAATAATAGATATAGAGGGTTCCGCTTTCCGCCACAAACAAAAGCGCATAGATATGCATCACGGGGCGGAAGATGCTCGACAAGTATTGGAAGAAAGATGGATAAAGGGTCAGGAATGTGAAGATCAAAATTCCGCCAAGAATGGCAGTCAGCGAGTAGGCCGTCAGACTGATCTTGATAAAATCATATGCCAACTGATCGTATTTTTTGGCCATTGCCTTATCTTTCGTCATCATCCCGGCAAATTCGATACACATGCAAAAGATAGGCACCGCCAGCACAAAGCTTCCGTAATACAAGTGCTGTTGATTCGCAACCCAAATCAACACACGGCTCTCAAAATTATACCGAGGATAATGAAGTTCGTTATCCTCTGTTTTCGGAGCCGGCATACCAATAGCAGGGCCTTCCGTTTTGTAATACACGTCACGGCCCATTTCTATTTTTTCACCTTCCTCCTCGCCTTTAGCTGCTTCTTGGGCAGCGACCACATCAGGAGGCGGTCCACCTGCCGCAGGGGCACCACCTCCAGCTAATGCCGGAAGCGATAAAAAAATGGGAAGAATCAACATTCCTCCCATCGCAAAAAGAGCCGCAACGGCTAAAAACCTCTTGTGTTTTCGGGTCAGACAAGATAGCAAGCGACCCATGACCAACCTCCTTCTTGCAGTTTAAATATTTTTAACTCTAAGCAAAGCAGGTAGTGGCTTTATCGAAATAGATAAAAATAATCTAGACCTTGCATATCCATTAAAAACCAATCCAAAAATTGAAAATACGCTATGCAAATTATTAACGACACCACAACATACAACACCGTCTGCATGGTTCCTCCCTTTTGCTATCCAAAGATATTGATCTTGATAGCGTATCGCGCAATATCCGAGAAAATTTCCATACCGCCCTTAACGTTTATTGTCTTTTTCACATGCTCTGATCAGGAAAGAAGACGCGCTTACAATTTTCATCAGCAGGGGCATTGAATTCCAGCAAACCAATAAAAGAACCAGGTACTAATCGCCAATGTCAGATAAAAAATCGCCTTTCCGATTTTGATCTCTAGATCTTTCGACAAAGCCATACGTGCACCTCAGATGTAGGTAATTTTCGCTAACTAAATGCCTTGACTTATTTTCAAACAACATGCTATGAACATGGCCATTATCGATTCTAGACAAGGTGGGTCTCATGCGCACCAACGCAAAAGTGTTCGATATTATAGTTTTGGCTGGAATGGTTGTCAATATCATCTTGGCGGTCTTTTTAATTCTGTATTACTTTGGCGTATTATAAGACGGTTCGCTTTTCCTGGCGCCACTTGTTGTCAACGCTTCAGCAATAACGTCTTGGGATTCTGGCCTTCGAGAGGTAGCGCATCGAAATCCGATGGTTTCATCTCGAAAATCAGGGACCATGAAGCTTCGCTGCGTAATCCGAAGATCGGCACCGCGGCTGGTATACCCTTGTCCCCGCAAGGTCTTATACGTTTTCTGTACGATAGGCTTATCCTTTGTGCCCGCCTGGATAATTCGATACAGATCTTCTACGTACCAATCGTCGACCCATTCCATAAGATTTCCTGCACCATCAAACACACCATACACACTCTGATCGGTGACGAACGTACCGACAGGGGCGGTATACTCATACCCATCCTCTTTTCCACCCAAATTTGCCGCACCCGGATACAATGCATTTCCCCAAGGCCATAAACGTCCATCAGGACCACGCATGGCCTTTTCCCACTCTAATTCGGTTGGCAACCGTTTTCCCTTCCAACGACAATAGGCATCGGCATCTTCCCAGGACACGTAGGTAACAGGCTGATTAGGTCCGCGAAGATGGGCCAATTTTCTTGCGTATCGTGAAGGGGGACCAGGTGTACGATGCCCCGTTGCCTCGACAAATTGCATGTAATGATGATTGGTGACCTCATACTTATCGATCCAAAACTCTTTCACGTACACCACGATTTGCGGACGCTCGTTGTATCCCCCGGAATTTGTCCCTAGCACGAATGTGCCGGCCGGAACATGAACCATCTCTTCAGGAATCGGGGCACTCGATGAAGTTCCAGATGGTGCACTAGCAGGAACGACATCGCGCACAACCCTATCATCCTCTAACGACGGATCCGGCGGCGGATTCGTCCCTCGAAGAATGCCCATGACCGGCAAACTCGTCATGAACAGCACTGCAATCAGAAAGATCAATTTAAACCGGCTGTCCATTAGGGTTACTTCTCACTGGATGATCAAAATTAAACGTTGCTCAACTCTGCAGCTGAATACGCCTTTTCAATATCAATCAAAAAAGCGCAGCTAACCCAGCCTAAGACTGTTCGGCAACGGAAGGATCGGGATCTTTTGCGCAACGGAACCCGACCGTCGCATCGGTTCGCCACATTTTAGCTGAAAACCGTTTCGTTACGCGCGCTCCAAGCCGCGACTCACGCCAAGAGCCGCCACGAATCACTTTATACACGTCATCCTCAGGGCCTTGCGGATCGCGAAAGGGACTTTTTTGATAATAATCCTGCGCATAGGTATCCTGCACCCATTCAGCGGCATTCCCGACCGCGTCATAGAGTCCATATGGACTGCGACCGGCTTCAAACGACCCGACCGGCGCTAAGTAAGGGAACCCATCTTCATCACCATCGATATTGGCATAATTGCCGTCGAACACGTCACCCCACGGATATCGCCGTTTGCCTTCTCCTCGTGCAGCCTTTTCCCATTCCGCTTCCGTCGGCAAACGCTTCCCGGCCCATCGGCAATACGCAAATGCATCGTTCCAGGTCACCCCGACCACCGGATAGTCGGGAGCTTCGAGTTTCGCCACATCATCCTCGAAGACCGGAACGATAGGACGAGGCCGCTTTGTCATCTTTGCAAATCGTTCATAATCGGCCTGTGTCACTTCCATCAGATCAATGTAATACGTTTTGAGATACACCGGATGTGCTGGGCCTTCATCGGGGTCACCGTCATTGGTGCCCATGGTAAAAGGGCCTTCTGGAATCTCGACCATTTTGCGACCCTCATCGCTTAGAATCACTTTGTACATAGAAAAATCTTGAACGGGAAGCGGCTTCAACAGACGGGCCTTGCTTGGCTTTCCGGCTGTCAGCGCTTCCAGTTCCTGTTTACCTTTATAGGTCTCATAGAGAAGCCCGACGATCATGAGGAGAAACGATCCGAAGACGAAGATAATACTACCGATGAGGACTCCTTTATTTTCCATGCTGCCAATACCTTTATCGACCTGTTTTTGTTCCGCCCTTTCCAATGCCTCTGTCAACGGACCTTACGATTCTTTATGAGACGAAGGAGAAGTCGACGAGGCTGACAAACGATCGCGCCGTTGAGCCAACAAATCAAAAATCATCGAAAACCATACGCCTAAAAATCCGCCCATCGCCGCTCCCGATGCGGCCCCCACCGTCACAGCCTGAGTGCCACCGAGTCCCCAGCCGAGCAGCCCACCCATGACGGTCCCTATAAAAATGCTAGCAAAAAACCGACGTCCCCCGAAAACGCCGACGCCAGCTCCTAGGACCACTCCAAGTCCAGCTGCTATCGGAAGATAGCCGCCTCCCATAAATCCGCCGATCAACGTTCCCACAGTCCCCATGACCAAGGCACCGAGAATCATATCGAGCAGTCGTCCAAACGAGAGATTCGTCATGCTAATACGTGCGACACGGGCCTTATTTATTTGGGTTTATTCAGGATGGGCGATCAAGGGACCAAAATCGATTTCCACTCCGGGACCGCCTAAAAGAGAAATCCCCCAAGCCAGCGGTGCAGGTTCATGTCGATGAATGGATTTAAAATCTTCGTACACATTCACACGCTCTTCGACCCATTCGCCAATAGGGTGCGCACCGGAACGAATGACGATTTCCGTCGAGCGAAACAGCCCCCCTTCCGTGATCGTGCCCTTTGGTTTCTTCATGCTCCAGAGATATTTCGTATTGACCGGAATAAACATCAAATCCGTATCGAGAGAGGGATATACCGCGGCAATAAATTCCGCATCTTCGGGAACAGAAACCAACCGCCACCGCCAGGTGAGAATCGGATGCGTTTTGGGATTCCAGGTAATTCGTTTGGTATAAATCCGTTGGGTCGCACCCTTGGCCTTGAGAAAAGCCAGTCCATCCTCTCGGTGAACCGTATAGGCCTCCTGTGCGGTGGCTTTGCTTCGTTGAGCTTCCCAGTGACGCGGAAATCCGTTAGCATCCACCTCCTGAAAATCCTCGAGCACGATCGATGAGGCCGCCGGCTCTTGAGCCTGTAACGTTTGAACACTCCAACCGACTCCTATGGCCCACGCCAGAATTCCTGCACAAATCATCTTCTCCCATGCCGCCCACCGCACACGACTCATATCGTTTCCTCTCTGGTCAAAGTCCGAACCAAGGGAGCGCCCGCCAACTGCGTCGAGGTTTCTTCTTCGGAAATCCGTTGATCCCAACGGCTGAGCCAAAACATCGCAAAAACCGAAGCCCAAAAGACGATCATATTGAAGGTCACCATTTTAGCAGCGAATTCCAACGAAGGGGTAAACGCCCAGGGCGAGAGATCCGGCAACAATTCATTGACATGCCATTCCAATCGACCAGCCGATCGAATATACCCCATCAATCCCATCACCCAAGAAAACGTGGCCGCCACTCCGAATAACGCGATCATCCCCCGCATCGAGATCCGCCCCCAATGAATCGGCCCTCTCACTTCGGCCCCCCGAAGCATCAACCGGTTGATCATGAGGCTTCCGATGACCACGGTCGCTGTCGTAAGCCCTTGAGGGACTGACAACCCGACCCGCACATTGGCCGGAATATAAAACCCGTAAATGGCCAACCAGATGATGTTGGCAATGCCCGTCACGAAAATCGTGCCGATCGCAATATTGCCGACTCGAGCCCACGAAACGATGATGCGACGATTCGCGCGTCGATACAACACATAATTCAGCGCTGTGAGACAGATCATCACATTGATCGCCCCGTTCTTCGCGGACATGACACCGAATTGCCCGATCACCGGATGCTGCGCCGCACCCATGGCCTTCATCTCGCTCGGGGTCATCGCAATCGTATGAGGGGTAAACCACACGAAAAAACAGGCCATTAAGGCGAACACGATCGCCTTGAAATAGGGCTGAAATCGCTCTCCCCCCGTAATCCGTTCCATGCTCTGCCACAGATAATAATTGATGCCCAAAAACAGAACGCCGACCGTGATGGCTTGCACCACAAACAGCCAAGACAACAATCCCCCCATCATGGTCACCCCCATCTGCTGCCGAAACTCGAATACTTCGCGCATGAGCCAATAGCCGGCTATGGGCATCGGCAGGAGGGCACAGACCACGACTACGATAAAGACGAACCCGACCCAGTCATAATACGCCCGCTCCCGTTCGGACTTCGCCGTGAAAAAGCGATACGCAGCGTACGCGACCACTACCGCCCCGCCTGACATAATATCCGCCAAAAACCGATGAGCATTCAGCGGATTCCAAAGCGGAGAATGCAAGAGATGCCAGATATTTCCAAGATAGCGTCCTTCCGCATCCACACCAGCCGGAGCCATCATGAACGACGCCCACGCATTGGCCAGGAGCAGCAATAACACTCCCATCGCATTGGCCCCAACACCCAACGCTAAATGGATCCACTTTGTGGCTGCCGAGGCGAACCGATCCCACGTGTAATAATACAGAATAAGCAGCAGCGACTCGCCTACAAACACGGCTGCATACAGCGGCATCATGCTTTTGAACGTTCCGCCCATATACCGCATGAATCCGGGATACAGTGCAATGAAACACCCGAGCATCACCGCTCCCAGCACAGCCGTCATCGAAAGGGAGACCAAGGCGACCCGCAGAATGTCGCGTGCCAATCCGTCATATTTTCTCGCCGCCTCAGGATGCGAGCGCCTGACACCGATCCATTCGAGCAACACGCTGAACAATGGAAGCGCCAGAACGAAGCCGCCAAAATACGTATGCTGTTGCGTGACGAACCACACCAGTACGCGGTTGTCGACAAAGGGAATTCTGGCGTACTCAGCAGGAACGGAACGAGCCGAGGGTCCTAGCGGCGTGCCGTCCGTGCGATAATAGATGTCCTCCGAGTCTTCCACGACCAGCACGTCTGCTTCAGCGGGATCGAGCGACAAGGCCGTGCCCATCCCAAGAAGCTGAATGCCCGCAACCAAAGCAAGGCACCAACCGAGACCGTGCGCTGCCTGTCTTCGCTTGTGTTTCATCGCGAAAACCTACTGTCTCCACCGAAAAGCGTCGACCACGAACGCATGCGTACGGATCCTGTTGTCGCTCGCGTCTTTTCCAAAATCCCCATGACGAAGGGACATTGTCGAACGCTTTCCTCGATTCCTCGCTCAGCCTGAACCTCAAACAGTGTTCTCCGACCGAGAAAGACGCTATACCCTACGAGCAGCATCGCGGTGATGACGGCCATTGCAATGCGAATCGGCAAGGCAACGACATGCACCCGAAGCACATATCCTACGAGCCCAACCAATACCAAATAGTAGGTAACAGCAAACGTGAAACACGGCCATATCCAAAATCGAATCCCTCGCCACCAGCCTGTGTTCCTCACACCGGTCCACCAATCGCCCCTTCGGCTCTCTCCGGCAAAAAAGCCGATATATCCTAAGCTGGCCACCAGGACACTCGTGACGAGCACATGTGCCCATTCCGATTGACTTCCTTTCCCGAGGACCAACCAAACTAAAGCAGCAGCCCCTCCACCGACCAAGGCAGCCATGCCCACCCATCGTCTCAACAGCATCGGCTCGATTCGCAGCCATTGACGAAACGCTCGGCCGCTGGGAAACGTGTGAATCGCGATCCCTTGGTGGGCTGCTCGACGAATACAGCCGATTTCAAAGGCATCCCGCGTCACCGACGTACACGCAATAATCATGGCCATCATAGCCGGTCCATCTGGATGCACGAAAAAGTCATAATTCACAAAGACCTTCAAGAGGGCAAGCACCAACAAGGAGAGCTGTATGCCATAGGCCAAGCCGATCCATCCCACGATCCATCCGAGCTCCGCATGTTGACCATTTCGCAACGCCGACACCATCGACACCTCTCGTCCCATGCTATACGCCCAGATAGCTGCCAACGCCGAGACGGTGCCGCTCCATGCCAGCAGCACGAAGGGTTCCGATAAGGAGACAACATGTCCGAGAATCCGATAAAGAAGAAACGCTGCCAGGCCAGGCACCACCATGATCCATCGTTTCCGCCGACGAACGGAGTCATCGGTGACTAATCGATGCAACTGGGGAAGCACGCGCAGGGTCAGGCGATGCAACATGATCGAAAAAGGAATGCTCGAAGATATCGTTTTAAAAGACGTGTTGCTGGTCTCCAGCAATAATCGGTTTGGCTCCGAGTCCGAAATATCGAGCCTTGATTTCTTCCATCAGAGAGACCGTGACTTCTGAAAGCCCTCGATCGAGTGCCGCGCGCTCCAGTTCAAGCTTGGCCATTGCTCGCACGGCTTGCGGTACGTTGTTTAAGCGCCGTTCAGCTTCCGGCGTCCACACGACCGTCCCACGAGACCGGGCCTCTCCCCACAGCGCCCAGGTCACAAGATGACGTCCAATGGTTCGAGCATAGGCTTCCACATCCTCTCGGACGAGAGGGGCCACATACGGCGGAAGCCTCTCCAGCTCGTAACGAGCTTCATCCGACCAGACAAAGGGAGAGACAAGGCAGGAAAGCTCTTCGGCCGTACCTTCTATCCCGATACGCAGATGACAGGGCTCACAGGCCACTTGGCTCCACAACAGGGAAGTCTCCGTTTCTTGTATCTCGTCGATCGTCAGAATCGAGCCACAATGGCATTGGATGGTCGCCATCTCTCTAACCGATTTTTCCGGGGTATAAAATATACAGCATGACGTAGGTCACGCTTCCCGTTACAAACAAGATGCAATACACCACCATCGTAAACCGACCGAGCACGCGATGCCGTTGAGCGCCGTTCGGCCAAATCCGTTGAATCGCCATTTCGATCATCATCACCACGGCAACCAAGATCCACAATCCGGTCCAAACCGCTACTTTTCCCATGCCAAAACGATCGTTGATCCACAAGACTCCCAAGTAGATCGCGATCAGTCCTGCCAAAACTCCCAAGATGGCCAGCATCTTCTTCCAGGGCGTTTGTAGCGTGATCTCTTGAAGAATGCGTTGTCCTCTCACAAATGTCTGAGCTCGAAACCCTAAAATAATCATATAGATGGCCATGACGAGCCCGATCACGACCAGCAGAATATGCATAGTCAGAAGCGGGACGAACACGTTATCGTACAACTCTTGGGGCCCGCCAAATCCTTCTTTCCCTTCGAATGCCAACACTCCCAATTGACGAAAGAGATAATAGCTCACGAAGAACGAGAGCATGGCGACCATTCCGCCCAACATTAACCAATGATGGCCGTCGGCTCTTCCTCGTCGCGCCTGCACCCAACCCACGATAAACAACACCGTAAAGAGCGTGGCCATCGTCTGACTGATATCGGCACCCAGTGTGGCATGGGTTCCCACGAATCCTGGTTGCCTGAGCCATTCAGCCATATTTCGGATGTTCTCCTTTTAGACGTTTTGTCCCTTGCACCACAGCACAGGTCTCCAACTCGACGACCGATTGAAACCCTGCCTCTTCCATCCACTGCTTGACTTCTCGGGCAGTGTAGCATTGGCCATGCTCCGTATTCACCATGATGTGCACAGCAAACGCCGTCGTCCAAGCCGGGCTCGTTCCCGAGGTATCCAAAAACCGATCCTTAATGACCAGCCGTCCGCCATCGACCAAATGATAGTGAACCTTTCGGATCAGTGCCAGGTTTTGAGCGGCATTCTGGTAATGCAGAATATCCGACATCAGCGCGATATCGTACATGCCATCGAACGAGTCCGCATGGAAATCCCCTGGCTGTAAAGCAATGCGATCCGTCAAGCCGGCCTCTTCGACCATCCGTTTGGTGACCGTGAGCGTCTTCGGCAAATCGAAGACCGTCGCCGTCAAATTCGGGTATTCTCGGCAAAAAGCGATCGCATTGGTTCCCGCGCCACCGCCGACATCGAGCAATCGCTTAGCTCCGTGCAATTCCAAACGCCGAGCCAGCTCGGGACCGCTTTCCCGTCCAATGCGATGCAAGACTGCCAAGACATTGGCGGCCATGTCCGGATCCGTTTCAAAAACATGTCGTCTGACCGGCGATCGTCCCGTCCGGATCGTCTCTTCCAACTGCCCCCAATTGTTCCATTCTGCATCGTGCAAGAGGAGAAGATGGCCGACATATTCGGAGCTCGATCGATCCAAATACGTTCGCGCAACGCGGGTATTGCTGAAGCAATCGTTCTCTTTGACCAAAATGCGCATCGCGACCAACGCATTCAAGAGAAAAGCTAATCGACGCCCATCGAGCTGCAGTTGCCTAGCGATCTCGGAAGCCGGCAAAGCCGAGTCGTGCAAGGCGGAAAAGACATCTAATTTGACGGCGGTCAAGAGAATTTTGGTCTCCCAGTAATAGCCCAACTGGAAGATATCAGCGAGAGAACGTTCACGTGGCACACATGGCCTCGCTCACAGAAAGAGACAAAACGAATGCAAGGAAATCGTGCTTGCGGAAAGGATCTTAGCGAGCTAAAACCGTGCAACGCAAGGGAACGCCTTTGGAATCCTTGCAAAAGAAAGGCGGCTGCCCTCTGGACAGCCGCCTCGCCGTGAATCCCACTCGATGCAACCGAGAAGCTTACTTATTTAATCTCGAAGTTCACTTCGACGGTAGCGCCATCCTTGACGTCGACGGTTTTTTCCAGCTTCCCGGCGACTGGATGCCAGGCCAAGATTTTGTGCTTGCCGGCCGGCACATCCTTCAACTCGAAGGAGCCATCATCGTTCACTTTGACGAAATAGGGGTTCGTGACCGGTAAATACCACCCCTGCATGAATTCATGCTGGTCGCACTGAAGCCGCATGACCCCACCCTTGCGGGACATTTTGAGCTTCACTTTCTTCAAGAGGGAATCGCCTTTTTTGGCTAAACCGATATTGAACTCCGTCGCCGATCGTGCACCCAACACATCGAACGCATGCGGATTGTGAAGCACGCCTTCTTTGGATTTAGGATCGTTGGGATCGGCATCCTGATTTTCCACATAAAAGTAGCCCTTGCTCACCGCTACCCCTGTATAAGGCAAAAACTCGCAAAGCTTGGCGATGACTTTTTGAGCAGGCTTTTTCCCCTTTTGAAACTGGCTCATCCATTTCTTATCTGTGATATCCCGCACGGCGACGATCGCGTTTTTCAGTCCATTTCCGGGACCGAGCTCGACTTCTTTCAACAATCGAATTTCGCCATCTGGGCTTTTATTAGGATTTTGTTTGCAAAAATCAGGGTTAGGAAACTTTTTAAAGGCGAATTCCTTCGGAGGTGGAACCTTTCCACTGAAGGTGACTTTGCCTTTGATCGTCCCGCCCGCTTGAGCGAGAGCCGGGAGAGCTAGCAAGGCACCCCCGATGAACAGAGATAACACATAGGTTTGACGTTTGTTCATAAATCTTCCTCCTAATTTGAGATTAAACGACCTGTATGACCTTGCGAGGGGGGAAACTATTGTGGGCCCGACCACCCGGCTAGAACAATCTGTTGTCCCCACGATGGGCTGTATATTTCTCTCGATCATTTTGGGTTATATCAAGACATTTTTAGAGGTGTCAAGATAATGTCTTAGGCAAAATATGCTTTTCTTGAACAAATAGATGTCGGCCTGCAATGTAGTCTTTTCATTTTAAGACGACTAGCCTTTAAGACGACTAGCCAAATCGCCGGTTTTTTCGGTCATGGCTTGAGTTCGGGCAACGCAGGTGAAGAGGCAAGAGATGCAACCTCATGAACCGCCTTGTGTAGCTCCTGAGGCTGGGACAAGGGAGGCGAGCAGACTCGATCCGTACACACATAAGCCCGAGGAGACTCGAGTCGGGGAAACGAGACACGCCCGACTTCCAGACTCTCGCGCTCAGGATCCAGAAGCTGTACGATCTTCCCGGGAAAATAGACTCGATGAGCCGCGCGGAATAAGCGAGTGGTCATGGGATGGAGACGATCCCCAACGACGACAATATGCACCGGATAATGGAGAAACCGATGCGTGGCTAACGCGGTATATGCGACCGGATGGGGTCGTGAATCTCCTAACACAAAGCGGAGCGTTCGATCGGCCAGGTCCCGGTACTGTGCCTGCTCGGTCACATAATAGAGGTCGCAGAAGAGCAAGACAGCCTGGAGATTGAGACGAAGCGGTTTTTCTGGAATTCGCAACAACCCGCGGCCCTCGACCGTGCCTCCATGATCGTAGAAGCCTCCGACTTCACGATCCTCGAAGCGCGAAACCAAGTCCGTGACCAGTCGCTCCGCTCGGGTCAGATATCGGCCTTCATCGGTCGCCAAGTAGGCTGCGAGCAGGGCATCCGCAAACCATACTTGATCGCTCAGAAAGCTCATCTCTTGAGCGTGTTCACCGAAGAGCGCATGAACCATGCCTCGGTTAGGCCGGTACCCATGATCGTACACATGGTCGAGCGTTCGCAAGGCAACGGTTTTCGCCTCGTCATCGTCGAGCACATGGAACGCATAAAACAAGCTTTTTGCCATCTGCCCATTCCAGCCGACGTATATCGTTCGATCGACCGAGGGGATTCCGATTGCGCGGCGTTGCCGATCATCAAGGGCAAAATAGTCGTCTCCTTGAATCACACGGGGCTTTGGACCGCGAATCCGGACATCTGAATCCTGGCTGGCATAAAATCCGCCACGCTCCCGATCGGCGAGAAACCGGAACACATAGGAGAGAATTCCTTCGGCGACCGTTTTGTATCGTATCGATTTCGTGGCCTGATAGGCTTCCAAGTAATTCCACAAATTGGCTGCCTGAATAGCGAGTATCTTCTCATAATGCGGCTTCGTCCAATCGCGTTCTTCGGCATACCGATAAAACCCGCCCCAGACTGGATCGACAAGCTTTTGCTGCTGATCGAGCGTCAATACAGCCATGCGAAGCATATCGGGATCTTGTCGATCGTGTGCGAGGAGAAACGCCAAGGTAATCGCTTCGGGCTCGAAAAATTTAGGTTTGTCTCGAAACCCGCCATAGATCGGATCGAACAATCTAGACATGATCATCATCGATTGCAGGATCACGCTCGGCTCGATCGCGCCATCCCGAATGGCCGTCGACGCCCGGTTCGTCTGCGCCTGAGCCCAGATCTCGGCAGCATGTTGGTGAAGCTCATCCCGATGTTCGCGATAGACCCGATCCAGCTCCTGGAGCACATCGAGCAATTCAGCAGGCTGCAACGCATTCGCCTCAAACAGGACTTCTCCCGTCGGCAATAAGATGCTCGTCGTGGGCCAGCCCCCAGATCGATAGCGGAGATCGATGTCCGGGCGCTGATCCGAATCCACGCGAATGGGAACAAAGCGTTCGGTAATCAGCCGGATCACCGCAGGATCGGCGTAGGTCGTTTCCTCCATCACATGACAGGCATGACACCACACCGTCATAAGATCCAAAAGAATGAGTTTGTCTTCCCGTTGAGCTCGCTCAAATGCCTGGTCACTCCAGGCAAGCCATTGAATCTCGGCCTGCATCTCCTTCAGGCCGTCCACAGATTCGCCGAGCGCCACTCCGACAGGCACAATCAAGGCCAGCATTCCCACAATCCAGCGACCGAGCCACATCGCATGCGTCCTCTGGTTGTTCTGATGGGAACTCATGGTCATCCTCGCAGCTTGACCGGCTCGCTCCAAAAAGCTCATGCTCGTTTCATTGTAAGTCGGGAGAATCTCGCTCCGAAAGTGTAGTCGAGTTTAGCGCAATCGGAAGCGCGAAGTTCGGACGTGCTTGGAGAGAATGCTCGCAATGGCACCGGCAGCCGTGGCCCGAACGGCTTCGTTCGAATCTCGCAGGGCCTGCTTGAGCAAGGGGAGGACATCCCGACCTCCGATCCGGCCCAACGAACGCGCAGCAGAAATGCGCGGGGAGGGAATCGGATCTTGGAGCAAGATCGCCAATGTTTCTACCACAGCCTGGCCGCGTCCGCGAGCGAGTGCTTTGGCAAGCCCGGACCGAATTTTGGGATTCTGGCTGTGCAAGAGATGGCGGACCGTCGGAGCCACCTCGGCAAAGGGGACATCCAATCGCAACAAGGCATCGATAGCGGCCGTCTGCACGCCGGGATCGCGATCTCGCAATGCGCGTTTCAGAACCGGTATCGCCTGCTCGGCCCGTAATGTTCCCAAGCTCACGGCAGCTGCAGCGCGGACCGACGGAATGCCCTCGGCCAAAGCTTCGGCTAGATACGGAACCGCCTGGGACGATCCCAATTTGCCCAGCGCCGCAGCTGCGGCAATACGAATACTCGGTTGAGGATCCTTGAGCGCCGCAGTCAACATGGGCAAGGCTCGGATATCCCGCAGTTCGCCGAGCATTCGAATCGCCGCACCGCGCTCATATCCTTCGTCTGACTGCACGGCCTGTTCAATCCGCGCCCAATACTGCGGCTTTCCCAGCATTATCAACGCCCCGGCCGCCGTAATTTGCACCATAGCTTGCTTGTCCTTGAGTCGAGGCTCAATGAGATCGACCATGGCTTTGTTTCCAGTGCGACCGAGCACTTTGATCGCGGTCGCCCGAACCCAAGCGGCTTGATCGTCCAGCGCCTGGCGGACGGCCTTTGAAGCAAATCCTTCCGGAAACTGTCCCAATCCTTCAACGACCAAAGCCCGAATCATTCCTGACCCGTCTGTATATCCTTCTTCTAAAAATGGAATCACATCGTCGGTGCCGATCTCCTTCAACGCCGTGTACGCAGCCCCCCGAATTTGCTCTCGCATGTCGGCACGAAAGGGAAGAATACACGCAATGGCCAATTCCCGAAGGAGAGGCTCATGCTCTTCGTGAGTGGCATCGACAAATCGCTCGTATTCCTCGATGCCCTCAGAGGTCTTTCCCAACAAAGCAAGACTCAACATTTTCAGGCGTCGGACAGAAAACGAAGCGCTAGCAGGATGACCGAGTTGATCGATCAGCTGTAAGACTTGAGCAAATTGGCCGTTGGCGAAGAGTTCGTGGAGTGTCGATTCTGAAGAATCTTGCGTTGAATCGCCGGTAGATTCGTGAGCGTGCAGAAGAGGATGCCCCGCTTCAATCCCATACACCAATCCCAGGACGAGGCAGACAGCCATCAACCACCGTCCGTTTTTCAGGACCGTTCGCACCATGAACACCGTCAACGCGTTAAAAGGCAAACTCAAAATCCGATTGCATGTCGGGAATCCGGATCTTCCGATAGCCTAACGGAGTTTCAAAAAAATATTCGGGCTGATCGGAGAGGACCACATGTTCATATTGAACGGACCAGGCGCGATCTTGACTCATCAATCGAAGAAGCACGTTTCGCTCAGCATCGACCCATTGATAGTATCGCTCCCCTTCGCCGTGATCGCGCACTAGTACGTCATACAAGCGAGCCGGACGATCGGCCACAAACGCCTCGCCAACAAAGGTTCGTTCCAGTTCGCCAGGTAAGTGGACTGAAAAGGGCAGCCGATAGCGAGGCGTCAACGGCGTGACGATCACCAATCGACGTCGGGAGATCACATGCCATACTTCCTGGCGATCGAGACGAACGATGACGACGTTGGCGTAACCGAACTCGGTCTTGATTCCCCCTCGCGGTTCAATCCGATACCGATCGCGTTTCACGAAGAGCTGGGCTTGTATGGTCTTAGGCCCGATCTGCCAAATCAACCGAGCGGAAAATTCCCGTTGAGCAGACGAAGGAGAAACATCGGCATGGAATGCCGCTTCCGACAGACCGTAACTCGGACCGCCGAGAAGCCCCAGCGCCACCACCATCAAGACTGAGCGCCATCCTGCTCGTGCTCGTCGGCAAGAACGCGCCAACGCCTGTTTTCGAGAATCATGGATGCTGACGTTCAACCAATGGCTCTATCGTTACCGGGCGACCGAGCGCTGCGGCTGTAAAACGCGGGGGTGTCCTGATCGTATAAGCGGTTTGGCGGCGCGTCGGAGACGGGAGCTCAAAATCGATGCTCATCACGGTATGAGGTTTGACGACTACGGTTTTTACAATGGCTTCTTTGACGCTTGGATGCCACGCTTGGATTCGATACGTCCCAGGGGGGATATCTTGGATGACAAATCGTCCTTGCGTATCCGTAAACGCATAATAGGGATTTTCTACCGCGATGGCCCAACTTTCCATATAGGCATGAAAGCCGCATTGCATGACGAACGTTTTGCGCCCTTTGCTGAGTTTGAACTGCCGAACCAACGAATCTCCCGGAGCATGATTGTGCGTGGCGTGGAGATCTCCTCGCTTATGCTCGTGGTTAAAGGGCAAGGGAGAATTAAATAAGACCCGAGTTCCTTGCAGAAGCGAGGTTTCATAGGCCTGAACATCGTGCATCACCGGATCCATGTTGACGACTTCGATCCCATGTCCGCTTCTCACGACTGTCGTGAACGGCAGGAACTGGCAATCTCGCGCTTCCACTCGAGGAATGGAAAGTGAAAACGGTTTGCCAGCCGACACGTCATGCAGAAAGACCACCACATCTTTCACCTGATGGCGTTCATTGACCGCGAAATCCCGTAGCAGACGCCACCCATTGCCCGTTGAAATGCGTCCGCAGTATTCCGGATCTGGAAACGTGATGAGATTGTAGGCTTTCGGCGGGGGAGGAGGGCCTTGCAGCGTCACAGTGCCGACAATCGTCCCGCCATTGACCACATCCATCACTTGATAGGCCTGTCCCACGAAGGGAAAACTCAGAACGGTCATTCCGGCAAGAAATAGCGAAAAGATCAATTGTGCCATAAAACACCTATTATTTAGAAAGTCGACGACTAAGACTACTTGCGCACCTTCGCCTCGTTACGGCTTCTGCAATCGAACGGACGGAATAATTTTGACATCTTCTCCCAACATTTCCAACCCGAAATGGGGATTCTCGACCATCTCATGGACGCTTCGTCGCCCCTGTGGCGCCCGATAGGCAAAATTGACCGTGACCGTTGCGCCGGGATTCACCGTCACGTCCTTCATCAGATACGATTTCGTTCCAGGATGCCACACTTTGACCGTATACTTTCCCGCAGGCACATCATGAATTTCAAAGACCCCGTCTTCTTTCGTAATGGAAAAATACGGATTTTTTACGACGACACCCCAGGAAAACATATACGGGTGAAAGCCGCATTGCATGACGAAGATGTTGCGACCTTTACGCAAGTGAATTTTTTCCACCATCGGTTCTCCCGGCAAGTGATTGTGATTGCTAAACAATCCTAAAACTCGGTGAAAAGGATTCATAGGGAGCGGGCGATTAAAAAGCACACGAGCACCACGAACCCGGGCGGTTTCATAGCCTTGAATGTCATGCTCGACGGGATCCATATTGACGACAGTGATTTCATCCTGATCGCGAAGCACATTCACAAACGGAACGAAGTCACAGTCGATGGCTTCGATTCGAACCTTGGGTAGACGAAACGGTTTCCCTTTTTGTACCCCTTCGATCATCACGACCGCGTCTTTGAGACCGCCGTCATCCGCCACGATAAAATCTTCCACAATGCGCCATCCTGTTCCGGTAGAAATACGTCCGCAATACACGGGATCGGGAATCGTTACCAGATTAAAGGCCATCGGCCTCGGTTTTCCGCCGATGAGGGTTACTTTGCCACGAACAGTCCCCCCATTTGTCACGGGTGCTTCTTCATAAGCCCATACGGGTGATCCCCAAGCCACTAGTCCCATAAGCCAAACACCAACACTCAGCCCCAACACGCGCATGCTCTCCTCCTCATGAAATGCAAATGGAATCGATAGCTGTTTCATCGATCGTGCGATCGACAACCCCACATAAAATTGTTTGCATCTTAGCATAGAGTACCGGGGGCATGACAAAAACAAAAAAGCGGGGAAGCCATAGCTCGGCTTCCCCGCTTCCTGTAGCGACCAACCGCTCTTGCGAAGACTAGGGTTTCAATGCGGTGGGCCGAATCTGGCCATCGGCCGATTGGGGCGCCTTCGCCTCCTGCAATGCGGATGCTGTGCCTTCTAACGGCAGCAGTCGCTGGTCCCCCCGCGGCAAGACTCTGACATACCCCCACTGTCCCGATTGCGAATAGGGAAGTCTGGCATTGCCATAGACATAGTCCCCAGGCAATGCATAGACACCGCCTGCGGACGGTAAAAAGACATCGATGCTCTCCGAACCGGCAAATTCGACGACACTGATCATATCGGCCCCCGGCAAGAAGGGTTCGATCGGCCATTCGTGTTTTTCAAGCGTAAACATGCCGTTTTGCTCGCTGCTGGCGCCAAAGACATGGATACGAACAGGATCGCCAGCATGAGCTTCGATAATGGGCGTTGCTGGATCGTTCGGGTTGTCAACTTCGCACGGCTCGAACATTCTTCCTAGCGTACATCCCAGTTCTTCCCGATATGGATACGGCTCGCTACGATAATTCACGCCGACGAGACCGGCGACATTTTGCACGTAGGGCATAAAGCTCGTACCAATGATGTTATCTTCATCTTGAAAAAACAACGCGGCATCTCGGTAATTCCGACGCAACTCGTTTCCAGGAATTGATCGATCGACGATAACATCGGCGATCCAACTGTTCTTGAGGGAGATGTCCGCGCCGGTCTTTGGATCTCGATACTGTGAGCCTTTCGGTCCAATAATAATCGCGCCGAACAGTCCGTTACGAGGATTGAGCGCGACATTGCCCCAATCCCAGACCAACGTTTGCGTTTCTCCAATGAAGGGATCCGCATAGTAGGTATAGACACGGCTTTCTCCAGGCGCAACCGTTTGATCGCCGGGATTTTGCCCGAGATTGAGGCCCTGTGAATCTTTGGGATCGAATGCCAGGCCAAACGCCGAAAAGGATGCCCGGCTCTTTTTCATCTTGTTCGTGAGTTTGACCTTGATACAATCTCCAACATTAGCGCGTAATGTCAGCGGCATCGGCTGGTAGTCCCCCGCGACTTTGCTGACCTCTTCTTCAAGGACATAAATTTTCGCATCGGGGTTGTTCACCTCGATTTTCCGTTCGAAATCGACTTCGATCGCTTCGGAAATATTGGGATTGAACGTCATCGACGGAAAATCGATGGCGACCACGTTAAATTGCTTGACCGGCGCATCCTCTGGACATACCGGTAACGGCTTGGGCATACCAGGCCGTCCATAGGCCTTGTTCGGCAACGGCTGAAGATCCGGGACCGGTTGATCCAACACTCGAATAATTCCCCAAGACCCCTCGGAAAACTTCGAGCTCCGTCCATTGTAATACATATAATCACCCGGTAAATGCCGCGGCCCGCCCGCTTCCGGCACAACGAGGTCGTATCGCTCCGCAATGCCGATATGAATGGAATTCTTTCGATTCGCCTCGGGCGCATAGCGTTCCGTCCAGAAAGTATGGCCGGAAACCGTAAACACATTGCTTTCGTTCATCGTGACATCCAACAACCGGAATACAATCGCATCGCCGAGATAGGCACGGATCATCGGCGTGCTCGGATCGCCATGCACATGGCTGCTGAACAATTGCGATGTATCCGGATTATTAGCCAATCGCTGGGCAAACGGTTCGGCCCGGAAATTCATGGCGCCGCCGGTCGTATGCGTCCCACCATTCAAGAACGGCATCGGCGTCATTTTGATCCGGTCGTTGGGCGGCATAATGAACGACACCGTTCGACCGGCTTCCAAAGCCACCTCTACCGGCTGTCCAGGTGGATTCCCAGCCGTAACCACGTTCACCGTATGAGGAACAGTGTCCATAATATGAACCATCAACTCACGGAAGCTCCCCGCTACATCGTGGCCGACCCGCTCGATAGTATGGATATCGGCTATTGGACCAGTGCGAATAGGTTTGCCGGTTTTAGGATCGTGATACGTGGAACCAAATGGCTCGATGAGCAACGTGCACACCGCGCCATGCGGCCAAGTGGTTCCACCGAACGCGTGATCGTGACAAAAGACCGACCCCACATCGGCATCCGCCCAGAACCGTTGGCGGACAAATTCGACTGTCACGATATCCCCAACAGGATGATCGTGCTCCAATGGTTTGGCAAAGGTCAACGTTTCTCCGCCTCCAGCGTCCGCCTGACCCGAGTCAGGGAGAGCGAGGACTTGACCAACGATAATCAAATCTTTATTGGCAAGACGATTCAATTCTTGCAGCGCGGACACAGTCACGCCATGAGCCTGGGCAATTTCGCCGAGCGTGTCACCGGGTTTCACGGTGTACGTGCCTCCGGAAGCCGCGGCCTCGCCTCCGCCGCCGATAGCCACTATTCGGCGAATTTCGTTTCCTTCGACATTATCGGCCCCCACGAGCACTAAGGTCCCCACATGATATTGCTTGGCGTTGGTTACATGGATGGTCTTTTGCCCTTTTTTCGCTGCCTGGGTAACCTTGGCATTCATGGGTACCGGAAGCCCTTTGTCCGTTTTCTTTTCAAACATCGTAAAGGGTCGAACGGATTGTTCATAGGACATTCCGGAAATGACTCCGTCAGATGCCTGATTGTCGAATTGGACGAAATGGAAATGCGTGTTGATCTTCGAGGATTGGAAATTCGTAAAATCGTCGTCTTCCCATTCACTCGTCAACGTCCAATCTACACAGTCATAAATATTTGCGCGAAAGACAAAGGGGTATTTCAGATCATTATTACCTCGAATAGCCGCTTCTTCCTCGTGAGCCACATAGAGCAGGCCATTGGGATCGACGATGGCCGCCTCCTTCCCCTGAGCTGCCGATAGTTCGATCGGCAGTTTGATGAAATGCACATTGTACTTCTGCGAACCGGCTCGTTCCGGGCACAAACTCCATCGCCCATTTTCACCAGGTTTTGCCGGTTCAGTCGATCGATTGCCGTCCTCGTCCAAATGGATCATTTCCAACCACGGCGCTGGATTATGATCCGGTGCAAAGGGCGCGCGTTTTCCAAAATGCGGTGTCAACCAAGGCCAGGCCACCTTTCCCGTTTTCGGTTCGAACCAAATCGGATGTCGCTCTCCTGGCTGATAGCCTTGCCATTCCGGATGATACTTGGGATTCTCTCCAGCCGTCGCTTCCTTTTCACTCATTGCCCGATTGCCATCCCAAATCCAATCCACCACTGTCGCATCATACGACTTAATTTGTTGGACATAATCATCCGTATGGCCAGGTTTCCCCTGGGTGGGCAGCTGCATCTCGACCCAATCTTTGATATTCACGACGGCCGGATCCGACTTCCAATCGCTCTTCCCGCTTCCGACGATTTTGAATTTCTTCCCGAACCAATCCACAGTGGTTCCCACGAGCTGATCGGAAGTTACTGGCTTGTGAATCCGTCCGATTCGATCCGGCAATTCCCGAAGCGGCGGCATGACATCGTTTTGGAATCCAGGGACTTGGAGGGTATTATAGACCCGCCAATACCCCCACATCCCAGCCACATAGTGATGCGCGACATGGCAATGGAACAGGAAATCGCCTGCTAGCCATTGACATAATCCGGAACCGCACTCCGTCTCCAAATCCAAGGCTTCCGAAGGCCCGATCACTTCCACATCGACGCGGTCAGATTTTGTCCGGATGACCGGATATTTGACCGGTCCGTTTTGCCCCGTGGTCCATACTGGCATTTGCGTCGCTCGCGGACTCCGTTGCCATCGAATGGAGCCGCCATGAGGATGGTGCGAATGAAAAACCTCGGACCCTCCATGCACAATCCGGAACTTGGCGGGGTCACCCAAATAACTCCGAGGAATGGTCGGGGCCGCATCCCCAAAGGTATAACTGCTGTAGGCCATAGACTCGTCTTCAAAGCCAAAGTATTCATGTTGCACGTGCATGTTGTTGATGCCAAAGGGCTCGCTACGATAATTCAAGGCGCGAGCTCCCGGTCGATAGGCATCGGTCAACGGATCCCGTTGAGGGAGGAAATCC
The DNA here is from genome assembly GCA_003695915.1 of Nitrospirota bacterium. Classification (GTDB taxonomy): domain Bacteria; phylum Nitrospirota; class Nitrospiria; order Nitrospirales; family UBA8639; genus J017. The sequence goes on from RFGF01000003.1 coordinate 88,163, forward strand.
CCATGTTTGTTGACCGGACGGAAGGCTTCATCCCCGACTTCATGGTAGATCAAGACGAACTCTCGGAAATCCGGTCCGTTGGGCGTATCGATCATAACCTGCCATCCGCTTTTCGCTTCGGTGGCTGGTCCCGTTCCGAGCGGTTCCCAATACTTGGACCCCGCTGGCTCTACCACGAACACTCCCATCATCCCCATCACGGTCAATTCACGATCGTTGCTATAGCTATGAAACTGACGTGCACCTTCCTGAGTGTCAGGATGGATATACCATTCCATCTCCACCACGCCACCTTCCTCAGCATCTTCCGAAGCGCCGGAGGCCACGCTATCAGGATTCGTCGTGGTCGCAGGCTGCCCGGTTTTGCTGATCACCATATTGGAGCCGTTGATATGGAGGCTGACATCCTCTCCGAACTCCAGTTTGTTCCGCAGCGTGATTTTCACGCAATCACCTTGATTGCCCCGAATCACCAACGGTTGGATCCATTGATTTTGAATCCCGTTGATCACACCGCCTGGATCGTGATGCCCTTCCTTTTCCCGGGCCGCGGCATTTTTGGCCTCTTCTTCGCGTACCTTCTCGATATTTTCCGTCAAGACGTACATATAGCCGGGATAATAATCAAGCCATTGATTCAACGTAATTTCCACATTGATAGCCGAGATATCATAATGCTTGACCGGTGCGGTTTCCGGACACAACCCGCCTTTGGTAGAGACAGGCTCAACGTCAGGATTGGACATCAACAACCCGCTGGTCCGCCCAGCGCCGTATTGATGCATCATCGACATCGTGTTGAACAGTCCTGTGTTGTGCCGCTGATGTCGCATCTCTTTTTGCATCTGCTCCATCATCCGCTGATGTTGAAGTTCGACCAGGGCCGCCCGCTCAGCGCGCCCCTCGATGGCATTTTCAATAATGGTTTGTCCTTTGAGCTTTTCTGCCCAGTCCGGAGTCGCCTGATGGGTCAGACCAGTCTGGCGGACAAGAGAAGCTGAATCTTCTGCGCCAGCAACAACGGCTGGCAAAAAAAGCAGCGTGCTAACGAGCAGCAATCGCAAACAGGTGAGCGAATTCCTCGGGCGAAGAGAATAAAACATGGACCGGCCTCCTTTAGTAAAATTGCCCCAGAAACGTTCAATCGATGGGATGGCTATGTCAATGGCATGGCTATGTCATAGGCCATGAGCGATGTCGTGATAAATATGAACCCATACAAGCAGGGCTGGAACGTTACTCGAATCCGAAGAGCGTGTCAACCCTTGCAGGTTTACTGGGACCGGCAATCAGCAAGACCACGACTGCGCGTTCGGGCGATAAATGCTCATAATCAACGATCGTCCCAGCCGTCATCCCTTAACGGATGCCTTATCGATGTGTTGCTGGAAGATCTTCCGAAGTTCCCGTGCGAGTGGCCCGGGAGTCCCATCTGCAACAGGTTGTCCATTAAGAGTAGTCACCGGGAGAATCTCGATGGTCGTCCCCACGAGCATGATCTCATCAGCCTTGATGAACTCATGAAAAAGGATGGGGTGCTCTCGAACAACAATTCCGTGCTTCCGAGCCAACTCGATCACGAGATTTCGCGTCACACCCGGCAAGATCCGTGTGCTCAATGGCGGGGTGATCAACTCTTGACGGCTGACCATCATGAGATTGCTCGAGGTTCCTTCCAGGACCAGACCATCTTTCACGAAAATGGCTTCGAAGGCTCCGGCTCCCACCGCCTGTCGTTTAGCCAACACGTTCGGCAACAAATTGAGGCTTTTGATATCACATCGGTCCCATCGAATATCCGGGACCGTGATAGCCGCGACTCCTCGTTGATAGTGGGAGGCATCCACATCGATCATTTGTCGAACCGTCATGACCACCGTCGGGATCACGGGTTCCGAGTAAAAATGCTCTCGCGGAGCGACCCCGCGCGTGACTTGAATATAGACCTTGGCATCGACATATCCGCTTCGTCGAATGCCTTCGAGGATGTGCTCTTCCCATTCTTGCGATGTGTAAGGCAACGGCAAATCGATCGCTCCAGCGCTACGAGTCAACCGTGCCAGATGTGCAGGCAACTGAAACGGGACGCCGTGATACACACGGACAAGTTCATAGATTCCATCGCCGAACTGAAATCCTCGATCTTCAACTGAGACTTTCGCGTCCTCTAACGATAAAAAGCTACCATTGAGAAAAGCCATATTGGGCATAACAGAATCTCGTCGACGTCGTAGTGGTTAGCGGTGGCTCTGGGACGGCAAGTCCACCAGAATGCGGAAAACCCGCCGATCCTCCGCAGTAAATTTCCAGGCCAAGCGTTTGTGAAATTCCACCTGATAGGCACCCGGGCGCACGGTCTGAAACACAAACGTTCTCCGACCGGCATCAACGGCGTTGTTGCTCGTCGTTCGCAGAAATTCGTCTTCAACCAACATTAGCTCTGTGGGATCATAGGAAGGGACCCATTGCTCCCCTCGTGTTCGATCCTCCCACAAATGGATGGGCACAGTCTCTCCACATGCCACATGGATCGTCCTGATGGCTTCCTGGGCTGGCACGTCAACGAGTGGGACACGATCTGCTGTCATTATTTAGTTTGTCAACGGTCTGATTCAAAAGGTTTTGGGACGCACCTTCACATAGACCTGTCCATCATGAACCTTGACCTCGTAACAAGCCACACAATAGCCACCGCCATCGGTCCCGTAACCACTTCGGATATCGAATGCCAAATCGTGCCAGGGGCAGGAGACGACGAAGCCTTTGACACGACCCTTCGCGAGCGGACCGCCTTCATGAGGACATATATTATTGATAGCGAAAAATTGATCGTTCACACGGAATAGGGCCACGGTCTTCCCTGCTACTTTTACCGTCCGGCCCGTTCCCGGTGGGATTTCGTCGACGCGGGCAACGGCGCAAAAGCCGTCATCGAGTTGATCGTGCGTCTTGAACTCTTCCCTCATGATGAATGATCGAGCCTTTCAAGTTCGTATGTATTCCCGCACTAGAGTTGCAGCGTGAACTTGAGCTTCATGCCGGGGACAATCCCTTCTCGATCGACAAACCCCGCATTGGCTTCGATCACATACCGGGCGTTGTCGGGAGGACGATACCACGGACAGGGATCGGCCTGGCATGGTTCCACGCGTTTGATCACATGCACCACATGCTTGCTTTCATCCACCCAAATCACGTCGATCGGGATCTTAAATTGCTTGGTCCAAACTCGATGCGGGGCCGACTCAGGGAAAATATATAACATCCCCGCATCGGGCGGAAGCGATTCTCTAAACGCCAGCCCGAACAATAATTTTTCCGGCGTATCCGCTACTTCTGCACGAAGAACCGCACCCGTAGGGAAAGAAACGTGAATGACCTGCGTTTGCTCCGGTGCATTGAACAGCAAGGCTCCGGTTACTAAAAAGAATGACATTACGAGGAGAAAAATCAGACGTTTCTTGCTGGGTTCCCCCTGTGGCGCAATGAATAAAATCATCGGTTTTCGCTCTCAGTCTTGCTCCAGACCGCCGCGCACACGTCAACCATTCTGTTCATGTCTCAGCACGTTGGCACTCATCTGCCTCGGAGAGCATTCCAAGAGGTTCGGCCATCTTCTGGCTGAGACAAACACTATTATTTGCCCAAATCCGTTTTCATGAGTACAATCAATACATCATCTAATATTATTCTTTTATCGATCGAAAAGAAAAGAGAAGAGGCCTTTCCATATGATCATCGATACATGGCCATCGGCTGATGCGCCGGTCAACACAAGGAGATTGTTCTATGAAAATTATTTCTATGAAAATTATTTCGATGATGATGTTAGGAATGCTGATGCTCATGAGCCCGGCGGTCAGCCTTGCCAACGCCGCGCAATCCGAGGTGACCCAAGACGACGTAGCCAAAACGATCGATCGCTTTGTCGCCACGCTTTACCCCAAGGGTAGTCATTATTTTTGGGTGATCAATGATGCGTTATCGGAGACTTGGGATGAAATTATCGTGGATATCAATACCACATTGCATCTCGATCATGGCCAGCCGCCGCTCGAAAATAGGTTTTTGCTGTTGATTGTCAAAGGCCAACTCGTTGCCGCCCACAATATCCCGCTCGAAGCTGAGGTTGACTGTCAGCAAGAACACCCTCAAATATGACTTCTCGATTCTTTTCTTTAAGACACGAAATTGACGGCTGCACTTTTGCCTTTTCGTTGTTCTGTTTTTCCACAAAAAAGCCCCGTTTCTTTTTTAGAAACGGGGCTTTTTCTTTTGACGATGGGACAAATCGCTTAGCGAAGAACCAGCAATTGTCCACCTAAGTGTGCCGCGTGCAAGTGACATTTGTACCGCAAGGTGTTGCTCGCCGTGACATAGGTCAAATCACTGATAGGAATCCCGATGTATTTGGTCTCTCCTGGCTTCAACACGAGCTGGACATGCAGCGAAGTCGGACCAGCAAACGCCGTATCTGCGGACAAATCAAACCCATGCTCTGTGTCCAGGGTGTTGGTCACCTTGATCAATATTGGTCGACCTGCACGAGCACCGGTTCCTTCGCGGGTGAGATTCAAAATCGCCGTCGGCGGATACCAGGCTTTCTTCTCTCCAACCTTCATCGAATAAAATTCGAGATCTACATCCAGGGTCTTAAACGGTTGCCCAATCACTGATCCGGTTTCCAGATCCCCAATTTCAACCCCACCGGACTGCAAAGCCAACGCGACCGAGGATCCAGCCGCAACGAGAACCAAACTTAATAGGACGGATAGAAGCACTCTGTGCATCGCCTACCTCCTCATGAAATACGTGTTAATAATGGAAGAGTGACCTTTTCAAGAACATGAAAAAGAGTTCTAGATCCCATGCTTCCGTTCCTTTTTGGAAGAGGCTGATTTATAGCATATGCATGCTATCGACGCAAGAACATTTTTCTCCACGTATCCTTGCCGACTTTGAAAGAGGTTCGTTACATTGCGTGTGTTGTGGATTGCAGCCATGCTGTTCGCTGGTTACAATTTAGCTACTTTAATTTACCGAGGCACCCATGGCTAAATCTATATTGAGTTTCCTGTTCTACTTCTTGCCTCGTCGAATAGGCCTCATCGTCTTGTATTTTGTGACCGGGCTCTTTTTTTCTCCTGCATTGGGATTCGAAATCATTGATCCCAAAGCCCATTCCATTCACAAGCCAGGCGAGCAGCTGACCGTCCGTCTCGATCTTGGAGAAGTGAGAGACATCGCCCACACAAACTTTTATTGGTATGCCGAAGATGAAGATATGCTGGAGGAACTGGCTGAAGAAAGATTGGCACTCGTCGCCACAGCCGAAAGTCAGCCCCCATTTGGCGGAATGCTCAAGATTCCACTGGAAGCGATTGGGGTGTATCGCTTGCTCGCCGTTGCGGAGCTTGCAGGCACCCGATTTCAACGAGATACCTGGGCAATTTTCGATGAAATTTTGTTGAACATCCAACCTGACACCGAACTTGTCGAAATTGATTTTGAAACCGAAAAACCTTGGCGATTCGGACGCGCTGGATCGGCCGTTGTGTATGACCAAGTCGATTTTCTCGGCAAAATTATTCCTCTTCCCGTCGTCGGCGTATTTGCCGACGGGGTCGCTCGACCAATCCGCTCTCATACGACAGGAACCACCTATCGCTCATCGAACGAAGAAGTCGTCACGATCAATGAAGATGGTCTCCTTCGACTGGTCGGGAACGGCACCGCCACCATTACCGTTCACAATCGAGGCATAGTTGCAACGCTGGATGTCGAAGTAGAGGTTAACGATGAACCCAACGAACCACCCGTTGCCGATCCCGGTCCCGACCAAATTGTGGCACCGGGGACGCGAGTCCAATTGAATGCGCTGAACAGCTACGACCCAGAAGGCGGCTCGCTCCAATACTATTGGTCTCAAGTCCGTGGAAGCCGAGTCCCGCTTCTCGACCCCTACTCTGCACAAGCCAGCTTTTTGGCTCCCCATGTCCCGGCCGAACGGCTCTTTCGCTTCAAACTCAGGGTCACCGACATCCAGGGGGCCGATAGCTTACCGGCCTATGTGAATGTCATTGTTCGACCATAATCGCTTCGTCGTAGCGAAAGGTGCTCGATCATACAAAGCGTCACCTTTTATGTCATGCACCGATGCTCACTGAATCAATATCCCTTGTCCGCCTATCCAAGGTCGGTGCGTTTTGCTCACTACAGCAAGACCTGATCTTCATCCTGTTCTTTCTCCCGAGGTTCTCCGGCTGAATCTAGCAGCTCACGCGGGATCACAATCGGCGTACCGAAATGAATGGCTAACGCAATGGCATCGGACGAGCGGCTGTCGAATTCTTTTGTTTCGCCCTGGCGAGACAACGTCATCGTTCCATAAAAAATGCCATCCTTCAACGTAATAAAGACTCGATCCACATGAATCTCGTACGCTTTGAGAATCGCGGACATGAGATCATGAGACAACGGTCGCGGAAACTTTTGTCCCGTCAACGCTCCGTGAATCGAACCCGCCACCGTCGGATCGACATAAATCGAAACCGTGCGATCGCCCACCGTCAATAAGACCACCGGGCCCTGAGGGGAAAACTGTACTTCAACGTGTTCGACCGTCACTTCATCCGATTCTGCCCGAATGTCGTCAACGAAACCCATGAACGCGATCGACCACACGCCGATCAAAAGAGCCAACCAAATCTTGCTTATGTTGAGTAGCATATGGATCTTCATGGGTGCCTCCTCTCGCGTGCCGTCTATTGCTCCGTGCACGTTATGGCTTCACAGTCTGCCCCGGTCATCCCTGCACAACATGCTATCAATTCAGCATACTCACCTCTCATAAGGCGGTCAAATAAGGGGGGCAACCAACCTTTCTGTGTTGCTCATGTTCGATGATTTGAAGATTTGAAATAAGCCATGAATATCCCTAGAATCTCTCATGCAATACATTATGATTCACCGCCCATCATTCAAAGCCTATTCCCAACCTCAGTGAACTGGTGAATCGTCTCCGGTTACAACGTCGCTTGCCGTATTCCTTCTTTGTTGTTTATAGGTTTCAGCTCCGCAATGTGAAGCGGTTGTCTTGGTTGTGCTTGGCATGTACGCTATTCGGCTGCACGCCTGATGACACGCCATTGAAAGCCGAAAATCAGCGCCTCAAAAAACAAATCGAGCGACAAGAAACCATTATCGCCTCTCTGCAAGAAGGGAATAAACTCCTTCAAGAACAAATCGATCGGCTTCATCAAGAAGCTCGAGCCCAACAACAACAATTCGAAGAAACGCTACGAGCGAGTCAGGCCCGAGTCGATCAACTGACCCAAGGGACTCAGGCCGAAACCCAACAGCTCAAGGAATTGGAAAGGCAAAACCAGAAGCTCAAAGCCGACCTTCGCTGGCTTCGTCGACAACGAGATCAACTCCGTCAAGGAATGAAAATCTTCGTCCCGTTAGAGCGTCCGATCGTGATTCCCCATCCCTTGTCCCGAGTCTTGTCGGCCGTCGAAACGACCCTCAGGCAAAACGGCTATGCCTTATTGGCTGAAATGCTGACGGATCAAAAAGCCGTGCTGGTGACCAAACGGAAAACCTCGCCAGCCGCTTCGTTGGAAATCCCCGGTTTCCGCAATCAATTTCTCGTGACCTTGGAGCAGGACACGAACCGGAGCACGAAACTCTGGATCATCGCGGAATTTGAAAAATTGATGAGCAATGGAGTCATGATCCAACCGACGACTCAAGAAGTCAAGGAAGTCCAGCTCCGCCTTGCACAAGAAATTCAGCGCGCCGTGCAGGCATCGGGAAAGGTCAAACCAGCGGCACAACCATAAGGCGGTCTTTCGCCACAACCTTTATGGAGGTCCTTGCCCAGCCCCTACGAAAACAAGAGTACCGCCCTCCTCGTTGGCCATGGCATACCCGCGCTTCAACGCTTCCGCTTCGCAAAGCGCCGTGGATAACGCTTCAGGCAATGCCAGGCCAACGAACTCGACAAAACGCTCCACCTTCAAAAGAAAAAAATCATACGGTCCATGTACTGGCCGGGGTTCGTCGAACCAAAATGCGACAAAGTCATGGAGCGACCCATGCCGAGCTTCCAGCATCGCCACTGTGCGAGGAAACATCTCGCGCAGATCTCCTCCCCACACCAACAATTCAAACGGCCTGAAATGATCGACATAGAGGCGAAGATAGGCCTCGTCAATGTTATTCCCATTCCACTTGCACTTCTTGTTAGTGCGATGTCCGATCATCGTTTCCGCATACCATCGATACCCTTCGAGCAGTTCATCGACTTCCCGCGTCTCGCAAGAGGTCTCGGTACACTCGTTTTCTTCGACCATGCCCGAACGATGAATATACCTCTCCGTATCCTCGCCTTTTTTCTCAGGTGTGTTCCATTCGGGTCGTTGCTTTTCCCACCAGTCAAAGCGCTCACGAAAATGGGCAAATTCTCGAACGATGACATCGATCGGTTTAGTATCCACTTCGAGCGCCACTCCTTTGAGATTCGTGAGACCCGGATGGGCAAGAATGCGATCGAGGAGCTCGAATAAGATGTCAGGCACCGGAGCGGCATGACAATCGAGCCATAGAGGAGGAATCGAAGCGCTGGTGCTGATCGGAACAGCCGAATGCACCGCAAGCCCTGCCAGATGGATTTGGACGACGCGTTCCAGGGGAAACCGTGAAAGGAAGTCTTCGAGAAACGCGCCCAGCTCCCTGTCTGGTGTTCCGTTACGGTAGCGGAATGCTGTCCAAACATGTCCGATATCCAGGACCAAGCCGCATGGCGAATGCTGGACGAGCAGTCCAAAAAAGTCGGCATACGGCATGTCCCCGAACCTCACATACGTGAGCGGAGGGGTTTCTAACAAGAGAAGTGGTGTATGGCGGTAGGCAAACGTTCGGTGCCGGGTAAACCACTCATCCAGTCGCGCCTGAACCCACCGGGCATGCTCCGCCGTCACCAAAGCCGACTCACGTGTAAAGATCGGGGGCAGGTAGGTCCCAAAAGAATATCCGACCATTTGCTTGCTCGCGCATTCATGATTGAACCATGTCGCTCCCAAGGTATGAATATGGATCGCGGCTTCTTCGACCACGGCTTGGGCCGGATAGGCCGTTTGCCAATCCGGTTGCGACATCCAGACACCTTCCCCATGATATTCCAACGGTAGCTCAGGCAATCCGGTTCGCAGCGCCTGGAGTGCACGGGGATGGGCTTTGAAAATTTCCAAATAGCGAATGGGCAAGCGAGCCCGGCCGAGCGCTCCGACCAATTCACCGAGATCTGGATCGTAGACGTCAACAGACAAACCGAGTCCATGCCTGGGAATGCAGGCCACCCGACTCAAAAACTCTTGCTCGTTCGACCATCGATCTCGTTCGACCATCGATTCAACCGCTCACCATGACCTGGTTCCGAATGGCCTGGATCAATGTTGGAATTTGGGGAAGCTAAGATGAGAATCGTGACGGGCCGATCGTTCAAATACCGGACCGTCTGTCGACGGACTTCAAACTGAACACCGGGAAGCCGATCGACCGGCCTGGAGATAGTGATGAATCGCGGCTGCCGCTTTGCGGCCTTCTGCAATAGCCCAGACAATCAAAGAGGCGCCACGCTTCGTATCGCCAGCGGCGAAGACTCCATCGATACTGGTCATAAAATTCTCGTTGACCGCTACATTTCCGCGAGCATCGTAACGGATCCCTAAGCTATCCAGGAGCCCCTTTTTAACGGGTCCGACAAACCCCATGGCCAACAAGACCAAATCCACATCCATCTGAAATTCTGTCCCAGGTATGGGGCTGAACACCCCATTTTCGAATTTGACCCGTTGAGCGTGTAACGTCGTCACGTGCCCGTCATGACCGGAAAATGCCGTCGTCGACACGCTCCATTGCCGATCGCACCCTTCTTCATGAGCATGGGAGGTGCGAAGCTGCATGGGCCAGAGCGGCCATGGCGTCGTTTCTGCGCGGGTCGGAGGCGGTTGAGGCAACAATTCGAATTGATGCACTTCGACGCAGCCTTGGCGATGGGCCGTCCCTAAACAATCCGAACCCGTATCCCCTCCGCCGATGATCACGACTCGCTTGCCTTTGGCGGTAATCGATTCCCCCTGAATGAGGTCTCCGGCCACTCGCCTATTCTGTTGAGTCAAATATTCCATCGCAAAATGAATACCCTTGAGTTCTCGGCCCGGCACCGGAAGATCACGGGGCTGCTCAGCTCCCAATGTCAGCAGAACGGCGTCGAATTGCCGAACAAGATCTTTGCCGGACAGATCCACACCGACGTGCACATTGGTCTCAAAGCGCACTCCCTCTGCCTGCAGTTGATCGAGCCGTCGGTCGAGCACCCATTTCTCCATTTTAAAATCGGGAATCCCGTATCGAAGCAACCCTCCCACACGATCAGCCTTTTCGAATACTGTCACCGTATGGCCTTCCCGCACCAACTGTTGTGCCGCAGCCAATCCGGCCGGCCCGGACCCGACGATACCCACGGTTTTTCCGGTGCGCCTGACCGGATAAACAGGCTGCACCCAGCCCTCATCGAATCCTTTATCGATGATATTCCATTCGATGACACGGATCGATACCGGATCGCTGTTGATGCCGAGCACGCACGCTGACTCACAAGGGGCCGGGCAAAGCCGACCCGTAAATTCGGGAAAATTATTGGTCGCATGCAGAGCCTTGAGCGCATCTTTCCACCGACCGCGATGAACCAAGTCGTTCCACTCCGGAATCAGATTCACGACCGGGCATCCGGTCGGACCCTGACAGAACGGGACACCACAGTCCATACACCGTGCCCCTTGAAGCTGCAATTTATCCTCGGGAAAGGGTTCGTAAATCTCCCTCCAATCCCGAACCCGCAATTCGACGGGACGGCGTCGAGGTTCTTCCCTGGGATATTTGAGAAATCCGCGCGGATCACCCACGGCCGACCATCTCCTTGCCACGTCGAGCCATGGCCTTGGCCTGCGCCGCTGCCCGCTCCTGCAGGACCCGTTTGTAGTCGATTGGCATCACCTTGACGAATTTGGGGAGTATCGTCTCCCATTGATCGAGCACCGCCTTCGCCTTCCGACTGCCCGTGTACCGAAGATGCGCCTCGATCATCGTCCGCAACGTCTGAATGTCCTGGGGATCGACGACTTCTTCCAACTCCACCATACCCAAATTACATCGCAGCTCAAAGTTCCCGTCTTCGTTCAACACATAGGCCTCGCCACCGGACATCCCAGCGGCAAAATTCCGTCCCGTTTTTCCCAAAACCACAACGACGCCGCCGGTCATATATTCGCAGCCATGATCGCCGGTTCCTTCGACCACGGCACGGGCGCCACTGTTCCGCACGGCGAACCGTTCCCCCGCTGTTCCATAAAAATATCCTTCTCCGCCGGTCGCACCGTAGAGCGAGGTATTGCCGATCAAGATCGTCTCTTCCGGCGAAAAAATGGAGTCTCTCGGAGGATACACGATAATTTTTCCGCCCGATAACCCTTTCCCAAGATAATCGTTCGACTCGCCTTCCAGGATCAAGGTGATGCCTGGAGAGAGAAAGGCCCCAAACGACTGTCCGGCTGACCCGGTGAATTTGATCCGAATCGTATCGGGAGGCAAACCGTGCACGCCATATTTTCGCGCGATGTGACTCGACAAGAGCGTTCCCGTGGTTCGATTGACATTACGAATCGGCAACTCCAACGCCACGGGCTCTCCCCATTCGATGGCGGGTCGACAACGTTCTACCAATTCGTTATCCAGAATGTGTGCCAGCCCATGATCCTGAGCTTGCACACAGTACGTGGCGATTTCTGGTCCCACAGCCGGCTTGACCAAAAGCGGAGAAAGATCCAGCCCTTTGGCTTTCCAATGATCCGCGACTTTTTCGACCGACAATTTGTCGACGCGCCCGATCATCTCGTTTACTGTCCGGAAGCCCAATTTGGCCATCAATTGTCTCACTTCTTCCGCCACGAACATGAAATAATTGACCAGGTGTTCAGGCTGGCCGGTAAATCGTTTGCGCAATTCGGGATCCTGTGTCGCTACGCCGACGGGGCACGTATTCAAATGGCATTTCCGCATCATGACGCACCCTTCGACAATCAAAGGCGCCGTCGCAAATCCGAATTCTTCCGCACCCAGCAAGGCGGCAATCACCACATCGCGCCCCGTGCGCAACTGCCCATCCGTCTCCACCCGTATGCGCCCGCGGAGATCGTTCAGCACCAACGTCTGATGGGTTTCCGCTAACCCCAATTCCCAGGGAATCCCGGCATACTTAATCGACGAAAGCGGCGAGGCTCCGGTTCCGCCCGAATCTCCGCTGATCAAGACCTTATCCGCATGCGCCTTTGCCACGCCTGCTGCGATCGTGCCCACGCCGACTTCCGCGACTAGCTTGACGGAAATCGCCGCCTCGGGATTGGCGTTCTTGAGGTCGAAAATCAATTGGGCCAGATCTTCGATCGAATAGATATCATGATGCGGGGGAGGAGAAATGAGCGAAACCCCCGGCGTCGAATAGCGGAGCCTGGCGATCACCTCGTCAACCTTGTGGCCGGGCAACTGTCCCCCCTCACCGGGTTTCGCTCCTTGCGCCATTTTGATTTGCAGTTCTTTGCCGTTGACCAGGTAATGAGCTGTGACCCCGAATCGTCCAGAGGCGACCTGTTTGATGTAGGAGTTTTTGGAATCCCCATTGGGTAGGGGGATAAACCGTTCAGGATCTTCTCCGCCTTCACCCGTGTTGCTCTTGCCGCCGATTCGATTCATGGCGATCGCCAACAATTCGTGCGCCTCTTTGCTGATAGCGCCAAAGGACATCGCACCCGTCGTGAACCGTTTCACGATCTCGGAGGCCGGCTCGACCTCTTCCAGAGGGATGGGCTCCGGGGCAAACTTGAACTCGAAGAGCCCCCGAATCGTCGAACGCTGCTTGTGCTCATTGTTAGCGAGTTCAGCGAACTCCTGATAGATTCGAGCATTGTTCGATCGCGTAGCATGTTGCAATTTATAGATCGTTTCCGGATTCCAGTTGTGATGCTCCCCTTGGATGCGATAGTGGATCTCGCCCCCGAAATCGAGTTGTCGAATGGGAGCCGGTTGGTAGGCCACAGCATGTCGCCGCAAGGTTTCCTCTCCGATTTCTCGGAGATGAATGCCGCCAATGCGCGAGGGGGTTCCCGTAAAATACCGATCGATCAAATCCTGGCTCAACCCCAACGCCTCAAAGATCTGGGCGCCGCAGTAGGACTGCACCGTCGAAATTCCCATTTTGGAAAAGATTTTCAGCAACCCTTTGTTGACAGCTTTGATGAACTTGACCTCCGCGGTCTGCGCATCGAGCCCTTCTGGCAAGTAGCCATCCCGTTCCATATCGACGAGTGTTTCGAACACCAAATAGGGATTGACTGCGCCTGCGCCATATCCGATGAGGCAGGCGAAGTGATGGACGTCGCGCGGCTCGCCAGTTTCCAAAATCAAGCCCACCTCGGTCCGTGTCTGCTGCCGAATCAAATGATGATGAACCGCCGCGATGCCTAAAAGGCTCGGAATGGGCGCCCAATCCTTGTCGACCCCTCGATCGCTCAAGATCAGGAACTTCTCTCCTTCTTTGATGGCCTGAGAGGCCTGCCGACACAAGTCATCTACCGCAGCGGCCAAGCCATCCGGTCCGCTGCTGACAGGAAAAAGAAGCTTGAGCGTTCGGCTTTTAAAATTCGGATCGCCGATTTCCCGAATCTTCTGCAATTCGGCATTAGTGAGAATGGGTTGTTGCACTTTGATCCGTCGACAAGCTTCAGGCGTCTCAGCAATCAGATTGGGTTTGGGACCGATGTTCGTCACCAAGGACATCACCAACTGTTCCCGCAATGGATCGATCGGAGGATTCGTCACCTGGGCGAACAGTTGCTTGAAATACTTGAACAACAACTGCGGACGATTGGAAAGCACAGCCAACGGCGTATCGGTCCCCATCGAAGACACAGGCTCCTCCCCGGTCACGACCATCGGGGTCAACACCATTTTGAGCTCCTCGACCGTATAGCCAAACGCCTGCTGCCGTTGCCGAATGGTGGGATGATCGGGTTGAGGAACATTGAGGGGCTCGGGGAGTTCATCCAGCGAGACCCGATGCTGCATTAGCCATGTCCGATACGGTTTTCGTTTGACAATCTCAGCCTTGACTTCTTCATCATCGATGATTCGGCCTTGCACCGTGTCGACCACGAACATTTTGCCCGGCTGCAAGCGTCCTTTTTGTCGGATTCGTTTGGGTTCGGTCGGCAAGACCCCGGCTTCCGAGGCCAGGACCACCACATCATCCGTGGTGACTTGATATCGACAGGGGCGCAGCCCGTTCCGATCCAGCGTCGCCCCCACGATCTTCCCGTCGGTGAAGCAGACCGCGGCTGGCCCATCCCAAGGTTCCTGCATGGCCGCGTGATATTCGTAGAAGCCGCGACGATCCAAATCCATGTGAGGATTCCCGACCCAGGGCTCAGGAATCAGCATCATCATGGCATGTGGAAGAGAACGTCCGCTGAGCACTAAAAACTCGATGGCGTTATCGAGACAAGCGGAATCGCTTTGATTCTCGTCCTCGATAATGGGAAACAGTTTTTGCAGATCCTCCCCGAATACGTCGGAAGCAAGCCGGCCTTGGCGCGCCCGCATCCAATTCACATTCCCTTTCAGGGTATTGATCTCTCCATTGTGAACGGAATACCGGTACGGATGCGCCAATGACCAGGTTGGAAACGTATTGGTGCTGAACCGAGAATGCACAAGCGCAATGGCAGATACCAGCGTGGGATCGGCAAGGTCCGGATAGAAGCGCGCCATTTGATCGGGCAAAAGCATGCCCTTATAAACAATCGTTTGTCCGGACAAACTGCAAATGTACACCTGCTCTCGGCCTTCCAGCGCCGATTCCCGAATCGCACGTGTAATGCGCTTCCGAATCACATAGAGCTTGCGCTCGAACTGGGCAGCATTGAGCAAGGTCCGGGCGATGAAAAATTGTCGAATAGCAGGAAGGGTTTTCCTGGCTTGCACACCGATATATTCTTCTTTGGCCGGAACATCGCGCCATCCGAGAAACTCCTGTCCCTCTTCACGAACGATGGATTCGATCAACGCCGAGCAGTGGTGGCGGGCCTTGGATTCTCGCGGCAGATAAATCATTCCAACCCCGTAAGCCCCGGCCAGTGGGAGATCGATTCCGACATCTCGACACACACGCGCAAAGAACTCATGTGGAATTTGCATGAGTATCCCCGCGCCATCGCCGGAGTGGGGATCGGCTCCCTGCGCACCCCGATGATACAAATTCTTTAAAACTTGAAGGCTTTTTTCAATGATGTCGTGGGACTTCTTCCCTTTGATATGGGCGACAAATCCAATACCGCAGGCATCTTTTTCATAGCGAGGATCATACAGCCCTTGGGGAGCGGGAAAACCTGGAATGAAGAACGTTCGCATCGCTGGCATACCTTATCGATTCAATGACATCGATTCAATGACGGATCACTGACGCGATCAGTCCCTTTATCCGTATTACCATAACAAAAATGACCGCCCTCCAACCGTGAGGGAATCGGCCATGCAATCCTGCACATGCGCGCTAAATTCAACGAGGCGATCGAAGAGAAACCCTTGAAAATCAAGCACTGACCTTAAAGGATGCCTTCAGAATCTGTCAAGACAACGAACCGAATCATGCACGCTGCCATGCACGCTCGACCGCGGACATTGCTTCCCTCGTTCGACCTTTCGCGTTCGCTTGACAATCACTCGGATACCTCCTACTATCGCCCGCCATGAGCGATGGACCCACCGTGCAACATCTCGCAACGATGGCAGATGTATGGGACGCGTATCGAGATGATCTGGTCGAAGTCGAACACCAAATTCACCAAAGCATTCACTCGGATGCTCCACTCATCAATGTGGTTGCAGGGCAAATCTTTTCCAGCGGCGGGAAGCGAATCCGCCCTTTACTCGTCATCTTGTGCACCAGACTGTGCGGCGCAATTCCTAAGGACGCGATTGCACTCGGCAGTCTGATCGAATTCATCCATACAGCGACTCTCCTCCATGACGACGTCCTGGACGAAGCGGATCTCCGCCGCGGACAGAAGACAGCGCGGTGCGTGTGGGGGAATCAAGCCAGCATTTTAGTCGGAGATTATCTCTATTCGCAGGCTATGGCTCAAATTGCGGCCTATCGCAATCATAATATCAACGAAGTGTTAGCCCATGCCTGTCGCCGGATGACCGAGGGCGAAGTCTTGCAACTCTGTGTGAACGATCAATCGCGCACAACCGAAGTCGAATATTTGCAAATTGTCGAGTTCAAGACCGCCACATTGGTGGCTGCCGCTTGTCGAGTGGGTGCCATCATCGCAGGCGCTTCGCTTTCGGAACAAGAAGCGCTGTACCGTTTTGGACTCAACTTAGGGATGGCGTTCCAACTGGCCGACGATCGGTTGGATTACATGGCCGATAGATCGCGCTTAGGAAAGCCGCTTGGTCAGGACCTACGCCAAGGCATGATGACATTGCCCCTGCTTCATCTACTGCAATATTGCACCGATCGAGAACGCCGCTGGGTCAGCCAACTGATCAGATCCCGATCCATTCAGAATCAAGACCTTGCCGATATCATCGCTCTCATGCACCACTACGGATCCCTTTCGTATGCCTTTGCACGCGCGCGAGAATATGTCGAGGCCGCTCACCTTGATTTAGAGCCGTTTCCCGATGGATTGGCCAAACGCGCCCTTGCCATCGTCGCCAACTACATGATTCATCGAGATCAGTAGCCAGCGCCCGACATCGAGACCGTGGTTCCTTTCGCTGGCCACCCCGATCAACAACGTTCGAGACAGAAATGCAACCAAGGAGGTCACAAGAGCCCTCTCGTGGCACCGTCTGCTTCATTCATCGTTATGAGATCAGAGGAGCTTCGTTATTTGAAAATAACGTGTACATAACTCGAGGGAGGCCTTCACCGCTCGATGCCGTCTTTCCGGGCCAGAGCTCCCGTCCAATGAGCGACGTGCTTTCCACGGCCACGACAAATCCGTATTCAATCTCTTCTGCCGATGAGTTCGATGAGGGAAAGATCGGAAACGGAAAAGATGGTTCGGGACAACCGAGGGGCTATGGTGCCTCCACACCATGGGAGCGGATGAGCTTCAAAAACTCAACACGGGTCTGTTGTTGTTTGCGAAAGACACCGAGCATTTCGCTGGTGACGGCGAGCGTATTTTGTTTTTCCACCCCCCGCATGCTCATGCACAAATGGCGAGCTTCCATCACGACGCCCACGCCGAGAGGCTTGAGTTTATCCTCCAATGTATGGGCAATTTGCACGGTGAGGCGTTCTTGAACCTGAAGGCGACGGCTGAAGGCTTCGACGATACGAGGAATTTTGCTCAACCCCACCACCCGTTTATTGGGGATATACCCGACGTGACATTTTCCGAAAAACGGGAGCAAGTGATGCTCGCACAGACTGAAAAAATCGATATCGCGTACGATAACCATTTCATCGTATTCGATAGGGAAGAGCGCTCCGTTGAGCAATTCATCGATATTTTGCCGATAGCCTTTCGTCAAGTAGGCCAGGGCTTTGGCTACGCGTTTTGGCGTTTCGGTGAGCCCGTGTCGCTTCGGATCCTCGCCCAATTCGATCAGCAACCGGCGAATCGTGGATTCCAGTGCCCCAGGTTTTCCATTCTCGCCAATGGCTTCAGATGCAACCACATCCTGCTGGCGACCTGACTTGTTCCGTTTGACGGCCATCCCGGTTTTCTCCCTCCTTTAGATCGCGGAGACAGGCATGGAATCGCGATCGCGCGAGGCTCCTTGGCCTGACGGCGTCCCACAATATTCAAAAAAATTATCCCGCGTCTCGACGACGCCGATTTTGGCGAGTTGCCCGAACGGAACCTGATCAACCAGCAGCTCCCAAATCAACCGAGCGAGATTTTCGCCAGTCGTCGCTCGCTCTCGAAACGCTGGATCATAATTCAGATGTCGATGGTCGAATCGCTCGACCACACACCTCTGGACCAAATCATCTAAAGCCCTGGCTCGGTCGGCGATGTCTTGATCCCCATGGGCATCGCTCCGAATAGTCACCACCACTGTATAATTATGTCCATGCCCGTTTGGGTTGTTGCATTTTCCATAAATTTTTCGATTGACGTCATCCGGCAAACGATCCGTGTGCAGCCGATGTGCCGCGGAAAACCGATAGGTTCGACTGATCAAGATCATTCCGCTCATTGATGCCTGCTCTTGTTCAAAGACACCGTGCCAAACACTAGGTCCTTCGGAACGCCTTACCCCGATCGTCCCTCCATTACTTCACTGGAAGGCTTTTCCACAGAGGGGTCTCCCCATTTCTGTTCCGGAATTTGCACCATCACATCGCCCAAAATACGAGCCTGACAACCGAGTCGATAGTACGGCTCGGTCATTGCCTCGCGATCCAACAGATCTTGCTCGTCGAATTCGATTTCCGAGAGATGCTCTCCGCCCACGAGAACATAGACCCGGCAACTCGAACACGAGGCGTTTCCGCCGCAATCATGGGGGAGCGGAACACCCAAGCGTTCAGCCGCTTCTAACAGACTGATATTCGGCGGAACGTCGCCGGAATTTCCCTCTGGATGGAGGAAGACAACACGGGGCATACGATCCTCAAGGATGAAGCAAGATCAACCCGTCGCTGCAAACGGACATCGATGTTCGGCAATATGCGCATCGTATTCGTGGCGAAATAGTCGTAAGCTGCTTTGCACAAGCACCGCGGCACCCGTGACTAAGGTACAGAACCCGGTCCCTTTGACAAATCCGCAGATTTGCAGCAACTTATCCAAGTCTTTGGATGTTCCCGCCCCTTGCTCGATACGGGACATCAACACTGCCAATTCAGAGGTCCCAATTCGACAAGGCGGACATTGCCCACAGCTCTCGCGTTCAAAAAACCGGGAGAAATGGAGCGTTCGCTCCACCATGCACATGGCATCATCGATGACAATCACCCCGGCCGAGCCCAGACCGGTCCCCGCTTTTTTCAACGAATCGAAGTCCATGGGGAGATCCAATTGATCGGCTGTCACCATGGAAAACGAGGGACCCCCCGGAAACACGGCTTTCACGCTATGCCCTTCGCGAACGCCGCCGCCACAGTCCATCAGGAGATACCGAAGAGGAGTCCCCAACGGAAGCTCGTAAACACCCGGCCGATTGACAGCTCCGCTCAACGAAAACAGCATCGTTCCGGGAGATGTCGTCGTACCGACCTCTTTGAACCAGGCCGCACCGTTTCGAAGGATATGCGGGATATTGGAAAGCGTTTCGACATTGTTCACCAGCGTCGGTTTGCCATGAAGGCCGAATTCCGTGGGATAAAACGGCGGCTTTTGTTTGGGCATCGCCGGTCGACCTTGCATGGATTCCAGCATGGCCGTTTCTTCGCCAGCGACGTAGCTGCCGTATCCATCGAAGATTTGAATTTCGAGCGTCACACCCGTTCCTTGAATGTTCGCTCCGATGAGTCGCTGCGCTCGCGCCTCTTCCATGGCACGCTCGAGATATGTCCGTTCTTCAGCAAACTCGTGATTCAAGTAAATGAAGGCTTCTTTCGCTCGCACGGTATGGGCCGCGATCAGACACCCTTCCAGCAACTGATGGGGAAAGTGGCGCAATAAAAACCGATCCTTGAACGTTCCCGGCTCGTGTTCGCCCGCATTGCAGACGAAGTATCGTTCTTTTTCGCGATGGCGAAACACCTTTTCCCATTTCAAGCCCGTGGGAAAGCCGGCTCCCCCGCGCCCTCGGAGATGGGCATCTTTGATGTGTTCGATCACTTCTTCGGGATTATCGCGCGTTACGACCTTTTTCCATGCCTCATAGCCCCCCACTCGGCAATAGGGTTCGAGAGCCCACGGATCTCCACCAAGGGGAGCCGTGAGACGGGGCTGAAATGTCGCGAGTTGCATCATATCGTTTCTGGGGTTCGTTCGATTGGCCCAATCGTTATGCTCATACCCTGTTCGAATGTCATCGCGCGGAGGAAGCAATCGATTCACTATACGGAGGGCTATTTTCTACCGTCAAGCATAGGACAAGACCAGGTCTGAAGACTTCTCGCTCTGGCAATCTTGTCTCAGAGCTTTCAGAGTTTGGAGAGCAGGTGATCGACATGTTTGCACAATTCCCGAACAGCCTGACCGGAGACATCCAGGGCCGTCCGCTCTTGCGGACTCAGCTCGTATTCGATGATTTCTTCGAGGCCCTGGCTTCCTAATTTGACCGGCACCCCCATAAACAGCCCATGAAATCCGTATTCCCCTTCGCACAAAACCGAACACGGGACAATGCGTTTTTGATCCCGCGTAATCGCTTCAACCATCTCGACGGCCGATGCGGCCGGTGCATAAAATGCGCTGCCGGTCTTGAGCAAATTCACGATCTCGGCGCCGCCGTCTCGCGTCCGTTTGACGAGGCCCGCAATATCCTCTTCGGACATCCACTCGCGAATCGGGCGTCCGGCAATGGTCGTGTACCGGACAAGCGGAACCATGGAATCCCCATGCCCGCCCAATACCATCGTGTGAACATCTTCCACCGACACCGAAAGGTGTTGGGCGATAAATGTTCGAAACCGAGCCGAATCCAAGATGCCCGCCATCCCCAATACACGCGACCGCGAGAATCGGCTCACACGATAGGCAACATACGCCATCGCGTCCAGGGGGTTGGAGACGACGATGACAACAGCGTCCGGCGAACGCTGGGTCGTTTCCCGAACCACGGATGCCACAATCTTGGCATTGGTCTCGAGGAGTTCATCGCGACTCATTCCCGGTTTCCTGGCGATTCCGGACGTCACGACAATGATAGACGATCCCTCGGTGGCCTCGTAGTGCGTCGTGCCAATGACCTCCGGACGATACCCGCATACTGGACCGGCCTCGGCGAGGTCCAAGGCTTTACCTTCCGGCAGCCCCTCGACAATGTCCACCAAGACCACATCATACCAATCACGTTCCACAAGCCGTTGGGCAATGGAGCCCCCTACATTTCCGGCACCGACCACGGTGACTTTGATCCGCCCCATGTCACCCCCTTGCATACGATGGACACGAGTCACGCTCCGCTCTCTTCCTCATGGCCTGTCCATCCACCGACTTTGAAATTGATGGTGCACACAAAATTTTCTCCATCATAGAAATTTACCTTGATCTTCTTTTTGCCATAGGTACGTGCCAGGAACTCTTCCGGATTATCGATCAGGGCCTGATAGGTCCCTGGAGCAAAGCTCCCCAGCTCGTGAAACGTCACCACCATCCCTGTTTTGACCTCTTCCAAAATCTTGACCGAACACCGCGGGTAAATCTCCCAGAAGACGGCATCGATTTCCTCGGCCGTGGGCTCTTGAAATCCGCCTTCGGGACGCCGTTCTTTTTTCCCGAACTTCGCCTGCCGACGCACGTAAGGATACTGCTGTCCAGTAAATAGCTTATAGAGCCACGCCGGTACGGGTTTGCGTGTTGCTTGGTCCTGTTTTTCCGTCATCGAGCTCCTGCAGTCAAGCGGTCAGGCGATGGTAAATGCGAGGCAGGCGAATGGGCAGCTTTCCCACATCGTCCACGACGACATAGCCCACATCGCCATACATCCGTTGTAGATATCCGCTGGCTTCTTGATCGATGGTAATGCAAAAGGGATGTATCCCTTTCGCGCAGGCCTCTTGTAACGCCATTTTTGTATCTTCGAGCGCGTATTCATCGCCATACCCGTCATCCAAAGGCTTTCCATCGCTCACGAGCACCAGCAGGCGCGTATGAGCGGGTTGCTGTAATAGGCGGGCGGTGACGTGCCGAAGAGCCGCGCCATCCCGATTTTGTTTCTGCGGCGTCAGTCCACCGATTCGAAGCGCTGCTCGGTTGACCGAGGTCTCCTCGAATCCTTTAAGCACCGCAATATCCACCTGATCGCGTCCTTGCCCGGAATAGGCATACAACGCATAGCGATCGCCAATGGCCTCCAACGCCTCTGACAGCAACACTAAGCTTTCCTTTTCGATATCGAGCACCACACGTTGATCGAGACCCAATTGCCGTCCGGTGGATCCACTGATATCGAGCAGAAACGCCACCGCGACATGACGCTCTCGCTTGTCGCGTCGAATATACACGCGCCCCGAGGTCTCCCCGCCCATGCGACGATCGCTCATCCATCCTACGAGCGCATCCAAGTCGAAATCCTCTCCGTTTTCCTGGCGTCCGACACGGCGAAGGGCGGTTGGACGAATCGTTTCGAAATATCGCCTCAGAAGCCGAATCTCCGACGCGTAGACCTGACGGGTGCGATCGACAAAATCCGCAGACCCTTCTTCGGCTCTTCGTTCCACCACTCGACACCATCGAGGACGATAATCCCGAATTGTTCCATCCCATTCGTCATATCGCCACTCATAAGAACGGACCGGCTCTCCGCCTTTTCGGTCTGCCAAACGGTCGTCGCGTTCCAACCACTGCTCCAACGGAGACGAACCGTACTCCGAGTTCGGCTGTTTCTCTTCCGCGGAAGATCTGACGTCCGGGTAATCCTGTCCTCGCGGCGCATTTGGCGCGTGTTCCGGTGCGGATCCGATTTCCTCTTGATAGAGCCTCTCGTGAGGAGACGTTTCCTCATTCGCGTGTCCGCGGACCACTTGTGGGTCCATTTCTCCTCGATAGGCCCAATTCGTAATCGGCCGATACTCCCTGCTCACCGTGTCCAGAGCCGGCGGCCCCATCCCGATTTCCTCCTCGGAGGGCATATCGGCATCTTGTGGCACCCATCCCAATTGGCTTCCGCCAGTTCCTTGCCCGATCATGTCGTCGAGAATCTGGTAAAGGCGATCCGCCAATCGAATCGCGTCTAACGCTGTCGCATCCGAACGCAGAATCATCTTCGCTACGGTCCACATCCGCTCGACCACCTCCCTCAAACTCTCGGGGAGCGGAGCAGCATCTGGTTCTCCAGCAAAACGAAGAAGCAAGTGGTCCAACACCATCTCCCGAGCCGTCATCCCGTGCACAAACGACCGAAGACGTAGCGATGATTTCGTCAATGCAGCCAAGTCCGCTCTCAACCCTGGATAAAAGGTTTGAAGAAGAAATTCAACTCGTGCATCTTCGAGAATCTCCCATACGTCCTGGATCACCCTCGGCGAAGGATAGAGAGCAAAGACATCGGCTAACGTGCGAATAACGACAGACTCCGTATCCGACACCGCACCATATCGGGCACGCACCTCGTCAGCTAATTGCACTAAGTCGGCCAGCGGCATCCGATAGGTCCCAAATTCCAAGTGCCCGGCCTCATGGGCAACCATTACCAAATACATTCGTTCATTCTCGGCCTTCGTGCTTCCCCACCGTATCAGTGAGGGAACATAAATCGTGGTGCCATCCGGGCTGACCCGCGCTCGGGTCGATTGACTTCCCGTGCCTGATCGCGAAGATTCAATGGGCGAAGAATCCGGGAGCGGTTCGATTCGAACTTCCGTCCCGCACAAGCCTTGCACGAACAGCTTCAATGACCGAGCCACCTGCCGCAGCGCCACGCCGCTCATGGCCTGTTCGACGGCCATGAGCGCACCGCGGGTTTCCATCGAAAAATAGGCTCGCCCTCCCTCCACACTGTACCCCAGCACTTCCATGCCGCCGCCGAACCAATCATCGAACACCTTGTGTACCTGTTCGGATTCGCTCGCAAGGGCGAGAAGATCGGCAGCGCGGCGAAGATATGCGAGCGTCGCCTCGGCGTCTCGTTCGGCGACCAACAGCCCGTATTTCAAGACCTTGAGACGCCATTCGAGGGTCGGCAGAGGATCGAGATACCCGGCGCTGTCAGCAAGAAATGCGATGGCTGCCGTAGGCGAAGTATCGGCCAGACTGGACCCCAGCCGGATCACCCATCGCTTCACGTCTGGATCTTCCATGCATTCGAGTAAGAGGGGGCTGGTACGAAAGAATTCCAACGTGCCGATATAATCTGGTTTTCCCAAAGAATTTTGGGCAATCAGTTTCATCCCGAATTGCACCCACTCCCGAACCAGATCTTGAGGGAGCGCCCGAGCAATAGACGGAAGCTGCTGAAAAAACTCGCTTCCCACCACATAGTTCCATTGCGCAAGCTCGATGCCGAGTTCTCCCCACGCAGGCAATGCCTCGAGCTGGACGATCATCGCGAGTTCAGGCGTTTTTCGGAAGAACTCGAACGCGCAATGGGCTGCTTCTCCTTGCCCATCGGCCAGCTCCAACATAACAGTCAAGACCTGCTGCCGCGAGCCGGGGGCGTCGAGCAATCCGAGGATAAGAGGGCTTTCTTTGAAATACCGAAGACCCAGTGCACCGGACCGTTGCGTCAAAGCGATGCCAAAGTCCAGCCAAGGGACCACCGGTTCCATTCCACATCGCCGATGAAATTCAGGCAACGCGCGTACCGCTTCGCGAGCGATTTTCGACGAGGTCTCCTCCAGTTCATCTAAGAGCTCGGCCACTACCTCGAGGCATTGCCGCTCGGCCAGCGCCGTCAGCACCTCGCTGGCCATCGTCTCATTGAGCTGGTCCCGAAGCCGATGATGCAGTCGGGCGCGAATAGGCTGAGAAGCCATGGTTCGATCGTTGTCCTCCCGTGAAAAGCCGGATTATAGAAGTGAGGCGATTCCTTGTAAACCTCGCCGACAAGGCAGTATCATGCCGCCTTGCCCACGATGTGCAAGGCTCCAAACATCATGAGCCCGGCTATCACTCGCACCGAAGCAGCCTTGATGCGATGAAAGCCGTCGATCCTCATACGCTTCCGGTCACATCCGAGCGCGCCCATCGCCTTCAATGCCATGTCGCCTATTTAGCGAGTCCCGAACTCAAAGGCCGGAAACCAGGCACGCCAGGCAATGCCGCGGCTGCACAATATATTGTGAGTCACTTCACAGAAGCAGGGCTGCTTCCTCTATCCTCGCTTGGAGGATATACCCAACTGATTCATCCGGACATCGGCGACAATGTGATCGGCGTCCGATTTCCCGTCACAGGAACCTCGCCTTCGCGCTGGATTTTGATCGGTGCCCATTTCGATCATTTGGGAGAGTCTCGCGGGAAAATTTATGCCGGGGCCGACGACAACGCCTCGGCCGTTGCGATTCTCATCGAATTGGCTAAAGAGAGCCCGGCTCTGCACCAAGCCACCTTGGGCTTCATAGCGTTCAATTCGGAAGAGCCGCCTTACATTCGCACTCCCCAAATGGGCTCCCAATTCTTCGTCGATCATCTTCCGCCGGAGATCGGCTCCCCGGACCATATCCAGGCGGCCATCATCATGGATCTGATGGGCGGTGTGTTTTGGAAACCCGTCCAAGAGACAATTTTCGCCGCCGGCGCGGAGCGCAGCCCAGGACTGTACCGGCATCTCAAAGCTCTGCCTCGTTTTACGCACAATGGTCATGAACTGCTGGTCAAACCCGTTGGGCTTCATGGCATCGAAGAAATTCCGTTCATCGGACGAGTGCCTGTTAGTGACTACGATGCCTTTCGCAACGTGCGTGTCCCTTTTCTTTTTCTCTCCGCTGGCCGCACTCCGCGGTATCATCGACCAACGGATCTTCCTGATACGCTCTATTACGAGCGCATGGCGCTTACCCAACAGTGGTTGCGAGCAATCCTGCAGCGACTTGATGACGATCCCCAACGATCCGATTATGACGATGCCCGCATGGAATTGGCTGACGAAGTGGACACGTTTCGCCCGCTCCTCCGCCAAGCCGCCCAGTGGGAAACCCGCATACCAGGCACATCCCCTGCCACCCTTCTTAAACTCAAACGAGATGCGCAATGGCTCGAGTCGTTCGATCCAGCCAAGGCGAGCCCCACCGACATCGCTCGACTCGAACGGATCTCCCTCCGCCTACAATGCCTGCTTGCTGACATTCCCCTCGCCTTCCTTCTCTAGCCTGGTTCCTCATCGTCGTGCAAATTTTTTCATCCCTGCCATACGGGAAACGCATGGGCGACGTTCCAAATATGGAGTGCCGAGACATGCCAATATTCGTTCGATGGCCGCCTTTGTGACGAATGCGATCTATTCCCATTCATGTTCGGGTTTGCGAATGCGCTGCTTGGCGTGCCGACATTCACCGAGATCATGCGCCCTTTTCCAAAGCTGCAATGATCTGTTCGGGACGAAGACCCGCGATAACGACCCGTTTCTCGCGTCCTTTCAGCCCAGATTCGACCCTCACGGCCCCTTTCGAAACGCCGAACATGGTGGCCAAAAACCGGCAGAGCGCCTCATTGGCGGCTCCTTCAACGGGAGGGGCCGCTACGCGAAATTTTAGAGCCGCTCCGTGCCGTCCGGCATACGCTGTCCTCGAGGCACGAGGTTGCACGTGAATGGAGAGCACCACGCCTTCCGCTGTTTCTTGGATCGCTGGATCTATCACGCAAGCCCTTTCTTGCTGCTCAATGCGGCCTCATCAGGTGACCTTCAGGCAACAAGCCCTCTGGCGGTCATTGCTTCTAACATATACTACAGAGATTTTTCTCTGCATCGTGCTCGAACGAGCCCGAGCTCATCAAGAGTAAGAGTTGACAAGTCCCTCGATCCTGAGTAGAATTCTCATTAACAATGAGAACGGTTATCATTTTCACACGCAAAAGATAGTCACAACGATCGAGGAGTCATATCCATGTACATCTGTATTTGCAAAGGTATCAAAGAATCGGATGTTCGCCAATTAGGGAGCGCTGGTGTGACATGCCCCAACGCATTGGCGTCATCGCTCGGCATCGACGACGAAGAGAATTGCTGCGGTCGCTGCATCAACAATCTCTCCGAGTTTGTCGAGCTTGCCATCGAAGCGCAGAACTCCGCAACGCCCTCCTCAGCTTAAACCTCCAGGTTCTTGCCAACCGGTCACGGCCTCCTTTCTTGGATGGCGAACCGAACCTCTCGCTGCACGCTGCTGGTATGACCGCCCCTCAGATTTCGCCATACGGATCTTGGCAATCGCCTTTGACCTCCTCCTTCATTGCCGGAGAAACGATTCGGTTGGGCCAACCGATCCTCGAGGGGTCCACCTTGTACTGGCTCGAAAGTCGTCCGACGGAAGGCGGACGCACCGTGGTAATCCGCCTAAACCCCGATGGGACTCACACATGTCTGACCCCATCGCCGTTCAATGTCCGAACTCGTGTCCACGAGTACGGAGGAGGATCGTATCTTGTCGCCAACGGCACCGTGTATTTTTCCAATTTCGCCGATCAGCGATTATATCGCCACTTACCAGGGGAAACTCCTCGCCCCATCACGCCAGACGGGCCGTATTTGTATGCGGATGGCGTCGCCGACCCGATACGCCCGCGGCTCCTGCTCATCCGAGAAGACCGCACGCGCTCGCATCGAGACCCCGTCAATACTATCGTGAGCGTGCCTTTGGATAGACAAACTACTGCCGGAGACATTCTCGTCGCGGGACATGATTTTTATGCCGCGCCGCGAATCAGCCCTGACGGCCACCATATGGCTTGGCTTGCCTGGAACCACCCGAACATGCCGTGGGACGGCACCGAATTGTGGATCGCCGATGTGGAATGGGACGGCACGTTGCGGGATCCCCGTTGCCTTGCTGGTGGACCAGCTGAATCGATCTCTCAACCCCAATGGTCTCCGGATGGGGTTTTACATTTCGTCTCCGATCGAACCGGCTGGTGGAATCTCTATCGCTGGGACGGACAGGAAACCCATCCCCTCTGCCCAATGGACGCCGAATTCGGCGAACCACAATGGGTCTTCGGACAATCTACTTATGCCTTCCTCTCGCCCGAGCGAATAATTTGCGCCTATACGAAAAACGGATTCTGGTACTTGGCCGGATTGGAGATTTCCGCAGGAACGCTTCAGACATTCGAGCTGCCCTACACGGTCTTTGATAGCGTTCGATGCGGGCATGGTGCGGCCTATTGCCTTGCCAGTGCTCCCACGCATCCTCAGGCCGTGCTCCGTTTCGATGTCGACACCCAAACCGTCACCGTCTTGCGCCGTTCGTTGAATATCACGATCGACGAGGGCCACATTTCCACCCCTGAGCCCTTGGCCTATCAAACGGAACACGACCACACGGCCTATGGGCTCCTGTACAAACCGAAGAATGCGGAATACGAAGGCCCGCCCAATGACCGACCACCGCTGATCGTCAAATGTCATGGGGGCCCGACAGGGGCCGCCGTGCCGTCGTTCAACCTCATGATTCAATTCTGGACAAGCCGCGGATTCGCGGTGCTGGATGTCAATTATGGCGGGAGTACAGGATACGGACGTGCGTATCGGGAACGCTTAATCGGACAATGGGGAATTGTCGATGTCGAAGATTGTGTCCATGGCGTGCGCTATTTGGCCAATCGTGGAGACATCGATCTTCAACGGATTGCAATTACCGGAGGGAGCGCCGGCGGATTTACGGTCTTGTGCGCGCTCACGTCCGCGGAGTGCTTTGCTGCCGGCTCCAGTTACTATGGGGTGTCGGATCTTGAAGCATTGGTGCGTGAAACGCATAAATTCGAATCGCATTATCTGGACAGACTCGTGGGGCCGTATCCGGAGCATGCCGAGGTCTATCGAGCACGTTCACCGATCCATCGGATCGATCGGCTCACCCGTCCGCTCATCTTGTTTCAGGGACTGGAAGACAAAGTCGTGCCGCCTAATCAGGCCCAAATGATGTTTGAAGCCGTAAAAGCCAAAGGCCTTCCGGTGGCCTATCTCGCCTTCGAAGGCGAACAACATGGATTCCGGAAGGCCGAGACCATCCAGCGGGTCCTCGACGCTGAGCTGTATTTTTACTCGAAAATTTTCCGTTTCGTGCCGGCCGATCTCTTACCTCCCATCCCCATCGAAAACCTGTCCTAACCGGCAATCGGCACGATCGACGACCTCGATCACTGCGCTTCGCGATCATTCCTCTGCCATCTGTTCGCAACTCGTACGTCAGAGCCTACGTAGAGATTTTCAGCATTTCCCAAGGATCGTCCATATCGACAAAGCGCAACCAGACATGTCGCATCGGATGCGGAGATTTTTTCTGGAGAGAGCGTTCGATCCAACGACGACACGTTATGGGGTAACCAGATGGCATGACAAGAAAACCAGGGCCTCTCTCCCCCCGATTGCATCACCGAGATGGCCGTTCTTCTTGCAACACGAGCCGACCGTCTTCCACCCTACGCGTGGGGATGCGCGCCCGATCGATATCTCCTTGGAGCGTATAGAACAAATCCTTGGCGAAGACTTTGTTTCCGATATGCCAGGAATGCGCAAAGGTCCCGTAATATTCCGCCTGATCCTCATCCAGCGTTCGGAAATACGGTCCACAATCCACGTTGACCGC
>RFGF01000069.1 GCA_003695915.1 Nitrospirota bacterium
ATTTTGGGATGATGAGGGCGATAAAAGCCCAGAGCCCGATGATCACGCCGAAAATGACCAAGACCGGATGCAAGCCGATGCGTTTTTCTTCAGGCTGGGGATTGGGAGATTGTTGGTCCATGGGGGCGAGAAAGATCGTTAATTGTCGTTAGCCCGATTTGGCCCGCTCTTGCGCTTTGGCCTGTTCCCACCATTGATCCAACTCGGCCTCGGTACATTCTGTGAGTGGCCGGCCTTGGCGTCTGGCCTGCTCTTCCAGATATTGAAATCGGCGGATGAATCGGTTCGTGGTGACACGAAGGGCCTCTTCGGGATTGATTTTCAGAAAACGTGCGATGTTCACCAGAGAAAATAGCACATCTCCGAATTCCGATTCGATAGCCGAGTGGGCAGAAGAAGACGCCTCTTGCGAGGGCCGGGATTCTTCTCGGGCGTGAACGATCGCCTGCACCAATTCTTCGCATTCTTCCCGGAGCTTGTCAAACACGGGCTCGGCTTGGGACCAATCGAAACCGGCCCGAGCCGCTCGTTTTTGAATCTGATACGCCCGCTGAAGCGCGGGCGCCGCTTTGGGCACACCCTCCAACGCTGAAGCCGGGGAAGCCGATAGCTGTTCTTGCTGTTTCAGCATCTCCCAGCGGTGCAGGACCTCCTCGGTATCGTCGACTGTCGGTCGGGTGTCCGGAGGATGAAACACGTGGGGATGGCGTCGCACCAATTTGTCCGCTAAGTCCCGCACCACATCGTCAAAGGTAAATTCGCCTCGTTCCGAAGCGATCTGTGCATGGAAGACAACTTGCAAGAGAAGATCGCCGAGTTCCTCTTTGAGCGATTCAGGCGATTTTTGATCGATGGCCTCCAAGACCTCGTAGGTTTCTTCCAACAGATGCGGTTTGAGCGACTCATGGGTTTGCTGTCGATCCCAGGGGCATCCATCGGGCGCGCGGAGGCGAGCCATGAGTGCCAGAAGATTGTCGATAGTTCGGGACATATCGTGGCGTGCGTCGAACAGCCGTACCGTTGATGCCCTCATCCATGACGAGGGCTTGGCCATTTCCTTCGGCAAGCTGTCAAAAAAAGCCGTGCGTATTATACCGGTTTTCATCTCGTTCGCAATTTCTACTTCTGTTGCCAGGCCTCTTCGGCAAATGCTACCTTTTTACGTTGTGTCAGATTGATCATCCTTTTCAGGGAGGCCATGATGGGGGAACAGGAAGAAGAAAAAGGGTTTGTGATCCGGGA
Organism: Nitrospirota bacterium; assembly: GCA_003695915.1. Classification (GTDB taxonomy): domain Bacteria; phylum Nitrospirota; class Nitrospiria; order Nitrospirales; family UBA8639; genus J017. The sequence goes on from RFGF01000069.1 coordinate 1,243, forward strand.
TCGACGGGGTCGCGGGGCAGAGCAATCGAGCGGAGCTTCTTCCTCGACGGCGCCCCTCGAATCGGAGGAGAGGACAGGACCGCGGACCCAGGCAGAGTCGTCAACGTCCCAAGGCGAGGACACGATGAAGGTTCCCGTGACCTTTTCCTCGTTCATCTTTTCGCTCGGCACCTCCGCGTTGATGCTCATGGGAGAAACGATCGATCCGCGACAGCCAGCTCCTCCTGTGAATCTTCCCCAAGCGAAAGAAATCATCGATATTCTCTCCATGCTCGAAGAGAAAACTCAGGGCAATCTCTCGACGGATGAAGAGTCGGTCCTTCGGGATATGCTCTATACGCTCAGGATGAAATATGTTGGTATGACGTCGACGAAGATCTCGTCGTAATGTGAGCCTGTCGTCCCAAGTTGGACTCGATCGATGGACTTCTGAGCGGAATGCCGGGTCTTGGCTGCGATGAGGCCTCTCCCTGATCGCGAGCGAGGCGTCCCCCTTCCTTTTGCGACTCTATCCTTTCATAATAAATTCACGTCTCCCAGGCGATCGGTCCGGGAGGATGCTTCAACAAGGGCTTCACCGATGAGCCTTTTGACGGAAGAGCACACCACGGTGCCTAAATATCCCCGCACCTCGGCTCGTCCGAGTCGATCGAATCCCCCGATGTCCGAACTCTGGCGAGGCCGGCGGCATTTGAGGCCGGTGTGGATCGTGCTGCTTTTGCTGCTTCCCTGTTTGGCGCTCACGGCCTATTACGCGCGCTACGGGATCGGTCCGTCTGGAGATTCGGATTCCATTCTTCCCAGCGCCAGCTATGCATTCGTGCTGTTGCTCATTTACCTTGATGGCGTCGGATTCGTCGTGCTGACGCTCCTTCTGTCTCGCAATCTCATCAAGGCCTATTTCGAGCGGCGCCATCGGCTGCTCGGATCGGGATTTCGCGCCAAACTGATTGCGGCCTTCATCGGATTTTCGCTCGTACCCACGGTCCTTCTGGCAACGGTGGCCAGCGGGGTCATCAGTGAAGTGCTCGAAGTCTGGTTCAATGACGAGATCATGACGGTGTTACAGGATTCCGAGCATGTGGCTCGGATGTATCACCAAGAACGTGTGACGTTGGCTGTCGACAATGCGCGTGCGATTAGCCGGGAAATTTTCCGCGAAGACATTCTGGCGCCCGAGCATCGAGAGCTTTTGCTCGCCGCCATGTCCCGAAAGCGGGCGGAATACAACCTTGCGGGTGTGGAGGTCTTTTCGCCGAGGATGGAAACGCTGGCGCGCGTGGTGCATCCCGAATTGTCCGATGCCGTGCTCAGTTTGCCAGTGGGACAAATGGTGCTTCGAGTTTTGGACAGCAATCAGGAGTTGACGTCCGTGCAAGAGGCCCCTGTCGGGCGATTGATCCGTGCGGCTGTTCCCATTCCGTCCAATTCGGACTCGCGCAAAATAGGCGGTGTCGTGGTGGTGTCGTCGTATGTCCCGGAGACAGTACTCACAAAAATGGAGGGGATCGCCAAGCAATTTCGCGACTATCGGCAGATTAAAGCGATGAAGGATCCCATCAAGGCAGGCGCCTATTTGTTCGTCGGGGTGGTCACGGTGCTCATTTTGTTCGGGGCGACATGGTTCGGATTTTATGTCGCCAATGGAATCACCATCCCGATTCAACGATTGGCGGAAGGAACGGAAGCCATCGCCCGCGGCAACTTGAACGTACATATTTCCGTGAAGGCCACGGATGAAATCGGCACGTTGGTCGATTCTTTCAATCGTATGACGGCCGATCTTCGGCAGAGCAAGGAACGCTTGGAAGACATGAATCAGTCGCTCGTGCGATTGAACCTGGAATCGGATCGACGCCGAGCCTATACGGAAGCGGTCGTGGATACGATTGCCTCCGGAGTCTTATCCATCGATGTCCACGCGATGGTCACGACCGTGAATCCGTCGGCGGAGCGCATACTCCGGATCAGTGCCGATCGCCTTCGAGGACGTCCAGCCTATGAGGTGTTCAAAGAGTACGAGTTGACGCTGTTCCAGGAAGCCTACAATCGGGTCGTCCTCGACGCGCGGGAGAGTTTTTCGCTCGAAGGACAAATGGAGTTGCAAGGTCGGCTCTTGACCATCGGTGTCAACGTCTCTCGCATGCGTAATGAAGCCGGCGAGGATTTGGGCTTTGTCCTCGTGTTCGAAGATCGAACGGAATTGATCAAGGCCCAAAAATCGGCGGCTTGGCAGGAAGTCGCACAGCGGATCGCGCATGAAATCAAAAATCCCTTGACCCCCATTCAACTGTCGGCGCAGCGGTTACGCAAAAAGTTTGCCGAACGTTCGCCCGATTTCGAACAAATTTTCGATCAATCGACCAGCGTGATCGTGAGCGAGGTCAACAGCCTCAAGCAAATGGTTGACGAATTCTCCAAATTCGCCAGGATGCCACCTCCTCAGATGGCGCGAACGTCCTTGCACGAGCTGATCGAGAGCGTCATCTCGCTCTACAAGGGGGCGCATCGCGATATCGAATTTGTCTTGACGTTGGACGAGACATTGCCGCCTATTCTCTGCGATCCCGAACAAATGCGTCGCGTGTTCGTGAATTTGTTCGATAACGCGATTCATGCCATGAATCAGAAAGGACGGATTTGGGTCGCCACGGTCTACGATCGGCGCCGCCAGAGGGTCGTCGTCGATGTGGCTGACGAAGGTCCGGGGATCGCGCCTGGCGATCAAGGAAAATTGTTCGTGCCGTATTTTTCCAAGAAACGCACTGGAAGCGGCTTGGGCTTGGCCATTGTGCATCGGATCATTTCGGATCACAACGGCACCATTCGAGTGGAGAGTCGGCAGCCGCATGGAGCATTGTTTCGTATCGATTTACCGTTGTGATCGGTTTGACGGAGACCGGAGGCTATGCTCTGGTGAAAGAGCGTCATGATCGCAGAGCGAATGTGCATGATGACCGTTGTCCGGACGGTATCGGGTAAGGGGGCGAGGAGGAAGCCATGGCTGAGCATATTTGTATCGTCGATGATGAACCAGCCATTCTCAATACCTTGAGCAGTATTTTGGAAGACGAAGGGTATCAGGTCACGGTGTCCAAAAGCGGCGTCGATGCGTTAAAGGTCATGCGAAGCGAAACGCCGGATTTGGTGTTGCTCGATATTTGGATGCCGGAGCTGGATGGGCTGGAAACGCTCAAACGGATCAAGCAGCAATTTCCCGGCGTGATGGTCGTGATGATGTCCGGCCACGGTTCGATCGAAACGGCGGTCAAATCCACCAAGCTCGGAGCGTATGATTATTTGGAAAAGCCGCTCGATTTGGAAAAAGTGACCATTCTCGTCCGCAACGCCCTGCACCAGCGCAAACTCGAAGAGGAAAATCTCAACCTGCGCATTCGCGTAGAGCGGCGCTTCGAGCTGATCGGGTCGTCTCCCGCAATGCAGCGGCTGCGCGAGTTAATCGCGATGGCGGCGCCCACGAACAGCCGCGTCTTGATTTCTGGCGAAAACGGGACGGGTAAAGAACTCGTCGCTCGAGCGATTCATCTGCAAAGCCCGCGTCATCAGCGACCGTTCGTCGAAGTCAATTGCGCAGCGATTCCGGAAACCCTGATCGAAAGCGAACTCTTCGGACATGAGCGGGGCGCGTTCAGCGGAGCGACATCTATGAAGCGAGGAAAATTCGAGCTGGCCGATGGCGGAACCTTGTTTCTGGACGAAATCGGCGACATGAGTCTCTCTACGCAGGCCAAGGTATTACGGGCCTTGCAGGAACAGCAATTTACGCGCGTCGGCGGAACGAAAGTGATCAATGTGCAAGTACGCGTCATCGCTGCGTCAAACAAAGAGCTGCCGAAAGAAATCGAACGAGGAAATTTCCGGGAAGATCTTTTCTATCGTCTCAACGTCCTGCCCATTCATGTGCCGCCGTTGCGGGAACGGCGAACGGACATCCCCGAGTTAGCCCGGCATTTCATCCGCATGCAGGCTGAAGAAGAAGGTCTCAAGATCAAGGAATTGACTCCATCGGCACTGGAGGTTTTGCAACAACACGATTGGCCTGGAAATATCCGGGAATTACGCAATTTGATCGAGCGTTTGCTGATTATGGTGCCGGGGACGGTGATCGATCGCGAGGATGTCGAACTGTTCCTTCGCCATCCGACGGGAGCGGCTTCGTCCAATCTTGCCGGAAAGTATTTTGCCTCGCTCCGGGAAGCCAGGAACGCGTTCGAACGCGAATTCATTACGAATAAGCTACGACTCAATAATTGGAATGTCTCCAAGACGGCAGACGACTTGAAGATCGAACGCAGTCATCTCCACCGAAAAATCAAACTGTTGAACATCGAACTGCGCGGAGAGCATTAATCGACCAAAGACACGAAAACGATGCATCGAACATGGTGACGACTGTCGAAACAGGCGAGACCGCCGCCGTCGTCGAAAAACTCGTCGCTGGCGGCAAAGGGCTAGTCCGCATCGACGGCAAAGTGATGTTGGTCGACGGCGGCATTCCCGGAGAGCGAGTGATCGTGCGTCCCCGTGCCAAACACCGGGGTGTTCAACACGCCACAGTGACTACGGTGTTGGAGAGCGCGGATGCTCGCGTCCCACCCTTGTGCCCTCGGTACGGACAGTGCGGCGGCTGTCAGCTTCAACATCTCGACTATGCCGCTCAGCTCGTTCACAAGGAGGCGATGCTACGAGATGCCTTGACCCGCATCGGGAAATTACCGGAAAGCGAGCTAGCGCCCATAGTTCCCTCGCCTTCTCCTTTGGGGTATCGAAGCCATGTGCGATGGCGGGTCTTTCAACAGAAGGGACAATTCCGATTGGGATTCAACGAAGCACACAGCCATCGCGGCGTCGAAACGGCTGTATGTCCGTTGATTTCCGAGGCCATGCGCCACATAGCCCAGGAAGTGGAGGAACGTCTTGCCCCCTATCGCACCTTACCCGTCAATCTGACCAGCGTGGAACTTCGTGCGTCACCGATGGGGACAGCCTTGCTGAATTTCGAAGGCGAGGCGACCAGCTCGAGATATGGCCGGCAATTTCTGGATCTGTTTCAGGGCATTGCTCGGGTCGTGGGAGCGAGTCTCGAATTAGAACATTCACTGGTGGATTCCACGCGCTCTCGACGATGGCGATGGGAAGAAGGGAAGACTGCTTTGTGGTTTCCTTTTAATGGCCTCTCTCTTCGTGTCAGCCAACGCGCATTTCTCCAGGCCAATTGGCCGGTGTATGAAGCGATTGGTCAAACTCTTATCCAATGGATCGGTGAGGGGGAAAGACGGCGGATCCTTGAATTGTATGCGGGTTCCGGAGCCTTGGGGCTCAGCCTTGCACGTCGCGGTGCGCTGGTGACCCTGGTCGAACCCAATCCCTGGGCCTTGGCCGATGCCAGAAAATCTGCAGCCATCGGACACATCGGGCGCTGCCGGTTTCGATGCGCCTCTGCCGAAACTTTTTTATCATCGATTGCCTCGGATGAATATGATCTGGTCATGGTCGATCCTCCCCGAGGCGGCTTGGCGCCGCACGTTCGGCATGAGTTGAAACGGATACGGGTGCCACGCCTCCTGTATCTTTCCTGCGATGTCGCGACGTTGGCTCGCGATATTCGTGACCTGCGGGAAAACGGGTATGACGTCGCCCGCGTACAGCCATTCGATATGTTTCCTCAGACCGGTCATCTCGAAACCTTGGTCGAGCTGACTCGGACAGGACACAATTGATCACGAATGCTTCAGCAAGCGAGCTTTCCAAGCACATGACCACCTATCGAGATTCGGGCGTCGATATCGAAGCGGGCGATGCCTTTATCCAGCGGATCAAACCGCTCGTGCGCACGACCTTTCGTCCGGAAGTGTTGGGTGATGTGGGCGGGTTCGGAGGACTGTTTCGCTTCCCGACCGATAAATACGAGGATCCCGTGCTGGTCTCCGGGACGGATGGCGTCGGGACCAAACTGCGCGTCGCCCTGCAACTGGATCGTCACGACACCATCGGGATCGATCTGGTCGCCATGTGCGTTAATGACGTGGTTGTCACCGGCGCGGAGCCACTGTTTTTCCTCGATTACCTGGCGATGGGGAAACTGCATCTGGAGAAAGCCGAAGCCATCGTGCGTGGCATCGTCGCCGGCTGTCGTGAAGCAGGGTGTGCCCTTATCGGAGGAGAAACCGCTGAAATGCCGGCCAGTTATCCGGACGACGAATATGATCTTGCCGGGTTTGCCGTTGGAGTTGTCGAGCGCTCTCGGTTGATCGATGGGGCTCGTATTACAGTCAGCGATCGTGTGATCGGAGTTGCCTCGACCGGGTTGCACAGTAATGGCTTCTCACTGGCCCGACGCGTGCTGTTCGAAAAAGCCGGGCTGCGCGTGGAGAGTCGACTTCCCAGGCTTTCCGAGCCGGTTGGCGAGGCGTTGTTAACGCCTACGAGGATTTATGCCAAGCTGGTGCATGCGCTGCTGGCCGAACATGAGGTGCATGGCATGGCGCATATCACGGGAGGAGGCATCACAGGCAATCTTCCGCGCATTCTCCCGAGCGAGTGTCGCGTTCGTATCGATCCAACGGCATGGAAGGTGCCCCCGATTTTCACGGTCATTCAGGAGTTGGGCGACATCGCGCACGATGAAATGTTTCGAGTATTCAATATGGGAATCGGTTTGGTGCTCGTCGTTCCTTCGTCGGAGGTCGATCCTCTGCTTCGACATGTGCAGCAACTCGGTCAGGAGGCTTGGGTCATCGGCGCTGTGGACAAGCGGCCGCACGAGGCGAAGCCGCTGATCTACGAATCTGAACGCTACTCATGAAGCCGGTGAATCTCGGCGTCCTCATCTCCGGACGCGGCTCCAATCTTCAAGCCATTCACGAGGCCATCGGCTCCAGGATGCTCGATGCCGCGATTCGCGTCGTCATCAGCAATAAAGAACACGCGCCTGGCTTGGAGCGAGCGCGCGGGCAGGGACTGAATGGAATCTTTTTGGATCCCAAGCGGTTTGCAAGTGCGTCGCATCCGCGCGAAGAGTACGACCGGGCGATCGTTCAACTTCTCCGCGAGGCACACGTTGACTTGGTGGTCTTGGCCGGCTATATGCGGATTGTGACGCCTATCTTAATTCACGCCTACCCATGGCGGATCATGAACATCCATCCTTCCTTGTTGCCTGCGTTTCCCGGACTGAACGCCCAGCAGCAGGCTCTCGAGTGGGGTGTCAAAGTCTCGGGATGTACAGTGCATTTTGTAACGGAAGGTGTCGATGAAGGACCCATCATTCGGCAAGCGGCGGTACCGGTTCTGGAAGGCGATACGGTGGACAGTCTTTCCGCCCGGATTCTGGAACAGGAACATCGCATTCTGCCGGAAGCTATCCAACTATTTGCAGAAAACCGGTTGCGTGTCGAAGGCCGGCGAGTCCGAGTGCGGGAGTCAGGCTGAACCCATGAGTGTCGTCAACGAGATGTTCGCTAGCCGGATTGGATCCATTCCTGTATAATGCGGCTGCTGACATTCCTGCATCTCGTATACGTGGGGGGCTAGCTCAGTTGGGAGAGCACGACGTTCGCAACGTCGGGGTCGGGGGTTCAAGTCCCCTGCCCTCCACCATTGTCTTACCGAAGCGTCGCTTTGCTGAGACACCCCATTAATCGAACACTCGAACGAATCGGCTTAGCCTGGCGAATAGATACGCACGAGGAGCGTAAACGCTCCTCGTGCGATGCCCTAGCGTTCCCGAGCAGGCTATGCTTATTTGTTGGGGTTGATGGCTTCCACGAGCGGGGTAATCGTATATTCAGGATACCCTTTGGTCTTTGGCAAGACGCCGGCTCCTCGATAGTCCAAGCTCGGATTAGCCTGGGATGTTTTTTGGATGACCTGCTCATCGTGATAGCGTGCTGCTTGCTCGATCGCTTGTTCGACAGACAAGGGGGCTTGGCCGGGATCATTGGCTAAGGGGAGTCCTGTCACCGGATACCTGGCGTCGTGCATTTGATAACCCGGATGTTCAGGCAGCATCGCCGGATTAGCCCCTGCCAACCCACCGAAAAACGTGAGCAGCAAGAAGATTCCGATCGCAATTATGAGCCAATGCTGTCGCATAATTTCACCTCCCTCCAATATGAGGAACCAACCTGCTCAGGAACACGAACGCGGGCATTCTCATTCTCGTTGACCTTTCGTGTTTGATTGCGGACGTGTTTCAGACCGCGGATTGAACACCAATCGAAAATCAATTTCAAAAAGAGAAGTCATGGATTGTGTCACCTGTGTGCGTCGTCGAGAAGCTACCTAAAAGTGACATGGCCGTTTTGTGGATTCCTCGATCGGTGTCATTGCACCACATCCATTCGGATTGATGCCTATGTCTAATTAAAAGCAAACTAGGATTTTATTAGGCAATAATTATTAATTATTATGCAAATCATAATACCCCTTTTAATGTTGATTAAATTGATAAACATTATTATGATTGCTTATGCGCTGCTCGACATGCTGAACCTCGGAAGAGGTTCACAATGCGGATGCCTGTTGAACAGTGCTCAAAGCGTTGAGCCATAGCGGAACGGGATTCCGGGCGAGGCGATGTTTCGATGAAGTTTTCAAAAAAAAGCGAATATGCCCTGCGGGCATTGCTGGAACTGACGCGTCAGTACGATCAACGTCCTGTTCGACGTGCGGAATTGGCGCAGGCACAAAGAATTCCCCTGGGATTTTTAGAGAATATTATGCTGCCACTCAAGCACCAGGGCATTGTGGCGAGTCGGCGAGGTGTAGATGGCGGGTTCCGTCTTCGAAGGCCCCCATCGACCATTACGCTCGGATCGGTGATCCGCGCGTTGGATGGGCCATTGGCGCCGATCGGATGCGTGAGTCAGACCGCTTATCAAATGTGTGACGATTGTCCGTACGCTACGCAGTCGACATGTCCCATTCAACAGGTGATGCTCAAAGTACGAAATGCGATCGCTTCTGTGCTGGATCGATATACGCTGGAAGATTTTGCTAACAGTGCACCTTTTCCGACGCGGCGCGCTCGATCGTCCGCCCAACCGAGGCGAGCACGGACCCGTTCATGAAGACCGGGTGAACGACCTTTTTGTTTCTCGTCAGGAGCCGAGCAGAGATGGACAGCCATTTACGCAGTGTGGTCAAAGGAGTCAGTTGGCGCATTGTCGGGACCTTGGATACGACCATTCTCGTCTTTTTGTTTTCGGGAGAGCTTACGATTGCCCTGTTTGTGGGCACAACGGAGTTGGTCACCAAGATTTTTCTTTATTGGGCTCATGAACGGGTCTGGCAGCGAATTCGATGGGGACGCTATGTCCCACCGACGAGTTCGCCGTGAACGCTGGCAATGGAAAGGAGATAATGGGATGCCCACGGGTTTGTTGGTCGCGGGAGCTCTTTTCGGCGGTCTCGGTGTGGTGCTGGGGGCGTTTGGCGCGCACAGTCTACGTCCGGCGCTCTCTCCGGAGATGGTGCAGGTCTTCGAGACCGGGGTGCGCTATCACATGTATCATGTGGTCGGTGTGCTAGCGGCTGGATGGGGAATGGTGATGACTGCTCATCCGCGATTTCGGCAAGCGGGCTATGCCTTTGTGGCAGGCATCGTTGTCTTCTCCGGAAGCTTATATGCGATGGCGCTGTCAGGGATGCGTTGGCTCGGTATGCTCACTCCCATCGGAGGCATGCTCTTTGTGATGGGGTGGGGTTTACTGGCGCTCGGGTTTTGGGCGGTCAATCAGTCCAAATGAAAAAGGGGATCCCATAGAGCGGGAAAGGATCCGCAGCGTTACGAGGGCTCGGGATATTGGTAGATCGCAGGCTGATGTCCTCGTTCTCCTCCAGCCGAACCTTCTTCTCCGATATCACCCCGGTACGTGTCCAACAAGGCGATCCCGATGGCGACGACTAACGGACCGATGACGAGACCTACGAGCCCAAAGACCGTCAGTCCCCCGAACACGCTGAGGAAGACCAACAGGGTATGCAATTTGGATTTGCTGCCTATCACGACGGTGCGCACGACATAGTCGATCAACGCGATAGCGATCCCTACCAAGATCAACACGGTCATTTTGACGTAGGCGGTTTGAAAGAAGAGATAGATCGCTCCGGGAATCCACACCAACGAGGCTCCCACCAAAGGTAAAAAGGCCAGCACGCCCATGACCGTTCCCCACAAGACGGGAGATGGCAATCCCACGGCCCAGAAGGCCACGCCGCCCAGCACGCCTTCGATGACGGCGATCAGCGCATTGCCGTAGATGGTGCCGAAGACCACTTCATCGAACCGGCGGAACACCACCGTTTGACGCTCGATCGAAAGAGGGAGCGTGCGCCGAATCCATGCGACGAGCGCCTCGCCGTCCCGAAACAAAAAGAACGTGGTCAGCACAATCATGCCCAGTTGAGCGAGACCCAGCAAAAGATCGCCGGCCATCGACGATAAGCGCTGGATCAGGTACCGAGAGCCTTGCGCGAGATTTTCCGCGATGACGGCCCACAGGCTGGTTCCGGTCAGGCGTTCATATTTTTCGAGCAAGGCCAGGGCAGAAGACACCAGCGGATATTGCTCCCACTTTCCCCCTAGCGGCTCTTGTTGTTCCTGGATCAACACGGAGATGTGTCGGTAGGTTTGGATAATTTCATCGCCGATCAGGACGGACAGCGTGAACACAGGAAGCATCACGCCCAGGATCAGCAACATACACATGATCAACGCGCAAAGGCTCGGTCTCCAACGGGTGCGGCGCCCTAACAAGCTATAGAGAGGATAGAGTCCGTAGGCGAGGATGGCGGACCACGTCAATGCAGAAAAAAACGGACTGAAGGTGAGGAGAAACAGATAGGCCAGCGCCGCCGCCAATGCCAAAGAAAAGACGCTCCACATGAGCGGTGGCCCTTGCGCGGATTGGAGTGGGAGTAGCCGTCTATTCATGACCGAGACATAGGTCCGCCGGTCGATGCGACGGTCAATGGAGTGCCCACGACCTGCGTTTCCTGAGGGGCAATGCCAAAATAGACGAAAGATAGCGTTCGTCGAACAGCGTGCGCGCCCATGTGTCTTCTGATTCGCATAGCTGGTAGCCGATAGACGTTGTCCAACACGCTGCCTCCATGCTCCAAAGCCCATTCATGAAGACGGCGAGGCTGTCGTCGTTTGTACCACAAAAGGCGGGCTCGCCTCTCCCATGTAGAGGGTACGATGAGGAAAGGGAATTTCGATCCGTTCGGCATCGAATGCCTTTTTTAATCGACGTCGGTACTCTCGTCCCACGGACCACTGCTCGATCGGCAGCGTCTTCAAACGAGCTTTGATCACCACTGCCGAATCGGCAAAATTATCGACGCCTAAAATTTCGATCGGCTCGATCATCTTCGCGCCATAGACAGGATCCTGTTTCAATTCGTCCGCCACCGATTTCATAATCGAGACCACGCGGTCGGTATCTTCTTTATACGCCACGCCGACGTCAATGACATACGCCGACCAGTCTTTGGTCATATTGGAAAGCGTCGTGATCGCCCCATTCGGAAAAATATGGACGACCCCGGAAAGATCCCGGAGGGTGATCGTGCGAAACGTAATAGCCTCCACTAATCCCCCCGTGCCATTGACGATCGCCACGTCGCCGACGCGCACTTGATTTTCCAGGATCATGAAGAATCCGCTGATCATGTCGCGGACAAGGTTTTGTGCGCCAAACCCGACAGCCAGCCCGATGATGCCGGCGCCGGCGAGGATCGGCGTCACGTCCAAGCCGATTTGGGCGAGCGCCATGACGACGGCAATGACCCAAACGAATGCCAAACAAATAGTCCGCAGCAACCCCACCAGAGTCATCACGCGTTTACGCGCCGCGCCGGGTACGGGCTCCGTGCGTTCCCAGGTTTTGGTCAGGATGTCTTCCAGGTGGGCCATACCCACACGGATTGCGCGGATCGCGCCATACGCAATCATGGCGATCAGCGCCACGCGCAATCCTCCTTGAACAAATGTCGTGGTGCTCTCCATCAACCATGTGAAGACATGATCAATTGACACATTCGGCATAAGGCGGTTCCTCCCCCGAGATGAATAGCGACGGAACGAGGACGGTCCGGAAGGACGACTGCCCTCGATGGGCTCGATGGTTCACTGTATCGTGTTTTCTACAATCTGTCATCTCAGCGATGTCGAGCATCTGCGGTGTTTCGGCATAAGTGATATAGCCGACGGCTGGAAACTGTATTGGGAACCGTATAAGGAAGACCCAGCGATGCTCAACCCAATATTTTGACTGTGTCTTGACAGCCGGAGAGGCGATTGGTAAAACACGCGTGCGGCTGGAGACAACGGTGTCTTCGGCGTCATCGACTGAACAGATTTTATTTTTATATTGAGCTGGACGATGGAGTCCTCTTCCCAACGGTGGGTCGAGGGCTTTTTTTTTGCCAGACGACGGCCATGACGAGATCGTGTCGGTGGCTGTTGTGAAAGCTATCGAGGGAGGCATGGAGCAGCGCGACCGATGCAACGATCGAGAAGTGCCTACGAGGTCGTGCTCGATGAATCGTTGATGACCATTGGCTACGGAGGAATACTGAACATGACTATTGCGAATCGCGGAAACGAGAAAAGAGGAATGGTGTTCGTCGTTATGACTCTGATCTGTGGAATGATCGTCTGGTGGGGAGCCAAGACGTCATCGGCTGCTGTGCTGTCAACGGAAGATTTTAAACTCTACGGCTTTGTCGATACCTCCTATGTCCAGAATTTCAATAATCCTTCCAATCAGATCAATCATCTCCGGATTTTCGATAAAGACGCCAACGCGTTCAATGTGCATCTGGCTCAGATCGTGCTGGAGCGCGAGGGCAAGAGCGGGGGAAGCTTGGCGGATCGTGCCGGCTTCCGCGTCAAACTCAATTTCGGTGAAGATTCCCAATTCACCGGAGGGAGCGATTTTGCCGACGAGGTCGA
>RFGF01000070.1 GCA_003695915.1 Nitrospirota bacterium
ATGTCAAAGGTCACTTCGATTTGGGGGACGCCTCGTGGCGCGGGCGGAATCCCTACCAAATCGAACTGGCCCAGTAGTTTGTTATCGTTGGCCATTTCCCGCTCGCCTTGGAACACGCGAATCGTGACCGCGGTTTGGTTATCGGCCGCCGTGGAAAAAATTTGGCTCTTTTTTGTCGGAATCGTGGTGTTCCGTTCGATCAGCCGGGTAAAGACGCCGCCGAGCGTTTCGATTCCAAGCGAAAGCGGCGTGACATCCAACAGCAGCACGTCTTTGACCTCGCCCCGGAGCACACCGCCCTGAATGGCAGCTCCGATGGCGACAACTTCGTCCGGATTGACTCCCCGATGAGGATCCCTTCCAAAATATTGTTTGACCCGCTCGATGACTTTAGGCATACGGGTCATACCCCCGACGAGTACAACTTCGTGAATATCGCGGGGTGTGAGGCTCGCGTCGGCAAGCGCTTTTTTGCATGGCTCGATAGTTCGTTCAATGAGGTCATCCACCAACTGTTCCAGCTTCGCCCGTGTTAATTTCATGACAAGGTGCTTTGGGCCGCTGGCATCCGCAGTGATGAACGGCAAATTGATTTCGGTCTCTTGCGAAGAGGAAAGCTCGATTTTCGCCCGTTCAGCCGCTTCTTTGAGCCGTTGCAACGCCATTCGGTCGTTTCGGAGGTCGATACCCTGATCCTTTTTGAACTCGTTGACCAACCAATCGATAATGCGGAGATCGAAATCGTCCCCCCCTAAATAGGTGTCGCCATTGGTGGATTTCACCTCGAACACACCTTCGCCGATTTCGAGGATGGAAATATCGAATGTGCCTCCTCCGAGGTCGTAGACGCCAATCCGCTCATCTTTCTTTTTATCGAGCCCATAGGCCAGGGCGGCAGCCGTCGGCTCATTGATAATCCGCACCACGTTCAGTCCGGCAATTTGTCCCGCATCTTTTGTCGCCTGCCGCTGGCTGTCATCGAAATATGCCGGGACCGTAATCACGGCATCTTGTACCTTTTCCCCGAGAAAGTCTTCCGCCGTCTGTTTCATTTTTTGCAAAATCATGGCGGAAATCTCCGGTGGGCTGTACCGTTTGCCCCGAATTTCGACGTGTGCATCGCCATTTTCGGCCTCCACGATTTTATAAGGAAGGCGCTTCATGGCTTCTTTGACTTCGGGAGAGTTAAATTTTCTCCCCATGAGCCGTTTTATCGAAAAAATGGTGTTTTCTGGATTGGTGATCGCTTGCCGTTTGGCTATTTGTCCGACCAACCGCTCACCTTTGTCCGTAATGGCGACAACCGACGGCGTTGTTCGACTCCCTTCTGCATTGGGAATCACCACCGGTTCGCCTCCGCTCATCACAGCGACACACGAATTTGTCGTTCCTAAATCGATCCCGATAATTTTACTCATTGGTCAGCTCCTTCCTCTCCCTGATGTTGGTCACCGGTAGATGGCTGGTTCTTGTCGGACGGTTCTTTCGAAACCGTCACCATTGCTGGTCGTAAAATCCGTTCATTCAGGAGATATCCTTTTTGATACTCCTCGACCACCATATTCGGGGGCGTCGATGGAGCTTCCACTTGGGCGACAGCTTGATGTTTCGAAGGGTCAAATGGTTGCCCAGCGCTTTCGATTTGCTTCACACCGAATTTTGTCAGCGTATCCACCAAGTGTTTATAAGTGAGCTCCACTCCCTCGAGCAAGGCTCCTACCGTTTGCTGATCTCGCCCGCATTGAATCGCACGCTCCAAATTATCTACGGTCGTCAACAACTCTTTGAGAATTTTTTCGTTGGCAAATTTAATCTGCTCGACTTGTTCTCGTTGTATCCGCCGTTTGTAATTTTCAAACTCAGCAGCCAATCGCAAATATTTCTCCTGCAACTCATTGTATTCCTGTGTCTTTTTTGTCAGTTCCTCCCTCAAGGATTGTTCAGCAGTCTGGGTCTCCGACGTTCCAGACTCTTGCACCTCGGCATTCTCGCCCGAGAGGGGTTTTTCTTCGTTGTTCACCTTTGTTCCTCCCTCTCTAGTCTAGAGAGCTCGCAAAGATAGATGGCACGTCACAGATAGTCACAAAATCTGAAAAAGTCAACCCATCATCTGATTGCTGCGAGTTTTGCCCGCTCATTCCGATTGTTCGTGCGCAAAGATTCGGCGATAGATGAGTTCAAGCCCTTCAAGGGTCAAATGTGGACAGTATTCATCGATCGTTCGCGAGAGTGGAGCAATCACAGTTGCTAACCCCCCAGTGGCGATGACCTTGGTTCGTTGTTCGATCTCCTGTTGGATGCGGCTGACCAATTCATCCACGAGACCTGCATATCCATAAATCACTCCGGATTGAATGCTGCTGATGGTATCCTGTCCGATCACGCTCTTCGGTCGGACCAGATCCACCACGGGAAGCTTGGCGGTACGGAGGTGCAACGAATCTGCCGAACTTTTCAGCCCTGGCGCGATGGCGCCGCCTAAATACTCACCCTTGTCGGTTACGGTGCAGAACGTGGTGGCTGTTCCGAAATCGACGATGATCAGTGCACAACGAAAGCGAGCATAAGCTGCCGCGGCGTTCACCAAGCGGTCCGTGCCTATTTCTTCGGGGTGCTGATAGCGAATCGTGAGCCCGAAGGGACACTGTCGCGTCACAATGACAGGGTCACAATGGAAGGTGGTCTGCACCATATGGGCGAAAACTGCAGTGAGCGGGGGTACCACGCTTGAGATTGCACAACCTGAGATTTCGCTCGGCAAGACAGGCTGTGTCGCCAGAAGTGCGCGAACGATAATGGCGTATTCGTCCGCTGTTTTGGCCTGATCGGTGGCTACTCGCCAAGATTGTTGAAGAGAGGAATTCCGAAAAAGTCCGATCACGATATGGGTATTGCCGATATCGATGGCCAGAATTGATGAAGAATGCATTGACGACATGAAATCAGAACGATCGGTTTTCCAGGGGCATGTCCGGGTAGGGTGTGGAAAGGGGGTGTTCTCGTAAATGAAGAATATCGCCAGCCTGCACCTCAACAAAGGAAGGAGATCGTTCTGTGGTCATGCCCAGGGTTTGCGAAAAAGGGACCCGAACCAGCAACGCGCCATTCCAACCAACATCAACCGCTACCCCATAAAGAGCCGTGCCATCGGCATACTGGACGCGAACCTCATGCCCTATGGTGCGACAATACTGGAGATATCTATTTTTGAGCTCTGCAAGATTCCCATCGCGCAAGCGATCATAAAAGCATTCGAGATGAGTGAGTATAGAGGCCAACAACTCATGTCGATCGCCATGTTGCCCTGTTTCCATAAACAAAGAAGTGGCAATTTCCCTCAGATCCGGAGGTAATTGATGGCGCTCGAGATTGACATTGAGTCCTAAACCGATCACGGCTATCCAATCGGGCATTCTGTGGGAGACACTCTCACAAAGAATGCCACCGACCTTGCGAGACCCGACGACGAGATCATTAGGCCATTTGAGAGCCACGGAGCAGGCCACTCGGGGATGCAATGCCTCGCAGACGGCCACGCCGGCCATGAGAGAAATCCAGGAGAGACCGGCTGATTGAGGAGGGTGTCTGAGAACGATTGAGCAATACAGATTCACTCCGGGCGGAGAATGCCATGACCGGCCAAGGCGACCCCGTCCCGCATGCTGCGTTTCGCTGACGATCACCGTTCCATGAGGAGCACCGCGACGAGCTTGGGCCAGAGCAGTGGTATTGGTCGAATCCAGTTCGTCGTACACCTCAAGGCGCGTTCCCATCCATGCGGTGTTCAGAAGTGATCGGAGTCGTTCAGCCGAGAGGGGGGTGTCGGTAAAACGGGATACCAAATAAGATGCCATACATGAAATGCTAACGAAATGATCGACGGGTCCGTAACGGTTCGATGCTCATGCTGATGTTCACAGCCGGAGCCGAGTGGGTCAACATTCCAATGGAAATAAAGTCTGCTCCAGCCTCAGCGAACTGTCTGACATTTTCCACTGTAACCCCGCCAGAGACCTCGATCAAGGCACGCCCGCCGACAAGCGCGACGGCTTCTTGCACCATAGCAGGTGTCATATTGTCGAGCAAAATAATATCGGCTCCCCCTTGAAGTGCCTCACGGACTTGGCGAAGGGATTCGGCTTCGATGCTGATACGGAGGCCGTGCGGAGCGCGCTGCCGCGCCAAGCGACAAGCTTGTTCGATCGACAGACGACTTCGAAGCAAGGCAAGGTGGTTGTCTTTGATCAAGAAGCCTTCGCTCAATGTGTGCCGATGATTTTTGGCTCCGCCTAAGCGAACGGCCCATTTCTCCAAAACGCGAAGGCCCGGCGTGGTTTTGCGTGTATCCAGGATAATAGCGGGATATCCTTTGATTAGTTGACAGAGTTTCGCGGTGAGCGTTGCGATGCCCGAGAGATGCTGCAAAAAATTCAGGGCTGTCCGTTCCCCCTGCAGAAGGCACCGACCGTCTCCGATACAGGTCAAGATCACAGCGTCGGGCCGCACAGTGTCGCCATCTTCCCGCGAACGCGGAAAACGCACCTGAGGGTCCAGTTCACGAAACACCTGTTTTGCGAGGGCGATCCCGGCCAGCGTCAGCGGTTCCTGGGCTCGGATTTCGGCTCGAGCTGGTATGGGCGTGGGGAAGAGGGACTGGGTCGTAATGTCGCCGGATCCGAGATCCTCTTGCAATGCTGTGAGGACAGCTTGACGAATGTGAATGGCTGGGACCGTCACGGAAACGTTTGGTTTTTAAACAGACTGTGCCATAGCGCGGAGTTGGGCTAGACAAGAGTCCAACAGCGAGGCCTCCTGCCTCAAAGCAGCCAAGCGATGTTCGGATTGCGTGACGACGGCGGGATCGGCTTTGCTTTTGAAGGCTGGAGAGGCTAATCGCGCTTCGAGCCTTGCGCACTCTTTGTGTGTGTCGTTAACCTGTTTTTCGATCCGTTTGATGACGGCCGCCAGATCGAAGTTTTGCTCGATCGGCGTTCCTACCGAGAGCGACCCGACGACCAAGCGAAGCATTCGCTCCGTCGGCCATTGCTCCGGCGGCTTGAGATGACACGGCCCACGGGCAAGGGCTATGAGTCGAGGTGCGAGCTGAACGAGTGTTTGCTGTTCGCGCTCGTCGGAAGAGCCTCCGTAAAATGCGACCGGTTGAGTCGGCGTGTATTGCAGCAAGGCACGAAGCGTCCGCGTGGCGTCGATGAACTGCTCGAGCACAGAAAAGTCCCGCTCGATCTCCGGTGCATCCCATTCTGGACGCGGAATTGGATAAGGCTGCGTGGCGATACTCTCCCCGGTATGCGGGAAGGACTGCCAAATTTCTTCCGTCACGAACGGAATGAAAGGATGGAAAAGGCGTTGGATCAGTTCCAATGTTTCTAGTAGTGTATGGCGAGTGGATGGCGCGTCGGGCGATGATGCATCCTGTAACGCGGCTTTCGCCAGTTCGATGTACCAATCACAATATTCATGCCAAAGAAACTGATACAGGATTGAAGCGGCTCGATCGAAACGATAGCACGTCAATTCTTCCGTACATGCGCGAATGGCGTGATTCAACCGACTGAGAATCCACCGGTCATGAAAAGGACGCAAGGCAGGGGAAAGAGCGCTTCGCTCACCGTTCGCGTGCAGCGCGATAAATCGCGCGGCGTTCCATAACTTGGTGATGAAGTTGCGATAGCCTTCGATGCGTTCTTCGGCCAGTTTGATGTCTCGCCCCGGCGAGGCCATCGCGGCGAGTGTGAACCGGAGGGCATCCGTGCCGTATTGACGCATTTTCGTCAAAGGATCGATGACATTGCCTTTGGATTTGCTCATTTTTTGCCCTTCGGCGTCTCGGACGAGGGCATGGATATACACATCGTAAAACGGGACAGTGCCGGTGAATTTCAGACCCATCATGATCATCCGGGAAACCCAGAAAAAAAGGATGTCCAAGCCCGTGACGAGGACAGAGGTCGGATAATAGGTCTCGAAATCGGCAGTACGGTCTGGCCAACCCAAGGTCGAAAACGGCCACAGGGCCGAAGAAAACCACGTGTCCAAGACATCGGGGTCTTGAAACATGTCCGAACTTCCACAGCGTGGGCACTGTGTGGGAGGCTGCTCGGCCACGATCGGGGTCGCATGTTGGGGAATGAGGCAGGATTGAAGTTCCGCTTGCGGGCTGAGTGATTGACCGAGGCAGGACCGGCAATACCAGGCCGGAATTTGGTGGCCCCACCACAATTGGCGCGAAATACACCAATCTTTAATGTGTTTCATCCATCCTAAATAATTGTTGACCCAGCCAGAGGGGATGATGCGAATGTGTCCGCTCTCTACGACTTCGATTGCCGGATCGGCGAGTGGTTGGATGCGCACGAACCATTGAGGCGACAGAAACGGTTCGATCACCGTCTTGCATCGATAGCAGTGTCCGCGAGCCAGCGTATGCGGCTCAACTTTGACCAATAGGCCTCGTTCCTTGAGCGTCTCGACGATGGTCGTCCGTGCTTCTTGTGCGGTGCGATGCGACAATGCAGGAACGAGGTCGGGTTCAACGTGAGCGGTCTCAAGCGCGTGAGGAGCCAATCGTGCATGAGCATCGAAAAGCGCGATTCGCGGCAAATGATGGCGGAGTCCGGCTTCAAAATCGTTGAAATCATGGGCCGGTGTGACTTTGACGACTCCAGTGCCAAATTCACGGTCGACCAAAATGGGATCGGCGAGAATAGGTATCGTTCGCGTGGTCAAGGGCAGGGCAACTTGTCTGCCGATCGCATGCGAATATCGGGGATCGTCCGGATGGACGGCGACAGCCGTGTCTCCTAACAGTGTTTCCGGTCGCGTGGTGGCGACGACAAGGTCGAGCGCGGGATCCGATGGGACGGGATAGCGGATGAAGTAAAGATGATCGGTGATCGTTTCATGTTCCACTTCGATGTCGGAAAGGGCTGTCAGGCATCGAGGGCACCAGTTGATCAACCGTTCACCACGATATAACAGTCCTTCCTCATAAAGCTGGACGAACACTTTCCGTACGGCTCGAGATAGCCCCTCGTCCATAGTGAACCGCAATCGGCTCCAGTCGCAGGAGGCTCCCAATTGCTTGAGTTGTTCGACGATGGTGTTTCCCGATTGTTCTTTCCATGCCCAGATTCGTTGAATAAAGGTTTCGCGTCCCAATTTTTCTCGAGTTGTTCCTTCGGCCAAGAGTTGCCGTTCGACGACGTTTTGCGTCGCAATGCCGGCATGATCCGTGCCTGGAAGCCAGAGGGTATTGTACCCCTGCATGCGTTTCCATCGGACAAGAATATCCTGTAACGTCGCGTTCAGGGCATGCCCGATATGAAGGGAACCGGTAATATTGGGGGGAGGAATGACGATGCAAAATGGCGGAGCTGGATTCCGGGGATCGGCACGGAATAAGCCTCGCTCCACCCAAAAGCGGCTCCAACGTAGTTCAACGGATTGTGGATGATAGGTTTTTTCCAATCGAGGAGCGGCCATATCGACGTGGGGGTCTTCCTACGACGGGTCTCGGCATGTTCGTCAGCGGTGCGACGGATCTTAGCATGCACCTTCGAGGCCTGCAATAGACCGACCTTTGCTTGTCCTCGCATCCCCACTATGGTATAGAAAGCGCGAAAGCTCGGAGAGGGAAGTCGAAGAAAGAGGGTTCAAGGGGAAAGACCGAAGATGTCCCCTGTGCCAGAAGATGGCGCGACGAGAAGAGCTTGTGCCACTGGTCGAAGACGATGACACCAAATAAGAAACCGGGAAAGGAGGGGGATATCGCAATGGCTCGTGGAAGAGAAAAAGATCGGGAATTGCGGCGCAAGCATCGGAAAAACCGTCAACGGATCAAAGCGCGGGAAGCAGCCCAGCGTCGACAGAAGACAAAATCATGAGGGTATGCAAGTCGCCCCTCGTATCGTTTGTGGAATGATTCACGGTGCCGATTTCCCAGGCCCATCGGTTTTACTTTTGTCTTTGATCCTGCCGTTCGCCCACGTTCTTCCAGCATGTCCAATCCTGCTCCTTGGTGAGTCGCACGTCCTGTAATCGAGCGCATAGGAATCGCACACGGTCGTCAATTGCCGTCGTGTTTTTTGATGCCGCGGGAACCCTCTTTCATCTCAAAGGTTCGGTCGCCGATGTGTATTTAACCTATGCCGAAAAATATGGCGTCGTGCCGTCAGTGCAACTGAAACAGGCTGTGAATCAGGCGTTTCGTGCAGCCTTTCAACAAGCTCCCCCGCCGGTTTTTGCTGCAGACGATCCGGTTACTTTGAAGCACTGTGAACGGCTCTGGTGGTTTGATCTTGTCCATGCCGTCTTTTACCGAGTCGGCATGTTTGAGGGATTTGACGATTTTTTCGACGAGGTCTTTGAAGCCTTTTCAACGGGTGCGCATTGGAGGGTGATTCCGGAAACCGTTTCTGTGCTTCAAGATTTGAAAGCCAAAGGCTATGAATTAGGAATTATTTCCAATTTTGACACACGGTTGTTCACCATTTTGCGCGAACTCGGAATTCGACATTATTTCGATTCCGTGACGATTTCCAGTTTGGCTGGAGCTGTCAAGCCCGCTCCGAAAATTTTCCAAGTCGCGGTCGAACAACATGTCATCGATCCTTCCGAAGCCGTTCACGTTGGGGATAGTTTCGCGGAAGACGTTGAGGGCGCTTTGGCGGCTGGTCTGCATCCAGTGTGGCTGACTCAAGAACCAGTAGAGCGTCCTCAACATGAACCTGTTTCCATAATTCGGACACTGACAGAACTGCCACGCGTGCTAGAGGCCTGGTGAACTGATCGAGGGAAAGAACGGTCTTCGCCCGTCTGAAAAAATGATCGAACAGTCGTGGAAATGCTTGACCTTCTTTCCATAACGGCGTACTGTTTTCCGATAGCGCAGTATGGCTGTCGCGTTTCCGGCGCAGCCGGAGCATGACCGCATCGGTATTTATCTCCGATATTTCCTTTAGAGCTTCTATGGACATGAATTTTTTCGCCTTGAGTGGTTTGTTAAACGGTCTAGCGGCCACGGGATTGATGGCACTTGTCTATAGTCGCTCGCCGCGAGATCTTCGACATTGGACTTTTATATTGTTCGGACTGGCTACGGCGATTTGGAGTTACGGCTACTGCGCCTGGCATGTATCCTCGGACAAAGAATTTGCACTGTTTTATGTTCGATTGCTGATGGCAGGCGCGATTTTTATCCCCGTCACCTTTCTCCATCACGTGGTTGTGCTACGGGATCTCTTGCCCGATACCCGAGTCATTTTGAAAGCATGCTATGCCATCGGCGTGTGCTTCCTGTTCACGGATCTGACGCCATTTTTTGTGGCCGATGTCCGAACGACGATGTCGTTTCCCTATTGGCCGGTCCCTGGTCCGCTCTTCCACGTATTCCTCATCTGGTGGGTGGGGGTCGTGGTGTATTCTCATGTCCTTTTGGGCCGAGCGGTGTTTCAAGAAAAAGGCATTCGGCGTCAACAGTTCAGCCATCTGCTGCTCGGCTCGAGTATCGGGTATGCAGGGGGAGCGACAAATTTTCCTTTGTGGTATGGGATCGAACTGCTTCCTTACGGAACCATCTGTTTTACAGTGTATATTGCCTTGGTCGCCTATGCGCTGCTTCGCTATCATCTGTTGGACTTTTCCATATACGTCGAGCGTGGGTTGAGTTATCTCGGCGTGTTGTTCTTGATTTCTCAGCCGGCCTTTCCCATTTTACTGTTGGCCCAACAGTCGATCTTTGGGGCCATCAGTCTGCGATTTTCCCTTGTGCAAGCCGCCGTGCATCTTTTGACGGTAGCAGGAGCCTATCAGTTGAAGGTTGGAACTCGCGGTGCCATTGCGCGCACGGTAATGAGAGGACGCGAATTGCGATTCAAAACATTTTCGCGGTTTTCTTCCACTGTCGCGAATAGCTCTGATCTCGATACGGTGGGGCAGGAAATTGTGCACACCTTCTGCGAAGAGCTCCATGCCAAAACGGCTGTGTTGTATCTCCTGGACCAGGAAAACAACCAGTACGCCCCTGTGTCTTTTTATGGCGAACGGTTGGCGCTGTCATCCTATCCGCGTTTTTCGGTTACGCACGAACTGCCTCGTTATTTAGCCATTGTTCAGCGTGAAGTGTTATGGCGTGAATTGGAGCATCTCCCATCTGATGGATGGAAAGTGATCGTGGCTGAAACTTTGGCTCGCATGGAAGCCGACATTTGTGTGCCGTTCATCACGAAAAATCGATTGCTAGGATTTTGCCTGTTGTTGAGGCCATTGATGCAACAGGCGACAGAGCCTGGCCGAGCCGTGCAATTACTTGCGCCGTTGATTCAAGAAGCAGCCCTCTCCCTCGAAAATGCACTTCTCCAGAAAGAAGTTCAGCGATCGCGGGCTTTGGTCTTGCACCTGGATCGTCTGCGCTCGTTAGAAGCTATGGCAGGTGGGTTGGCCCACGAATTGCGTATGCCTTTGACGACGATTAAAGCGTTTACTCAGCTTGCCCAGCTGCGAAAAGATGACGAGGAGTTTTTAGCCCGTTTCCGGGCTGTGGTGGCCGAAGATATCGAACGCATCGAGCGATTGACCAAAGAAATACGAGAGTATATGCAGGCCGACCAGCCGGTATTCGTCCGAACCGATGTGAACAAGATCCTCTATGATTGTGTGTCTCACTTGTCCCACAATCCGGAATTCCGGAAGTACAAGGTCGATCTTTCGCTTTCACCTCAGCTCCCGCTCGTCTCGGCCAACCGCCAGCAACTCAAGCAGGCTTTGTTCAATATCCTACTTGATTGCTTGACCGACGAAGAATTGGAAGGAGAATGTGTTTGTGTCCGATCGTATGCTGTCAAGGCAGCCGCGAACGATCGATGGATACAGATCGAGATTTTTAGAACTCAGGACCATGGTTTACACCGAGGGACACAGGCCGGACACAGCGAGTTCTTGATGACGGAGGCCGTGCGCCGATCATCCATGGCAGAGGGCTTGGTCATTGTCGAAGAAATCATTCAATCGCATGGCGGGATTTTTTCTGTCCGAGCTGTCCGAGAGGGTATCCAGCCGACCAACCAACCCGCGAAGCTGTATGTGGTGAATCTTCCGGAAACGGAGCATGCGTCCACAGAGGAGGGATCGAGATCAGCTTCTATACGATTGGAATCGCAGGCCGTTGCGCGACCATTATGTTCGGAGAGACAGCCTGACCCTGGCAAGGAAAGATACATCTACTCGCAATCCGAAGGCGATTCATGAGCCTCGTTGAAGATTATTGTATCGATTCCCATAATCCGTTTCGAAATCTGATCGAACACATTCCTCTCGTGACCTACTCAGCCTCGTTTGAAGACGGCTTTCGCTTGATCTATATCAGCCCACAGGTCGAAACGATGCTGGGGTTTCCTCCGTCTTATTGGACCTCCACTCAAGATTGTTATATTCGGCATATTCATCCGGATGATCGGGAACGCGTGCTCAAAGCCAAAACCAATTCGGCGATGTCGCGGACGACATTCGGTGCCGACTATCGAATGCTGACGGCCGAGGGTCAATCGATTTGGGTTCGCGATCAAGCGCACATTGTGTCTTCCAAAGAGCGTGGGGCTCTGTTTCAGGGTGTCTTGTTCGATATCTCGTCTGACCAGCAACTGGCGGAGGAATTAGGGCGGTGGGATGCTGAAGCTCGGTCACTCGCCGAACATTTGCCCGTCATTCTTGCACGGTTCGATCGCCATCTGCGATTTCTCTATGCGAATCGGTGGCTTCGTTCTGATCGGTGCTTGGCCCCCGAAGCGTATCTCGGAAAAACGCTTCAGGAATTGGAAGACGACGAGCACGTTGTGAAGTCGTGGACAGAGACGATTCAGAAGGTATTTGCGGACGACCGACCGCGGCGCTTGGAATTCTCGATGGCGACCCCGCAAGGCCGGAAACACTATGAATCCCATTTTGTTCCGGAATATGGGCCCAAGGGATATGTCGAGGTCGTCTTGACTGTGACCAATGATCTCACCCATCGAAAAGAAACAGAAGCCTCGTTATACGAAAGCGAAGCGCGCTTTCGTCAACTGGCGGAATCCATTGACGATGTCTTTTGGTTGGCCGATGCCGCATCAGAGAAGATTTTGTATGTGAGTCCGGCTTATGAACGACTTTGGGGGGCGACAGCGCGGACGTTGTATCAACGATCGTCGGCCTGGCTGGATTTGGTGCATCCCGATGATCGGGCTACTGTGCGTGAACGATTTCGTGACCGGGTTCAGCGAGGCGGATATAGTGGAGAATATCGGCTGCTCCGATCCGATCGGACGATCCGGTGGGTCTATGAGCGAACCTTTCCGATTAAAACCCCGGATGGACGAGTGCACCGTGTGGCGGGGATCGTTGAAGATATTACCGATCGGAAGCGGTACGAAGAAGAACGCCTTCGCATGAACAAACTGGATTCTTTAGGGTTGCTGGCCGGTGGCTTGGCCCATGATTTCAACAACTTGTTGACGGCGATTCTTGGACAACTGACGTTGGCCAAATTGGCTTTGTCCCCGCATGACCGCCTTTTTCAGCGTTTGACGGAAGCTGAGGCGGCTTCCTTGCGGGCTCAGGAGTTGACGAATCAATTATTGACCTTTGCCAAGGGAGGGCTGCCCATCAAAAAGGCCGCTTCGCTTCGTCAGCTTGTAGAAGAATCGGCTCGATTTGTTCTACGCGGATCAAATGTCAAATGCCAGTTTCGATTCGCCTCCGATTTGTGGCCGGTGGAGATTGATGTCGGACAAATCGGGCAAGTCATTCAGAATTTGGTGATCAATGCCAAGCAGGCGATGCCCGATGGGGGCGTAGTAACGATCCAAGGTGAGAATGTCGTCATCACGGCAGGCGATCGACCACCGGGAAGCCTGGATCTTTCTGCCGGTCATTGGGTGCGTGTGACATTCGCTGACCGGGGCGTGGGAATCCCTGCCGAGAACCTGGAAAAAATTTTTGATCCGTATTTTACGACAAAGCCAACTGGCTCAGGGTTAGGCCTGGCTACCTCGTATTCCATTGTGAAGAAACACGGCGGGGTGCTCAGCGTCGCCTCACAAGTGGGTGTGGGGACAACCTTTACTTTGTACTTGCCAGCCATGCCTTCTGCGAGCGTTGAACATTCGCAAGAGGATTCTTTGGCCGTGGAGTCGGGATGTGGTCGGATTCTGATCATGGATGACGAAGAGCCGATCCGAAGGCTGCTCAATGATATGCTAGAGCTGTGTGGATACACTTGTGAGCTTGCTAAAGATGGATATGAAGCGTTAAAGATGTTTGAGCGCGCGCGATCAGAAGGTCAACCGTTTCATGTCGTGCTGCTGGACTTGACGGTTCCAGGAGGGATGGGAGGAAAAGAGACCTTCCAGCGCTTGAAAGAGCTCGATCCCCAGATTAAAGCCGTGGTCATGAGCGGGTATTCGAATGATCCGATTTTGGCTCGCTATCAGGACTATGGGTTCCACGCACGAATTACCAAACCGTTTAAATTCCGTGAACTTGCGGAGGTTGTTCGCAATGTTCTTTCTATCCGTACAAACCACGGTGACAACAGATCGACAGATCCATGCAAACTGCGATAGCCGGCGCAATCCTCGAAGAGCATAGCAAGATCGAGGAGAAGGGCTTTTCTCCTCCTCGATCCTTTTTCTGACGATCACCCCTGAATGTGGAGAAAAAGATTCACGCCTTCCGGCTCCTGGTCAATGGCAATGTTGGCGGGAGCTACGCCACAGTCCTCAGCCAGTTGTCGCAAATGCTCTTCGCTCCGATGGTTTAAGATCCAATCGAAGAGCTCCATGTAGCCTTTGCTGGGATTCCGATCGGAAAAATTTCCGATCACGAGTTTGCCGCCTGGAGCTAGCGCGGGCAATAATCGCTTGAGGACCCGCTTAAAGAGCGCATCGGTGAAATAATCGAACAGGCCAGCTGACCATATAAGGTGGTAGCTTCGTGCGGGTTTGAAACGAAAAACATTGCAATGGAAGAAGGTGATTTGCGCCGAATAGTCTGCACAGAGTCGTGAAGCATAATCGATCGCTTGCTTGTCCTGGTCGAGACAATCGAAGTACACGGGTGTTTTGCCCAGGACTTTCAAGGCCTCGTACATGTCCCGGCCTGGCCCGCTGGCAAGATTTAATATGCGGGCTTCTTGCGGATGGCGAAGATGTGCATCCCAGACTTGAGATAAAAAGTATGAAACCCGATTCCGCACGGCTTTCGGCGCACTGTGGGAGTGAAAAAACTTGTCCCAATTCGCCAGGCTGGGATTGTCCGACACATAGTATTGATAAATCCGGTCGATGATCTCGTAATCTCCCGCGTACCCATGAGGTTTGTGGAGAGCCATGCCTTGAATGGTATCCGTGGAGATGGCATCGCCTAAGCTAGTGCGAATGGCGTGCCATTGTTCAGGTGTCAATGCGCCCTTCCGCAGCCATTCTGCGAGCACATCGATCACAGTATTGAGTTGGGAGTATTCCGAGGGTTGTGGGCCTCCTTGGGCAGCAAGGTGGCAGAGGTACGCTTGAATGGAATCAACGACCTCGGCCGACGGTGCAGGGAATGAGTTGGTCTGGTTCAAGAACGCGATGGGACAGGCAGTGATGGTGGTCATGGGACTCCTCCTTATGAGAAATGCTGTTTCGACAGAACAGCAGTTGGTTATGGTTGAAGGATAGAAAGCCGGATGAAAGGCGTCGAAGATAAGGAGGAGAAAACCGTATAAAACAATGAAGCCGATAACGCTGTCCCTTCGCCACGCAAAAGATAGGGAATGGGAGACGACGCAGCTCGATATTTGAGCCACGGTCATAGATAAAAATCTGATGCATACGAGAAGGCACCATGGCTGAGCTATCGTGTCCGACTGACCAAATTGAAAAAATCTACCAGCGTATTTACATAAAAGATGCTCCTCTGTTGAACATGATCAATGATGACACCAGCTAAGCTCATATCATGATTCTCGAACAAGATAGGATTTCAAAACGACGCAAAAATACAATGATGTAAAGCAGAAAGTCCAGTAACCCTATGGCTCCTGAACGACGAACCGATTGTCATCAGTCTCTGTCGTCGCCTGCCTTTGGAACGCATTCTATGTACTTACAATACTCCGGGTCTTCTGTCTAGATGCCTAGGCTCAGGCGATTTCTCCCATTGCGTTAGCGTTATTATTTGGTCATTGTGTCTCGAATAGGCAGGTTCTTGAGAAGAAGATCATGCACGAAAATTCTTTCGGTCCGCATGCACAATGATTGCGGAGTGACACAGTGCCCCTGAACGGAGTGTTGAAAAGAAGAGACTTAGCAGGCTGCAACGCCATCTTCTGCGAGAAATTAAAACGATGATGTCTCCCGCTTTGCGATATGCGCGTAAGTTGCCCGTTTTCAAGAGCGTTGCATGGAACCTGCTCATAAAAGATCAGGCTTCATGAACCCTCGGTCGCCAGGCGACGGAGGGAATCTTGGATAGCAAGAAGAAATCGGACAAGAATGATCGTCCGATATTGGGACCCTATATTGGCCATCGCAAGATCGTGAACGGGATATCGGTGGGATCCTTATGTATTCCTAGTAAGAGGTTTATTTACGCATCCGTGTTCCTCGCGCCCGTTTCTTCGATGCGCTCCGTTCACGCTTGACGCGATGTTGTCAAGGTCGCTTCTTGCACCGATTTCAGGCACCCGAATAAGATACGTGAGGGCAGTGAACAGGAGTGCTCTTTAATGGGAGATAATGATGGCGAAGATGGGTGATCTCACAACCAAGAACCGGTTTGCTTTGGGAAAACAACTCATGAGCGTAATCGCTCTGTGGGCCTCGCTCGTTATCCCGGTGCTTGGCGAGGCGCAAGATCTTGCAGCGTTTGAGAAACGAGTGACCGAATATACACTTCGCAATGGATGGACATTCCTCATTGTGGAGCGTCCTGTGGCACCCGTCTTTGCGTTTATGACTAGAGTGAATGTCGGTTCCGCGCAAGAGCGGACGGGTGAAACAGGGCTCGCCCATATGTTCGAGCATATGGCGTTCAAGGGAACATCTCGAATTGGAACAACCGATTACGAGGCGGAACGACGCGCCATCGAGGAATTGGAGCAAGCCTATCAGGCCTATCAACGCGAACGGCTTTCAGATAAGCCTGATCCAGAACGTCTCAAAATCCTCTATCAAGATTTTAAGGCCAAACAACAACACGCCGCACGCTATGTGGTGAAAAACGAGTTTGGCGCGATCATCGAACGCGAAGGTGGAGTGGCCCTGAATGCGTTTACCAGCGCGGATGTGACAGGGTATTTCTACGCTTTGCCCGCTAACAAAGTCGAACTCTTTGCCTATCTTGAGTCTGAACGGTTTTTGCATCCGGTCTTTCGAGAATTCTATGAAGAACGCGATGTCGTGATGGAAGAACGGCGCTTGCGAACAGAAAGCCGTCCCTTCGGGCGCCTCCTCGAGCAATTTGGAGCAACGGCGTTTATAGCCCACCCCTATCACCATCCGGTGATCGGCTTTGCGAGCGATATTCAATCATTAACTATAACTGACGCCCGTCGGTTTTTTGAGACCTATTATGTGCCGGCCAATATGATCACGGCCATTGTCGGAGACGTCGATGCTCAGGAAGTGATCCCGTTGTTGGAGAAATATTTTGGGCGAATTCCGGCACGACCCAAACCCCTGGGGCTTCGTACGGTGGAACCGCCGTCGATTGCTGAAAAAATTGTGATTCTTCAAGATCCCGCTCAGCCGATTTATCTGGAAGGCTATCACAAAGGTGCGGTGACCGATCGCGACCAACCGATTTTCGATGCGATTGACGATATCTTGACGAACGGCAGGACGTCGCGGTTGTACCGGGCTTTGGTGCGCGATAAACGAGTGGCCGTGTCAGTAGGATCCTTGTCAAGTTATCCGGGAGAAAAATATCCTCATCTTTGGGTTGTCTATGCTGTACCAGCCGCCGATCAAACCAACGAAGCGGTTCAGGCTGCGCTTCGTGACGAGTTGAAGCGATTACAGGAAGAAGACGTGACGGACGAAGAACTCCAAAAGTTTCGGACGCGAGCCCAAGCGGGCCTCATTCGTTCGTTGGGCAACAATCTCGGCTTGGCGATGAATTTGACGGATTATCACCTCTTGTTTGGTGATTGGCGCGAATTGTTTCGGTATCTCGATCGATTGCCCCGTGTGACGAAAGCGGATATTCGGCGTCTGGCGCGCAAGACCTTTCGCCCATCTAACCGCATCGTCGCGATGATCGAAACGGATACCCAACCGATCGTGCGCACGACCGCCGAGAAAGCGTCTCAGGCTTCGCATCCTTAACGGCAAGCATGGCGCAAATGGAATTGTTCACCTGTACCATAGAGGAAGATCGATGACGGTGCTCAAATGGCTAATCAGTGCGGTTTTCGGTGCCTGGGGAGTATTCGGGATTTGCCATGCTCAAGTTGACCGCGTCGAAGACCTGGTTTTTCCGCCGCTGCCTGAATTGTCCATCCCTCGACCGGAGCGTGTGGTGCTCGAGAACGGGATGGTGGTCTTGATGATGGAGGATCATGAACTTCCCCTTGTCGATGTGACGATCTATATTCGAACCGGATCACGTTATGAACCGCCGGAAAAAATCGGATTGGCAACTCTCACGGGATCCGTGATGCGGAGCGGAGGTACGCGGTCGATGTCAGGAGATGCCTTGGACGATTATCTGGAAGGCAAGGCGGCCGTCATCGAGACGGCCATCGATGTGACAGCCGGAACAGCTTCGATGAATTGTTTGAAGGCCGATTTTCCGGACGTCTTACGGATTTTCTCGGACCTTCTTCGCTATCCGGCCTTCGACGAGCGCAAACTCGCTATTGCCAAAAGTCAAGCGATTGCGGCGATTGCCAGACAAAATGACAATCCAGACGACATCTTAAGCCGAGAGTTTCGGAAGTTGGTCTATGGACCAGATTCTCCGTATGCACGAACCCCGACCTATGCGACGATCAACAACATTAGCCGAGCGGATCTCGTGAAATGGCATCGCACCTACTTCCATCCCGACCGCATGATTCTGGGATTGACCGGTGACTTCGATCCAGCCGAAGCCTTGGCGCTCATTCAGCAAGTGTTTGGAGACTGGCCTGCGGGACCTCCGTCTCACGATCTCGACGTTCCCTATCGGACCCAAGCGTCTCCCGCCATATTTTACGCTGAAAAGAACGATATGACACAGGCGAAGATCGCCATGGGCCATCTCGGGGTGACGCGACGTCATCCGGATTATTATGCGCTGGTGATCGTCAATGAGATTCTCTCCGGGTCGTTCGGATCGCGGTTGTTTTCGAACATTCGCTCGAAACAAGGCCTTGCCTACGATGTGTCTGGCGGAGTGGGATTCGGTTGGGATTATCCGGGATTGGCGATGTTGTCGATGTCGACGAAGGTGCAGACGACGGCTAAAGGCATCGAAGCATTGAGAGCTGAAGCCCGTCGGTTGGTCGCCGAGCCTCCAACGGCTGAAGAGGTGAAGAAAGCCAAGGCGAGCGTATTGAATTCGTTTGTGTTTTCGGTCGATTCACCGGCAAAAATTCTCGCAAAATTTTTAATCTATGAATATTACGACTATCCTTCCGATTGGCTCCAAAGGTTTCGGCCGGGGATCGAAGGGGTGACTGTGGCACAGGTTCGCCAGGCCGCCCAAAAGCACCTTCGACCACATGATTTTGTTACGCTCGTTGTCGGTCCGGAAGAAGGGGTCGCTCCCGCGCTCGCGCGGTATCCGCAGGTTCACAAACTGGATATTACGGTGCCTCCTCCACCGGCAGACATGCTGAAGGCGCTCCGATCTTTTTGAGGGTAACAGACTCGTGTGACGGTGATGAATTACGATGAGTAAGATGAGCGACATGAATCGTGCACCTCGACGGCTACCGCTGGTTTGTCGGCTGGTTCTCGGAAGCTGCGCGTGGATGCTATGGATAGTCGTGATCGGATGCGCCACGAATCCTTATACACAGCGAACGCAATTCGTCTTAGTGCCCGATTCTTTTTTGAACGAAATCGCAGCGCAACAATATGAGCAAGTGTTGTCTGATCCCAAGATTGTCATTTCTCAGGATCCGCGAGAGGTAGAGCCGGTTAAACGGGTGGCGGCGCGAATCATCGAGGCAGCCAAGCATTCGAAATATGCGGAGACAGCCAAACAATTCGATTGGGAAGTCACCGTGATCAAGGATGATCAAACCAAGAATGCATGGGCGCTACCGGGCGGGAAAATTGCCGTCTATACCGGGATGTTCCCCATTGCCAAAAACGAAGCGGGGTTGGCCGTTGTCCTAGGGCATGAAGTCGTTCACGCATTAGCCAAGCACGGTGCTGAACGGATGAGTCAAGCGTTGGTGGCCCAATTCGGCATGGCCGCTGCGTCGATCGTCCTCTCGGCGCAGGGATTGAGTCCGGAACTGCATCGATTGGCCTTGCAAGCCATCGGCCTCGGTGCCCAAGTGGGAGTGATTCTTCCTTTCAGCCGTCGCCATGAATCGGAAGCGGATTATGTCGGGCTGCTTCTTGCCGCTCAAGCCGGCTACGATCCTCGGGAAGCCGTTC
The DNA here is from genome assembly GCA_003695915.1 of Nitrospirota bacterium. Taxonomy (GTDB): domain Bacteria; phylum Nitrospirota; class Nitrospiria; order Nitrospirales; family UBA8639; genus J017. Next base: position 19,632 of record RFGF01000070.1, read on the forward strand.
GCCTATGGGAACGAATGGCGCAAGCGTCCCAAGGGCGGGAGCCTCCAGAATTTCTTTCGACCCATCCCTCGCACCAAACTCGTATTGCTGACCTCCAACGATGGATGCCTGAAGCCTTGGTCCTCTATCAGCAGGCCCCAAAAGCTCCGGTCGCGGATCTCCCGTCGATTTCAGCTGACCCTCCTCCCTCGGTGTCGCGTTCGGCCAATGGGCAATAGCGGTGCTGCGATCCATGATGTGTAAGGATTTTCGCAGGCCCGGTATCGGTGCCAGCATGAGAACGCTCGGACGTATGCGCATGGCGGGTATGGTGATCAGCACGCTCATCGCCTTGTGCTCCCTTTCTTGCGGTCGCGGCCATCCGGTTGTCGAAATTGCCCTTCATCCCACGAATCCACAGATTCTCTATATTGCCACGAACGATTATATCTATAAAACTCGAGACGGGGGAAAGACTTGGCAGAATATCTCTCAAGGCATGACGCATTCGCGCGTCATCGCCTTGGCGATCGATCCGCTTTTTCCGGCGAACGTGTATGCGGGAACCAAAGGGGACGGGGTGTTTCGAAGCTATAACGGCGGACAAACATGGGTCGCAAAACGAACGGGGATGGCCGACGTGACGATTTCTTCAGTGGTTCATCAATTGGTCTTCGTTCCTGGATCGAGTGACCATCTCTTTGCCGCGACCTCCATGGGGGTGTTCGAAACGGAGAATGCCGGGGATACCTGGATCAAACGGATGGAAGGGATGAAAGAAGTACTGATGGTGGTGACTTTAGATGTGGATCCCCGTCAGATCACCACGATGTATGCGGGAACCAGTGGCGGGATGTACAAAACGATCGATCGCGCTCGTCATTGGATCAAGGTCAATCATGGACTGATCCCGCCGGAGGTTTTAAAATCTTCACGAGCTTTAGGCATCACCAGAGTCAAAGTCGATCCGCATCGCCTGAATGCAGTTTATGCGGCGTCGCTCATGGGTTTGTATAAGACAACGGATGGCGCACAAACGTGGCAGCGGATTGGACAGGATCTTCCCGACCAGATGTTCAGTGATTTGGTCCTGGATCGGTCGACCCCGGATGTACTGTACGTCTCCAGCCGGAAAGGAGTGCATAAGAGCAGCGATGGCGGACATACATGGCAGGCAGCGAATGCGGGCTTGGGCAATCTCAATATTCGAGCATTGGCCATGAATCCGGTGGATTCTCAAGTACTGTATGCCGGAACCAACGGAGACGGGCTCTATCGGAGTCACGATGGGGGGCACACGTGGGAACCGGTGCCGCTCGTGTTGAATCGCAATCATGAGACTCGCGGATCCACGATCCTCAATAGAAACGGAGGCGTCGAGGACATAGCGAAAACGGTTGGGAGGAATTGCCTCTGCCCCGAAGGTATGCAAAGATTGACAGGGCATGGCCAAACGGACGGACTCAGAAGAGTCGGGTGATACAGTAAGTATCCAACGAACTCCATTGCTCGAAAGACATACCAGTGTAGTCATGGTCGATGTGCTGGATGAACAGATCACGGAGGAACATTGTGCCATTTTGGAATTCTAAAGAGACTCTGAGCAAAGACGAGCCGGCGTGTTCGTTTTGCGGCAAATCTCGGCATCTCGTGAACAAATTGGTTCGTGTGGCCACGCGATATGCTTGTGAACATTGTCAGTCCTTGAATGCGCTTGTGATTTGCAATGAATGTATTCAGCACTGTCATGCGTTGCTAGCTCGTGAAGGGAACTCGGTGAGCGATGGCGCGAACCAACAGATGTCACTTCTAACTCCACCGGAAATCAAGGCGATTTTGGATCAATATGTCATCGGCCAGGAACGCGCCAAAAAAGTGCTCGCTGTTGCCGTCCACAACCATTATAAGCGAGTGTTTAGTGGCAAAAATCTGCAACATGTGGAGTTGCAAAAAGGCAATGTGATGTTGATCGGTCCAACGGGAACCGGCAAGACATTGCTCGCTCAGACCCTCGCTAAGATTCTTCAAGTGCCGTTTGCCATTGCCGATGCTACGACGGTTACCGAAGCTGGGTATGTCGGGGAAGACGTCGAAAACGTGGTGCTGAAATTGCTTCAGGCCTGTGATTTCGATCTGGCTCGTGCACAAATAGGTATCATTTACATTGACGAAATCGACAAAATTAGTCGGAAATCGGAGAGCGTCTCTATCACGCGTGACGTCTCGGGCGAAGGTGTGCAGCAGGCGTTGCTCAAATTGGTGGAGGGCACGATATGCAATGTTCCTCCCAAGGGAGGGCGAAAACATCCCGAGCAGGAATTCTTGCGCGTCGATACCACGAATATTCTTTTTATCTGTGGCGGAGCGTTCGTGGGAATCGAAGACATCATCTCGCGCCGCACGAATCAGAAACGGTTGGGGTTCGGGACCGATGGACTGATGCATGCGGCGGTGCCTGACGATCGTCTTTTGCGACAAGTGCGACAGGAAGACCTGCTTAAGTATGGGTTGATCCCGGAATTCGTAGGGCGGTTTCCGATCATCACAACGCTGGAAGACTTGAGCGTCGACGATATGATTCGCGTGTTGACCGAGCCGAAAAACGCCTTGATTAAACAATATCAAGCGTTGTTTGAGCTTGATAACGTGCAATTGGAATTTACCGAAGGTGCGGTTAAAGCGGTTGCGAGCCGTGCAGTGTCCATGAAGACCGGGGCACGGGCACTTCGCGCCATTTTGGAAGATGTCATGCTCGATCTCATGTACAATATTCCCGCCCTCAAAGAGGTCAAACGCGTGATCATCACAGAAGACGTCATTACCGGTATCGGTCGCCCTCAGCTTCTCAAGCATTCGGCCTAGCTGCCTGCTCTTATTCTCCGACGAAGAACACACACGGTGTAGCAAGACGGCTCTATCAGGCACTAGGGCCGGCCCAGCTACCGATGGAGCATGAGAAGGGAGCGCGGGCTTCGTGTTCAGTGCGAGGGAGAACTGTGCGATGCTTTGAGTTGCTCTCGGAAATAATCGATGGTCAGCGACAAGCCCTGTTCGAGAGAGGTGGTGGGCGACCAATGCAGCAAGGCTTGCGCTCGTTGAATATCAGGCCGTCGGACCTTTGGATCGTCAACGGGCAAGTCGTCATGTTTGATCCCGCTTGACGATCCGGTGAGTTGAAGAATCATCGTGGCAATCTCCAAGACGGTCACTTCGCGTGGATTCCCGAGATTGACGGGATGATGAATGGTCCAATTGTGCCGGAGATACGGAACGGTGTCTGTACCTTGATCGACAGATGGTTCGGTCGAGGGGGCCAAAAGCAGCCGAACAATTCCTTCGATAAGATCGTCGACGTAGCAAAAACTCCGTGTCTGGCTCCCGTCGCCGTACACGGTCAACGGCTCGCCACGCAGAGCTTGGACGATAAAATTCGAAACCACACGTCCGTCTCGGATCCGCATGCGCGGACCATAGGTATTGAAGATTCGTGCAATGCGGGTGTCCAGGCGATGGTAACGATGGTACGCCATGGTCATTGCCTCAGCGAAACGTTTGGCCTCGTCGTAGACTCCGCGTGGGCTGATCGGATTGACATTGCCCCAATAAGATTCCGGCTGTGGATTGACAAGTGGATCCCCATACACCTCCGAAGTGCTGGCCAGCAGAAATCGTGCTCGTTTGGCTTTCGCAAGACCGAGAGCTTTATGAGTGCCGAGGGCACCGACTTTGAGTGTGGCAATGGGGTACTCGAGATAGTCCCGAGGACTGGCCGGAGAGGCGAAGTGCAGCACGGCATCGAGCGATCCATCTACGTGCAGATAGTCGCAGACGTTATATTTAATGAACCTAAATCGATCGTGGCCCATCAATCCCGCGATGTTTTCGGGCCGCCCCGTTAAGAAATTATCCATGCAAATGACGTCGTGGCCTTGACTGACGAGAGAGGTACAGAGGTGGCTCCCCAGAAAACCGGCACCTCCAGTAATCAGTATTCTCATTGATTGCCTCTTTTCGGGGTGTTTCGCATTTTCTCCTCGCTGCGATATCACAAATATTGAGCGGCCTAAAATCTCTTGCCGGGTTCGCTCGGGCTAGGTGATAATAATCGCATGCCAGAAGAGGTGCAAGTAATGCATGTCATTGAGAGCTTTCATTCCTGGCCGATTCGTCGGCGATCGCTCCTGCAATTGACCGGATTGGCATGCCTTGCCGGAATCCTTCCCGGATGCGATTTCGGTCGCATGTTTGCCGTCCCACCGCGAGAGACAGTGTATTTTACGCCCAATCGAAAGTTTTATGTCGTCAATTACATGGATTCGCCCTATAATTTTACTCGCGATCTAGATGTGGAACAGTGGCGTCTGACCATTAAGGGAGAAGTCGCCCATCGGATGTCATTGGGATGGCGGGACATTTTGAACCGCAAATCGTTCGATCAGGCCGTGACGTTGATGTGCATCGATACTCTTCCGGGCGGGTCGAGTATAGGGAATGCGATGTGGCGCGGCATTTCGTTAAAAGCGCTGCTGAAAGATGCGGGGGTGCAGGAAGAAACCGCGCGCGATGTGATTTTCAGGGCAGCTGATGGCTATCACGATAGCATCCCCTTTCATCGCGCGATGCAGGATGACGTGATGTTAGCCTATCTCATGAACGGGGAAAAGCTCCCCAAAGAGCACGGCTTCCCGCTTCGACTGGTCGTTCCTGGACTGTATGGCATCAAAAACGTGAAATGGATTACGGAAATCGAGGTTTATAACGGAGACTATCTTGGTTACTGGCAACGCAAGGGATGGACTGATGACGGAACGATCAAGATTTTTTCACGCATTGACAGCCCGGGTCATTACCAATTGCTTCGAGGGCCTCGGCATCGGCTGAGAGGGATAGCCTTTGGGGGGCCTAAAACCATTCGGGAGGTGCAGTTGAGTTTTGACCAGGAGAAAACTTGGAAAACGGCGTCTCTTGAACCGCCGTTGTCGCCATATACCTGGGTCATTTGGAATTACGAGTGGACTCCTCCGAAGCCGGGGCGTTATTTTGTCTCGGTTCGGGCCATCGATGTCGATGGCAAGGTGCAAACCTCAGAAATTACACGGCCACAACCATCAGGGGCTACGGGGCTCCATTCCATCGTGTTGGACGTTCGTGAAATTTAGTGGCCTTCCTGTCCATCTTCAGCTTCGCGGGTTAAAGCAATATGCAGTTCCTGTAACTGTTCAGGATCCACGGGTGAAGGTGCGCCGGTTAACAGGCATTGAGCTTTTTGCGTTTTGGGGAAAGCGATGACATCTCGAATGGATTCTGTCCCTCCGAGAAGCATGACCAGTCGATCGAGTCCCAACGCGATGCCGCCGTGGGGAGGGGCTCCCAGCTCCAACGCTTCGATAAGGAATCCGAACTTCTCAGCGGCTTCGCTCTGAGCGATACCCAACAGGCTGAAAATGCGCCGCTGAAGAGCGGGAGAATGAATACGGATGCTCCCTCCTCCCAATTCAAAACCGTTGAGCACCAAATCGTAGGCTTGAGCACGAACGCGAAGCGGATCGGTTTCGAGATGGGGGAGATCCTCGGGCATCGGTGAGGTGAACGGGTGGTGCAAGGCCACGTATCGTTTCGCCTCTTCATCGTACTCGAACATAGGAAAATCAATAACCCACAGCGGTTTCCATTGCGAAGTCTCGATGAGTTGGAGTTCGGTCCCCAGGCGGGATCGCAGGCGACCCAAGGTTTGCTGTGCGACGCTCGTGCTATCGGCCACGCAGATGACCAGATCTCCGACGTGAGCCCGAGGTAAAGCCTTTTGCAAGGCTGTCGCATCGAAGAATTTGGCAATGGCTGATTCCAGTTTCCAGCCCTCGCCGATTTTGATCCACGCCAAACCTTTGGCCCCGAATTCTTTTGCGCGGTCGACCAGCTGATCGATCCGACTCCGCGAAAAACCAGCCCCTTGCGGAATCACCAGCGCCTTCACGCTTCCTCCTGTCTCGACTGCATGCCGAAAGACATTGAAGGACGACGTTTTGGCGAAGTCGGATAGATCTTCCAGCGGCAAATCAAAGCGGAGATCGGGTTTGTCAGTCCCATAACGATTCATGACCTCGTCATAGGTCAATCGGGGAAATGGAGGAGAAAGGTGAAGTCCTGCAGTCCGTTGACACACCTCCGCGAGAAGGGCTTCGATGAGCGTGAGAATATCCTCTCGCTCCACAAACGACATTTCCAGATCGATTTGCGTAAACTCCGGTTGTCGGTCGAGCCGTAAATCTTCGTCTCGAAAACAACGGGCTAATTGGAAATAGCGATCAGCTCCGCCGATCATGAGAATTTGCTTGAACAGTTGCGGTGATTGGGGAAGGGCGTAAAAGGTGCCAGGATTGACGCGACTGGGGACGAGATAATCGCGGGCGCCTTCCGGAGTACTTTTGGTCAAAATAGGTGTTTCGATTTCCAGAAACCCTCGCTCATGGAGAAACGACCTTACGGCAAACGAGACATGGTGACGAAGGGCGAGCAGCCGTTGCATGGTGGGTCGGCGAAGGTCCAGGTATCGATATTTCAATCGCAAGGCTTCGGTCGCGTGGATGGTATCATCCACGGAGAACGGCGGGGTTTTGGCGGCATTCCAAATACGAAGAGCGGTGGCACGAACCTCGATCTCGCCGGTAGAGAGATGAGGATTCTCCGATCCCGGAGGTCTCAATGCCACCACCCCAGTCACTTCGATGACGTATTCGTCCCGCAGATGCTCCGCTTGCTGATGAGCCGACAGATTGGCGTCGGAGTCAAACACCAGTTGTGTGATGCCCTCGCGATCACGAAGATCGATGAAAATGACCCCGCCATGATCGCGCCGGCCGTGGACCCATCCGGCAAGCGTCACCGTTTGACCGACATGGGCGCGCGTCAGTTCTCCACATCGATGCGTTCTGGTCACTGTCGCTCCATGGTGCTCACAGATCGTGTATCGTTAGGCGGAGGGCAAAGGCGTGACAGATTTCGATAAGACAGGTGCCCGCCTCGAGACTGGTTTGGGATGACCGGAAGACCCCACCGGTTGGTGACGTAATAAGGCCCGTAACGCATTGGCTTCGGCATCGGTCAGATATCGACTGTGCCCGACCGGTAGGGTCCCGAGGGAAAGAGGACCGAATTTCGTTCGGCGTAATTTGATCACGGGATGTCCAATAGCCTCGAGCATGCGTTTGACTTGATGTTTGCGTCCTTCGTAGATCGTCATTTCGATCCACGAGTTGGCTTCGGCTTTATGAAGTTTGCGAACTCGAGCCGGTTCGGTCGGCCCGTCATCGAGCACCACGCCTTTCTCTAGCTGTGCGATCTCCTCGTCGGTGAGGATGCCCTTTATTTTGACTTCATAGGTTTTGGCGACATGGTATCGAGGATGGAGGCAGGCGTGAGCGATCGCGCCGTTGTTGGTGAGCAGTAACAGCCCTTCGCTGTCATAGTCAAGACGTCCGACCGGAAAAATCCGGACTCCGCGCGTCACGATGAGATCGGCGATCGTTGGACGATCCAAGGGGTCGCTCATCGTGGATAGATATCCAGCGGGTTTGTTGAGCATAAGAAACGTATCGGGTTGAGGGGGTTTGATGTGCCGACCATCGACTTTGACGTGATCTCTGGTCGGATCGATACGGATCCCGAGTTCGGTAACCACTCGACCATTGACGGTCACGCGTCCCGCCACAATCAATGCTTCCGCCTTTCGGCGAGAGGTCAACCCCGATTGCGCAATCACCTTTTGGAGTCGGATGGATGATGCCTGCGAGGCCATGATTATTCCCATTCGATCGTTGCCGGGGGTTTGGAGCTGATGTCGTACACGACACGATTGACCCCGGCGACTTCATTTATGATACGGCTCGAAAGGCGTCCGAGCAACTCGTGCGGCAACGGGGCCCAATCTGCGGTCATGCCATCCACGCTGGTCACCGCGCGAATTGCGATGACGGATTCGTAGGTGCGTTGATCGCCCATGACGCCGACCGTATGGATAGGGAGCAAAACGGCGAAGGCTTGCCAGATCTCCCGCGAGAGTCCGGCTTTTCGAATTTCTTCGGTCACGATGGCATCCGCCTCTTGTAGCTGAGCAAGACGCTCCGCAGTGACGGCGCCGATAATGCGAATGGCGAGCCCTGGTCCAGGAAAGGGTTGCCGCCACACCACCTCTTCGGGAAGGCCGAGTTCCAGGCCGAGTTGTCGGACCTCGTCTTTGAATAAATCTCGCAACGGCTCGATGAGCCTGAACTTCATGCGTGTAGGGAGGCCACCGACATTGTGGTGCGTTTTGATCGTGGCCGATGGTCCACCGTTGACGCTCGTGCTTTCGATCACATCTGGATACAAGGTTCCCTGGACTAAAAACTCGACATTGCCGAGGTGGCGGGCTTCGGCTTCAAAGGCCTTGATGAATTGTCGCCCGATGATTTTGCGCTTGCGTTCCGGATCGGTGGTTCGTCCGAGTGCCTTGAGAAACGCAGTAGATCGATCGACGATATGGACGTTCATGTGATAGTGCTGCGAAAACAGCGCCTGCAAGTGAGCAATTTCCTGCTTCCGCATGAGCCCGTGATCGATGCAAAAACAATGCAGTTGATCGCCGATGGCCCGATGGGTCAGGACCGCAGCGACCGCCGAATCCACACCCCCACTGAGCGCGCAGATCGCCTTGCCCGTGCCTACGGTTTGCCTAATGGTGCGGATCATGGAATCGGCTATGGAAGGCATGGTCCACGTCTGTCGGCAACCGCAGATGCGAAGGACGAAATTTGCGAGCATTGTGGATCCATGGGCAGTGTGGGCGACCTCAGGATGAAATTGAAGGCAAAAAATCGGCGAGCCGGAATCGATGCGCTTCATTGCGGCGACAGGAGAATTCTGCGTATGGGCTATCCGCACGAACCCCTCCGGCATATGGATGATGCGGTCACCATGAGACATCCAGACGGGAATCGACGCATGGGACGGAAGGCCTTGAAATAAATCGGTCTCGTCGTCAATGATCAGCTCTGCACGCCCGTATTCGCGTTCTGCCGCATGGTCGACTTCCCCACCCAACTCGTGGGTGATGACTTGCATGCCATAGCAAATCCCTAGCAGGGGAATGGATTGCGACAACAAGCCGGCGGGAAGACGAGGAGCTTCGGCATCGATGACGCTGGCTGGACCACCAGAAAGGATGATGCCCTTGGGCTGATGCTGCAGGATCGTCTCGAGATCGGTCGAGACCGGAAGAATCGCTGAATGGACGTGCAGTTCTCGAATACGTCTGGCGATGAGCTGCGTATATTGTGACCCGAAATCGATGATCAGAATCGTCTCGTGCTGGATATCGAATTCCTCCGTCTGCATGGCAGGGGAATAAATCCGCGTAATAGATGGCGAGGCTTATTCGACGTCGACTTGATAATTCGGGGCCTCTTTGGTAACCACGACGTCATGGACATGCGCTTCGCGAAGCCCCGCTTGCGTTAATCGGATAAACGTCGCTTCTTCTTGCAGTTGGGGAATCGTGCGACATCCGCAGTATCCCATTCCTGCCTTCAAGCCGCCGACGAGCTGGTAGACAAGTGCGGAGAGAGTGCCTTTATAAGGGACGCGTGCTTCGATGCCTTCCGGAACGAGTTTGGCTGGTGATTGACTGTCTTGGAAATACCGATCGCGGGCTCCCCGTTCTAATGCGCCGAGCGATCCCATTCCTCGGTATTCTTTGTAGGCACGGCCTTGGTATAAGACCATTTCTCCTGGTGATTCTTCGGTCCCGGCGAATAACGATCCGATCATCACGGAGGATGCTCCGATCGCGAGCGCTTTGGTGATATCACCGGAATATTTAATCCCCCCGTCAGCAATGATGGGAATCCCACTTCCATCAAGCGCCATTGCGCAATCCAGGATGGCGGTGAGTTGAGGCACTCCTGCTCCCGATACGATTCGGGTCGTGCAAATTGAGCCGGGACCGACGCCGACTTTGACTGCGTCAACATCGACCTGTAAAAGATCCAATGCGGCTTCCGCGGTCGCGACGTTACCGGCCACGACCTGCAAGGAAGGGTAATGTTTCTTGATGAATTTGACCGTCTCTAAGACGCTTTGCGAATGCCCATGAGCCGTATCCACAGCGACCACGTCGACGCCAGCTTTCGTCAATCGCTCGAGTCGTTCTTCGACCTCCGGACCGATGACGCCGATAGCAGCTCCCACGCGCAAACGACCATGCTCGTCTTTGCACGCAAAGGGATATTTGATCCGTTTTTGAATATCTTTGATGGTGATGAGGCCCTGCAATTCGAAGTTCTCGTTGACGACCGGGAGTTTTTCGATGCGATGCTCATGGAGAATTTCTTGGGCTTTTTCCAAGCTGGTGCCCACCGGAGCGGTAATCAAATTCCGTTTGGTCATCACCTGCGAGACTTTGAGATCCATGCGTGATTCGAATCGAAGGTCCCGATTGGTCAGAATGCCCACCAACTTCCCATTTTCGGTAACAGGAATCCCAGAGATTCGGTAGGTCGACATCAGATGGAGCACATCTCGGATCGTATGGTTTGGCGAAATCGTAATGGGGGAAAGAATCATACCGCTTTCGGACTTTTTCACCTTATCCACTTCGTTCGCTTGAGCTTCGGGGGAAAGGGCTCGGTGTATAAAACCGATACCGCCCTCACGCGCCAACGCAATGGCCAACCGCCCTTCTGTTACCGTGTCCATTGCCGCGCTGACGAGGGGAATATTGATGCGGATGGATCTGGTGAGTTGGGTCGTTGTATCTACGTCGGCAGGCACCACATCAGAGCGGGCTGGGACAAGCACGACATCGTCAAATGTCAGCCCGATACGGATATCGTCTGTTTTGCGTATCGCTTTCTTTTTCACGTTTTTCTTTAATGTTGACGGAATGCAAATTCCGATTTGTTAAACCATGAGCAGACTTAGGCCAACAAAGCCGAGCCCGCGCGCTGCTCTTTTTTCTGCCAACGAACAGCGCGCGAGCCAATTCATTGCGCTTCCATGACGAGCACTCTTTCCTTGTTCAAGTTTTGAACTTACCAGCCCAGTGCGCTTCGATGCGTTTCGACTCTTCTGTTTCTGTTCGACCATTATTCTAAGGTTTCCGGGAGAAAACTCACGGTTTCTTCCTCGCTAAATTTCACTTCGGCTTCTTCAGCCGGAATGAACTGTTGGATTCGCATATTTCCACTATCGGCCACATACACGGTGCCGCGACTGTCTACGGCGATGCCGTACGGGAAATTAAATTGGCCGTCTCCGTTGCCAAAGCCACCCCATTGCGTGATGAAATTGCCATCACGATCGAATTTTTGAATTCGCTGATTCCCAGTATCCGCTACGTAGACATCGCCAGCGTCATCGACGGCGATTCCCCATGGCGAGCGGAATTGTCCGGGTTCTTGGGCTTGTGGGCTGCTGGCATGACCAGCCCCGATTCCACCACCCCATTTGGCTAATAATTGCGGAAGGACATTGGTGCTGGTGTCAAATTTTTGTATGCGATGGTTTCCCATATCGACGACATATACGGTGCCGTCGCTTTGATCAACGGCGATGCCACGTGCGAAATAAAATTGCCCATCACCGCTGCCAAAGCTCCCCCATTGCATAATGAATTCGCCCTGTTCATCGAATTTCTGAACGCGGAAGTTGGCGCTGTCGACAACGTAAATGTACCCGCGAACACGGTCGACGGCTACGCCCCAGGGTGAATTGAATTGTCCTTCTCCATTCCCGCGAGAACCAAACTTCATGAGATAGTGGCCGAGCCGACCATCGAACTTTTGAATCCGATGATTGTTGGTGTCGGCGACATAGACATCGCCGTTGGCGTCGCAGGCAATACCGGTGGGATTGTTGAAATTGCTATTGGCTGCACCAAAGTTCCCCCACAGAAGAATGAAGTCGCCATTGGGCGAGAATTTCTGGATCCGATTATTCCCGTTGTCGACCACAAAAACAGATCCTTGTCGATCGATCGCGAGTCCGTAAATGGGGCTCATGAATTCTCCTCCGTGAAGGAGCGAAGCCCCACGGCCCGGCTTGCCCCATTTTGCCGCGCATATGTAGCCAGAAGTGTTCAGCAGGATACTTGCGCTCGCCGGGACCGACACATTGTTGTTGGCATCCTTGAACCAGACGTAAACCGTTTTGAGCCCATCTCCTGGCGAGGTCGTAAATGGGATAGTGGCGCCGAATCGATGTTCCGGTTCAACCTCGACCCAGCCTGGCATCGTGGCGCTCGGGGTCATGGGATTTTCGGAGATGAAGTAGGCGGCCACTCCGGTATCGAGGTCTTTAGCCGAAATGGTGGCGACGAGATCCGGGCTGTTGGTCATATAGGCCCCATGGTTCAAGACGATGTCAGGATTTTGTGGAGCCGCAATATCAATGAGAACTGGAGTGGCTGACTCTTCAGCGGACAAGGGGCTTTCCGCTCCCTCTTCCGTCACTGCCGTCAGCGCGTAGTAGTAGGCTGTGTTATTCGTGAGGCCGGTATGGGTATAGGGGCTGGTGACGCCTTCGATCTTCGTTGCGGTTTCTTTCGTAAATCCTGGGGTAGTGCTGAAATACAGGTTGTAGGAGACTGCGCCAGGAATCTCCATCCAGCTGATGATGTTTTCTGTGTCGCCGGCTTTTACGGCAATATTCAAGGGATGAGCTATTTCGGCAGATACCGGTGTTTGGCGTTGCTCTTGGTTGCGTTTCAATTCTTCTTCTGTCGGAGCATATTTGGTCACTCGATTGTTTCCGCTATCGACGACATAAACATTGCCTTCTTTGTCGACCGCGATCCCAGAGGGAAAATTCAGCTGGCCTTCGGTCAGGCCTCGGTTGCCCCATGAACAGAGAAACGTTCCATTGGAATCAAACTTTTGAACACGATGATTGCCGCTATCGACCACGTACACATTCCCTAAAGCATCACAGGCGACGCCCCATGGAGCTTTGAATTGCCCCGGGCCACTACCTTCTTTTCCCCATTTCAACAAGAAATTGCCTCGCGAATCGAACTTTTGGATGCGATTATTGCCCTCATCAGCCACATAGACATTGCCGACAAAATCGACCGCGATGCCACGAGGATAGAAAAATGCGCCATCGTATCCGCCATCACGTCCCCATTTTAAGACAGGTGTGCCATCGGGAAGAAATTTCTGAATTCGAGAGTTGCTGGTATCGGAGACATACAGATGGCCTTGAAGATCGGTGGCCACACCCCACGGAACATCGAACTTTCCTGCCTCTGCTCCTCGCCAGGCAAAACCAAATTTGCCCCAGGCGTTGATCACGTTGCCATCACGATCCAATTTTTGGACCCGATTGTTCCCGCTGTCTGAAACGTAGATGTCGCCTTCCGGCGAGACCGCTAACCCACGCGGATAATAAAAGGTACCTTCTTCAGATCCGGGTTCATCTCCCCACCGCGCGATAAAATTCCCGTCTTTATCAAACTTTTGAATGGAGTGGTTGTCGGTGTCGGCGACATAAATGTTGCCTTCGTTATCGATTGCAATTCCGGTGGGAGATTGAAATTCGCCATCATCGATGCCTTCGACGCCAAATTTCAAGACGGGTAAGTACGGAGCCGGAATGCTCATGACCTCTTCCGATTCTGGGCTCTCCCCGCTGGCTGTGACGGCCGTCACGACATAGTGATAACACAAATTGTTGGCGAGATCCGTATGGACATATGGACTCTCGACGCCTTCAATACAATTGCCCTTTTCTTTAGTTACACCGATGATTGGGTCAAAATCGGCGGGGCTGGCGATAGGGCGAGCGACATCGGACTGTTTGATTTCTACACCCTTACTCGTGAGGAAATAAAGATTATAGTACAGAGTACCTGGAACCGGATCCCAGGTGATCGTGATGCGCCCATTGTCCGGCTTTGCTTTGACGTTTTGCGGTGGGGGAGGAAGCTCGCTTTCCTGTGGTTCGCCGGCTCCCCAATCCTCTTCTTGACCAACGATGTTCAAGACATGGCAAACGTTTTGATCATCAACGAATTTCTCAAAGCGGTTATCCTTCATCATAATGGTCACCCTATTCAATGTGAGACTGAAGTTGGTGAAGAGAGACGATGGAAATTTTTCCAGTAAATCCAAATACTTATGCGTGAAAGTCTAGCAGCCAATTTTGAAGGAAGTCAAGGTAGGGAATTATTCGGTAGCGAGTCTACGTAGAATGCGACAAGATAACCTATCTGTTATGGCGCTTGGCGAGTGTCATACAATCCTGTGTCTTCCTGGGAACGATAGCATGTGTGCTAGAGAATGTCAGTGTTTATCTTATGCCGAGAACGTCAACGCCGCACTTGTGGTTGTTCTTGAGAGTCATAGAGTCGTTGATGGATTCACGGGATGTGTGACGTTGATTGAGCAGTGTCAACTCAACTCCCGCTTGCGCCAAAGATAACATGTTCGTCTATTCTAAGCTTGTTTGAACGGGGCAAAGGTTATTCTATCGTCTTGATTCATGAATTCTTGTCCGTGGAACGGAAAGAACCAGCGTGGGATGGTTCACCGCACAGCCTATGGATCTTGAAGTTTTTAAGAATCTAGGCTGTCGATTTTTACAACCTTGTCGGCCTGAGGCCCTTTCGCGCCTTCGATGAGATCGAATTCTACAGCTTCTCCTTCTTTGAGTGTTTTAAAGCCTTCTCCTTCGATGGCAGAATAGTGAACAAAGACATCGGCTCCGTTTTCTACGTGAATGAACCCGAATCCTTTCCGGTCATTAAACCATTTGACTTTGCCCCTACTTCTCACGGTGCCCTCCACGCTTAAATGGTTTGCAACAAAAAAACCGTCAAAGGGGGATCCCTTTCACGGCTTAGGATTCTGCGCTACGCACGTCCATCGTTGATGATCTGATGAGCCCAAAAACCGCTTGGCATGTACCATAGATGACGAAACGTGTCAATAATGGTGTGGATATGCTCTAGCTGCGTCTCTCATGCTCGTACCCATGAGAACTCGGTTCATCACCGAAGGTGTCTCCAATGCCATGCTTTTTGAAGTCCGTTCGAAAGCCATTTGCCGTTCCGAAAGCGGTACTCTAAGATACCTCAAATTTTCACATTTATGGTGCACCCTCCTTGTTGACGCTGCTCGATCGATACATCTTTAAAGAACTGCTCTCGCCATTTGCGTCAAGTTTATTCGCCTTAAGTTTTATTGTATTTGCCAAGGAAATGTTGCGTTTAGTGGATCTCATTGTCTCCAAGGGTGTCGGCCTGACTGCGATTGTGAAAGTTATTGTGCATTTGATGCCATCATTTTTGGTATTGACCATTCCCATTGCTTGCTTGATCGCTTCGATCGCGGCTTTCAGCCGGCTCTCGTACGACAACGAGTTGCTGGCGATGCGGGCGACGGGCTTGAGTCTCTGGCGTATAGCAATGCCGGTGCTGTTGTTTTCCAGCCTGACCTTTGCCCTGACGGTGTATTTATCGCAATGGGGACAACCATGGTCCAATATTTCGTTGAAGAAGATCGCTTTGAAAATGCTTGAGGATCAGTTAAATCTGGCTTTGGAGGCCGGAGTGTTCAACGAGCCGATTCCCGGCTTGATGGTCTATGTCCCTCATCCACGTGATGGTCAAGAAGCGACAGGGCTTTTTATTTCGGATCACCGTGATGCCGATACGCCATTGGTCATTGTGGCGAAGTCGTACCAGGTGCTCAAAGATCCGGCGCGTAAACGGCTAGGACTTCGACTTCATAATGGAACCATTCATCAAATTCCTCGCGATATTCAACAATATCATCAAGTTGGATTTACTACTTACGATCTCTGGTTGGAGATCCCTGCTTCTCAAAGAATTGGCACGATTGCCCGACCGAGTTATGCCGAGATCATCCAGCAGCTTGAAAAGACCGGTTGGCAAGATAGAGGAGCCCTGCGCCGGTTGATGGAATATTATAAGGATTGGGGATTTCCTGTTGCGTCGTTACTTTTGGGGTTGCTGGGTGTGCCGGTCGGCATTGTATCGAAACGATCTGGCCGGGTTGGGGGGTTTGCTATCGGAGTGATGATTATCGTCGGATTTTACCTCATGAATGTGTTGGGAGAGTATCTGGTGACCTCTTATTTCCTTCATCCATTTGTGGGAGCATGGCTCCCTGATGCTGTGATCTTGGGCGTCACAGGATGGTTGTTTGTTCGGGCGAGCCAGCAATAACGAACCATGAACATTCTCTTTCGATATATGTTCCGCCAATATGCCAAGATCTTTGGTCTGTGCCTTCTCGTGTTGGTCACTGTCTATGAGGTTGTCGATTTCTTCGAGAAGCTTCGGAAATTCCTGAAATACGAAGCCGATATCTCCTTCATCGCAGCCTATTTTTTGTACAAGGTCCCGGAAATTACCTTCACGCTGGCTCCATTGGCCGCGTTGATGGCCACACTCCTTTCAATCGGCACCCTGAATAAAAATAAAGAGATTACGGCGATGCGGAGCTGTGGCATAAGCAATCTTCAGATCGCCGCTCCGTTTGTGACGTTCGGTGCATTGCTCTCCGGACTTTTGTTCATTTGCACGGCGGTCGTGATCCCCATGAGCAATCTCAAGGCAAACTATATCAAGCGAGTGCTCATCGAACAGAAGTCCGAGGAATTATTGGTCACACCTGACAAGCTTTGGATTCGCTTGGATCCGTATGCGCTGCTCCAAGTCGAATCCGTAGAGCCTCAAGGTGCACGATTGCACCAGGTGCATTTCTTTCGCATGGCCCCGGGTTTTCGATTGCAAGAAGTGATTCAAGGTGACCGAGCGGTGTATGGCACAGGGCGTCAGTGGACGCTAGAAAATGCTGTCCGTAGAAGACTCGATGCTCAGGGGCGTGTCGTATCGGCTCAATACGAAGCCTTGCCGTTCCCGCTCCCACTCACTCCCGAGGATTTCCGAACTTGGCTAGCCGTGGAGCCGAAAAATATGACCTTGATGCAGCTTGCGACTTATATTGAGCGAGTTGCACGCGATGGCCACGATACCGATTGGCTCGTGACGGAATACTGGGGAAGGATCGCCTTCTCGACGGTCGCACTTAACATGACAATGTTGGGGTTGGGGTTAGGGCTGCTCCATTCCCGGACGCGCGGGGCAACAGTCACGAAAGGTGTCGGGCAGGCATTGGGGATAGGCTTTGTCTTTTGGGTGATTCATTCTCTCGGAATTGTTTTGGGGCGGAATGGTACCATCACGCCTCTTGTTGCAGCGTGGATCGCCAGCGCGATGTTTTTCGCGATTGGGCTCAAAGTCTTTTTGCAGGCACGGTAATCCAGAGAATTCGATTTTTTATCGATCCTCTTCACTCCGACTTTTCGCTTCCTTCTCTTCCTTTTCCACGCGTTTTGTGATTCTCATTCAGGTTGTCGTTGGTCTGGCACGGGCCTAAGGACGGGTGTGCGGTAGCCATCAATCTTAAGAAATTCTGGCCGAAAAGGGGGCAAGCCCTTCAATCGCGATTGCTCAGGAAAATGGTTGTCTCTGCCGATCATGCGACACGCGCGTCAAGAAAGCCAGACAAGCGAGAAAACACGTCAGGCGCAAAAATGAAATGACCCATGGCACAGAAAGACTCGACGGCCTCGATTGATGAAACAGCCGCAGAAACGGCTTCCGGCATTGCCGGTGATGGGCATGATCGGCTGACAGGGAAGCCATCGACGTCTGAAATTGTGCGAGAGTATTTGCCGCTGATCCGACGTATTGCGCTGACCGTGCTTTCGAAATCTCGGTGCTGTTTGGAAGTCGAGGACTTGGTCAGTGCCGGAGTTGTTGGCTTGCTGTCAGCGTTAGCGCGCTATGATTCCGGGCGAGCGGTCAAGTTCCGCACATTTGCTGAATACCGTATTCGTGGGATGATGCTCGACGAAATCCGAGCCATGGATTGGATTCCGCGTTCGGTCCGGACAAGGCAAGAGCAAATCTTCAAAACCGCCTCGATCCTCACCTGTCATAACGGCCATCCCCCGAGCCGAACAGAAATCGCCGAATGCTTAGGTATTCCACAGGAGGAAGTCGAAGAAGCCATGGCCATGCTCGTTCCCATAGTAAGCCTCGATGAACCTGTGGCGGAAGACGATGGATTGGCTACCCTCAAGGATGTCATACCCGATACAGAACATCGGGACCCCTTTGCAGCCTCTGTCTCGATGGAAATCAGTCAGGTGTTGAACGCTGCGCTTCGACAACTGACAAAGAAACAGCAACGAGTAATGCGGTTGTACTATTTTCATGGCTGGTCGATGAAAGAAATCGGACGCGATCTCAATATAACGGAATCAGGGGTGTGCCGAATTCATGCCCAAGCCTTGCGTCGGCTTCATCTCGTGTTGGCCGAGCAATATGCAGAATACGCTCCGCCGAACGAGGGAAGTGTTGTCGAGCGCACAGAGGCTTCGGCACATTTAGGCTCGTCATCTTCGACCCATACCATGCCGAAACCACCGGACTGGGTTAGAAAAGAGATGCGGGAGACTTTGATATAGGAAGCGCGTGGTGACGCGACCTGCAACATATGGAGAAGCCTCAGTGAAGGACAGTTTGTCTTCCAAATATGTCTGTGTGAAATGCGGGTATGTCGGGTACTGTCAAGGGGCCAGAGCAGTCAAAGGGTTTTGCTCGTGTTCATACAGAGAGTTGTGACTAGTTATAAAAAAATCAGGAATATGAAGATTGGAATCGATCGGCGTCGTCCATGCCCTCGGTGTCACATGATCTCGATGATTCCGCTCTGCGGCCCCTCAGGATCCGATCTGGCTGCACTTTTTGGCAGTGAACGTTTATAGCGCGTTCTCAATCTATGACGAATTTGGTAATGAGCTGAAGGCGAGTTTTATCCGTTCGGCTGGGCTTGTGAAGGTAGGGTCGGGTTTTTGATCGTTCGTCTTTAGTAGGCGCCGCGCGATGGCGGTGCTCATAAAAAAATGAAAGTGATCAGGGCGATTGGCGGAAGAGAAGAAGTACTACGAAGAAATTGGTTGAGGGCCGTGTTCTTTCAATGATTCAACCATTTCATAGAGGAGGCTTTCTGTTTCTTCCCATCCGAGACATGCATCGGTGATCGACACTCCGTATTCTAGCGCCTTGCCTTTTTCCCATTTTTGGTTCCCCGGTTTTAAATGGCTTTCGAGCAGCAATCCCATGATGGCATGCTGTCCATCGCGGAACTGTTGGATGACCGACCGAGCCACCTGTACTTGCCGGGTGTGATCTTTTCCTGAATTTCCATGCGAGCAATCGACCATGATGGGGCGAGCGATATCCTCGTCAGGGATGCTTTTCGCTGCCAATTCGATATCGTGAGCCTGATAATTAACTCGGCCTCCCCCGCCGCGGAGCACAATGTGTCGGTCGGGGTTGCCGTTTGTCTTGATGATAGAAGTTTGGCCATCCACATTGATACCGATGAAACTTTGAGGATGTCGAGCGGCAATCATAGCATTGAGCGCGACTTGGAGACTGCCGTCCGTTCCGTTTTTGAATCCGACAGGCATGGAAAGTCCGCTCGCCATTTCTCGATGGGTTTGGCTTTCTGTGGTGCGAGCGCCGACCGCTGCCCAACTGACGAGATCGCTCAAATATTGCGGCGTCACGGGATCCAAAAATTCCGTCGCGCATGGAAGCCCTAAATTATTGATGTAAAGCAAAATGCGTCGCGCAATATGATACCCTGCCGCAATGTCACATGAGCCATCGAGATGGGGGTCGTTGATCAGGCCCTTCCAACCAACCGTGGTCCGCGGTTTTTCAAAATAAGTCCGCATGAGAATGAGGAGATGATCGCGTACGGCGTTGGCGACACGGTGCAAACGTTCGGCGTATTCACAAGCCGAATCCGGGTCATGAATGGAGCACGGACCGACAATCACCAACAAACGATGCCGATCGCGACCGTGAAGGATATCGCGGATAGCTTGTCGGGCTTGAACCACACACGCTTCCGACGCGGGGGTACTCGGGAGCCGTTCTTTTACCTCTCGAGGCGTGACGAGTGGACCGATCTCGATGATATTTGTGTTGTCGATGGGTTGGCGCATAGTTCTGGTCTCGAGGTATTGGCGCTTGATCTGAATCTAGGTGAAACAGCTGCTCGGAAAACCGTCCTGCAACAGATGTTCTTGAACAACAAAGTCTCCGTGCCTTATCTCGCGAGTCGGGAGGTGTATTGTAAAGGAGGTTCGATTCCGCTGACAAGTCAGCAGTCGAAGCCTTGAGGGGGCGAGGCTCCTTGTCTCTCTTGGCAGAGACAAATAGCAAAGATGCCAGAAATTCCGTATGCAAGGATCGAAGATTTTGGAGTTAGCCTTCAACAAATTGATCAAAGGTGTCTTGTTGCTCGAACTTATGTGGAAGATCGAGAGCAGGCATTCTGGTCACAAAGCTGGTATTCTGCAGGGGATTGAGAATGAAGACGAAGCCGTCGTGGACGGCGCGTTTCCCAAAGATTCAATCGATGTGTCCATAATCGGGAATGACGTGACGATGATACAAGCCTTTGCCGTGTGCATCTCGCAGGACCGCAAAAGTGCGCTCGGTACTTTCGGCCAAAAAGGTTTCGTTTTCTGCTCCTTGGAGAAACGTTATGGGGAACTTTAAGCGTTCGATGCGCGGGAGATAGCGATTGTGGCCTTGGTCGTCAAGCATATATCCGGTTCGTGCCAGCAGTCCGAGGTGTTCGAAAATTTTCATGTTCGCAACGCCAGACGTTTCATGAAGCGTGCGATGGGTTGCGGCGTTGAGCTGGTCATGAACAGACAAACAAAACGCCGTACATGAATGAAATACAAGGGCATGTTGGACTTCGACACCGTTCTTCTTTTTGAACGGGATAGAGGTTGAGTGCAGCATTGGCGAGTCGGTCTTTCCAATCGGCATGCGTATCGACATAGGCCGTCAAGGAATCGATCCTAGGGTTTGGAGGACTTCCGGGAGATGCAATTCTGCTTTGCTTGCGGTAAGAGTCGGTACCACGTAATGGGCAGCTACTTGCGACGATACCGATGATTGAACACCCTGCAAGCTCGCCAACAACGACATGAATAAGGTAATAGAGCCCACGCAATGAGCGATAATTTGAATAGCAGAAACACCTGTCACCGTTCGAACTTTTGACACGGCTGCCGGATAATCATATTGGGCTACCGTATCTCCACTGGCCAACAATTCGGAAGTCGGCAAGGCGATGCTGAATCGATAGTCCAATAGCCAGACGTCATAGCGAGGCGCGTACAGAAATTCCACTAAGTTCATGTCGATCGTGTCGAGTGAAAAAATCGAGCTGGAGATGTCTAGCCCGTGCGACAGCAGGACAGGGCCTTTTCGGCCTCCTCGATAGCGAGTGAGTCGCAATGGCACGCCGTCATCGGTGATGAATCCGTACACTTCCGATGGCTCCGCCCTCAGCGAGCGCTTTTTGCGGGGCGGTGCATCCGGATTGAACACGGTCGGTTTGGCGAAAAGACCGCCATAGATATCGAACAGATCTGCGAAAAAGGCTCCTAAATGGGACTCGTGTTCGAAGACGGTCAGTGGTCGTGGAAGCGTTTTGAACTTTCAAGGTGTGTCCTTTGGCGGACAAAATCGATCGGGTCGATGATCAAAATTCCCTTTCCCAAAACGGAGCTCTCGGGAGAATCCCCGCCATAGATGGCGATGTAGAGTGTTGTCGTATCTGTTCAAAGATCGCATCCTGGATCGTGTCGAATAACTTAAACTATTGAAATAATAAGCTCGTCCTGCTTGACTGGTCATGGGATAGCGCATGTGGTTCGTTTCCGCATTATCCCGATCTTCGGTGAACAGATTGAACGTGCCTTTGGTCACGGTAAGGGGGATGCACAAAGCGCCTGGATGGTGACGGCGCCGATAATGCGTGCCGGGTGATTGTGATGTTCCAGAAGGTGACAAGGTTATCTGTCGCAAGCGCGACCACGAATTCCACCGGGGAATGATCGCGTTGGCCTTGTGCTGCGCCGGCGGCGAAATCATTCCTGACTCGAGTGGAGATGCAGCCGCTCATCCGTTCAGTCGATTGCATGCCCAGCGGTGAAGGGGGAGCGGCTTCTGGGAATGGCTGAGATGGCAAGTCGTCACGACTCGTCCATCCGCGATCGTGGGCCATGAGCGCACATTCCCGCTCAGCCAGAGCGGAAATCGTGAGAAACGGATTCGTGTCAAGAGACATTGGCACGATGGCGCCGTCTTGACGTAGAGGTTTTATACACGGTCGCTCCACGCGTCGATGCGAACACTTGCCCCTTATGATTAACGACGCCTTGAGATGTGTCTTCACCCATGTTGCATCCGCCCAACGGGTGGGGAGCAATAAGCCCCGATTGAAGAGTGTGCTCATGACGGGGTTCATCACAACTGTGTCTCCGAGTGCACGAGTCGCTTCGATCAATCGTTGATTCATCTTTGCAAAGATCGGTTGTTGCCCCACTCCAGGCCACTGAATACGGAGTCAGTCATTTTGCAACCTCCATGTTCCGTTGCCATCATCATGAGCCATGACGAGATCTTGGGTATGATCGATTGCGCCATGATAGGGGCTCCCGATGAGGCTTTCTGAGACCCGTTTTCATTCCCGAATGCAATCGCCGATTCCAGTATCGGCATCGTGCCCGATCAATGCTGATGCAGCCGCCATCGGCATCGGCAGAAAGCCGACCAAGGCTCCGTAAATGGTTCCGTCTTCGATGACCATTCCGTCGACCAATTGAGGGGTGCTCTGCGCATCGATCATTCCCGTGATGCACTAACCAACCGGTGGCCGATCATCCGGAAAACTCTCGTCGGATCCCACGCTGTGAATGGGCTGATCAGTATAGCGGGTGTACCCTCACCGTCTCCGTTTCCGGTGAAGTGGTGGCCGAGCTTGTCGGACAGCGGCAATCCATGTGCTTTCGAGCACAGAAGAAATTCCGCGGATCCTTGCGATCCCGCTGCGAGAAGCATCAAGTCCGCAGCCACAAGCAACGTGGGTGCATCGAAGGTTTCTCGACCTACATCGACGAGTTGGCCATGCAAGACCCATCGATCTTGTTGGCGCTCCAGATGCCGAACCGAGATTTGGGGAAAGATGTCAGCCCCATGGTTTTTGGCACAAACGTTTCGCCCAGCTCGAGCCAAACGAGGTGCGGCAATGCCTCCGTCATACCCGGAGCTCACAATGACGATCTGCTAGTGAGCTCAAAGCGATCCAATAGGTGATGAAAGGCGTCTCATGACGGGCTCATTTCTCCCGTGTGCCAGAACCGGCTCCGGGTTGAAAGATGGTTATGTGAAGCGGGCGTCCGCAGTGTAATGCTTGAGAATAACAATGCAAGAACGATTCGTGCATGCTTATGGGAAACGAGAACCAGTTCAGTAAAGCTGTCTGGTTAAATGACAGTATTGATCAATTGGGCTTGTTGCGAGGTAAACCAGCGATGAAGATCTTGCCAGGCAGGTTCGTGAGCGGGAGAGAATTGAAATTGGATTCCGAGCCGGAGGACGGGCGCGGCGTCGATCCATTCGATCGTGCCAGGGATTTTGGATCGATGAGCGAGCCCTGGCAAGGTGCAGCTAAGAAAGACAGAGAGCGACGAGATACTGGGCCATGTTTCTGATTGAAGGGTGAGTTGGCATCCCGTCGGGCATAAATTGGTGACCATGACTGGAAGCACGGCCAGAATTTCACCTTCTTCGCGAATGGGACGCAGTATTCCGGGAATATGAACGCGCAGGCGTGGGTACCCTCTGGAATGATGGGGTTCGATGTGTGCCGGTTCATGGAGAAGAATATGGGATTGTCGGGCGATAGTCTGACGAATCGTTGTCTCGAACTGATAGGTTTCACCTTCGAATAACGCGCGAAGTTTGCATCGCGTTCCAGGGACGAAGAGCGCAAGATCGCACTCCTGAGGCAACGCGCAGAGCAGAGCCCGATCGGGCGTCAGCCCCAAAAGTTGCGATCGAATGATGAGCGGAGGGGTATGGTCGACCAGCGTAAGCCACAGAGTATTCGGTGCGCAGCCGGGCAAAGCAGAGGAGGAATGATCCATCGTGTTCGCTCACAGAATGAATGAGTGGAAGCGCGTCGACTGGTTGATTATTGTTATAAGCAACAGTGATGCTCTGCCTCGCAGGTTGTCATCATTACATTCGGCAAATTCTCGCGCGAAATGGAGCGGTTTATGGCGTACAAGATTTGAGCACCTACACGCAAGACAAGTACGACAGTCCATGAAGAAAGCGCGCTTATGATGAGTGTCGCCTCGAGCCGTCTCTAAGAATGTGCTGGATAAGCCGTTCTGCCACTTGCGCGGCATGAACGTGATAAGCGCCGCTTTCGAGCAGATGCCGCAAGTGATGGAGTCGGTCTTCTCGAATCTCCGGTAACCGAGCGATGGCTTCTCGAATTGCGCGACTTTCGCGTTCGTCTTCCGAGAGTTCGACACGATCTCTGGAAGGCGGAACAGATGATAATTGAGGAACAGGGCGCGCTGGATCGATCCGGCTTGATTCAGGACGGAGAGACAAGGAATCGGTGATAGGGCCAAGAGAATCGTGGGGATCTATCATGACTTCATAATCTAATCAATCTTGATTAGTTCAGTATAGTGCAAAATGATGGAAGGTGTCACGAAAAAGGAAGCGCCATTTGTGTTGTGCAGATCATTCAGGTATGGAAACAGTACGTCGTGACCATTCGAGGATCATTTTTTCTCAAAAGGTGGGAGACCATGCACGAGATATTCGTTCCGGCCAGAATCACTCATTTGTTGACCATCGAGTCACAAGAAATCCGAGCAGTAGAATTAACGGTCCCTGAAGTATATGAAATTAACGGCGTCTCTTATTCAGTCCGCGATGCAATGTGGCCGGGAACGGCCTTTCTTGCGCGTCCTATGGGATATCGAACTCGGAAACTTCGACGTCGGATGTACACCCGGTCAAATTGCAGTATGACGGCGCCATATGTGCTCCAGACCATCATCAATCATACCCATGAAGAAAAAGCCGACACGTCGATCTGGTGGCAAACGTCGGAGGTCGAAGATTGGATGCGAAAGGGGATTCCCCTCGACGTTCGCTTGGAATGGGATGACGCGCATACTGGACTGCACATCTATGAAAATACCAAAATCTGCAAGCCATCGAACTTACGGCTCGAACCGGATGGTGAATGGGAACACATGCGAATCGTGGCCATCGGATTTTCTACCGGGCTTACGCCGTTTCTCTCCTATGTTCGCTACATGGCAGCACACGATTTCGGAAAATCTACAGGCGAGGGGGTTCGCTTTACGTTGATCGTGAGTGTTCGTCATCCGGGACAGCTTATGTTTCATGAAGAATTATTGGAAGTCGAACGTCTGTTCCCCCAACATTTTCGTTATCATCCGGTCTTGACGCGCGTCTGGCCCGATGATTGGAAATATTCGACTGGTCGCCTATTTCGGGTGGGCGCGACGGCGAGCGGTGAACCGGTAGTCGATCTTGGACCGCTGCGTCAGGTCGTTCCCGATCTCCAAGGCGTGCATCTTCGATTTTGCGGCAACAAAGAAGCCTGTCATCAATTGGAAATGGGACTTCGTCAGGCTGGGATCACGCCCTTGAGCTTTCGATCGGAGGTATGGTGAGGAAGACCGGAGGAATCGTGAACGCGATGGCTGCGTCCTCGTACTGTAGTCAATAGCTATGGCTTCAGAGAAATCTATTCCTGTTGCAGCGGGCCGGTCTTCGATGGTGATGCGGATTTCGGTAGTATCGGGCGACGCAGGAGGCGAATGACGGGCTTTCCTAAAAACATGTAATGACCGCAAATTAGGCAATGTAAGCCGATGGTAGCCAAGAGTTCTTGATGCATTTTTTCAAAATGAATGATTCGGGAGCCGCACCTTGTGCATCGAGGGAGTGTGAAATGAGAAGAATTGCTCGCAGAGGGGCTGCTACTGGGCGTTCGAGTTGTTCGGGAGCGAGAAGCACGTCGCGATGATTTGGATTTCATGATAAATTCCTTCCTTGTTCAAAAAGAGCGTGATCGGTGCGGTGTGCCCTATCTGTTTTGTCAAGATCCTTTTCAAATTCAATGCCAATTTTGATCCCCGCTTGTTTTTCGTTCTTGTCCGTTGGCCTCCGATATTGTCCGGCCCTCGGCATTCCTGTGTCTTCGAATAGGTAAATTTTGCCGGTTCTGCTAATCAGGGTTGGGGGAATGGATGGAAAATAGGAAAAACAAGGCAACCCGTCGCGGATATGCACTTACTTCGTGAGTGAAGAGCGAGCTAGGGAGTGCGCTGGCGGTATTGAGTCATAATGGCGTTTGCTCGTGCCACGAGATTTTCTGCCTCACGGTGTCGATTTGCGTCACGAAGCAAAGCAGCATATTCGTAAAGAATCGTGGCGATATCAGGATGGTTAGGGCCGGCTATACGCTCCTTGAGCATCAAGGCACGTTGGTATTGCTGTTCAGCTTTTTTATAGTTTCCATGCTCACGGTAAAATATCGCCAAACTGTATAAATGGCTCATGAACAAAGGGTTGCTGTCTCCCAAGTCTTCCGCAGCCTTCAGCGAAGCGAGCAATTGTCGTTCGACCGATTGTGTCACGGTCGATGGGGCGTGGGAAAGCGATTGGATCGGCGATGCCGATGGCTTCTTGTGCGCGATGCTCGAGTGACAGGCAGGGGTTCCTAGGATGCACCAGAAATACAACATCAGCAATAAACTATTCGGAAATTGGCGATCGAGAAAGATGATCATAAGTGATCCATGGAGCTGAGCCACTGATTGGTATTGTCGGACTGATTGTACGGAGGAGTGTCGTTTCTGACAAGCGCCTGATTTGGCAAGGAATTCCTCCTTCCCTCGCCTCTTGGTTATCGAAGGACACCTCTGTATGGCAAGGGCGATGAAGCGCCAGTTATGCCGGTAATTTGGTGTGCCATTTCAGGTCATGGATATGGGCATGCTGCCCAATTGATCCCTATCCTTAACGAGCTTGGTCACCGCCGCCCCGATCTTCTTGTGCATCTTCGAACGTCCCTGCCTCAGAAATTCTTCCAGGACCAATTGCACGTGCCATGGACGCTCGATCGTCGCGAACAAGATGTCGGATGTGTTCAACGAGGTCCACTGGAGATCGATGTCGATAAAACATGGCAGGAATATGCACGATTTCATGCGCAATGGGAGCAAGCTGTTGAATATGAAGCAGCGTGCATGGAAAGACGTCAACCGGATTTAGTGCTCTCCAATATCTCGTATTTGGCTACGGCTGCGGGTGCCTTGGCTCATCGCCCAACTGTGGCCATCGGTAATTTATCGTGGGATCGAGTGCTCTTGCATCTCGATCCGCATGGGGCGGAGCGACGCCAGGATGTCATTGCTCATATTCGACGAGCCTATGGCGGAGCGCGTTCGATGATCCGCCTTCATCCTGCTATTGACCCGGTGCCGTTTGCCTCGGTGGTCGAGGTGGGGCCAATCTACGGGCCAGCTCGCACGTCAAGGGGTGTTGTACGGTCCCGTCTGGGTGCGCAACCGACAGATCGCATAGTGCTCGTTGCGTGCGGCGGAGTGCCACTGGACCCTTTGCCGATTGAACGGTTGGATAGCTTGACGGGCTATCACATTATTGTGGGCGGTCTGGATTTGCCGCATCGGTCAGGGCGCGTCTCGACGGCGACGGCGTTTGGACTGCCTTTTTGTCAGATCCTGGCCGAGGCCGATATTGTGATCACGAAGCCGGGTTATGCCACAATTGTCGACGTCGTCCGTTACGGCATTCCTGTCGTCTACGTCCGCCGCTACAACTTCGTCGATGAAGAGTGTCTCGTTGGCTATCTGCACCGATATGGGCGCGGAGTTGAGCTCTCTCGAGAAAAATTTTTGGCATGTGATTGGTCAGAGGCTTTAAGAGACGTCCAAGCGCTTCCTCCACCGCAGCAACTCCCTCCAACGTCTGGTGTTGCTGAGGCAGTTTCCATCATTGACGACTATTTAGTCACCCAAGCATAAACAACCCTGTCTTCGCTCATACGGCATCAGGATTGAGTGAAGGGTAGGGGGAAACCCGGCAGGCTTCAAGAGTGCTCCGCACACGATATCCCCCGGCCATCCGTTCCTTCCAAAAAAGACCCGTCACTTCCACCATGGCATCGGTGGCAATGGGAGTGTTTCCCAATGTGCGATCAAAGCGGCCGAAAACCACCAGAGTCTGAGCTTGTTCTTCAAGAACAAAAACGAAATCGAGGAACAATTCCGTTTCGTCCAGATGAAGTTCGGGCTGGGTAATTCGACCGCGTACCGTCACGTACCGTAAGTGGTAACGATCGGGGGCGGCCACGAGTGTCGCGATAGATACCAGAATGGGTTCCCTGGTGCGATCGCAGGCTAATGTCTTTGAGCCTACTATGGCGATAACTGGCGAGGGGGAAAAGGGCAGACTATTCGAAGTTGAAAGTGCCAAACCGATTGCGCCTATCAAAAAAACGCGTCGCATCATTGTTCCCGTCACGGATGCCTGTTGACGAGTATACCCTGCTTATTTCAGTAAGCGAATTTCGCTTGGATTGGAGTTGTTGCAGGGTTCAGACTCTATTGACCAGACATGAGATATTTAAGCAGAAGCACTATGAACATGGGAAATTGTGGTAAGTGGCTGTCATATCTCTGGTGTCTCTGCATGGGACAACAGATGTGAGTGGAAACCTGATCCTTCGAACACGATTCGAGCGATCATCTGTTCGGTGGATCATTGAAAGGGGTTCAAATTGTGGTTTATGATTGATCGCGTATTGCCGGTCGATCCATCGAATGATCCAGCCTCGTCTCGTGGGTATTCGATGTTTCCTAGGAGTGCTGGTATTGTCTCGTGGATTCTCCAAGTGCAGCGAGTGGGAATGAGTGCGGACCATGCCTCGACTGGATTATTTTGCCATACTTGGCGTCAGTCCTGGCGCAACTGCCGAGGAAATCAAAAAAGCGTATCGTCAGCTGGTCTTCAAGTATCATCCTGATCGAAATCGCGACGATCCCGCTGCTGAAGCGAAAATCCGGGACATCAATGCCGCCTATGAAATTTTGAGCGAACCGGACTCGCGTCTGGCTTATGAACGGCTCCGCTATGGCGGGTACCATCCCTCGCGATCGTCAGTCTACGAAACGGCCGAAGAGGAAACGAGTAATCCATCCGCCGTGTTGCAGGCGATGGAACAAAAACTTCAAGATGAGGCGCGGCAGGAAACATTTCGATAGCTGTTGAAAAATGTTTCAAAAATCAAGCAAGAACTCGCCGTCATTCGGCAGCGGGTTGTCGAACTTCAGGGGTATGACTCGTTTCGGCACGAGATTGTGATGGCACGGGGGGAAGAGGCGATTCAGGACTTGATCTCGACTGAAATGGCACGGAAACGGCAACACCTTGTGGATGTTGCCCTCCAGATGATGCTGGCACAAGGTGTGGCACCGTCGAACAACGAAACTCAAGTCCAGGTCTTACGCGCCCAACTCGATAGAGTCTATGAGCGTGGTTGGGTTCAAGGTTATGTACACGCGTGTGAATTGTTTTATGCCCGTCGATAAGATATCGAGAGATCCGTTTTTGCAGGGACGACGAAGAATCTTTAATTAGGGAGATTCCCTGCCGTCCGATTTAGGGGAACAACGTGTTTTTGCTAGCGGATTTTCCACAAAATACCTAGAGGGTTGCAGGTTTTCATGCTGGCCGCTATTTGGGTTATTCGGTGTCGAAAGGCGAGGTGTCTTGTCGATGTGCGCCTGGGTTCGCGCTTGAGACCTGTTTTGTTTGCGCCTGCTGGCGTGCTTCCTGAGAGAGCTCGACTCGATCGACCTGCTCGGAGACGGCAAGGTTCGATTTGTCGGTTGAAGCAGACTCATCGTGTGAGGCTGCTCGCTGAAGAGAGGCGATCTCGTGTTCACGAAACACGGAAGGTACGGAATGAGAAGACGAAAATGTTGGGGGGACATTCGAAATCGTAATGGCCATAGTTGCCTCCGTGGTAGCATCCGAGTGATCGGGCAAGGATCGTTGCCCATTCTTTCGGAAACATTGAGGAAAAGCTTGAGTATGCGAGTTTGCAGTTTTCCTTCTCCATGCGTTGGTGTGCTTGGAATGGGAATCTATTCCCAACCGATGGGCTCATAGCCCCGTTCTTTGAGGCAGCGGTTGACGAAATTCCGATAGGTTGGACTTGGCTTGGTCGATGAAAAGAGTCCTCTCAGAAATCCATAGGTTGCTCCTGTTGCACCCCCAACTGCAGCCCCGGTTCCTGCAGACCCTCCGCTGACTGCTCCGCCTACGGCTCCCGTTGCAGCACCTGTTGCCGCGCCGATAGCCGTATGCCCGGCAATCCGTTCAACGGTATGCGAGGACGTGTATCGCTCCGCAAGTGCGCGACATTCAGCAATGTCCCGTTCCGCTTGTGATTCACCAACTCGTTTGAGATGATCGTTTGGGTAGAGGACGGGTTGTGGGGCAGCGCATCCGACGAAAGTCAGCAAGAAGACGATGAGGCAAAGCCGGATCTGCGACCAGAGCGATAAAGCCCTTGATGCACAAAAGAGGTGTTTCTCTTGAATCGTCAGCGACGGCGATCTCATCGTGAGGCTTCTGCTAACCTTCTGCGAGTGACAATATGGCTCATTCGACTGACCAGTGACGAGGGCATAAGGCGGCTCACGAGACGCAAAATTCGACCCTGCCAGCCCACGGGCACACAGACGCGGCTGGTATGGAGCGCACGAAGCGATGCTGCGACGACGTGCTGAACGCATTGGGCCGGCAATGGATAAGAGCAAGAAACACCGGCAGTCCGGTGAAAATCGGTGGCCGTGTATCCGGGGCAACATGCTTGAATGTGGACTCCAAAGGGACGCACTTCTTCGGCCAAAGCTTCAGAGAAGGTTATTAAAAAAGTTTTGGTTGCAGCATACTCCGCCATATAAGGAAGGGAGAAAAAGCCTGCGACAGATGCAACATTGATAATAGCGCCGGTCCTCGCTTCAACCATGGAGGGGAGGAAGAGACGAATAGATTCCACCACCGTATTGATATGCAACCTCAGCATCTCCTGAACCTTGCTCAATGGATGCGTCACGAACGGTCCATAGAGACCAAATCCTGCATTGTTGATAAGGAGACGGGTATGCGGCGCTCGGGCAGAAGCAGCGCTATACAGTCGTTGCGCAGCACCTGGCTGTGAAAGATCGAGCAATTCCAGTTCGATATCTACCGCATATTGAGCTGACAAAGTTGTGGCCACCGTTTCGAGTCGTGCTTGGTCGCGAGCTACCAAGAGAAGGTTGTATCCGCGTTCCGCCAATGCTCGAGCATATTCAGCGCCGATGCCTCGGGAAGCGCCGGTAACGACAGCCAATGGCCGGAAAGACGAGGCCTTGTCGATCTCAGGAGCTTCTCGCATCTCGGTCGAGATTACTGTTCGTTCGCATTACCGGTCAAGTTTTCGACTGTGTCCTCGAGAGCTCCACGAGGAGGATGAGGTGGAATTTCGAGAACATTCACGTTCGGACTTTAGAAA
>RFGF01000004.1 GCA_003695915.1 Nitrospirota bacterium
CCAACTCCTCGATGTCCGGACTCCGCACGAATACGACGACCGTCATCTGCCCGGCGCGAAACTCATTCCCATCGACGATCTTCGCGAGCATCTTCACGAGCTGGATCCGCACCAGGAGACCGTGGTGTACTGCAAATCCGGATTGCGCGGCTACATCGCCGCACGCATTTTGTTGCAATATGGATTTTCCAAGGTGCGAAACTTAACGGGCGGAATCCTCCTCTGCCCGGAGGATTCCCCTTCCAAGCGTTGATCGCCCTGCCTTCTCTCGCATCTCTTTCTACAGGCCTTCCATCGTGTTTCACATACGGCAGACCCGTTCGGGTGGAGTGTGCCAAAACACCAACGCTCAACCCAAACTTCGCTCTCCAAACCGATGATGTTCTCGAATTAAAAAGAAGCCGCCTCTCTTCGCTCCAATTCCCCATACTGATTCTCCACACGAGAACACTCTAGCCGCAAGCACGGCTGCCGATTCATGGAGGTCTTCCATAGCCATCCCCTTTCTGAATGCTCGACACGATCAAGATTCTGGGCCTTTCTGACGAAGAAACCATACGCCGTCCTGCAATGACGACCACGCATTGATAGAGAGGCTCCTTCAAGCCTCAGGCTGCGCCATCTTCTGGCTACACTGAGCAAGCGGAAAGGCTGAATCACTTCATCTTCCCTACGCGATCTCCATGGCCACGCTCATCCCAGCATTCAGTAGTTGCCGCTCTCGCATGCAGGCCGGTGAGAAGAGGTTCGCCCAGCGCATCGACACGCATCTTCCAGACGAGTGGATATGTTGGTATGACCTGCCGGTGGGGATACGGGTCCGGTATTCCGATTTCATCCTTCTCCATCCTCAACACGGGTTATTGTTCTTGGAAGTCAAAGATTGGCGGCCGACCACCATTCACAGCATCGACAAGGCCTCAGCCACGATCCAAACAGCAACCGGGTTGAAAACCGTACGCAATCCGTTCGAACAAGTCCGCCAGTGCACCCATCGTCTTGCGCAACAACTGGAAGGCGACCCCCTCCTGGTCCATCATTCTGGATTGTATCAGGGTCGTCTCCTCTTCTCTTACGCATACGGCCTCGTGTTGAGCCATATCACTCGCAAGGACTTCCACGCCCTTGAGTTGGAACGTGTTTTCCCGCCGCAGCTCACGATCTGTCGAGATGAGATGACCGAGCGCATCGACCCCGAGTCCTTTCAGCAACGGCTACGGCGTATGTTCGAGGCCAAGCCTGCTCGGCGGCTGACGCGAGAACAGATCGATCGAATCCGTTACCATGTCTTTCCGGAAATCCGGATCGAGCCAGAGCAACTCCCGCTGTTCCTGCAAGAGCCTCAAGAGCCGGATATCGTCAAGATCTTGGACATCCAACAGGAACAATTGGCTCGCAGCCTGGGAGACGGACATCGGGTCATTCACGGGGTGGCCGGTTCGGGCAAAACGCTGATCCTCATATACCGTTGCCTGTATCTCGCCCAGCTCCTCGACCAACCGATTTTGGTCCTGTGTTACAACATCACACTCGCCGCATGGCTGCGAGAAAAGCTCACGAGCATGGCCAGCACGTATCGACTCAGAACGGCCATTCATGTCCACCACTTCCATGGTTGGTGTCGCGAGCAACTCCGGACCCATCGCCTCACCTGTCCCTTTGGAGATCGATCCTATGATCTGCTGGTCGACACAGTGAGAGACGCGGTCGAGGCAGGCATAATCCCTCAGGCACAATACGGTGCGGTGCTGATCGATGAAGGACACGATTTCGAGCCGGACTGGCTGCGGCTCGCCCTAAGGATGCTCAATCCGGAAACCCATTCTCTTTTGCTGCTGTACGATGACGCACAGTCAATCTATCGTACACGCAGACCTCTCGGGTTCACGCTATCCAGCGTGGGCATTCACGCGCGGGGGAGGACCACCATTCTGAAATGGAATTATCGCAATACAGATGAGATTCTGACTGTGAGTTCCCGCTTCCTGAACGACTATCTCTTTCTTCATGACCTGGATGACGAAGAAATTCCTATTATGAAACCCCAATCAGTCGGTCGGCGCGGCCCGCCACCGGACATCAAACTGTTTGCCTCGTTCGATGAGGAAGCACGGGCAATTGCCGAAACACTCTGCCGCCTCCACCATGAACAAGGCCTGGCCTGGGCAGACATGAGCGTCATCTATCGGTATGATTGGATCGGCAAGAAATTGCAGCAATCGCTAAAACGCGTCGGCATTCCCTGCGACTGGCTCAGGCGTGCACAAGACAAAATATCGTTTCGCCCCTCGCGAGAGAGCGTCAAGTTGTTGACCATGCACAGCAGCAAAGGATTGGAATTCCCCGTTGTCGTCGTCGCCGGGCTGGGGTATGTTCCGTCAAAAGAAGAGGACCTCGTCACGGAAGCCAAATTGCTCTATGTGGCCATGACTCGCTCGACCGATTCCCTGCTCCTCACAGGCCATCAAGAGACGGAATTTCTTCGCAAGCTCCGAACCGCCGCATTGGAAAGTGACGTATCGGCCGCTATTGCTCGCGAGATGGCCGACTCCTTCATCTGACATCCATCTCACATCTTCGGATTTCCCGGTCATTTCCTGGCACAGCGCGGAATTTTGCTACAGGCTTACATATAGAATCTGTCCTTTCTTGCCCCTTCTTTTTTTTTCACGCCTTGAATTACTCTCGCTCGTGATTATTACACAAAAAGCTCGATTCAAAACTCAAACTTTTTGAGAAATAGATGGAACATTTCTTGCGATGAGATAGAAACATGTGCTCGCGTGCCACATCGACACATGAGCTACAGAATGGATCATGGAGCATTCGAAGCCTTCATCCGCTGAATCACCTGATGAGTCACCGCCACGCCGAACGTTTCTCGTTCGCGTGACGGCGGGGATCGCCGCCCTGATCGGGGTCATGGTGGGCGTTCCGGTTGTGGGATATACAATTTTGCCGGCGTTACGGCGTCGGGAGCTCGGCTGGGCAGACGCCGGACCTGTGTCTACGTTGCCCATCGGCATCCCGCAAGAACGGGAGATCGTCCTCACCGTTGCCGACGGATGGAAGAAAACGACGACCAAGAAAACCGTCTGGGTCGTCAAAGACGAAGCCGGAACGGTCACGGTCTATTCACCCATCTGCCCGCATCTCGGCTGTGGCTATCGGTGGATGGAAGGAGAGCGGCGGTTCGTGTGTCCGTGTCACAACAGCGTGTTTTTGCTCGATGGGACCGTCGTCGCCGGACCGGCCCCCAGACCTTTGGATACGTTGCCGTTCAAACTCGAACGTGGACGCTTGTTCGTGCAATACAAAGAGTTCAAGGCGGGAGCTGCGAAGAAAATCGAACTTTAACGATAACCTAAGACCAGAGAGGGAGCGATGCACACGAGAAGCATATATCTTGGCGTACTGGTCAGCCTCCTCATCGGATTGAGCGCCCCGGGATCATGGGCATTGGCAAAACTGCGGATTAGCACCGGCGCCGTCATCCAGGCAGACGAATTGACACTCCGCCAAATCGAAGAGGCCTTCAACCGCGCAGAAGAAGCCATGGAAAACGAAGATCTCGAGACCCTCATGCAGCTGTATTCCATAGATTATCGCTATCAAACTTACACCAAAGACGATATGCGAAAAATCTGGAAAGACTTTTTTCAAAAATACGATCGCATCACCTCGCTGCATGCCTTTTCGAAGGTCGTGGTCAAACCGGGGAAGCCTCCGACCGCCGAAATCGTCTGCACCGGGTCGCTGTGGGCCACGGACAGCGTCACGCATCGGCGCGTGAATTTGGCCAGTTGGCTCGGCAATACGCATTATCTGGTTTACGAACGCGGGGAATGGCGAATCAAGGGACAAGGCGTGAAAGCTTCCCCAACATCGCCTTTCGGCAAAACGGTTCCCCCGCCCTTGTTTTGAGCCTCGCGAGGCCGGGTCTCGAACCATCATGGCGGAGCATACGTTTCGATGATCTCGATCAAACATCAAGGAGCACCTGCGCGTGGCCGGACACCTGTACCGTTGGCTTGACGAACGACTCAAGCTGGAATCCCTGAAGATTGCGCTCCTCGAAGAGCCGATTCCCGGCGGCGCGAGCTGGATCTACGTCTTCGGCAGCGTCACGCTGTTTTTCTTTCTCCTCCAATTGATCACCGGCATGTTTCTGGCCATCTATTACTCCCCGACCACCGATCATGCCTACGAAAGCATCCGCTTTATCATGGACGACGTGCCGTTCGGGTCGTATCTGCGCGGCCTGCACCATTGGGGCGCCAGCGGCATGATGGTGAGCATCGGCTTGCACATGCTCCAGGTGTTCCTGTACGGGGCGTACAAGCGGCCACGGGAGCTCATGTGGGTGGTCGGTGTGATCTTGTTCATCCTGACGCTGGCCTTCGGGTTCAGCGGCTATTTGCTCCCTTGGGATCAACGGGCCTATTGGGCGACCCAAGTGGGCATCAATATGGTGGGCACGATTCCGCTGATCGGCGATGCGTTGGTCCGCATCATTCGCGGGGGCCAATACCTCGGCCAGATGACCCTTTCCCGGTTTTTTGCCTTGCACACGTTATTTCTTCCGTGGATCACAATGGTCCTCATCGCGCTGCACCTGTTCATCCTCCGGCGCGTGGGACCCGCTGGGCCATGGGACGAAGCTCAGGCGTCTCGCTTTTCCGAACCGTTCTGGCCGCGACAGGTCTATATGGATGCGGTCGCGATCGGAAACGCGTTTCTCATCGTGGCCATCTTGGCCATCACGATGCCGGCCCCGCTGGCCGATCCGGCTAATCCTTCTGACACGAGTTTTACGCCGATCCCCGAATGGTATTTCTTGTTTTACTATCAATTATTGAAATACCTCGAAGGCCCCTGGGAAATCGTCGGCACCGTCGTGTTGCCCATTCTCTTTTTCCTCGCCTTGCTGTTGTTACCTTGGATTGATCGGCGGAAAGAGCGCCATCCGGCATCGCGGCGGGCGGTCCTGGCCGCAGGGGCCGGCTTCTTGACCTTGGTCTTTACGTTTTTGGGACTCTCGCTTTACGAAGTGGCGACCATGCCGCGCATGGATCCTTCGGTGTTGCGTGGCAAAGCGTTGTATCAAGAACTGGATTGTGCGGCCTGTCACCGGATTCACGGACAAGGAGGACTGGTCGGCCCCGATCTTTCTTACGTCGGGGACAAACGAGACCGGGACTGGCTGATCCGCCATTTCAAAGATCCGCAAGCCGTCGTGCCGGGGAGCATCATGCCGGCCTACAATCTCAGCGACGAGGAACTGAACGACCTGACGAATTATATGCTGAGTCTGCGCAAACACTAACCAAGGAGGCTCGACAATGCTGACTAGTCCGTGGAAGCCACAGCACGCTCGTAAAAGGGGTGCGTATCGTCGATGGTCCCTCATCGGTTCCGTGTTCGTCCTCATCGTGTTGGCCGCCCCGCTCACGAGCTTGGCGTTATTCGGCTTCTTCGAAAGCACGCCGCAAGAGGAAGAAGCGCCGGTCACGGTCCCACCGGAATATGCAGGGAAGACGCTGCCAGAAGGATGGGTTTCTGACCCGCAAATATTGGCGGCCGGAAAGGCCATCTACGAGGGGCAGGCGAATCCCAAAGTGAAATGTGTGGATTGTCACGGCGTCGATGGCAAACCCACACGCAAGGGTCGAGGCGCACCGGATTTTTCCGATCCCGCAGAAGCAGAAGAACCTGACGATTTATGGTTTTGGCGCATTTCCGAAGGCGTGCCCCGAAGTAAAATGAGGGGCTGGAAGCAATATCTCACCGAAGAGCAACGCTGGCAAGTGCTGGCTTATATCCGGTCATTGGCTAAGCGATAAACGGGTTGGATGATTTCACAAGATGATTTCACAAGAGGAGGTGTGACATGAATTTCCATCGTGTGTTCTCTTGCGTATCGGTCTTGATGATCGCGGGACTAACGGTCCTGGTCGCCACTCGTGACGCCTCCGCGGTCCCTTCGTTTTCTCGACTGCACGGATTGCCGTGCCATGAATGCCATTCGGCCTTCCCCCGGCTGAATCCCTTCGGCATGGACTTCAAGCAGCGAGGCTTTCGGTTGCCCGGCGAAGACGGGACCTTCATTTGGGATCAAAAGGCTTTGCCGATTTCTGGTCTGGCCCTGGCACGGCTGCGCGTAAGTCACCAAGATAATCCGGTGACGGGCGCCCGCAACCATTCTCGAAGTAAGTTCGAACTCGAGGAAGTGGAGCTCATGCTGGCAGGAACGGTGGCCCCGAAGGTCGGCTATTTTGTGGAATTCGAACAGGAAGTGGCCGACGGCGAGGAGTTCACCGCGAACCAGGCCTGGATTCAGTTCAGCGATCTCCTCCCGGCCAGCCTCTTGAACATCCGGGGAGGGATCATGCTGAACGAATACTATTATCTGTCTCAATTCCGCCGATTGACCTTTCAAAAATATCTCTCGCCTCTTACATTCAAGGTCACCGGCGTGGAAATCAACGGAACATGGCAGCGATTGCGTTTCGCCGGCGGCATCGTCAACGATGAGCGAAATCCCTCGAGCGCCTCACCACCGAATAACAATGCGGTCAATCTCGAGAATCGGTTGCAAGGCTATTATGCCTGGGTCACGTATACGATTGCCGATCAGATTCTCGGACTTCGGTACATCAACACCAAATCCAATTCGGATAATCCTTCGCCGATCATCGATGGACGAAACCGCCAGCAGCTCGACGTGACGTTGGACCTCTACTATGCGCCCATCGAGCTGCTCCTGGGGTATTTTCATAATTGGGATATCGGCGGCGTGGATGGACAACAACGCCGGAATTATCTCATCGAAGGGATCGTGGAGCTGCTGCCGAATCAGCTCTTTCTCGATGGCCGCTTCGAACTGCAAGATACGTCACCGGTGCCCGGCGGTCCCAACAATCCCTCCACCGCCAACGGCACGCAGGTGTCGATCAATGCGTCCTACTATCTCTATCCGAACTTACGGCTAGTCGCCGAATACGATAAAGTGAGCGGAGAAGGGACCGGCGTCTTTGCGCTGCCCGACAACGGCATCGCCACGAACAGTGAAGAGCGCTATCTATTGGGATTCCAGATCGGCTTGTAATATCATGATCCGGAGCGGTGAAGGCGCCCTACCTTCATCGCTCCCTTTTTCTGGCAGATGCTCACCTGCCCCTGAGTCAGGGGCAAGGTGAAGGTGTCTGTCGTTCATCGCTCCTTTTCCAGCGCTAGCCGCGATCGCGCCTCTGGCCCTCGCTAGAATGCATCGAGCAGTTCCTGTTTTTTCTTCGCGTATTCCTCGTCCGTGATCAGGCCCTCGTCGTGCCAACGTTTGAGCTGACGAAGCTTTTCGGCCGGCGACGGCGCTCGCTCGGAGGCAGGCCCACTGTCCAGCACATCGGAAGTCGGAGCCGGTCTGACCTCGGGTGAACGACTCTGCTTTGTGATGAGCGCGGAAACATTGACCATCAGGACAGGGACGGGCGTCGGCTCGGGGAGCGAAAACCGTTCCTGATCGGTCCGGACGATCGTCTGATAGGGACCGGCTACCAGATGAACAAACGTCGGTTCATTGAGCGGGCGGAGCGGATGCTCATGGATTTTGGCTTGTTTGGCCTCGGACGTGGCCGGGGTATGAACATTGGCGAGGACCACTCCCAACTGATCGCCGAGCTGAAACACCCCTCCCGAAGTCACGCGCGGAATCCCGTTTTCGTCGAGCCGTGTGAGCACGAACACCGCCGTTTCGCCAGGTCGGGCCTTGGCAAGCGCCGCGTGCACATGCGGCACGAGCAGGGTCAGTTCATCCTCGGTGAACGCGGGTTCGGGCGTCGCTTCCTTGCGCAGAATGTAATAGCTCAAGAGGTCGATTTCCCGCTTGATGCGAATGGATTGAAGAACGGTATGCAGATCCTCTGCGGAGAGCGTGAAAGGCGTAGCCGGGTG
The DNA here is from genome assembly GCA_003695915.1 of Nitrospirota bacterium. Lineage (GTDB taxonomy): Bacteria > Nitrospirota > Nitrospiria > Nitrospirales > UBA8639 > J017. The sequence goes on from RFGF01000004.1 coordinate 7,951, forward strand.
ATCGACTGTGGACAACGGTGTGCGAAATAACGGACTATCGAGGCGAACGACGATCGTCGGGTCCTCGTACACCGGTCGCGAGAACACCTCGGGACCGGCACAGGCGATTATGCTGGCCATCGATCCGAGCCCTACCATACAAAACGCGATGAGGCGTAGCGTCATAGAGTATCCTTCAGAGAAATTGTTGGAAATAACGATTCCCCAATCCTTCCCGTGACGAGCATCAAAGGACGATGGCCCTAGATCACCGATTCTAGCGCCGGGTTTCCGAATAGCGTGACTTCCAGGCTTCTTTCAACCGACGGAAGGCCTGCTTCCACGCCTTCATCCCGGCATTGGCTCGCAGGATCTCCCGAGTTTCTTCTTGCGAATACGTCTGGTCGCCAATGGGTACGGTGAGGAGTTCCATGCTCTCGGATCCCCGCCCAACAGCCTGAGCGACAATCTGCCTCGTTTCCGTGTCCACAAGGGCGACTTCGACCAGGGCAAAATTTTCAATAGCGGTTCCGGGCATCTGGGTCATCATCGTTTCTTCGCCCAACGACGTGGGAGATTCAACCTCCGCGCTGGAAAAGATGATCAGCAGCCAATAGGGAATACCCTGTTCCCGAATCCGCGCCAACAAGCCCAATGCCTCTTGCTGTGGATTGAGACCAGACATCGATAGCCGATCGGCTACTGTGACCCCCAAGTCCGCTTCGCAGTCCTTGACAATGCGATTCTCCATCAGAGACACCATGCCCGCCGAAATTCGAGGAGCGGCGCCTCGAGCTGACTCGTCCGACACGATGGTAATCGCAACCCTCGTGGGCCCATCAGGCTCGCCAGGAATCGCTGGATCCGGATGAGACGATGTCGCAAACTCCTCGCCTAAGTAAACCGGCAAACGCGGCTGAACGGAGAGCGTGTCGCAGGCGGACAGCAGCAATGCGAACAGGATAGCCCCGAGCATCATGCGCTGACATGAACGACGAACCGTATCGCGCAGCCATGGCGTCTTATCAGGAAATGTACCCATCCTTTCCCCATGCAAATGTGCGGACAGCGCCGCAGCGAGAGAAGGATCATTATTGCTCGCCATGGCCATGGTTGCGTGAGCCCATGCACCAGCGGTAGCCCTTGTTGCAATTGCCACACACCATAAGGCTGGCATCGTCATTCCGCGACGGACAACCTTGCATAAGCATACGATCAGCGAATCGTTTCTACTCGAACCGCTGCACGGACCAGCGAGCGAAGCTGCATCACGAGCATACCATGCTAACGGTCTCGCCCGATACGGGATCAGGAAAATGTTCGATAGTCCTCCCTCTTCTCTTACTATGCTTCTGCGATTTTGTAATAATAATAAACAGCTGTTATTCGGCATGGACTTGCTATGGACCCCGACTCTCGCTACGACGTCATCGTCATCGGCACCGGGCCGGGCGGCACGACAGCCGCGCTCGAAGCCGCTTATGCCGGAAAACGCGTCGCCGCCATCGAGCGTAAAGAACATCTCGGCGGATTCACCATTCACAAGGGCACGATCGCCAATACACTGCTGCGGCAAGCCATTTTGAATCACGTCGCAGCTGTCAGTAACCGATCCTCGCGTGAACGATCCAAGGCCTTTGATTTTGCAGCACTCCTGGCCCAGATTGAGCGGGTAACAGCGTTGGAAAGCCAGGCTACGAGCTGGAAACTCGGACGAAATGGAGTGACCCTGATCTATGGGCAGGCCACCTTCGTCGATCCGCATACGATCATCGTCACATCCGACTTCGATACACAGTATCTCACCGCACCATGTTTCGTAATTGCGACGGGTTCGAGACCGGCGCGCCTTCCGGATGTCCCTTATGATGGTCGCACGATTCTGGATTCCGATGAGGTGGTCTCTCTCCCTGAAGCGCCGGAATCGATGGTTGTGGTGGGAGGAGGGGTCATCGGATTCGAGTACGCCAATATGTTCGGACTTCTCGGCGTGCCGACGACCCTCATCGATCGGCATGACACGTTATTGCCCTTCGTGGATCGAGAAATCATGGAAATGCTCCTCGAATCCCTGCAGGAACTCCAGGTGCAGTTGCGGTTGGGGCATCATGTTCACACCATCACCTCGCATGGCGCAGGCACCCGCTGCGTGCATCTGGTCAATGGAGAGTCGATAGCTGGGCAGGTCGTGTTAGTGTGCATTGGACGACAGGGCAACACGGGGTCATTAAAATTGACCCAGGCCGGTGTGGAAGTAACTGAGGACGGCTTTATCAAACATGATGGCCTGTTCCAAACATCTATGCCGCATATTTATGCGGTCGGCGACGTCGTAGGCCATCCGGCTCTGGCCAGCACCTCCATGTGGCAAGCTCGTTGTGCGATACGACGGATACTCGGCCAAGAGATCCCACACCCGAATCCGCTCATTCCTTATGCCTTGTACACAATTCCCGAAGTGGGCATGGTAGGCGCAATTGAGGAAACGTTGCAGCGAGACGGCCGATCGTACCAAGTAGGCCGAGCTCGATTTTATGACACGAAAATGGGCCAGATTCTCGAGAACAACCACGGCCTGTTGAAGCTGATTTTCGATCCGGATTCGGAGCGAATTCTCGGCGTTCATGCCGTCGGCAGTGCGGCTGCGGAAGTCATCCATATCGGACAAATCGTCATGGCCCTCGGGGGAACACTGACCGATTTGGCCGAAGCCGTGTTCAACTATCCGACCTTGGCGGAGTGTTATCGGCAAGCCGCCTTGAATGGTCTCAGGAAACTTGCCCGCATGGGAAAGGGCTCACGCCGGACATAACCATTGAACTTCGACGAGATCATTCGTTCGCGGGAGACACCAAAGAATACAAGAGGCACGATAGTTAATGAGGGGATCTCAAATTTATCTTTTATGCTCATACGCTCCGAGCGCCATCGGAGAAAGGAGGTGTATCATGAGACGGACGGAATTCATGCTTCGTGCGTGCGACCCCAAAACCTTAACCGTTCATCAATTGATGGAAGACAATGTCGTCACGTGCAGCCCCCAAACATCGGCGCTGAGCGTGGCGCAGATTCTCACGGAAGGCAATTTCGGAAGTGTGCCGGTCGTGGACGAACATCGGACCCTGCTCGGCATAGTCACGGAGTTCGATTTGCTGAACGTCATGAATCAGGACAAAGACTTGGAAAAAGTCACGGCTGAAGACATGATGACGCAATCGGTCGTGACGGTGACGGAAGAGATGCCCGTGTTGGATCTCATCAAGCTGCTGCAAGACCAGCATTTGATTCGGGTTCCCGTCGTCAAGGGCCGAACCTTGGTGGGGATCGTGGCCCGGCGCGACATCGTCTTCGGCTACGTCAAGGCACTGGGCCATTATTGGCCGTGATCGTGGCATGGGTCACATGGCGGAACTCTTCAAAGGGCTCGAGCATATCGAACAAGCGCGTGAACGGCTGACCGGCACGAGTTTCATGGCCGGGCTGTTTCTCGGGCGCCCCGA